>JAYEJF010000019.1:0-20541 GCA_034660455.1 Campylobacterota bacterium | reverse complement strand
CATGCTGAGTCTCTTTTCTGTTAGATTTTTGTGGTAAAAAATTATAACCTATTGAATTTTGATCTCAGCTTTTTTCTACTTTAATCTTTAAATAATCACTCTTTTATATGAATCTGCAAGTGGCTCAAGTATATGATTCTCATAGAGTACGAAATATTGATAACAATTTAATTACTTTGGCATTATTCATAGTGCATGTCTACGCACCCTACACAAATTAGAATTATTACAATATGACTCAACTTTGAGGGTTAAAAGTAGGGTGCGTAATCACGCACCTTTCTGATCGAAATAGGTGTTAAAATTACTTCCGCTTTAACCTCACACACATAGCGTGATTTTTCACATCTTTGTTGTGTCCAGCTATTAAGCCACCGTGAAAATGGATAATTTTGGCATGACCTTGGCTTGAAGGGGTCGCTGACCAAAAGACTCCATTCTCACGCATATTTTCAACCCACTCTTGGGGAAGAAAAAAGCCTTTTTGCTGGGCATTTGAATTTTGCTGGTGTTTATTGGCTTCGTACCACGATCGCCATTTGCCATTAAAATCTTGATACTCTACATTGCCTAGAGCTTTCAACTCCTCTATCGTTGCCAAACGCCAATCGCCGTCTCCTCCTAGCTCCAAAGCCGTACAGTAATCTTTTGCCTCCTGCCATCGGTATTTGGTATCAAAGGGGCGGTTTTGATACCAAATATTGCCTTTTTTGATGATCATAGCTTCTCTGTCGACGATAGGGGCATTTTTGTCAAAGATTCGTAGCCTTCGTATGCATAGGGTCATACCGTTGCGTGTTTGGTAGTGGTATGCAGATTTGCTACTATGGAGATAGACGATGTGTGATCTCCCACGCCTAGTCTCACTACTCCAAAACCACCAATTTTTTTGTATGTTTTTGACCCAAGGGGCGTTCCTAGAGAGAGTGTCAAGCTCAACAGCACTGGGCAGTTGCCAATCTTGATAACCCGAAAACTCCAAATTTTGACAATAGGCTTTTGCCTCGTCATAGGTTCTTGATTGTGAAGGAAACTCATTTTTATACATTGTATCTTCGATGGTAGTGGTTGGCTCTATTGGGTTGGGGTTGGAATTGAGATTAAAGTGGAGTATCACGCCTAAGAGAATTAGAATAAAAATAGCTTCCTTTATCATCTATAAGCCTTAATCTAAAAAAATCTTAATATACGATATTTTTATCGACTCTACGGTCTCGCACACACAGCGTACGACCTCTATTATGTGCTTTGTTAAAAGTAGTGGCATTGCCACTACCAAGATAGACAACTTGTGCATTCTCATTGGAATATCCCATCTCTTCAACACACCAAAACCACAATTTTGGATCAATATGTCGCACTGCACTAGAGTTCTTTCTTGATAGGAATATCAGCTCACTTCCTTTGGGCAATCGCCAATTTGCATAACCCCCAAACTCTAAGTTTTGACAATAGGCTTTTGCCTCATCATAGTTGTAGGGGTTTGCAATATACTCAATCTGATAGATGGTATTGCCAATCACAACACTACCATCGTTAGTACCCTCTTTGGGATTTGGTTTTTTGAAATAGTAATAACTGGCAATGTAAATCAAAATAATCGCTGTTACTACAAATAGATAATCAGATTTTTTCATATTTTTTGCTTCCTAGTAATAAAATTCTAACATAAATTGATAGTTGTTTAGTTACATACATTTTATAAAAATTTTGTAAGAAAAAAATCTTTTTGAGCTATAATGTTTTATCTAAAAGAGGAGAGCAGTATGAACGCTATCGCAAAAGTTTCAATTTTGATTCTACTGGCTCTTGTGACCTTTCAACTCTATCTCACCTCAAAAGCCCCTACTGCAGTATCACATAGCTCAACCGCAAAAATTCGTGCCAAGACACTAGAGACTATTCATGAGATTGTTGAGATTGATGGGACAATGTATCAAAACTATCGCTTTAAACGCTTCTATCCTTGGAAAAATGCCAAAAAGTATTGCGATGATTTGAAGCTTGGTGGGTATGATGATTGGCGACTGCCTACAGGAGCAGAGTTTCACAAAGTTGCCAATTTAGTAGAGTTAGGAGAAACCAATCCACACAAACCAAATAGAGGCTATTTTATCAAGCAACCGTTTATCAAGAATATGCCCCCTCGCGGTGAGACGACTGAGCATGGAGCACTTATTTTCTTTTATGGCAGTGCAAAAGCAGAACATGATAATGTCGCATGGACCGCCCATTTTGAACGGGGTGAGATAGGTCAAAATTGTAAAAGTCAAAACTTCTATGTGATGTGTGTGCGTACGAAGTAGATGGCTCTACTTGTCACACAATTAAAAAAGTTTACTGACCATTGCCTCTGCTTCGTCTTGAATTTTCTTCAAGTGATTTTCATCTATAAAACTCTCTGCATAGATTTTATAGATTGCTTCTGTTCCTGAGGGGCGGAGTGCGAACCATCCATTTTTTGCCACAATTTTAAGACCGCCTATTTTAGCATCGTTGCCAGGGGCATTGGTGAGGATGGCATCAATCGGTTCTCCCGCAAGCATGGTCTCCTTCACATCTTGAGGAGAAAGATTTTTAAGAATCTGTTTTTGTGCGTCATTTGCAGGTGCATCAATACGTGCATAGATAGGCGCACCGAATTTTTCCGTAAGTTCTTGGTAGTGTGTACCGGGATCTTTTCCTGTTACGGCAAGTATCTCAGCGGCTAAGAGCGTTAAAATAATGCCGTCTTTGTCGGTACTCCATACCGTACCGTCCTTACGTAAGAAGCTTGCTCCCGCACTCTCCTCGCCACCAAAAAATATATCTCCTTGGGTAAGACCCTCAACAAACCATTTAAACCCAACGGGTACTTCAATCACTTTTTTATTTAGTGCACCGGCAACACGGTCAATCATAGAACTACTGACCAGCGTTTTACCGATGCCCAGATCACTGTTCCACTGAGGACGGTTCTGTGCCAGATAGTTGATGGCAACACTGAGGTAATGATTGGGATTCATAAGAGCGACACTTTGTGTTACGATGCCGTGACGGTCAAAGTCTGTATCGTTTCCAAAAGCGATATCATACTTCTCTTTGAGTGCAACAAGACCCGCCATAGCATAAGGGGATGAACAATCCATACGGATCTTACCATCTTTGTCACAGTGCATAAATGAAAATGTTGAGTCAAGGGTATCATGAAAGACTTCCATATTGAGTCCGTAACGCTCTTTGATAGCAGTGTAATAGGCCAAACCTGAACCGCCCATAGCATCTGCACCGATGAGAATAGCTGATTTGGAGATGGCTTCCATGTCAATCACGTTTTCCAGGTCATTGACATAGGGTGTGACATAATCATATTCAATAATATTATCTGCTTTGAGTGCTGCTTCAAGAGAGAGTTTTTTTACCTCATCGAGATTATTTTCCATAATTGCATTGGCTCGTGACTCGATCCAGTCGGTTACATCGGTATCGGCAGGTCCTCCATGTGGAGGATTGTATTTAAATCCTCCATCGCTTGGTGGATTGTGTGAAGGGGTAATGACAATACCGTCACAAAGTGCTTCGTCCCCTCTATTGTGTGTTAAGATTGCATGAGAGATAACAGGTGTCGGTGTGTATCCAAAATCTTTGGCGATCATAACCGTAACGCCATTGGCTGCAAGCACTTGAAGTGCAGAGAGTTGTGCGGGGTAGGAGAGGGCATGTGTATCCATCCCGATAAAGAGTTTACCTTCAATAGCTGCCTCTTTACGGTAGTCACACACGGCTTGGGTAACAGCCAATATATGCATTTCATTAAAACTTTTAAGCAGTGAGGAACCACGGTGTCCCGATGTTCCAAAACTGACACGTTGTGCAGCATTTTGGCTGTCAGGTATCTCTGTGTAATAACTACTGATGATTTGGGGAACATTGATAAGCATAGATTTTGGTGCAAGTTTACCGGCATAAGGGTGGAGACTCATAGATTAACCTTTGGAATAAATTATGTGATGCTGACATTTTACCATTTTAAGAGAGAGATATTGTTTTATTGTGATTAAAATTGTAACAACAAGGATATAATTTTTATTAAAAAATATTAATATGGGAGAAAAATAATTCCAATATAGGGAATGTGTTGATTAAAATTGATACAATAATAGCATGAATTAAACATACTAAATAGATTATAATTACTTTTTAAAAAGATAAGTTTCAAAGGTAAAAATAGATGAATGAGTATCAACGCTACGCTGCACTTGACAAACATTTTGAGGTCATAGAAAAGATTATTCTTTCACGTCAAGATCCTGTCACCGGATTATTGCCCGCAAGTACGGCAATCACAGCACATGGTGACTATACGGATGCATGGGTGAGAGATAATGTCTATAGTATTTTAAGTGTTTGGGGATTGGCACTCTCCTATAAGAAGGTCAATCCAGAGCATCACCGTAGTTTTCTCTTAGGTCAAAGTGTGGTAAAGCTAATGCGCGGACTACTCTTGGCAATGATGCGACAATCCGATAAAGTCGAAACCTTTAAAAATACACTTGACCCCATAGATGCACTGCATGCAAAATACGGAACCAACACAGGTTTGGCTGTTGTGGCTGACGATGCGTGGGGACATTTACAGTTAGATGCCACATCTCTTTATTTGTTGATGGTGGCACAGATGACGGCATCAGGGCTACGTCTTATCTATACCATGGATGAAGTCAATTTTGTACAAAATCTTGTGCATTATATTAGCCATACCTATTGTACCCCTGATTATGGTATTTGGGAACGTGGCAATAAGATTAACCATGGAACGACAGAGATTAATGCCAGTTCCATTGGTATGGCAAAAGCAGCACTTGAAGTGATGGATGGGCTCAATCTCTTTGGAGATGTATCGAGCAATGAAGCGGTGATTCATGTAATCTTTACCGATATTGCACGGTCTAGGTTTACCCTGCAAGGTCTGCTTCCTCGAGAATCCAATTCAAAAGAGACGGATGCTGCGCTCTTGAGTATTATCGGTTATCCTGCATATGCTATAGAAGATGAGCAACTTGTAAAACGAACACGGGATAAAATCATTAAAAAGCTTTCAGGCAATTATGGGTGTAAACGATTTTTACTTGACGGTCATCAAAGTTGTTTGGAGGATGCATCACGGCTGCATTATGAACCCTCAGAGTTACGGAAGTTTGAACATATTGAATCAGAGTGGCCACTCTTTTTTACCTATCTGCTCCTTGATGCACTGATGCGTGATGATCAAGAAGATATTGCATATTGGCAGAATAAACTGCAGCCGCTTTTTGTGGAACAAGATGGTCAGCGTTTATTACCTGAACTCTATATTGTACCTGAAGCATTGATTGATGCGGAAAAAGAAAATCCCGGAAGTCAAACACGTATTCCCAATGAAAATGTGCCGTTGGTTTGGGCACAGAGTCTCTATATGTTATCGGAGATGATACTTGATGGGGTGTTGGATTCTTCTGATATTGATCCTCTATGCAGACGTCAACGCATTGGACACAGGCGTGATGTAGAGCCGCTTATCCCTATTTTGGCAGAAAATGAAAGTGTGAAAGAGCAACTCTTTGAACTCGGATTGAGGAGTCAAACCATTGCAGAGATCGCTCCGGTTAAAATAATGTACGCCTCTGAACTCTCTAAAGTGCATACCCATATAGGGATGAATGAGAAACTTGGATTGAGTGGTAGACCCTTTTTAGTTGCTAGAACGATGTCAACTGCAAGTCTCTATAGGCTTTGGGGAGAAGAGAGCATTTTCCTTCCTTACTATTTTCACCCTCAGGGATTTTATTTCTCTCAAGATACAAAGTTACTTGTAGAGCATTTTCGTGCATCCATACAATTTTTATCAAAACAGTGGGATAAAGAGGGGCAGCCAATCATGCCTTTTCTTGTCACCACATCTATGCTTGAAGAAAAAGACAAAAGTACACTGTTAGCACTATTATCTGAAATAGAGCGTGAGCAGAGTGATGCTATAGCAGTAAGAACAGGCATGTTAAGTACCTTGTTTAACTCTGTGGCAGTAGAACGCATCGATAACCTAAATGGCTTTAAACTCGAGCCTATTGAGGTACTCTCCGCAGAAGAGTCTTTAGATATCTGTTCCAAAAGAGATAAAACCCATACGATTTTAAATGCAGACGAGGTACAGGCACTCGAAGCACAAAGTGATGAACAGTTAATCTCGACACTTTTAGAAAAGAGCGATTATCTCTTGCAGGCGCATCTTCTTGGTATCTTATGGCAGCGACATGGAGGAGAATATGAGATCTATAGGGATGAAGCTTCCTATACGCTCTCCAATCTTGCTCAGAAACTCTATAGCGCAGCTTCAATGTGTCATGAATGGTCTGTTGTCCGTCGTGTAGCGAATTTGACACAAAAGTATGATGATAGACTCGAAGATGTTTTGCTGGATATTGTTGTAAGGCAAAAACGTCTTGCTGTAGGCCGTGCCTATAGTGATGATGCCACCTTTTCCAAACCCCATGAAAGCACGGTGATTGTTGAAACCATTATAAAGTTTTGCGGTAACAACAGTGCGGAGAGTACCTTGACCCAAGAAATCATACTGCATATTGGGCATTTGATACGGAATGAATTTGAACTTTTTAAGAATATTTTGACACTGCGCACATGGTATTTTATCCAGCTGCTTGTAGCAGGGGTAAGCAGGGAGGAAAATTTACCGATGGGGGATGCCTATGAGTTTCTACTTGGATTGGCCCCAAGTACGATTTATGATCGTTTACGCACTATCCTCAAGTCATTTACGCAGGAAGTCTCACATTTACTGCAACAGGAGAATATTCATTCTGTGGGAGACTCTCCACTAGGTGCATTAAAAACCATACCGTTAACAAGTGAGTATCCTAAAATCGAAGATTGGGCATTATGGCGTCAAGAGAGAGGGATGCTAGGGCCATTCTCTCCACGTTTTTATAAAGACATATGGTATCTTTTGAGACAATGTAATGCTTTGGTCATAGGGGATAAATATAACATACAAAATCGTATGGGTTCTGAATTGACACTGGATTCAACTGCAGGTGAACAGAGTTTTGCATTAAAGATTAATGCACAGATACAGCGTATTGCGTATTCTGACTATAGACAATTGAATATCGAAGCCATAGAGAGTTTGGCACGCTTGTTTAAGCAAAATCCGGACCTTAAAGTAGATGATGACCTTGTATTGGA
Organism: Campylobacterota bacterium; assembly: GCA_034660455.1. Classification (GTDB taxonomy): domain Bacteria; phylum Campylobacterota; class Campylobacteria; order Campylobacterales; family Sulfurovaceae; genus Sulfurovum. Next base: position 13,323 of record JAYEJF010000019.1, on the reverse strand, counting down.
TGTCTTAATAGGACATGCTGTAAGAGTGGTTTGGGAAAAAGAGCATACGGGAAATTATGATGAAGAAAGAGGAGAGGCATGGGATGCATTCTATACATTGTCTCCTGCACAAACCGATCAGGCTTTTATTCAATCTTTTAACTATCTGCTCTTGCCACAAAATGTATAAGTATGTATAAACAAAATAAAATTTCAAGGAGTAGAGGATGATACTTGCAGGCGATATAGGCGGGACAAAAACGAATCTTGCACTGTTTGACATAGAAGATAATAGATTAGCTTTACATGTAAAGAGACAATTTTCTAGTAGTGAGTATGCAAATCTAAGTGATATGATTGATAATTTTGAAGAGATATCTGGGGCTAAGATTGATGCCGCATGTTTTGGTATTGCCGGTCCGGTGATTAATGGGCATTGTCAAACAACCAATCTCCCCTGGGAGATCACTACCTCCACTTTGCAGGAATATCTGGGCGTTGAAAAGGTACGTTTACTCAATGATCTCGAAGCGACTGCATACGGAATGTTATTTTTATCTGAAGATGAGTTTGTAACGCTGAACCCTACAGAAAGGTCTATTGAGGGAAATCGTGCAATTATTGCAGCTGGAACAGGATTGGGAGAGGGGATGCTTTTTTATGATGGAAGAGGGTATCATCCTGTAGGATCTGAAGGAGGACATTGTGATTTTGCGCCTGTGACACCCCAACAGGATGCACTGTTGAAGTGGCTTCGCGGGCGATTTCCAGAGCATGTCAGTTATGAAAGAATACTTTCGGGTCCTGGTATCTATACCCTCTATGAGTTTCTAAAAGAGAGTGGTTATGCTTTGGAATCTACATCGATGATAGAGATGCCAGAGGGAAAAGACCGTAGTGCGGCAGTCTCTGAATGTGCACTGAGAGAAAAAGACCCTTTATGTCTTGAAACATTACGCTTGTTTGTAGAGATATACGGTGCTGAAGCGGGAAATCTTGCATTGAAAGTGATGTCATTGGGGGGTCTCTATATAGGAGGGGGGATAGCTCCTAAGATAGTACCGTTCATGAAAAATGAAGATTTTATGAAAGCGTTTGTCGGTAAAGGAAGATTTGAAGCGTTGCTTAGAGGGATGCAGGTTAAAATTGCATTAAATCCTGAGACTGCGCTCTATGGGGCAGCAAATTATGCATTTGAAAAGTTGTAAGATTTATGTTTGAGGGGTATTGATTAAAAAATAAACATTATTTTGTCTATTTTATTTAGCTGTTGCGTTATACTTATAAATGATGTTAAACAAAAAAACAATAATCTTTACAGACCTAGACGGTACACTCCTTGATCATGCGACGTATAGCTTTGAAGCAGCACTTCCGATGCTCGATTTTATCTATACCAATAACATTCCCTTGGTAATCGTAACGAGTAAAACGAAAGATGAAGTCCTTCGTATTCAAAAACTTCTAACACTTAACGCACCTTTTATTGTTGAGAACGGTGCAGGTATCTTTATACCTTCAAATGAGGGCTATGAAATGATTTCTTTAGGGTTTGAATATACATATATCAGGGAGTGTTTTCTTAAATATAAGGCATCGATAGCCATGCATGGTTTTTATGATATGCGTGATGAAGAGGTGGCAAAGTATACAAACCTAAGGTTAGAAAATGCCTCTGATGCAAGAAAAAGGACGTTTACCGAACCTTTTATATTGGAAGATGAGAGTAACTTGGATTTACTCATAAAAATGGCAAATGCAGATCAACTGGATATTGTGAAGGGTGGACGTTTTTATCATTTGATTACCAGAGGTCAAGATAAGGCGAATGCGATCAGGTCTCTTATAGCCCATTATGAAAAAGAGAGTGGGGAGCATTTTCATACGATTGCACTCGGAGACAGTGCCAACGATTTAAGTATGCTTCAAAGTGTAGATACAGCTGTATTGATCCCACATCCTGATGGCTCTTATATGCAGTGTGATATTGACGGAGTCATTAAGGCTCCTTTCCCCGGTCCAAAAGGGTGGAATAGTGTTTTAAAGGAGTATTTTGATGTCAAATAAAACGTTGTTACATGATGTATTTAATCAACTCTTAGAAGAGATAAGACCGCAAACGCTCATATCGGATGCATGTAAGCTTGAAGGTAACATCTTGAGTGTTTTCGAAAAAAAATATGATTTGGATGCCTATAAAAATATTTACCTTCTCGGTTCGGGTAAGGCTGTTCTTCCTATGGCAAAAGAGCTAGGAAAACGTTTAAAACCCTATCTCAAGAAAACGTTGATTATCGGACCTTATGCCTCTGAGGAGAGATTAGAGAATGGTAGGTATCTTCAAAGTACCCATCCTCTTCCTTCACAAAAGAGTGTGGATGCTGCTAAAGCCTTACAATTCACGCTGCAGGAATTAGATAAAGATGATCTTTTTATCTATGTTTTATCGGGAGGGAATTCTGCTTTGGTTGAGTTACCCGAAGAGAACATTACCTTAAGTGAATTTCAAGAGGCAACCAGGCTCATGCTACACAGCGGTATGCCCATAGAGAAGATAAACAGTGTAAGAAAGCATTTATCTCAGGTTAAAGGCGGAAAATTAGCTAAGATGACGAAGGCTCAAGGCATTGTATTGGTTCTTTCAGATGTCATTGGTGATGATCTTTATGCGATAGGTTCTGCACCGTTTTATTGTGATCAGTCAAGTTTTGAAGATGCAGTTAGCGTGCTTGAAGCGTATGAAATTTTGGAAAAAATGCCTAAGGGTATTCAGACATTTTTACAAGAGGGCGTAGCCGGTTTGCATGCAGAGACACCAAAAGAGCCTTGTGTGCATATTGACCATCATATCATCGGCTCAAATGGTTTGGTACTTAAAAAAACGCAGCAACTGCTTCAAAACAGAGCGATTCAAGCACATATAGTAGAGAAACCCCTTGAGGGAAACATTGTCCACTTAGCCCAAGAGCTTGTTAGGTTTTCTGCAGGGCATCAACAGCGAACCTCTGCGTATATCTTTGGGGGTGAACCTACTGTTGAGGTAAAGGGTAAGGGTAAAGGAGGTCGAAATCAGCATTTGTGTCTTAGTGTCTTGACACATTGTGATGGATCATGTGACATGACATTTTTGAGTGGGGCAACGGATGGTGTTGACGGAAACTCCACTGCAGCAGGTGCGATTGTTGATATTCATAGTCTAGCCTATGCCAAATCACATCATATTGACCCTGAACACTATCTTGAAAGTTTTGATTCAAATAGTTTTTTTACACAAACAGGTGAGTTACTCATAACGGGACCGACACATAATAATTTACTTGATATCGTTATTTTATTGATTGAATCCAATCCAAAACAAAGAGAGACAAATGGCTGATTTTTTCCAAAATGGTGTGATTACCACACTTCAAAAGTTAGGTGGACGCACACTAGAGGATTTAGAGAGTGAACTTGAATCCTATTCCCAGCGCCATCCTATGGTATTGCTGCTTCCTGCACTCTATTCGGAGTTCGAAACACCTGCAATGCATAAGATTATTGAAGAACTTAAACATATTCACTATCTACATAAGATTATATTAGGACTTGATCGTGCTACCAAAGAGCAGTTTGAAGAGGTAAAAAAACTGATGTCGGTGTTGCCCTGTCAAGTGGATGTACTTTGGAATGATGGTCCAAAAATACAAGCGTTGTATGCTGAATTAACCGCTGAAGGCTTCCCTGGACTTGAGACTCCGGGGAAAGGAAGAAATGTATGGACAATGATAGGCTACGGTCTGACAGATCAACACTCTTATGCTTTTGCACTGCATGATTGTGATATTGTGAATTATTCCAGAGAGATTCCTGCACGACTCTTTTTTCCTATTGTGCATCCTGCATTGGATTTTGAGTTTAATAAAGGGTTTTACTCCCGTGTTACAAATAAGATTCATGGTCGTGCAACACGATTACTCTACTCACCCATGATCCATGCATTGGAAAAAGTGTTTGGGAAGAGCCGTTATTTAGACTATATGGATAGTTTTAGATATTCACTTTCAGGTGAATTTTCTTTTATTCGCTCCTTAGGACGGGGGATTGCTATCTCCCCAACTTGGGGACTTGAAGTCTCAACACTCAGTGAAGTGTACAAAAATACATCCAACCGTCGTATCTGTCAAACAGAAATTATGGAAACGTATGAACATAAACACCAAGAGTTAGGTTCACAAAGTTCAGGTGGTGGTATCTATAAAATGGCAAACGATATCGCTAAGACGCTTTTTAGGGTGATGTCTCAAGAGGGTATAGTCTTTTCAGAGGCTTCCTTTAAAACACTTCAAGCAACCTATCATCAAGAGTCGCGATTTGAAATTTCAAAATATAATGCATTGAGTAAACTCAATGATTTAGAATATAACCGTGAGAAAGAGATTAATGCAGTCAAAACATTTGAAAGTGCTATGAAGGAAGCTACAGCAGAATTTTATGAAAATCCAATGGGAACCCCTTCATTGTCTCCATGGATTACAGTACGTTCTGTGATGCCAAATTTTTCAGATAAATTTGAACAGTATGTCAAAGAGGATAATCAATGAAGCATATGAAACATATTTCAGACCCGAAACATACCATAAATAAACGTATTCACAGACTCTACCCCGAAGAGATAGCACAAAAAGCAGTGAATGATATGATTGACTTAATTTTTAAGTATAAACAGCGTATTGATTCAAAGCCGTATCATTTGAGCGAAAAAGATATCATCTTGATCACCTATGGTGATCAGGTCAATTGTGACCATGAACCCTCTTTACATACACTTGGTGTGTTTATGGACAGATATCTTCAAGGGGTCATTAACTCCATTCATATTCTTCCTTTTTATCCATTCTCTTCAGATAGTGGCTTTTCAGTGGTGAATTACAATGCAGTCGATCCTCATATGGGTTCATGGCGTGAGATTGACAGTATCAGTTCGAGGTACCGTCTTATGGTGGATGGCGTCATCAATCATATTTCACAGTTCTCAGACTGGTTTCAGGCATATTTGGACGGAGATGAGTATTTTAGGGATTTTTTTATTGAGATGGATCCTTGTACGGACTTAAGTAAGGTAGTACGTCCCCGTGCCTCTCCACTACTGAGTGAGTTTATAGATGGTGAGGGAAAGATTCACAATATCTGGACAACATTCAGTAAAGATCAGGTTGATCTAAACTATCAAAATCATCGTGTACTTAGAAATGTACTGGATGCACTCTTTTATTATATCGAAAAGGGTGCAACCCTCATTCGTCTGGATGCTATTGCGTTTATCTGGAAAGAAATCGGTACGGAGTGTGTGCACTTGCCTCAAACACATGAATTAATACAATTGATGAGAGAGGTACTGCATGAGGTGGCACCTGAAGTGATTATTATTACAGAGACCAATGTGCCACATCATGAAAATGTCTCCTATTTTGGAAGTGGAGAGGATGAGGCGCAAATGGTATACAATTTTGCACTGCCTCCGCTGCTCATACACTCCATTTTGAATGGAGAGACAAAGTCATTAACAAAATGGGCAAAAACTTTGACCCTGCCTAGCAATAAAGTATGTTTCTTTAATTTTACGGCAAGTCACGATGGTGTTGGTTTAAGACCCGTAAAAGGCATTTTAAATGATGATGAGATGAACTATCTTGTATCACGGATACAAGATCATGGTGGTCTGGTCTCATTTCGTGCGGAAGAAGATGGTTCTCAAACTCCTTATGAACTCAATTGTAGTTACATAGACACGTTGAGTCATCCTGACGATGAAGATATTTTACGTATAAAACGTATGTTGCTTTCTCAAGGTACCGTATTGGCAATGCCGGGTGTCCCCGGTATCTATTTTCACTCATTGGTAGGATCTCGAAACTATTATGATGGGGTGAAACACACTGGGATTAACCGTTCTATCAACCGTGAAAAATTTAACATCAATTGGCTTGAAAATGAACTTTCCGAGGAGGGTGGTTTAGCCAAGATGATGTTTGACAGTTATAGACGACTCATATCGATTCGTACCAATGAGAAAGCATTTAATCCCTTTGGATATTTCTATTTTCATGACCTAGATCACAGACTCTTTGTGATGGAACAGACATGCAGTGAAAATATTGAGCGTATTATTGCAATACATAATTTTTCAAATGAACAGGTTACGTGTATGATACCAGAAGAGATTAATATGCCTCTTCGTGATCTTTTGTCATCTTTTGAGGTAGATGAAACACGTGTGGTGTTACTTGAACCGTATCAAATGATCTGGCTTAAAGCCGGTCATTAGCTTAGTAAAACTATACTATATTTTAAAATTTATAAAAGGATATCTTAAATGATTAAAACATGTTTATTCCCCGCAGCAGGATACGGGACACGATTTTTACCGGCGACTAAGGCGATGCCAAAAGAGATGTTACCTATTTTGACAAAACCGCTCATTCAGTACGGAGTTGAAGAGGCAATCGAAGCTCAGTGTGACATTATGTCAGTGATTACGGGACGTGGAAAACGTGCGATTACAGATCACTTTGATATCTCTTATGAATTAGAGCATCAAATTATGGGATCATCCAAAGAGGCACTTCTAGGAGATATTCGTGATATCATTGAGTCATGTACATTTACCTATACAAGACAAAATGAGATGAAAGGTTTAGGGGATGCCATCTATAAAGGAAAAGCACTGGTCGGAGAGAGAGAACCTTTTGCTGTCATACTTGCAGATGATCTCTGTGTCAATCCAGAGGGGGACGGGGTTTTAAAGCAGATGGTGAAGCTTTATGAGAAATACAAGTGTTGTATTGTGGCGACAATGGAAGTACCTATGGAAGAGGTACATAAATATGGTGTCATTGAGGGGAAAATGATTGAAGATGATATCTACATTGTTTCTAATATGGTGGAGAAACCTGACAATGATAAAGCCCCTACCAATCTGGCTGTCATCGGTCGTTATATTTTGACCCCGGACATCTTTAAAGTGATTGAAAATACAAAACCAGGTAAGAATGGTGAGTTGCAAATTACGGATGCTTTGTGTGACCAGGCTAAAAACGGGATGGTCATTGCGTATAAATTTAAAGGTAAGCGATTTGATTGTGGAAGTGTAGACGGTTTTGTAGAGGCAACCAATTATTTTTATGAACAGAGTAAACGGGAACAAGCAGATGAATGAGATAAAAAGTGAATGTGATATTATTATTTTTGGTGGACACGGTGATCTTGCCTTTAGAAAACTGATGCCTGCACTCTATCATTTAAGTAACAATGGGTATTTAGATGAAAAGAGTCGTATTATCACAGCCAGTAGAGATAGGGTAACCCATGAGGAGCATTGTAGTTTGGTGAAAACAAAACTACAGGAATTTTTAGATGAGAAAGAGTTTGATGAAGATCAATTTATCTATTTTAAAAAGCAACTTGAGATTGTCATTATTGACTTTTTTGATGATGAGAGTTATCGGGGTCTTAAAGAACTCTTAAGCCCCTATCCCCAAAGAGAGAGGATTAATTATCTCTCGACTGCCCCTGACTTTTTTGCATCCATTTGTAAATCATTGAGTCTTTGGGGAGTTATAAGCCCTCAAAGCAGGGTCGTACTTGAAAAACCAATTGGTCGTGATCTTGAATCTTCACGCGCGATCAATATAGAAGTGTTAAAATATTTTGAAGAGTCTCAAATTTATCGTATTGACCACTATTTAGGCAAAGATACTGTCCAAAATATTATGGCACTTCGTTTTTCAAATCGTATTTTTATGCCACTGTGGGATGCCGGAAATATTGATCATGTTCAAATTACTGTAGCAGAGAGTGTTGGTGTTGAAGGGCGTTGGGGATATTATGATATGTATGGTGCCATGCGTGACATGATACAAAATCACCTTATGCAACTTCTTTGTCTTGTTGCTATGGAGCCACCCTGTTCGCTTGATGCAGACAGTGTTCGTGATGAAAAAGTGAAAGTGTTACGATCTCTTCGTATGATGAGTGCAGCAGATATTGAACAAAAAACCGTACGTGCACAGTATGCCCATGGCTCTAGTAACGGTGAACCTGTACCGGGATATCTTGAAGGGGAAGGTGTTGCAGAGAGTACAACGGAAACGTTTGCGGCGATTCGTGTAGATATAGATAACTGGCGTTGGAATGATGTTCCTTTTTATCTAAGAAGCGGAAAACGTATGCGGGAGAGAAACTCGGAAATTGTGATTTATTTTAAAACGATTCCCCATTCCATATTTGCCAATAAAGGTAAATGTATTTCACAAAATAAACTGGTGATTTCACTGCAGCCTAAAGAGAGTATTCACCTGCAATTGATGAATAAAATTCCCGGACTGAGTGAACAGATGCGGCTTCAACAAGTAGAACTTGAATTGAATACCCCGTTGAATATGAAACATAAACCTAGTGCATATGAGCGTCTGCTTTTGGATGTGATACGTGCAAATCCCACACTCTTTATGCGCTTAGATGAGGTTGAGGCAGCATGGAAATGGGCAGATGTTATTTTAAAAGGTTGGGCAGAAGATAGTGTACCTATGAAAAGTTACAGTGCAGGTACGGATGGCCCCAGTGCAGCAGTTCATCTCATAGCACGTGACGGGAGGAGTTGGCACGATGAGTAAAATAGAACATCGATTTAACGAACAATATGAACTCGTGGAGATGCTTAGTAAAAGTATTGCAGCCGATCTTAAAGATGCCATTCGAGAAAAAGGAAAAGCTACTTTACTCGTCTCCGGAGGGAGCACACCAAAACCACTTTTTAAAAGATTGAGTGAGATGACCCTTGAGTGGGAAAATGTTACTGTTGGATTGTGTGATGAAAGATGGCTTCCTGTGTCAGATGAATCAAGTAATGAAAACCTTGTTACGACACATTTACTGCAAGGAAAAGCTGCTAACGCAACATTTGTAGGCATGTACGTAGAAGAGACAGATATTGAGTCTGCAGAGCATCTCTGTGATAAAAAATTAAGAGAGAGGCTATTACCTTTTGATGTCATTGTGTTGGGTATGGGGAGTGATGCCCATACGGCATCTCTTTTTCCAAACAATGTAAAACTTGATAAAGCATTTGATCTTAAAAGAGAAGCGTTGTGTATCGCCATTGAGCCTCAAACTGCACCTTATATGCGTATGAGTTTGACGCGTCACGCTATTTTAAGTGCTGCACGTATCTATTTACATTTTGAGGGAAATGAAAAAATCGCTGTCTATAAAGAGGTGAAAGCGGGGGACGATATGTTTGCAATGCCAATACGGGCAATCTTAAATCAGGATATTAAAGATGTGGAGGTATATTACATATGAATCAGACTATAAAAAATGTTACAAATACAATTATAGAACGCTCAAAAGAGAGCAGAGGTGTGTATCTTGAACGTATTGCCAAAGCCAAAGGGCATGGGGTAAACCGAAACAGACTTGGTTGTAGTAACCTTGCACATGCCATGGCACCTATGGAAGCGCGTGAAAAAACATCTCTTTCAGATATGCAGAGTCCCAATATCGCTATTGTGACGGCATACAATGATATGCTCTCTGCACATGAACCCTATAAACTTTATCCTGCACTCATTAAACGTACACTGATGGATATAGGAGCAACGGCACAGGTGGCAGGAGGTGTACCTGCAATGTGCGACGGTGTCACACAGTCTCAGCCGGGAATGGAGTTAAGTCTTTTTAGCCGTGACAATATTGCCATGGGGGCGGCCATTGGTCTCTCACATAATGTCTATGACGGTGCAATCTATCTGGGGGTATGTGACAAGATTGTTCCGGGGCTTGTGATTGGTGCATTGGCGTTTGGTCATTTACCCGGAGTGTTTATCCCTGCTGGTCCTATGCCATCAGGGATTGGCAATGCACAAAAGGCAAAGGTGCGTCAAGATTTTGCACAGGGAAAAGTGAGTGAAGGTGCGTTGTTAAAAGTAGAAGCTGCTTCCTATCACAGCAGTGGTACCTGTACCTTTTACGGGACTGCAAATTCGAATCAAATGTTGCTGGAGATGATGGGATTACAACTGCCAAACAGTTCGTTTGTCAATACCAACACCCCCCTTCGAGAAGCGTTGACCTCCGAGGCGGCAAAGCGTCTAGTATCAATGACCGACTTGAAGGGAAATTACAAACCTATATCAGACATCATTAATGAAAAAAGTTTTGTCAATGCTATCGTAGGACTGATGGCAACGGGAGGTTCAACCAATCACACGATTCACCTTATTGCTATGGCAAGAGCAGCAGGTATTATACTCAATTGGGATGATTTTGATGCTATCTCTAAAGTGACGCCTCTTTTGTGTAAAATGTATCCAAACGGCCAAGCGGATGTGAACCATTTTAGGGAGGCAGGGGGCATGAGTGTCGTAATTTCCCAACTTTTAGATGCAGGCTTGGTACATAATGATGTAGAGACCATCGTAGGTAAAGGATTAGATCAGTATATCGTAGAACCAACGCTTGGCAGTGGTTCTTTACAATTTAAAGAGGGACCTCAAACCTCAAGAGATACAAATGTTGTCTCAAGTGTAGATACACCATTTAGTGGGGAGGGGGGCTTAAAGCTTTTAGATGGAAACCTTGGACGCAGTGTGATTAAGACTTCTGCTTTGAAGATGGAGCAATTGTTTATTGAAGCCCCAGCTATTGTTTTTGAATCACAGGAGTCACTTCAAGAGGCATTTAAAAAGGGCGAATTGGAAAAAGATTTTATTGCCGTAGTACGTTACCAAGGGCCAAAAGCCAATGGTATGCCTGAACTTCATGGATTGATGCCACCTCTAGGTGTGCTTCAAGATAAGGGCTATAAAGTAGCGATTATTACAGATGGTCGTATGTCTGGTGCTTCGGGGAAAGTGCCATCAGCCATTCACTTTGCCCCTGAAGCACTTGATGGAGGGATGCTTGCAAAGGTGCAAACAGGCGACATGATCTGTTTTGATATTGATAAAGGGGAGATTATGCTTTTAGTAGAGGTAGATGAACTCGAGGCACGTTCCATCCTGAAACCTGACTTAAGTGACACAATGCATGGTTTTGGAAGAGAACTTTTTGTAGCTGTACGTCAAAATGTCGGTTCAGCCGAAGAGGGTGCAACACTGTTTGACATCAGTGGAAAGGAGCGAGCATGACAGCCCGTGAAGTAATGGAACTTTCCCCTATAGTTCCTGTGATAGCTTTAGAGCATGTTGATGATGCTTTGCCTTTGGCAGAGGCATTGTTGGCAGGCGGTATCTGCGTGATGGAGATTACATTACGCACGGAAGCAGGATTGGCATGTATTGAAGCGATCTCTAAGGCTATGCCACAAATGCATGTGGGTGCAGGGACTGTACTCAATGCAGATGACTTTAAAAAATCTGTTGAACACGGTGCTCAGTTTGTTTTTAGTCCCGGTATCAGTGAAGCGTTGATGCAAACTTCAAAAGAATTGAATATAGCACTCATTCCCGGTGTGGCTACAGCTTCAGAAGTAATGTTGGCGAAAAATCATGGTTTTGAAGCGTGCAAACTTTTTCCTGCTACCGTGGCAGGTGGTGTCAATGCCCTCAAAGCATACAGTGGGCCTTTCCCGTCAATGCACTTTTGTCCCACAGGAGGGGTAAACTTGAAAAATGTCAATGATTTTTTAGCACTGGATAATGTTTTATGTGTAGGGGGAAGTTGGATCGTCCCGCATGCGCTCATTGTCAATAAAGAGTTTGATGAAATTACAAGACTCTGTAAAGAGAGTATAGATATAATTAAAATTAAAAAGAAGGCGGTATAAATGAAAAACAAACTCTATTTCACTTCAGGCAGTAAAAAAGAAGAGCTAAAAGCATTCCAAGCAATTAAAGAAGAGCGTAATCATATCGGCTATTATAGCCTACCTGAACAAGATACTACTTCAATCTTAAGCTATTGTGATACGATTGCCGATGAGGTGGAAACGATTGCAGTGATTGGAATTGGGGGAAGCTCATTGGGCGCTAAAGCAATTTATGAGTTTATAAAACCTGTCAAAGAGTTACCTAGAAAACTCTACTTCTTTGAAAGTACCGATCCTATTAATATCACAGATCTACTCTCTAAATTTGACATTGAAAAAACCCATTTCCTTGTTATCTCAAAATCCGGAAGTACGGTTGAGACTTTTTCAATCTATAAATATATCTACTCATTACAAAATGATCCTTCTGCTTATACATTTATCACTGATCCTGGTTCTCCATTGGAAAAATATGCAAAAGAGATCAATGCTTCCGTATTGCCACTTCCTGATAATGTCGGAGGTAGATTCTCAGTACTCTCAACGGTTGGTTTAGTGCCTTTGGCAATGTGCGGTATTGATATTGAGGCACTTTTAGAAGGTGCAAAATCTGTAAAAAATAGTTTTTTTGAACATGGTTATACACAAGATATGCTTCTAAGTAAAGCAGTCTATTATGCAAAAAACCATGCACAATACAATATCAATTGTATTTTTGCCTACTCTGAAACACTCAAATATTTCTGTGAATGGTATGTACAACTGTGGGGTGAGAGTTTAGGTAAACATCAGCGTCACAGTGCATTTCATGTAGGGCTTACCCCTATTGGGCTTATCGGACCAAAAGATCAACACTCTTTTTTACAACTTATTATGGAGGGGACAAGAGACAAGTCTGTTACCTTCATTAAAATTGAAGATTTTCATGACAATATTACGATACCGGACATCATGCTTCCACACTTAGAATCTTTAGATACTTTAAACAATCTGCCCTTTTCAAAATTGATCAATATGCAATGTGACTCGGTGGTGGAGGCATTGCTTGATCAAGAGAGTATTCCTTTAGATACGATTACGATACAGAGTGTCACCGAAGACAATATTGGCTCTTTGATTTTCTATTATGAGTTATTGACCTCTCTTGTAGGAGAGTTGATTGATGTCAATACCTATGATCAGCCCGGTGTAGAAGCGGGTAAAATTATTTTAAAGAAAAAACTGCTAGGGGATAAATAAATCCCAAAACTATTTGCCTCTATTATATCTCCAAAAAATCTACGCTAAACCATCCAAACCTTTAGATTTTGGATGGTATCAAAAACTCAATAAACTCATCAAAAACATCTTCACACTCTTCTGAAATTATAATCAAAATAAGTATAGATAAGCGTAGGTAAAAAACAGTAATTAAGTAAAAATATGTAATAAACTTGCAGCAATTCTAACTCACCCTCTTTCCAAAATAAAAAATCAACGCCAAACCCTCCCAAAAGAGCAATTTATGCTAAGATATAAAGAAAAGGGAGGAGAGAAAAATGTCTATCTTGAAAAGTATA
>JAYEJF010000018.1:0-20908 GCA_034660455.1 Campylobacterota bacterium | reverse complement strand
TCAGAAATTGGAGCCTTACAATCTCCCAACTCAACATTCATTTCAAGGAGAGATTGAAGGATGCTTTAAATTTGGTATAATCTTACAGGTTTAGAGGTGTTGACACAGAATTTATTACACTCCCCAAGAATCCCTCTTCAATACAGGTCAGAGTGTAGGAGCGTTAGCCAAAGACCTTTTCCCAAATGGTGTAGAGGTAGAATTTGATGCAGATAATTTTAACGGATGCTTTTCAATCTAAATTTACCTAACCTTTGCTATATTAGAATTTAATTTAGCAAAGGTAATCCATGTCAGAAGAACCAAAACAAAAACCTCAATTCACCCATTTACATCTTCACACAGAATACTCATTACTTGATGGTGCAAATAAGATAAAAGTACTTGCAAAAAAAATTAAAGAGCAGGGGATGACCTCTGTAGCTATGACGGATCATGGCAATCTGTTTGGCTGTATTGACTTTTATAATACTATGCGAAAAGAGGGGATTAAACCTATCATCGGGATGGAAGCGTATGTACATAACCAAGAAGAGCTTGGTGATAAGTCTGTACGTCAACGTTTTCACCTTTGTCTTTATGCTAAAAATGATGTGGGTTATAAAAACCTTATGTATCTTTCTTCGCAGGCGTATATTAATGGGTTTTACTACTATCCACGTATCAACTGGGATTTATTAAAAGAAAACTCTGAAGGACTTATCTGTTCATCTGCCTGTTTACAAGGTGAAGTAAACTGGAATTTAAATCTTTCAGAACGTAACCTGAAGTTTGGTGCCAAGGGCTATGATGAAGCCAAACGAGTGGCATTGAAGTATAAAGATGTATTTGGTGAGGATTTCTACTTGGAACTCATGCGTCATGGTATTGGTGATCAACATCGTATAGATAAGCAGATCATACAACTCTCACAAGAGACGGGTATAAAGATTGTGGCGACAAATGATACACACTATACCAATCAACCTGACGCAGATGCACATGAGGCTTTTATGTGTATCGCAATGAACAAATTGTACGATGATCCAAATCGTTTGCGTCACTCGGTACATGAGTTTTATGTTAAGTCACCAGAGCAAATGGCAGCACTTTTTGCTGACATTCCTGAAGCTATTGAAGCTACGCAGGAGATAGCTGATAAATGTAATTTAGAGATAAAATTGGGTGACCCTACGCCACCTAACTTTAAATTTGCAAGAGATAAAGCAGCGGATATAGGACTTGAACTTCCTGAACCTGAAATTGAGTATTCACTTCTAAATGACATAGCCTTATTTGTCGAAGAGTCAAAAAGAGGACTTGAAGAGCGTCTAAAGATCGTTCCTGAAGAAAAACACCAAGAGTATAGAGATCGTTTACAAGTAGAGATGGACATTATCAATAATATGAAGTTCCCGGGCTATATGCTCATCGTTTGGGAGTTTGTAGATGCAGCAAAGAAGATGGATATCCCAGTGGGGCCGGGTCGTGGATCAGCTGCTGGTTCACTGGTGGCATTCTCTTTGCGTATTACAGACATTGATCCTATGCCGTATGGACTACTTTTTGAACGTTTTTTAAATCCTGAACGTGTCTCAATGCCTGATATCGATATGGACTTTTGTCAGGCAAGACGTCAAGAGATTCTTGATTATGTGGTAGAGAAATACGGTCGTGTGAACGTTGCACAAATCATTACCTTTGGTAAGCTTTTAGCTAAAGGTGTGATTCGTGATGTTGCGCGTGTGTTAGATATGCCATACTCCAAAGCAGATGCTATGGCAAAGCTGATTCCTGATGAACTGGGAATCGACCTGAAAGGTTCGTATGAAAAAGAACCAAAAATAAAAGAGTTGTTGGAGAGTGACCCCCAAGCCAAAAGAACTTGGGAGTATGCACTCGCATTAGAGGGATTGAACCGTAATGCGGGTACACATGCTGCTGGTGTTGTGATATCAAATGAGCCACTTTGGAAAAAAACACCACTGTTTAAACCTACGGGACTTGATACACTGGCAACACAGTATTCGGGAAAATATGTTGAAGATGTTGACCTTATCAAATTTGACTTTTTAGGTCTTAAAACACTTACGGTTGTCGAAGAAGCGTTGAAACTTGTAGATAAACGTCATGGCAGGCGTATCAATTTTGTTGAAGAAGACATCAATGATAAAGGGGTTTATGATTACATCAGTACTGGTGAGACGCTTGGACTTTTTCAGATTGAATCTGCAGGGATGCAGGATCTTGCCAAGAAACTTAAGCCAGATGGCTTTGAAGATGTTATTGCGATGCTGGCACTCTATCGTCCAGGACCGATGGAGTCAGGGATGCTTGATGATTTCGTTGAACGTAAGCATGGACGAGCTAAGATTACTTACATGTTCCCGGAACTTGAAGAGATTTTGAAGCCGACTTATGGAGTCATCGTTTATCAAGAGCAAGTGATGCAGATTGTGCAGACCATTGGTGGATTCTCATTAGGGGGTGCTGATCTTGTTCGTAGAGGTATGGGTAAAAAAGATCAGGCACTTCTTGATAAACTCAAAGAGGAGTTTGTTGAAGGTGCAGTCAAGAACAGTTTTGAAGAGAAAAAGTCAGGGGAACTCTTTGATCTTATCTTAAAGTTTGCCGGTTATGGATTTAATAAGTCTCACTCAGCAGCCTATGCGATGATTACGTTTTATACCTCCTACTTAAAGCATTATTATCCTACGGAGTTTATGGCTGCAATTTTGACGCTTGAGAAAAACAATACAGATAAAGTGGTGAAATATGTAGATGAACTTAAACGAATGGGGATTGAACTACTTCCCCCTGATATCAATAAATCAGGTTTAGTATTTGAGGCACGTAATATAGATGGGGATGAGGTTGTCATGTTTGGCATGGGTGCTGTAAAAGGTGCAGGAGATATTGCCATAAATACGATGCTTGGGTCAAGAGGAGATCAAGAGTTTAAAGACTTTTCCGATTTTGTTTCACGTATAGACTCCTCTAAAGTCAATAAAAAAGTGATTGAATCACTGATCAAAGCGGGTGCATTTGATAGTTTTGGGTATAGTAGAAAAGCGATGCTTTCACAGATAGAAGAGATTATTGATATGGCTAAAAAAGCGGGGGATGCTAAAAAACAAGCGGTTAATTCTCTCTGGGGCGATGATGAAGAGTTAACCGCTGTTAGACTTGAACTGCAAAATATGGAAGAGTTTGAACCTATGGAGATTCTGGAGATGGAGAAAGAATCTTTAGGTTTTTATGTTTCCGGACATCCACTTGATAAATACCGTGAAACACTTGATGAGATAAGTTATACACTTAGTTCAGAGATAGATGATTTGGCAGATGGTTCTCAGGCTATGTTTATAGGTAAGATAGAAAGTATTACAGAGAAAACCTCTAAAAAAGGAAATAAGTTCGGTATAGCCAATATTATGGATTTGCATGGAAATATCGAATTGATGCTCTTTGAGAGTCGCCTCAAAGAGCTTGAGGAAGATTTTGATCTTACTAAACCTATCGCATTTAAAGTGAAGATTACTAAAGACGGTGACTTTACACGTATGAACATATTGAAAATATCAACAATAAAAGATGCTAAAAAAGCAAAAGTAAAAGTAGAAAAAGAGGTAAAGCATGTGGTTGAGCCCGAACAGCCATCATTGATACTCTCCTTGAACTTAATGCCTGATGCAAAAACAGTAGAAGAACTCATCTGTTTAGTCGAACGTCATCCGGGAAAGAGACCACTGGAACTTCATATTAAATCTAAGTTAGCAGATGTGATTATAGAGTCAAAAATGAAAGTGAGCGAACAGATACTTGATGAAGCCAAAGCGCTTGGAATATATCTTGAAGAGAATCTTTTGGTTGAAGCTTAGAATCATAAATAATATTTATGATTAAGGTACTATAAATTAATTTTATTTTAACATTAATATCTTATAATACGTCTTTAAAATAGTTTATCTATCTATTTAAATGATAAAATTAAAAGGGATACAATGCATTTAATTAAAGGGTTATTGACACTTATTGGGGCGATTGTTGTAATTGTTGCAATTGTTGCTGGGGTTACTTTTGGTCCAAAAGTGGCAAAACTAGATTCTCAGGCACTTCCTGAATATATGAAGATGTTTGATGCGGTTCTTGAAACTGGTGATCCTGCAAAAGGTATGATTCGTAGAGTAAAAATGGAGATACCTGAAGATATGAGTAAAGAAGAGGCATTTGAAACGGCTCTTGAGATCATGGATGAAGTAGGTGAAGAGTATGGAATGGCAATGGTAGATCAAAAGACAATGCCAAGAGAGGGTAAACTCTTTAAAGACGGAGGAAAACTCACGCATATCCGTTCATACTGTTCTCCCTATATTGCAGACATTTTTTTGGCACATTCAGGAGAGTTTATCGGGTTTATGCCATGTAGAGTTGGTCTTGTTGAAGATGAAAAGGGTGATATCTATATCTATACAATGAGTCTTGAACTGATGATCAGTGGTGGTCATACGCTACCTCCAGAACTTTTAAAGCTTGCGAATGAAGTAAGAGCAGGAATGTATGCGATGCTCGAAAAAAGTGCTCAACCGGGCGAATACTAGTCATCCTTCTAGATTTCCGTATGTTTACGGAAATCTATTCTCATAACGCTACCTCTTTATGTATGAGTACAGCATATTTTATCATAGGGTTTATCACTAATGAACAGAGATGAGAAAGCATTTTATATCTTAGAAAAAGCAGTCTATAAAGCTCAAAAATCGCTGCAAAAAACAAAAATAATCCAACCCTTTTTAATGTTATTAACAGATAGTGGAGAAGTGGAAATCTATGAAAATAAAGTTAAAAACTTAGAAGAGAGTTACGGGCAATTAGAAGAAGTCGCTGTGAAGCGAGTAAAACTAAAGGATGTAGATATCTTGGTTTTAGTCTGTGAGGCACTTACACCCAAACAAATATCTCAGCATGCCTCACATAGCATACGCATACACTTAGAAGAGAAAAGTCAGATAGATAAAAAGATTGGTGCAAGGTTTTTATATGTACCGTATGAACTTTCTCTCATGGACGAAGAGGTGAGCTCGGTTCATTTGTATCAGCCCATACCGGTTGGTTTTCCTGCAGTGTTTATTGTCTAAATGAGATATATGTAACATGATAGTAAAAGGGTATGCCTTACTTTTGTTACAATATGTATCATAGATATCTAAGGATTCGTACAGATTATTCACAAATGTGTAATATAGAAACAAGTTTAATATATAACGATTTGATAACATCAAAATTCAATCACCTCATACAGTAATATTGTTAAAATCTTCATACCAAAAATTTAATTTTCAAAAGGAATCCCTAAATGTCAAAATTACCAAAAATTATATGGTCAAAAATTGATGAAGCGCCAGCATTGGCTACATATTCGTTATTACCAATTGTTAACGCGTTTACACAAGCAGCGGGTGTAGAAGTTGTAGAGAAAGATATCTCTTTAGCAGGTAGAGTATTAGCAAGTCAAGGTCTTGCAGAAGATGAGCTTACTAAACTAGGAGACGTTGTTCTTGAAGAAGATGGAAACGTTATCAAACTTCCAAACATTTCTGCATCTGTTGGTCAGTTAAAAGATTGTATTGCTGAGCTTCAAGGTCAAGGTTACGACATTCCTAACTACCCTGAAGAGCCTGCAAATGCTGAAGAAGAAGCAATTCAAGCGAAATATGCTGGTTGTCTTGGAAGTGCCGTGAACCCAGTACTTAGAGAAGGTAACTCAGACAGAAGAGCTGCAGTTGCAGTTAAGAAATTTGCACAAAACAACCCACACAGACTAAAAGCTGTTGATGATAACTGTGGTGCATACGTTGCACATATGGGTGGAAAAGGTGACTTCTTTGCACATGAAAAATCAGTTACACTTGATAAAGATCAAAAAGTAACTATTGCACTTAACGGTAAAGAGCTTACAACTATTGATGCAATCGCTGGTGAAGTACTTGATGGTACATTTATGTCAGTGGCTGCCTTGAGAGCATTCTATAAGCAAACAATTGAAGATGCAAAAGAAAAAGGTCTTATCTGGTCACTACACCTTAAAGCTACAATGATGAAAATTTCTGACCCAATTATGTTTGGTCACGGTTTCGAAATCTTCTTTGAAGATGTATTTGCTAAATATGCAGATACATTTGCAGAACTTGGTGTGAATCCTAACATGGGTATGTCTGACCTTGAGAAAAAAATTGCTGGTCATGCACAAGAAGCTGAAATCAAAGCTGCATTCCAAGCAGTAGTTGATTCTGATGCGCCTAAAATTGCAATGGTAGATTCTGACAAAGGTCAAACAAACTTCAACGCTTCTAACGATGTCATTATTGATGCTTCTATGCCTGTAGTTGTTCGTGAAGGTGGTAAACAATGGGATAGAACTGGTGCAGCTGGTGAAACTGTTGCTGTTGTTCCAGATTCAACTTACGCTATGTTCCACGAAGAGATGGTAGCGGATATCGTAGCAAACGGTCAGTACGATGTATCTACAATGGGTGCAATGCAAAATATCGGTCTTATGGCTCAAAAAGCTGAAGAGTACGGTTCTCACCCAACAACATTTGAACTCGCTGAAGCTGGTACAGTAACGGTAACGGGTGCTGATGGTGTTCTTATGAGTTTCGAGTGTGAAGCTGGTGATATCTGGAGACTTGCTAGAACAAAAGATATTCCAATTAGAGACTGGGTAAGACTTACCGTTGAGAGAACAAGATTTGAAAAAATCCCTGCTATCTTCTGGTTAGATGAAAACAGAGCACACGATGCAGAACTTATCAAAAAAGTGAATGAGTACTTAAAAGAGTATGATACTGAAGGTCTTAACATTCAATTCATGAAAGTGACTGATGCTACTAGATTTACAAATGCACGTGTGCGAAAAGGTGAAAACACTATCGCTGTTACAGGTAACGTTCTTAGAGATCACCTTACAGACATGTACCCAATTTTAGAGCTTGGAACATCTGCTAAAATGCTTTCTATCGTTCCATTGATTGCTGGTGGTGGATTGTTTGAAACTGGTGCTGGTGGATCTGCACCTAAGCACGTTGATCAATTCCTTGCAACTGGTCACTTAAGATGGGATTCTCTTGGTGAGTTCTTAGCACTTGCTGAGTCATTAAGAATGATTGGTCAAAAACATGACGATGCTAAACTTGCTGCTCTTACAGCTGCGCTTGATGTTGCTAACCAAGGTTACCTTGACAACAACAAAGCTCCAGGGCGAAAAGTGGGTCAACCAGATAACAAAGCATCTCACTTCTTCGTAGCTCAGTACTGGGCAGATGCACTTGCAAATGGTGCTGATGCTGATTTAGCTGCTAAATTCGCTCCAGTTGCTGCTGCACTTAAAGAGAATGAAGAAAAAATCATGGAAGAGTTAATGGCTGCTGAAGGTGAAGGTAAAACTACTGATGTTGGTGGTTACTTCCATCCAAATGATGAAATGGCTTCTAAAGCTATGAGACCTTCTGCTACGTTAAACGCGATTATTGATGCTATATAATTAAATTACGATTGACCATTGCACAGTATTTATGCAATGGTCATTACCAAAATATTATAATATTTTGGTATAGTATAAAGTTTTAGAAAGAAGTATTTCTTTGAACTTCATTGTATCTGAAGAAGATACGGTAGACACAAATGTTATTACACAGCATAGGGTTGATGTAAGCCTCTTTTATCGCAAAGCATAATTGATAAGAACAATATGAGTTATGTTTTGCTTGAGGTCCCCTATAGTTCTCATTTATAAAGGATTAGCATGGTAAAAAAAGGTAAAAAGGTATCGATTATCGGTGCAGGGAATGTAGGTGCTACTGTAGCATATTCATTGGCAATGAAAGGTATTTGTCATGAAATTGTGTTGAGAGATAGAAACACGGAAATTGCTAAGGGTAAAGCACTGGACATGTCACAAGCAGCAAATGCTGCAAGGATGCACACACTTGTGACCGTTGCGGAGGATGCATCCTGCATGGCAGATTCAGATGTAGTTGTGATTACTGCAGGTAGCCCGAGGCTTCCAGGGATGAGTAGGGATGATCTTCTCATGATCAATGCAGAGATTACGAAAGAAGTTGTAGCAGATGTAAAAAAATATGCACCGGATTCAATTATTATCATGGTTTCTAACCCTTTGGATGTGATGACATATGTAGCACTTAAAGAGTCAGGTTTTCCAAAAGAGAGAGTAGTCGGAATGGCGGGAATTCTTGATAGTGCTCGAATGGCACATTTTATTTTCGAGAAAATTGGTTATGGAGCAGGGCAGATTCGTGCCTCAGTGATGGGGGGACACGGTGATGATATGGTACCGCTTCCTAAGTTTTCAACCGTTGCGGGTGTACCTTTAACGGATGTGCTTGATGAAGAAGAGATTATAGAGATTGTAGAACGTACCAAACACGGTGGTGCAGAGATTGTAGGGTATCTTAAAACAGGATCTGCCTATTATGCTCCGGCAAAATCTACGGCTATTATGGTAGAAGCTATTTTAAAAGATACGAAGCAGATTCATCCATGTGCTGTTTATCTAGATGGTCACTACGGACATAGTGATGTTGTTTCTGGGGTTCCTGTTGCACTTGGTGCAAACGGTGTTGAAAAATTGTTTGAAATGACATTGAACGAGAGTCAAAAAAATAAGTTTTCTGATAGTGTTAACTCTGTAAGAAACATGATTAATGTATTGAAAGAAAAAAATTTTTTTGATTAAAAAGGATTACAATGGAATATAGAATAGAAAAAGATACTATGGGAGAGATGAAAGTCCCAGCAGATAAATACTGGGCTGCTCAGACCCAAAGATCTGTACACAATTTTGAAATTGGTAATGAAAAGATGCCTTTAGAGGTGGTATATGGATTTGCGAATTTAAAAAAAGCCTGTGCACTTGTCAATAATAATCTTGGTCGTCTTGAGAATGACAAAACTAATGCTATTGCGAGCGCGTGTGAGGCAGTACTCTCAGGTGAGCTTGACAACAACTTCCCGCTTGTTGTATGGCAGACAGGATCAGGTACACAGTCAAATATGAATATGAATGAAGTTGTAGCAAATAAAGCGACAGAAATTCTAGGTGGAGATTTTACGAAAGAAAACCTTGTACATCCTAATGATGATGTCAATAAAGGACAAAGTTCTAATGATACCTATCCTACAGGAATGCGTATTGCAGAAGTAGTTTCGGTCACTGACAACCTTATTCCTTCTTTAACACAGCTAAAAGATACATTACAATCTAAGTCAGAAGCATTTTCTGATGTTGTCAAAATAGGAAGAACACATCTTCAAGATGCAACACCTCTTACGCTAGGGCAAGAACTTTCAGGATATGTTGCGATGTTAGAAACTAACTTAAAGCAACTTCAAGATGCACTCGTGTATTGTAGAGAAATAGCTATTGGTGGGACCGCAGTAGGTACAGGACTTAATTCTCATCCAGACTTTTCGAATTTAGTCGCTGCACAACTTAACACTTTTATGGATAAAGATTATGGTTTTGTATCTCAGCCAAATAAATTTCATGCACTTACTGGGCATGATGCAGAGGTAGTACTTTCAGGAGCACTTAAGGCACTTGCCGCAAACTTGATGAAAATAGCAAATGACATTCGATGGTTGGCTTCAGGACCAAGATGTGGTTTAGGTGAAATTGAAATCCCTGCAAATGAACCAGGTTCTTCTATCATGCCAGGAAAAGTAAACCCAACTCAGGCTGAGGCTATGACTATGGTTGCTGTTCAAGTGATGGGTAACGATGCTGCAGTAGGTATTGCAGCGTCACAGGGTAATTTTGAGCTCAATGTTTTTAAGCCAGTTATTGCTTATAATGTTTTACAGTCTATTAGGTTACTAGCCGATACGATGAGAAGTTTTGATGTGAATTGTGCTACGGGTATTGAGCCAATTAGAGACAACATCGATACATTTTTAAATGATTCTTTAATGCTTGTCACTGCACTTAATCCACATATTGGGTATGAAAATGCAGCGAAGATTGCTAAAACTGCCCATGCAAACGGTACGACACTCAAAGAAGAGGCTGTAGCACTTGGATTGATGTCAGCAGAAGATTTCGATAAAAATGTTAAACCTGAAGAGATGATTGCACCTAAAGTGTAAACCGTATTAATCAGGAGGAAGGTATTGATACTCCTGATTAATATCATGTTCCATTTTGTTACAAGAAAAACAGAAATCTATTCTCACTGTTTAATTTCCTCTTAACTTATTGTGTAAATACACAACACCTTTTCCAAATTACTCTCGTTTATAGTCATATTAATTAAGCCTTATTATTTAGAAGCGTATAATAATGCATTATATAAAAAGGAGTACAAGTGAACATTCATGAGTATCAGGCAAAACAGATTTTTGCTAAGTATGGTGTACCAACACCAAAAGGAATAATGGCTGAAAGTGTAAAAGATGCAGTAATTGCAGCACAGACATTAGGAGGGCCTATTTGGGTTGTAAAAGCACAAATTCATGCAGGTGGGCGTGGACTTGGTGGTGGTGTAAAGCTTGCAAAGTCTTTAGAAGAGGTTGAGCAGTTATCAAATGAAATCTTAGGGATGACTTTAGTAACACATCAAACAACTGCTGAGGGCAAGTTGGTTCAAAAGCTTTATATCGAAGATGGTGCGGATATTAAAGATGAATTTTATCTCTCTGTAGTACTTGACAGAAAACTGGAAATGCCTTTGATTATGGCTTCAACTGAGGGTGGTATGAACATTGAAGATGTTGCAGAAAGTACACCGGAAAAAATCATTACAGTTCCTGTAGACCCAGCTGTTGGTTTTCAAGGTTTTCATGGTAGAGAACTAGCCTTTGGTTTAGGTATTACTGATAAAGTTGAGCAGAAAAATATTATTTCATTTGCACAAAAACTTTTTAAACTTTATATGGAAAATGATGCAGAGATGATTGAGATCAATCCTCTTGTTAGAACGGGTTCAGGTGAATTTTTAGCACTAGACGGGAAAATGGGTTTTGATAACTCTGCGCTTGGACGTCAGCCGGAAATCGCTGCAATGAGAGATCTGTCAGAGGAGGATCCAGATGAAGTGGAAGCATCTCACTATGGTCTTTCTTATGTAGCACTTGATGGTGAAATCGGTTGTATGGTAAATGGTGCCGGTCTTGCTATGGGTACTATGGATACAATCAACTACATGGGTGGAACACCTGCTAACTTCCTGGATGTTGGGGGATCTGCGAATGCTGAGACTGTGGCAAAAGGTTTTGAGATTATTCTAAAAAATCCTAATGTAAAAGCAATTTTTGTAAATATTTTTGGTGGAATCGTACGTTGTGATCGTATTGCAAACGGTATTATTGAAGCGACTAAAATAACAGATGTAAATGTGCCGGTTATAGTGCGTCTTGATGGAACAAATGCTCCAGAAGCATCTGAAATTCTTAAAAATGCAAATATTGCAAACCTAATCGTTGGTAATGACTTAGGTGACGGTGCAGCAAAAGCTGTAGCAGCAGCAAAGGGAGAGTAATTAAATGTCAATTTTAGTAAATAAAGATACAAAAGTAATCGTTCAAGGTTTCACAGGAAAAGAAGGTTCTTTTCATGCTGAACAATGTATAGCATATGGTACAAATATAGTTGGTGGTGTGACACCAAACAAAGGTGGACAAGAGCATTTGGGTAAACCGGTATTTAATACGGTTTCTGATGCAGTGAAGACGACAGGTGCTACGGTTTCTATGATTTTTGTTCCACCTGCATTTGTAGGGGATGCAGTCATGGAAGCGGCTGAAGCAGGTATTGAACTTGCAGTTATTATTACTGAAGGTGCACCGGTCAAAGATATGCAAATGGCTAAAGCGCATGCTACAAAACACGGTATGAAAACACTTGGACCAAACTGCCCTGGTATCATCACGGCGGAAGAGTGTAAGATAGGGATTATGCCTGGTATGATTTTCAAAAAAGGTAATGTTGGTCTTATTTCAAAGTCTGGAACACTCACGTATGAAGGTACAAACCAGGTTGTTCAGGCAGGGTATGGAATTACAACAGCCGTTGGTATTGGCGGGGATCCGATTATCGGTCTCTCCTATAACCAACTTCTACCAATGTTTGAAGCAGATCCGGAGACTGAATGTATCGTGATGATCGGTGAGATTGGCGGAGACCTTGAAATTCAAGCAGCTAAACTAATCAAAGAGCAGGTAACTAAGCCAGTAGTTGCTTTTATTGCAGGTCAAACAGCTCCTAAAGGTAAAACAATGGGTCACGCTGGTGCCATTGTATCTGGTTCAGCTGGTACAGCAGCAGAGAAGATGGCAGCACTTGAAGCCGCTGGTGTTAAAGTGGTTGTCTCTCCAGCAGAGATTGGTAAAGCAGTAAAAGAAGTTCTCGCCTAATCCATCATATAGCTGAATCTATACCGTATAGAAGGGTCTCTATACGGTATAGTGTTATATGATTCCTCCAGATTTCATCCCCCATGTTGTTCTCCATCTACTTTTTACTAAAGAGACACCTGCTATAGCGACAAGTGCAATAATCGCAATCAATATAAATCCAATAGAGTAATCACCAAAAAAGAGTGTTGATGTACCAAGTATCTGTAAAATGGCAACACCGCCAAGTGCTCCTGCCGCACCGATGATACCTGTCATAATACCAATGTCTTTAGAAAATCTTTGTGGTACAAGCTGAAATACGGCTCCATTTGCCATACCAAGGTTTGCCATAATAAGAAACATGACTACAATGGCTACCCAAAACGGTAATGCGATAAATGCATTGATAAAGCTTAGAATCGATACACTTAAAAGAAATATATAGAGTGATTTTATCCCTCCGATTCTATCTGCAATCGCCCCACCGGCAGGTCTTAGAAGTGCCCCTGCCATGATACATAAAGCAGCAAAACCACCGGCAACGACTTGAACGTTCTCTTCTTTGAGTACATCTTCACCGAATATTTCCATTTCATCAAAATAGGTTGCCATAAGATAGACTTTCATATAGACCGCAAATCCTACAAAAGCCCCAAAACTCACTGCATAAAAGAGATTGAACCACCATGTGTCTCTGTCTTTAAGCAGTCGCGCATAGTCAAGCAGTTTTTTAGGACGTGGAACATACACCTCTTTAGGTGCATCTTTTGCCATGATAAGATACATAATGAATATGAAAACAGCTAAAAAGCCTGAAATTAAAAAGACTGTTTTCCATCCCCACAATTCAGAAATTTTAGGTGCAAAAAGAAATCCAATTACAACACCCATATTACCTATAGCCGTTATACCGAGTACGACACCCTGTAATCTCTGAGGGTACCATTGACCCGCCTGTGGCAATGCTACTGCGAATGATGCCCCTGCAAAGCCTAATCCTAAACCAACAACCAACAACTCTTCATAGGTAATATACTCGCCAAGCCGAGCAACATAAAAAAGTGTAAAAATAACAATTATTTGAGCATATAAAGCAGTTTTTTTGGCACCTATTCTTCCCACTAAATATCCAAGTGCAATACGCAGAAATGCACCCGATAGTATGGGTACTGCAAGTAGGGTTGCCTCCTCTGAAGGTGTCATTAAGAATCCATTTGAAGACAATGTTTCTGCAATCTCAGATGAGAGCGGACCGAGCATTGTCCAAACCATAAAACTAAAATCAAAATAGAAAAATGCTGCAAACAAGGTGGAGGGACTTCCTTCCCCTTTTAATCTGTTGAACCCTAACATCATTTACTCCTTTTTATGTGAAATGTTATGTAGAGTATACAGTAAGTTGTGGTAATTTATACAGGAATCATTGATTAATTATTATACAAATAAATGTTCATAATATATACACATATGAGATATACTGCTCAAAATAATGATTAAAAGAAAAGGAGTGCTTATGCGAATTACTCGACTCATACTATTTTTCATATCTACCATGATACTCTATCTCATAGCCATGTTTGGATCTCTTCTCTCTTACTCTTATTCTAAAGGATGGATTCTTACTGATTTTGAGTTTATTGATGCCAAACAGGCAATTGTTTTAGTAACAAAGGAGAATAATGTCACTATTCTTGATGTAAGAACATCACGTGAATATGACAATAGACATATTAAAAATGCCATGCATATTCCTGTACAAAATTTGAGTAGTAATTTACATAAATTGGAAAAAGTGAAGCATCATCCAATTATCGTTTATTGTCGGTCAGGCAATAGGAGTATTAAAGCTTCACGTATTTTGGCAAAGAGTGGTTTTACACCGTTGAATGTTAGGGGTGGAGTTATAGAATTGATTATGAACGATGCTCCATTAGAATAGTGAGTTATAACTATAATTAACAGAAGAGAGTGATATAATCGAAACTATAAAACTTCTATGGAGAGATGATGCGTAAACAATTTATCACGTTGTCACTGTACCTTTTTTTAGCTCTAGTATTAACCTCTCTCTATAATCATATTTTTATGTGGTTATTTTTGCCCTTTACACTACTTGTTGGGGTAGGGGTGTATGATATGCGGCAGACAAAACATACGCTAAGACGTAATTTTCCGCTTATTGGACGTATGCGTTGGGTACTTGAAGCGCTTCGACCACCGATTCGTCAGAATTTTATTGAATCAGATATAGACGGTCTTCCCATTAGCAGAATGCTTCGCGGTCTGGTCTATAGACGATCTAAAAAAGAGATTGATACATTGCCATTTGGAACTAAAATGGATACGTATGAGCCCGGTTATGAATGGATTGGACACTCTTTAAAAGCACTTGATATGAAAGATTTAGATGAAGATTTTCGTGTAAATATCGGATCTTCTCAATGTAGGGAGCCTTATGATTCAAGTATTTTTAATATCTCTGCAATGAGTTTCGGTGCATTAAGTCAGAATGCTGTTTTGTCATTGGGATATGGTGCAAAAATAGGGCAGTTTGCTCAGAATACGGGTGAGGGTGGTTTGAGTGATTATCATTTAGAAACAGGTGCAGATCTTATTTGGCAGATTGGTACGGGGTATTTTGGATGCAGAGATGAAAAAGGAGCGTTTTGTCCTGAAAAGTATGCAATAAAAGCACAATACACGCAAGTTAAAATGGTGGAACTCAAACTTTCTCAGGGAGCAAAGCCGGGACATGGCGGTATTTTACCTGCAGATAAGAACAGTGTAGAGATTGCCAAAATCAGAGGCGTTTCTCCGCATACACGTATAGATTCACCTGCTACGCACACGGCGTTTGACACACCTCTGGGTTTACTGGAATTTGTGCAGCAACTGCGTGAACTCTCCGGAGGAAAACCGGTAGGATTTAAGCTTGCGGTTGGAAAGAAAAGTGAATTTATTGCTATTTGTAAAGCAATTGTACAGTACAAGATCTATCCGGACTTTATTACGGTTGATGGTGGTGAAGGGGGGACAGGGGCAGCACCTTTGGAGCATACCAACTCTGTAGGTATGCCCTTACGCGAGGCGTTGGCTTTTGTCTCCGATACTCTCATTGGATTTGGTCTTAAAAATGAGATTAAGATTATTGCTTCGGGTAAAGTGATTACGGGTATGGATATGATTAAACTACTTGCACTAGGAGCAGATCTTTGTGCGAGTGCAAGAGCCTATATGCTCTCTTTAGGGTGCATACAGGCGTTGCAATGTCATAAGAATAATTGTCCTACGGGAATCGCAACCCAAGATGCCGCTTTGTATAAAGGCTTGGTCGTTACGGATAAAAAAGTGCGTGTTGCCAATTATCATAGTGAGACATTGCACTCTTTTAAAGAACTTCTTGCTTCAGCAGGTTTAAAAAGTCCTGATACATTGACAAGAACACATATCTATCAAAGAGTCAATCGTACAGAGTACCATCGTTATGATGTTTTTTTCCCTCCTTTAAAGGAGGGTGCACTCTTACATCCTCCATATCCTCCTTCTATGGAATATTATATTCTACATAGTAGTGCTGACAATTTCTAGTACTATGTAAAAGTTCTTTATACTTATGCAAAATATAAGTATAAACATAATATTGATTAAATAATAATCAATATTATGTATTAAAAATATTCTTTTTGTATTATAATACATCCACAAACATACAAAAAAATTGTTCATCTTAAATAGTTTAGTTAAAAAAGTCCTAAGTATTTGTTACTAAAAATAAAAATCCAAATGCAAAGCACAACATTAAAGGAGAAAAAATGAACAATGAACTTATGAAAAGAATAGTCTTACCCCTCTTTGTCTTTATCGCTATATTGGGTATATGGACGGGTATTGCAAGTGTGGTTGAAGATTTTCCGACACCTGCAAATACCTATGCATCCGCTTTTGGTGGTATTGACGCTGAAGGTGATGAGATAGAAGGTGTTTTAGCTGATCCTTTTTATATTGAGAACGAAGATGACAAAGGTGTCTTTTGGCAAATTTTAGAGTCACTTAAAAGAGTATTTGGCGGATTCACTTTGGCTTTGATTGTTGGTATTCCTTTAGGATTACTCATAGGTATGAGTAAAAATGCACAGTATGCATTTGATCCCTTTATACAGATATTTAAACCGGTATCACCCTTGGCATGGTTACCGTTGTTACTGTTTATTTTTCAAGATATCAATATGACAGCCATATCGACCATTTTTATTACCTCTATATGGCCAATTATCATTAACACGGCATTGGGTGTACGTTCTGTAAGTGAAGACTATATGAATGTAGCGAGGGTTTTACGATTTACACCTCTTGAAAAAGTAGTCCAAATCATTTTGCCTGTGGCAGTACCATTTATCTTTACTGGTATGCGACTCTCTTTGGGAATTGCGTGGTTGGTCATTGTCGCTGCAGAAATGCTCACAGGTGGGATTGGTATAGGATTTTGGATCTGGGATGAGTATAATAATCTTGCATATAATAATATTATTATTGGTATTATTTTGGTTGGACTTGTTGGTTTTATACTGGATATCATGATGGGTAAAATAGCAGATTTCTTTGACTATACAAAAAAAGGTAGAGCATAATGAGCCAGTTTTTAAGTTTACAAAATATTGAAAAGAGATTTCCTATCTCAGGAAAAGATGATTATATTGCTGTGACTGATGTTAATTTGGAAATTAAGAAAGATGAAATTATTTCAATCATTGGACACAGTGGATGTGGAAAATCAACACTTCTAAATATGATTTCAGGTCTTGACGGACAGTCAGAGGGTAAGATCATTTTGAAAGATCAGGAGATTAAAGGTCCCGGACCGGATAGAGCAGTTGTATTCCAAAACCACTCTTTATTACCATGGTTAAGTGTTTATGAAAATATTGAGATGGCAGTGAAGAAAGTGATGCCTCAACTAAATGCTCAGGCACTTCGTGAACGTGTAGACAGATTTATCTCTATGGTAAATTTAGAGCCGGCAAAAGATAAACTTCCAGCTGAGATATCTGGAGGAATGAAACAGCGTGTCGGTATTGCCAGAGCACTCTCTATTCAGCCAGATGTTTTGCTAATGGATGAACCATTTGGTGCACTTGATTCTTTAACCAGAGCCAATCTTCAGGAACATTTGATGAGAATCCAACAAAAGGTTAAAAATACAGTCATCATCATTACACATGACATTGATGAAGCAGTACTGCTTAGTGACAGAGTGATTATGATGACCAATGGTCCTGAAACGACCATCGGTGAGATACTCGAAGTAAACTTGGAACGTCCTAGAAACAGGGTCGAACTTCAACATGATGAAGAGTATATTCGATGTCGTGAAGCAATCTTGAGTTTTCTCTATGAAAAGTTTGCCAAGGAAGATGAGTAATCTATCTATATATTAATATGCTATAATTTTATAGGTGTAATAGGTAGTTGCTGGTGACTGCATAGTCACGAGAGGAAAGTCCGGGCTGCAAATGAGACAGGACTCCATCTAACGGATGGCCAGAGTAATCTGAGGGCAAGTGCAACAGAAAGTATTCAGCCGATTTTCGGTGAAGGTGAAAGGGTGGGGTAAGAGCCCACCAGTGCTTATGGTAACATAGGCAGCTAGGTAAACCCTGTCCGCAGCAAGAAGTATATGGTACAAGTCTCATAGGCTGTTAGATCAGCACACATACTTCGCTTGAGCGTATGGGCAATCATACGCCTAGATAAATAACTACCCACGACAAAACCCGGCTTATCGTTGCACCTGAATTATTTTAATGAAGTCTTCTGACTTCAATTAGTCCAAAAGTCAATAAAAAATCATCCCAAATTCTTATTTATATTACTTCAATATCTCTAACTTAATGACATGATTAAGAGAGAATATTATGTGACAAACTCAATAAATATTGTAAAAAATACATGTTGATAGAGGTTCCGTTTCGAATAAATCACTTCGAATAATTTCCGAGTTTAACTCAGTGTTTGATATACAGTTTGTATCCACTAATATTGATATCTCTGTCTTAATGACATGCTGAAAACGTTATAAAATTATATATTTTATAACGTTTTAGACACAACATTTTTAGATACTGTGTAATACACAAATTATACCATTCAAAAAGTAGATAAAATATATATGGCTAGCTATTTTCTATATCACTTCCACATCTTTAAGATCAATAACCGATAATTTCCCCATCTTTTTTTCAAGCAAATCTAAAAATTCATTTCTATTTTTTATCCATATTATTATGAAGCATTTCCTATATATTTTATACCGTTTGCATTTATCTTCTCCACAGAAGTCAAAATATTCCTTTTCTTTTTTCTTATACTTCCCATTATTCACAATAAAATATCATACTTTTAACGATTTACTTACATTCAGATTAAGTTATAATTAATATAAATATGTTATAACTATACTGATTGAGTGTAAATATTTAACATATTATATGTTTATTAAATACATAAAAAAGGAGATAGTAAGAATTTTATTTATTCTTACTTAAACAAATTGATGTAATCAAATTGAATTGGATATGGAAAAGAGAGCTTAAAAACCGATAACGGTTTTATCGTAAAAATAAAAACTAATTTTAGGAGAAAAAAATGGGTACATTTGTAAATAACACAGATGAGTTTTATAAATATTGTGAGAATAATGAGGTTGAATTTGTAGATTTTAGATTTACAGACATTAATGGTGGGTGGCACCATATTAATTATCGTATTGCTACTGTTGAGCCTAGTATGCTTGATAGTGGTCTTCCTTTTGATGGTTCATCTATTGATGCATGGCAGCCCATAGAAAAGTCAGATATGATTCTTAAGCCAGACATTGAAACTGCATTTCTTGACCCCTTTACTAAACACAGCACTATCATTGTGATTTGTGATGTCTATGACATTTATAAAGATGAGCTTTATGCAAAATGTCCAAGATCTATTGCCAAGAAGACTCTTAAGCATATGGAAGAGATAGGCATTGGTGATGAAGTTTTAGTAGGACCAGAAAATGAATTCTTCGTTTTTGATGATGTAAGATTTAGAGATGATACTAATTCAGCATACTTTAGAGTAGATTCTACAGAAGGTTTTTGGAATAGAGATACTGAGTATGAGGATGGCAATATTGGTCATAGACCAGGAACAAAAGGTGGATACTTTCCTACCAGTCCAACAGACTCCATGGTAGACCTCAGAGATGATATGATGCTTGTACTTGAAAAAGTAGGGTTAACAGTCATGCTAGGTCACCACGAAGTTGCACAGGCACAAGGTGAGATCGGTATTAAGTATGCCACTCTTATCGAGGCAGCAGATAATGTACAAAAGTATAAATATGTAGTCAAAATGGTAGCAGATCAAAATGGTAAAACAGCAACATTCATGCCTAAACCTCTTGTAGGTGACAATGGTAATGGTATGCATGTTCACCAGTCTATTTGGAAAGATGGTAAAAACCTTTTCTACAAAGAAGGTGAATATGCGAACCTATCTGAGACTGCACTACACTATCTTGGAGGTGTCTTTAAACATGCGCATGCTATTTCTGCTTTTACAAATCCGACTACAAACTCATATAAGAGACTTGTTCCGGGATATGAAGCACCAAGTATTTTGACCTACTCTAGCCAAAACCGTTCTGCTGCATGTCGTATCCCTTATGGTGCAGGTGAAATGGCAACCAGAATTGAAACAAGGTTCCCTGACTCAACGGCATGTCCCTACCTTGCATTCTCAGCATTGATGCTTGCAGGTCTTGACGGGATCAAAAATAAATATATTCCTGTAGGTCCAATGGATACCGACCTGTTTGAATTGACACTTGATGAGATTAGAGAGAAAAAGATCCCTCATATGCCTCGTACGCTAAGAGAAGCGCTTGAGGGTCTTTTTGAAGATCATGAGTTCTTGTTACCAGTCATGACAAAAGATTTCCTTGATACTTACAGACATCATCAATTTGTGAGTCAAGTACACCCAGATGAAGCCAGACCGACAGCATTTCAATTTATCTCTACTTACTCCCGTTAAAGAAGTACTTCCCATATTAGTGTTCTATAGCCTGGGAGCACGTAGGGTGTTAAGTAGCTGTATGTTTTAATTTAGATATAGTTTTTTTAATTCTATACGATTAAATTTCGTGAAGAGAATTATAAACTATATCACTTCCACATCTTTAATATCAATACCAGATAGTTTTTCCATCGCTTCTTCAACCAAGTTTATAAACTTATCTCTGTTTTTTTCATCCATATTGTTGTGAAGCATCTCTAAAATATATTTTATACCGTTTGCATTTATTTTTTTCACAGAAGCCAGATAATGTGTAAAAGCAATAAGTTTTACATCATCTATAGAATATAACTTCTTACTCCCCTCTTTATGAGGCAGCAAACCTTTCTCTTCATACATCTTCAGTGTTCTTATTTTCGTTGTTAGCAGTTCTGCAATACTACTTAATGGTAATATGTCTTTT
>JAYEJF010000017.1:0-4737 GCA_034660455.1 Campylobacterota bacterium | reverse complement strand
TCTTGAGTGACTTTGTTGAGTGTAATGTGAGACTCCATCTCTTGGGAGTGAAGATTGGCATGGACAATATCTCTTTTTGTTGTAATATCTGCATATAGCGGACTGAGTGCATCAAAATTCAATTCACGTTTAAACGCCCTGAGTAGTGAATCTTTAGGGATGCTCGTTTTTGCCGTGACATTGAGTTCATCACTGTAGACTAGATCAATATCCATGTCGACCAAGTTTGATCTGATCTTGGCATTTGTATGAAGGGGTAGAATGTGTGCAAATTCCAAAGGTATATGCATATCAAGTGTTGCCCTAGAAGGTCTTAGGTCAGGGGGAAGTGCAAACATATATTGAAGGATGAAATCTTCTTTTGCCCAGAGTGTTAAATCTCCTTTTTTAAAGTCATTGGAGATAAATTTTCCCTTTAAGCCTGTAGAATTCATCTTTACATCCATACCATCTACATCACCTTGATAGGTAATTTCCAAATTTTCTAAAGCTTTAGTCAAATTTGTATCGATCTTTTTAAAGGTATCTAGAACTATTTTGCCTCTGTAGTTTAGGATACTATCTTGCAAAGTTAAGCTATTTTCAACCATGATATCTTTGACATACGGTGTTGAGAGATGCCCTTCGTTCTCAACACTTAATACACCTTCATCATACCCATAGACTATACGGTTTTTCAATGAAAATGCTTCAATTTTCAATAGATCTTTTTCTACCTGAACTGTCTCTTCACTTTTTAGGTCAAAATCAAAAATGATTTGCTCTTTATCACTTTGTATATCGATACTATCAAGATCAAACTTATTCGCTTTAAGTGGCAAATTCAAGGTCTCAAAAAGTGCTTCATGTAGCGTCATAGCTCCTCTACTTTTTATATGGTTTGCTTCTATTTCCCCTTTTAGTTCTATAGTGCTAACATTCGTATCTATAGAGAGAAAGAAATCACCTGCATCTATGGCTTGATGATGGTAAACAATATCGTTTCCCTCTAGTGAAATAGTTTTGAACTTTACGCCACTTTGTGTAAAAGGATTCACACTGAATTTCATTTCTTCTACATCAATGGCAAAAGGTATTTCAATCATAGTGTTATTTTGGGGATTAAGAGGGTGAAGGCTCTCTAGGGTTGTTTTGATATTGTCAACACTGACTCCACTGGCTTTAAGAGAAGTAAAAGTGAGTCTATTATTGAAGATAGCACTTAGATTCCATTCCGCTTTTAGCGTGTCAAGTAGTTTATCTCCTTTAAACGTTAGATCTTTAACCTCAAAACCTGTTAAAATCGTACCGGAAACTTCTTTATACCCAAGGTGATAGAGTGGACTGTAGGTGTCAGCTGCCCACTGGAGCATTTTAGTTGAGTGAAGTAAAAGAAGCATGGCAAGGGTAGTAAGAAGAAGGAGTGTAAGAAAGAGATATTGAATACGATGCATTATTCTTCTCAAAATCACTATCCTATCTTAAAGTAATAGTTTAGAACTACACTATAGCTTTATTTTATCCAAAAAGAGTGCTTTTTACAACGCTAATCGTGAGCTATACGAAGATAAGGAGAGATGTCAAGGTTTTCTTCCTTTGGTTTATCCTTATCATTAAAGAATCCAAACCCCAAATAAAGTTCACCCTCAATAGTGTCTTCAATATATTGACTGTTCTGAGCATCTTTTCCAAGAAATCTACCTTGTGCTTTGGCCAATAAATAAAAAATTGACCATACATGATATTTCGCGTCCACTCCAATGACTGTATCGATACCTGAAGCAATATTTCCTATAGTGATAGCTGTTAAATTTTGAACTGTTCCATTGCAACTGAGCATACGGTTTATACTCCAAAGAACCATTTTCAAAATGGGCACTGTACCTTACCACTGGAGAATAACCTACTATGAAGGTCATTCGTTGCTTCAAGTCTTATACCGAAGTTGAAATCCGACATCATTGGTATCTGCCTGTACTATGCAAAAAGTAATGTTGAAGTGACCAAAGTAGTCACTGGTATATTTTTAAGTGCTATTTTTTATCCTTTTTATTTAGGAAACAAAAACTGAACTTGTGCTCTCATTTGCCATTCTGCCCCGAAATTATCCGGTGTTTCCACATTATAATATCCAGAGAGTTGTGCATTCACAGGTTGGTTCCCAATCTTGAATACTCTACCAAAACCACCACCTAATGGTACAGTCCATCTATTATCACTGTCTGCTTCCCAGTTGACAGTATTGATCGGTGCGGTCACCAGGTACCACCCATCATCAAGGTTATAATTTACAAAATACTGCAAAGTAAAGAGATTAATATCATTATCTCCTGATCCTGCAACTGACCAGATATTACTGGCAAGTGCACCAATAGTCCATTTATCTATGATAGTAAGTGCAACCCCCGAAATTCCAAGACCCCATTTATCTGCGCCCAACATACTATCTGTAGCTGTCGGGAAAAGAAACATAGGTCCCGCACCCCACATAATTTTGCCAGGTACTTTAGGTGAGAGAAAAGCAGAAAGTGATGCATCACCCAATCCAAAAGTTCTCTCTTGTCCGGGAATCAGATCCGGTTGTGAAACGAGAGGTAAGATTGTTCTAGTAATCAGGTTCCAGTCATCATTGAGCTCAAAAGGTATGACAGGCTGAATATTCAATGTATTTTTACTCTTATTATCCGGACCTATATTAAAGTCCGTATTGTTCTGAAAAGGTACAGAGATCATGCTAGCTACTGGGTTTTGGGCGGCTTTTCGTAATTCGTCGGTACTCTCTTCTGCCAATGCAGCGCATGATAGTCCACAAACTAACAGGTTTGCCACTATTGGCTTGATTATTTTTCTTTTTTCCATTGTATATTTCCCTTATTTCTTATTTTGAGGGCAAATTAAAATGCCCAGGTCAAACCAATCATCCAGCCCTGCTGCTTAACATCATACACAAACCCATCATTTTCATAATCGAGATCATACATACGATACCCTACTGTTGTACCAATGGCATCATTCCACTGATACCCAAGGTTGGCATTTAGATCATAGAACAGATCAGAGCCAACCCCAAATCCACCTATGGCTGCTCCACCGGCAACATAGACGTTTGTATCACCTATGAAGGTACGACCCTTAATCCCTATAAGAGGATCAACCCATGACTCTTCATGATCGCCAGGAGGTAAGATACCCAATCCCCCGGTTAAAGATAGATGGCTGTCTATATTCCAATAACGCACACCTGCAAACACATCGACAACACTCTGTTCTTCGTTATACACTTCATACATATATGCGCCTGTGAGCATGGTCGTTTTAGTGGTAGAATTTAAAAGCAAAGGATTGTTATTTACTTCTATCACTGTTTCTTCAGATTGCACATCACTATAAAAAGCATCCATAAAAAAACCATGACCGTTCTTTTTGGCTTCAAACATAAACATAAGACTGGCTTCAGTGTCTTCTAGTGCATTACCTGGGGAGACATCTATAGGCATAGCCGGTAAAGCAGGAATGCTTGCGACATCCCCTTCTAAGCCTGCAAACCAGCCATAAGGAGAGAGTCGAAACTCCCAACCACTATCCTCAACAACAGGTGTCCCCACATCAGGCTCTACTGTGGGTGCTATGTCGCCCCCTGCATACGTAAAATGACTCAATACCAATAGTGACATGAGTGAAAAAGCTGCGTTTTTCATAGTAATCTCCTTAGTGTTTTTCTCTATTTATTTGTTTGACACTTTTACAAGTGCTGGATGTTTCCAGCTACCGTTCAGAGCCTCTGGTTTTGGCCAATAGAGGCGCATATTTGCAATGAACAATCCCTTTGCTGCGGGCAACCAGTTGGTTTCTTTCTCCTCACCCGGCGAGTCATGCTGGATATAGAGCGTAATTCCGCCATCGGCATCACGGACAAAATCCGATAACATAGTAGAGTTAAGTAAGTAACGGTTAATAGGATTGGCAACCAACAGGCTAGCCGGCATTTCATACATTGTTAGCGACCAGAACGCATTGACAGGTGGCAATTCGTCTGCACCAAAGTGTAGAGTATATCGATTGGCACCATTCAGTTTCTCTCCATCAGAATCGACATAATAGGTTGGATAGATAGCTTCAGCAGTTGAGTTGCCCCAAATACCTAATACAGCAGCAGCCATACGGAAAGCATAGTTATTTTTTAGGTGTGCTCTAGTACCAAAGGCATCACCAGAACTTACTTCTCCCGTCTCGATGTGTTTTTTTAATGCATCAAAGTCAATCCACACATCGGCAATACCCTGCGCTATAGCTTTCTGCACTTGCGGTGAAAACTTGTTCATATCAAATCTCTTGCCTGCACCAATATCGAGTTTAGCAAAACGCGCCATTAACTCCTTTTCTGATGCGTGCGTGGGGCAAAATTGCAATACGAAGTTCAATTGTTCGAACACCTTGGGTGACTTTTTTATTTCATCACGTGTGAGTGGTTCGATGAACGTGGTTTTCGCTGCACTCTTCGGTGCTGGTTGACCAAGAAATGCGGAAAGGGGCTGTACAATATAATCCTTTTGGATCGCCTTTACTTTCTCGATATCATCCGGGCTGAACAGTTGTGTGCGGTAGAGTGCTACAACCAACTCGGTTTCAGCATGAATCCTCTCGGGAATAATTCCCCGACCCTTGGGTCGTAACCTTATGATATAATGAGGTTATGGGGAAGCATATATTCAAAAGTCATAATAAAACATTGCTGTTATACCATATGGTATTCCCAGC
>JAYEJF010000016.1:0-20963 GCA_034660455.1 Campylobacterota bacterium | reverse complement strand
TGGGAATACCATATGGTATAACAGCAATGTTTTATTATGACTTTTGAATATATGCTTCCCCATAACCTCATTATATCATAAGGTTACGACCCAAGGGTCGGGGAATTATTCCCGAGAGGATTAAATTTACATCCTCAATATTGACAGCACTCGATAAAGAGAGAACCCATTCAATCGTAGAAATTATATCAGACATGGGTATGGGTACTTGTTGTCCAAAACGACCTTCTTTGATGTCTAGCAAAACCTCTTGGGTAGCTACATTTGCTGGGTTAATCGTGGTGAAACCGATGCCTTCTTCTTTTAATGCAACATTGAGTGCCTGTATAGCACCACGTAAAGCAAATTTACTTGCAGAGTAAGCAACTTTCGAAGAGGTTTTTTGTTTGGTTCCAGATAACGCATCAAGGTATATCGCTCTTGGATTTGGAGCTAGTGATAGGTTTTTGACAACGCCTTTTGTTATTTCAATCGGAACAACAATATTAACATCCATAATATTACGTGTTTCTTTGTCACTTGTCTTTCGAAAATCAAATGCATCCATAAAGCCATAGGTCTCCCAAATAGCACTTGAAAAAATCATTGTATCAATATCTTTATTACCAAGCTTAGCAAGTAAACTCTCTATACCTTCAGCTGTAGATATATCTGCTTCTATCCAAGTACAAGTTGAATCCTTCTACATCTAACGGCTCTGTGGGATTTCTCTCCTTTACTTTTAGAGTAGTCCCAAAAGGGCAATGAGCAGTACAGGCGGGGTAATGACCAGCCCTACCTTCATATATTCTCCCCAGCCGATCTTCACACCTTTTTGTGCAAGTACATGCAGCCAAAGCAGTGTAGCGAGTGAACCGATAGGTGTCATTTTAGGCCCCAGGTTTGAACCTAAGATATTGGCATAGACCAGTGCTTCATTCCCCACATATCCTACATGATCAATCGCAATATCCATAATCATAATCGTTGGCATATTGTTCATGACCGAACTGATAAACGCTGAAAGGAATCCCGTACCAATAATAGCTGTAGCAGTCCCGTAGGTGCTTAAATGCGAAATCCATGAAGCGATAATCTCAGTCAACCCTGCATTTTTCAATCCATAAACAACCACATACAGCCCTATACTGAACCATACAACCTGCCAGGGCGCAGCTTTGATGGTCATTATCGGCTTCACTGCTTTAAAATGATTTGCAATAGCCAAAAAGATCAATGCCCCTCCAAGTGCAAAAACGGAAACAGGAAGGTGATAGATATCACCGATAAAATAACCCGCCATCAACAGGGCCAAAAACATCCACGAAAGTTTGAACATTGTTTGGTTCTTAATGACAGAAGAGGCTTCAGGTAATGTAGAGACATCCACTTTAAGTGGAATATCTTTACGAAAATAGATCCATAGTACTGCAATAGAGGCTAAAATCGACAATATATTGGGTAAAAACATATTTTTGGCATACTCCACAAATCCGATGTCAAAATACCCTACCGTCACAATATTGGTA
This sequence comes from Campylobacterota bacterium, assembly GCA_034660455.1. Taxonomy (GTDB): domain Bacteria; phylum Campylobacterota; class Campylobacteria; order Campylobacterales; family Sulfurovaceae; genus Sulfurovum. The sequence continues at coordinate 19,455 of JAYEJF010000016.1, read as the reverse complement.
AGATTTGAAATCACAAGGGGATTGGAAGCACTGTCACCTATAAAGCCCCCTGCCATTAAAAATGCAAAAATCGCCAATGGATTCATCTTTAAGTACTTCATTTTTGCGAGTAATATGGGGGTGAGTATGAGTGCTGCGCCATCATTGGCAAAAAAAGCTGCAACCAGAGCGCCAAGCAGCAAGATGTAAACAAACATCTTATTTCCGCTTCCCCCGCTGAGTTTTGCCATTTTAATGGCTGCCCATTCAAAAAAACCTATCTCATCAAGCACCATCGAAAGAATAATAATCCCTATAAATGCCAATGTCGCATCCCATACAATCTCAGTAACCGTCAAAACATCATTAAAATCAACCACACCGACTATCAATGCTACAATAGCCCCCACTACAGCCGTTGTGCCTATCTGCAAGCCCCTAGGTTGCCATATTACAAATACCAGCGTTGTAAAAAATACCCCCAATGCAAGAATCATCTCTACTCCTTTTCTCTTTTTTATGCAGAAGTATAGCTGAAAGAGATGATTAAATCAATATATCTTGATATATGATATTATTATGTTATACTTCGTTGGAAAGAAATGTTAAAAATCAATACAAGGAGGATATAAATAATGGATATTTTTTTACAAACAGTCTCTGCACTCAATGATGAAACACGCCTACTGATCTTACGTTTTTTAGATGAACACGGTGATCTATGTGTCTGTGATCTTCAAATCTCACTCGATATGATCCAATCACGTCTCTCAAGACATCTAAAGATCTTAAAAGAAGCCGGTTTCCTACGTGTCCAAAGGCGTGGTACATGGGCATATTACTCAATTCGCTCACCGCTTGACAGATTTAGGAGAGAAGCACTCGAAGAGATACGCCATTTAGAAATATCCCTACCCAAACTACAAAAAGTATCTCAAAGAGGAGGATGCACACTATGAATGAAAAAAAACAGGTATTAATCTTATGTACAGGAAACAGCTGTCGTTCTATTATGGCTGAAGCGATGATCAACGCACATCTAAATGATTGTATAGAGGCACAAAGTTCAGGGGTAAAAGCGAGTGGAAAAGTCAACCCACACGCCCAAGCATTACTAGAGTCAAAAGGGGAATGGAAAGAGAACTATCACTCTAAGGTGATAGAAACTGTTTTAGAGACTGCTTTTGATCTTGTTATCACAGTTTGTGATCACGCCAAAGAGACCTGTCCTATGTTTCCAAAAGTAGTAGAGACCATCCATGTCGGTTTTGATGACCCCAGTGGAAAAGCAGTTGAGGATTATGCTAAGACTTATGATCTTATCAAAAAAGAGTTATTACCAATCGTGAAAACAAAATTGTGCAAATAGCATGTTTTACATATTATTTAATCCCAGAAAAAAATACACTTCATACTTATTTCACACTTTTAATATATGATTTTAATATCTAAACATATAAGGATTTTACATGAAGAAACTAACATTAATTTTAGGTGTCCTGACACTTTTAGCTTCCCCTTCTCTATTTGCAGCAAATGGTAATGGTGGAGGAAAACATCAATACAAACACCAGTATCAAAAACAGCATAAATACCAAAAACAAAATCAATATAAAGGGATTAATAGTAGCGAACAAGGTACGGGTCTAAAAAATGGTCAAGGAAAAGGGAATATGTCTGACGGTAAACAAAGTGGAGCCAATAAAGGCGGAAGTACGATGAGAAGCGGTAAGGGTGGAAAAAGATAATCTCTTTTTATACTCGCACATAGTTATGATTTTTATTTGAAAATATTATGACTTATGGAGCTTAAAGTATCTTGGTTGCTGTTAAAAACAGATACTGTTTACCCGTAAGTGTTACCCTGAATTTGTGCTGCTGCAGATACTTTTTACAAAACATCACATCATTGTAGAGCAGAGACATTTCAGACATCGCGTAGTTGGGTGCTTTGGCACCATAGACCATTTCACCCCCTATCCATCTCGAATTCGGGAATCCCAAAATAATAGCTGCATCTTTTTCCAAATAATTTTGTACCAAAGACATAAAAAAAGGTTTAAAATGAATACCCGGACTCTGCAGTGTTCCCACACTGATAAGCAGGTCAAATTTCCCTAGATTTAAGCGTTCCATCGTATTGATATCATGATTATATAATGTAACGTTATCTTCTTTAAAAATTGTTTTAGCATACGCTATAGCAGATTTGGAGTGGTCAATACCTACAAAACCGATCTTCTCATATTGAGCAGCAGGTAAAATAGTTTTGATCATACTAAATTCATCCCCCCTATTGATACCCAGATTGAGAACACGGTTCCTTTCAGCCAACTTTGCATTATTGAGTGCTTGTATATAGTAGTACAGAAAAGCAGGCTCTTCCATTTTATGAATTGCTGAAAAATGGGAATTAAGACCATATTTTTCTTCTTTATGCATTGTCGTGTCAAGATGAAAAGAGCTTTCCTGCTCCAGTTTTTCATATCTTAATGTAACAAAAGGGTACTTCACTGCTTTTGGTGTAAGCATTTTACACAACAGCAGCTCAGCCAGATCACTCCATGCCTTGTACCCTCTATAGATATATGGTTTATCTTCTATATATATTTCATTGCCCGCATATCCCTCACCTAAATCGGGATCAAGTACCTGAAAGGTGAGCGAAGTTTCGGTTATAAGTTTTGTTTGCAGTAGGGAAAGTATCTCTTGCATCGTATGAAATGTAAATTGCATTACAAACCTTTATCTTTAAATAGTGCAATTTTAACATAGATGTTTCGTAGTCAAGATGTCTAATAATTAACTTTTATTTTTTCAACTAAAACGCTATGCGAATATTCTATAATTTTGTTTAAATCATTATAAGGAACAAGAGTTATGAGCAAAAACCCAGACACAACGGGCTTGAGTGCCCCTTCCCCCAAACAACAGATCTTTTTAAAATACCTTACATGGACCCTGATAGACCTTATGGTCTTAAACTTTTTTGCCGAATATTGGGATAAAGTCACCATCACCTCTTTTGGTGTTTCACTCTTTATTGCCATTGTTTTACAGACACTTCTTAAAATGACCATCTCTTTGGAACACCGCATTTCAGACTACATGAAGTCAAATGAAAAATTAAATAAAAAGATTTTACATATCTTCTCCACTTGGTTTGTACTCTTTGCTTCTAAATTTGTGATGCTGTGGGTACTTCAAGTTCTTTTTGGTAATGCTATTGTATTTGCAGGAGCGTACCATGGTGTTGTGGCATTCATTGTCGTAGTGATCACGATACTCGCAGTTGAATATCTTGTAAAACGCATCTATGATGCATTGGCTTAGGAACTAAAGCACCAACAAAAAACCATATTCTCAGTATTTTTACAAGGCGGATTGGACTCACAAGCGAATCCGCCCTTTTCATCTTTTACTATAATGATTCCCTCTAAAAATATGGTCACTGCTGGGTTATACTTAGTATTATTGACTACAGGCTTATTATTTTACCATTCCTATTAAAAAACGATAGAATAATTCTTTTTTGCTATCATAACACAAAGGAAAACGATGCTTAAAACATATGATCTTATCGTTATTGGTTCGGGAGCAGCGGGAATGATGGCTGCCATTACGGCTGGACGTCAAGGTAAAACTGTACTTCTACTCGAAAAGCTTTCCAAAATAGGTGCAAAGCTTAAAGCCACAGGCGGTGGACGCTGTAACCTTACCAATACACTTTCAAATGAAGATTTTATGGCACGTTTTGGGCGTGACGGACGTTTTATGACTCCTGCACTTGACGCTTTGGATCATAAGGCACTCATGGGATTTTTTAAGGAGATTGGGGTGGAGAGTCATGCGCCTGACGGATATCGTGTCTTTCCTGTTACGCATAGCTCTTCTACGATTATTCATGCGATGGAACAGGAGATGCTAAATTTAGACGTCACCATACGCTGTTCACAAAAAGTAGAAACCTTGGAACACGATGGGGTAAAAGTCACCGGTGTACATACGCAGACTGACACTTTTCATGGCAGTTCCGTGATCATCGCATCGGGGGGGATGGGCTACCCGGTGCTTGGTGCGGAGGGTGACGGTTACCCTATGGCTCAATCTGTAGGGCACAAAGTCACAGAGCTTTACCCCGCCATGATGCCACTAAAAGTCAAAGAGAAATGGGTAGAGAACTGTAGAGCGGACACCATTGCAAAAGTACACATGTACGTGGATATGAAAAAATACAAAAAACTCTCTGCCAAAGGAGATCTCATCTTTACCAAAGGCGGTATTCGTGGACCTGTAGTGTTAGATTTTTCCCGAGAAATTACGCCGCTTTTAAGTAAATTTGATGAAGTACCTCTGCTTGCCAACCTCACCAAAGGGTTAAATGAAGAGCAAATACGCGAACACTTTAAAAAAGAACAGATGAAAACCCCCCATCAAAATACGCTACAATTGTTACAAACCCTACTCCCTGAGTCTGTAAGTGTAGCACTCTGTAGACTCGCAGACGTTGACCCCACACTCACTTTAGGAAAACAGATAGGTGTAGCAAGAGACAGACTCATCAAATTTCTTGCTTGGACACCCCTTACCATTAATGGACATGATGGTTTCAAAATGGCGATGATCACACGAGGAGGCATACATCTTAAAGAGATAGATCCCTACACAATGCAAAGTAAGAAATTAAATGGACTCTATTTCTGTGGTGAAGTGATGAATATTGATGGTCCTTGCGGTGGCTATAATTTGCAGTGGTCCTTTGCCAGTGGGTATGTGGCAGGTAAGTTGAATGGATAAGAACACTCTTACTTCTCTATGGTAAAATAACCCCAAAATATAAAAGGATGTATAATGATAGATTCAGTGAGTAGTATGGGTACCTTAGGTATGGTTTTAATGTTTGGTTTATTTATTTTTTGGGGATGGGCACTCATTGATATATTGAAAAGTGATTTTAAAGATGGAATCAATAAACTCATTTGGCTTTTAGTTGTATTCTTTTTCTATGGTTTAGGTGCATTACTTTATCTATTTATAGGTAGAAATCAAAAAAAATCTTAAAATTTATCCTCTCTAAATGAATTTAATGTATGTAAGTTATTTTCCAATCGATAAATCCGCTGATTATCAACAGTAGACTCTGATCCCTTCAAGAGAATACTGCATACCCATCAAAATAAACGGTACTAGAAAATAACTACACTGCTATTCTAACCTTTTCAAGCTTATGCCATATAGTTAAAAGCTAAATAAAACTATTATTATTTGTTATATACTATCTAGTGGTTTATTTATCACTTAATGTCCTGCATCTTTACAACAGTTTTGAATCTTTTCTACAATGCTAGGATCTTCTAATGTCGAAGTATCTTGTGTGATGGCTTCTCCTTTGGCAATTGCACGTAGAATTCTTCTCATCACTTTTCCAGATCTTGTTTTTGGAAGATCAGGTACAAATATCATGTCATCACATAGTGCAATGTTACCAATTTCAGTTTTAATGATTTTATTGATCTCTTTCATCGTCTCAAGTTCATCAGCAACATTATGATGATTTATTTTCAATACAACATACGCAAAAATGCCTTCACCTTTAAGATCATGTGGTTTTCCTACCACGGCAACTGCCGCAACATTGCTATGCTTTTTAACAGCTGCTTCTACTTCAGCCGTACCCATACGGTGTCCCGATACATTAATCACATCATCTGTTCGACCAGTAATTGTGATGTATCCATTTTCACCGTAAATGGCACCATCACCAGTAAAATATACAGGTTTTCCCTCTTTGACTACATCACCAAAATATGACTTTTTGAAACGTTCATCATCACCCCATACACCACGTATCTGTGAGGGCCAAGGACGTGTGACACACATATAACCACTTTCACCCTCACCTACTTTTTCACCCGTTTCAGGGTCAAGTATCTCAGCTATAATACCTGGTAAGGGTAGTGTCGCACATGCAGGTTTAATGGGTGTTGCACCAGGAAGAGGAGAGACCATGTGTCCACCTGTCTCTGTTTGCCAATAGGTATCTACAATTGCACACTTATTTTGACCCACCTCTTCATAGTACCATTTCCATGCAGGAGGATCTATGGGTTCACCTACGGTTCCTAGGACTTTAAGTGAAGAGAGGTCATATTTAGCCGGTTCGGCTTCACCCATTTTGTGTAGTACACGAATGGCTGTCGGTGCTGTATAAAACTGGTTAATTCTATGTTCTTCTACCATTTTCCAAGGACGACCTGCATCAGGGAATGTAATGACACCTTCAAACATCACAGTTGTTGCACCCATGGCAAGTGGTCCATAGACGATATACGTATGTCCTGTAATCCAGCCCACATCTGCCGTACACCAGTAGGTGTCATTCTCCTTCACATCAAATACCCACTCCATAGTCATCTGTGCCCAAAGAATGTATCCTGCTGTAGTGTGTTGTACACCTTTTGGCTTACCTGTACTTCCAGATGTATAGAGTAAAAAGAGTGGATCTTCACTCTCCATAGGTTCTGGATGACATTTTCCAGATTTGTTTTGAATCAATTCATTGTATGAATAGTCACGCCCTGCCACCCAAGTTACATCTTCATGGTTTCTCTCCACAACCAATACTTTTTCAACCGATGTCTCACCTGTTAGCGCCGTATCTACCACAGGTTTTAACATATATGGTTTTGTTTTCCTGTACGCCCCATCGGCGGTAATGACCACTTTAGCCTCAGCATCTTCAATTCTGTCTCGTAATGCTTCTGAAGAGAAGCCGCCAAACACAATAGAGTGGATTGCACCTATACGTGCACAAGCAAGCATGGCATAAGCAGCTTCGGGAATCATTGGCATATAGATAACAACCCTATCCCCTTTTTGAACACCGAAATCCTCTTTAAGAAGGTTGGCAAACTTATTTACATTATAAAAAAGATCAAGGTATGTAATAACCTGTTTATCTCCTCTGTCACCTTCAAAAATAATTGCAGCTTTATTTTTTTGGGTATCTAAATGTCTATCTATGCACTGGTGTGCAACATTGAGTTGACCACCGTCAAACCACTTCACAAATGGTGCGTTAGATTCATCGAGTACACTACTGTAAGGTTTCATCCAATCAATTTTTGCATCTGCATACTCTTTCCAAAATCCCTCATAATCATCTGTCGCTTTTTTAACCAATGCATAGTATTCATCCATACTTTTTACTCTTGCATCTTTTGAAAATTCTGGATTTGGTTGATAAATTTCTTGTAACATTTTATTCCTTTTAATTTATTTTATTTTATTCTGCTTTAATTTAAGATACATCATCGCTGACATTACTGCATCATTCAATGCATCATGTGCTTGAAGTGTGGGTAAGTCCATATCTCTTAAAATAGTATCAAATCTCAAATCTATATGCCCTCGCGGAATCGTACATATCTTTTTATCATAATACATCGCAGAAACCTCCTCTTGTTTGTTAGGTAAAGTGATTCCAAGCATAGGTTTTATATATTTGTTTATCATCGAAACATCAAATTCAAGATAATAGCCTGCAAGTGATCTGTTTCCAATATAATAAAGAAATTTTTCTATGGCTGTTTCTATGCTGACTGCCTCCTCTAAATCGCAGTGGCGTATTTGATGAATGGTAATACTCTCATGACGAATCTGTTTGCCCTGTTCTACCAAAATATGTATGGCTTCATCAGTAAGAATCTTATTTGCTTTTATTTTAACTGCAGCAATGGAGATGATGTCATCTGTTTTTGGATTCAGTCCTGTCGTTTCACAATCAAAAACAACCACTTCATCACTTGGTGAAGCGTCAAATAGAAATGAAAACCTCTCGTCTCTAAGCTGCTTACGGTTCCATCTTTGCTTAAAAGTATGAAACATTTTAGCCCACCATCTTTAAATTAAAGTGGTAACTGACTCTTTTTTTAAATGCTTCAACTATTTTTAGTGCCTCTTTGAGTGTATCTCTTTCAAGTTTACTCAAAGACTTCCAAGAGATATAGTTGTCTATCTCCATCTCTTTTTCACGTTTTATAAGCTGCGCATGAAGTCTCATGGTATTGATTACTTCCAAAGCTTCTAGTAGATCACAAGCATCTTCTTTACTCATATAGCCCACATTATTCAAAGCTTTTATTCGTCCTGTAGTATTGGTTTTATGAATACCATGTTCAAGTGCCAAAGCCCTTACCCCATGAACCAATGCAAACAGTGCACCCTTTTTAATATCTATCTCATCTCTATGCCCTTTATCTCCGGAGACAAAACGTGAGAAGAACCCTAAAGGGGATTCAAAATTTTCAATAGAACTTGCAAAATGCGGTAAAAATATTTTATGATTTCTTATCTGCTCCATAAAAAAATCACGAAGCTCTTTAAAGATAGATGTATTGCCTGCAACTGCAAATGTATCAAAAAAGATTGCCATATCCATAAGAGCGTCATAACTGGGTGAATGAATCCATCTACGGATATCTTCTTTATACAGCGTAGTGCTTTTTGCCCATTTTGGATTAATCAGCATCACATTCCCTTTACATCTTGGAAAACCGATCTCATCAAGTGTTTGTGTAAACTTTTGGCACACTGCATCTTTATCTTCAGGCTCAAAACCATCCTTAAATATCAATCCATTATCTTGATCGGTTTTTAAAATCTGCTCCCCTCTTCCTTCACTTCCCAGTAAGATCAATGTACATTGCTCATGCCAATGAACAGGGAAAATAAGTTTAAAAAGTTTAACATACATTTTTCGATGCATTTGGGATACAAGCTTGGCAATATATCTTGATTTGACACCTTTTAAATGCAAGATACGTATCATGCTGTCAATGCGCTTAGATGCATCAATGACATTTTGAAGATTTGACGCTTTGTCTATCTGCATATGGATAATATGGGACTGATTGGCAAAGTGACTGAGTAGATCAATCAATTCAAGAAGTCCAATGGCTTCTCCCTCTTCATTTAAAACAGGCAAATGCTTAATAGAACTGCCTGTCATCAGGAGAAGTACATTAAATAACAGTTCTCCTTGCTTTATTGAGACGATAGGATAGGTTTGAATTTGAGAAATATGTGTCAAACTACGGGGTTCTTCTTGAAGAATAAATTTCCTTATATTTGCATCCGTTACAATACCATACCCTGCATCATTTTTCACAAGCAGCGCAACGGCATGTTCATTTTCCATTTTTCTAATCGCATCAATCACAGGCATTGTAGATTCCACAATAGATGCTTTTTGAAGAATCGTACTGTCAACACGGGTGAGCATCATATCTGCTATCTTAGCACTCTCTTTTCTCTCTTGAAGCATACCCATACGTTCAACAATAGAAGAGAAAAAATAATTTTTAAATGCACTGTTCATTTGACATAGTTCTAAAAATACGTTTTGGGATATTTCATAACATATCAACTCCTCACTGACGCGATATTGATATTTTGAGGGCTGTTCTTTAATAAGTTCTATGCCCCCAAACACATCATCATTATGATAAATATCTATCAGTTCTTCAGCCTCTTTGGCTTCAACAATCCCTTTAATAATATAGAAAAAAGTAGAAGGAATCACGTTTGTATCGATAAGGAGCGTCTCTTTAGGATAATAGGCTATTTGCGCACTCTTCTCAATACGTTCAAGAGATTCCTCTTCTAAGAAAGTAAAAGGAAGGTGTGTTTTTAAGTTATCAAAGAGTGCTATCACTTGTTATTTCCTCTAGCGTTAAGTACTTTTTTAATGCTCTACAGCACCATCTGCACCGATACCCGTTTGACATCGAATATCTTGAGCATCAAATTCATCTATACATCTTTGTGCATCATCTGATTTGTCCGTAATAGAGATAAACCAGATTGCTATAAATGCCAATGGCACTGAGAAGACAGCTGGGAATTTATAAGGAACGATTGGTTCCGCATTTCCAAGAATTGAAGTCCATACAACAGGACCGAGGATGACTAGTACCAATGCTGAAATCAGACCAATATATCCACCAATTACTGCTCCTCTTGTTGTTAACTTCTTCCAAAAAATAGACATAAACAGTACAGGGAAATTCGCAGAAGCTGCAATTGTAAACGCAAGTGCAACCACAAACGCAATGTTTTGCTTCTCAAACGCAATACCGAAGATAATAGCAAGAATACCAATACCCACTGTGGCCATTTTAGAGACATTCATCTCTTTTTTCTCATCGACTTTACCTGTAGCAAAGGCATTGGCATAAAGGTCATGTGAGATTGCCGAAGCACCTGCAAGTGTAAGACCGGAAACAACTGCCAAGATCGTCGCAAAAGCAACCGCTGCAATGAATCCAAGGAAATAATCTCCACCGACAGCGTGTGCCAACCATACTGCAGCCATATTGTTCATACCTTTAAGTGTTTCACCATCAGCCGCCAAGTAAACGCCACCTTCTGCTCCCAGTACAAGTACGATTGCACCAAACCCCATGATGAAGGTAAGTACATAAAAGTAACCAATAAGACCTGTTGCAACAAATACTGACTTTCTAGCCTCTTTTGAATCAGCAACCGTAAAGAATCTCATGAGAATATGAGGAAGACCCGCTGTACCAAACATAAGAGCAATACCCAAAGAGATTGCTGAAATTGGATCAGATACAAGTCCACCTGGGCTCATAATATCTACACCTTTAGAGTGAATCTCTGTTGCTTTAACAAAGAGTGCATCAAAACTAAATCCAAATTCAGACATCACCATGATGGACATAAATGTTGTACCTGTAAGGAGTAATACGGCTTTAATAATCTGTACCCATGTCGTAGCAAGCATACCACCAAAGGCAACATAGGCTATCATCAGTGCACCGACAAGTACAACCGCAAATTCATAGTCAAGACCAAATAGGATTTCAATCAGTTTCCCTGCACCAACCATTTGTGCAATAAGGTAAAGAATTACAACGGAAATTGAACCCAATGCTGCAAGGATTCGCACCTGTTTTTGTTTCAATCTATATGCTGTAACATCTGCAAATGTATATTTACCAAGGTTTCTCAACTGCTCAGAGATCATAAAAAGGATGACTGGCCAACCTACGAGGAAACCAATAGAAAAGATAAGCCCATCATACCCTTTAAGGTAAACCATACCTGTAATACCAAGAAAAGATGCTGCTGACATATAGTCACCTGCAATGGCAGTACCATTTTGCGTACCGGTAATACCACCACCAGCGGTATAGAAATCTTTAGCGGATTTTGTTCTTTTTGACGCCCAATATGTAATACCCAATGTACTTGCTACAAATATGAAAAACATTACAATTGCCGGGATATTAAGCGCTTCGGCTTTTGTACCTTCTCCTAGATCTGCACCTGCTGCCATAGCAACTGTAAGTCCAGCTACCATCAATAAAGATAAAACTCTACCTAACATTAATTTAATTCCTTTTTCAAATCATTTAAAAGACCATCAAATTCACTGTTGGCTCTTCTTATATATTCCCGTTAATATAAACGCAAAAATAATAATTGCAATACCTACCGGGATGCCCCACGTAGCCATACCATCCGGGCTTATTTTTGTTCCTAACGTCTCTGGGCTAAATGCAATGAATAAAATAAATGCATAGTAGACCACTAAAATAACGATTGTAAGTGTCCAAGCAAACTTGCTTCTTTTACCTACAAGTTCTTTATACTTAGGATTATTTTTAATCTCTATTACTTCTTTTTGTGTCATTTTTTATGATACTCCATATTTAGTAACATACTATAATGTTTAAACTTTGTTAAAAGTTATAGTTTGAGAGGGGAAAAACTGTTACATTCAGTGTCGTAGTAAGATGGAATTAGAAAAGTGCTTATATGGGTTTTGAAAAAAGGGAACATTCTAGTAGGACATTTTTATAAAAATAAGTGTAGTATTTAGAAAAGAATATGATTTGAAAGGATGGATGATGAGAAGAGACTCGGAACAATTATTAACTTTTATTTTTGATTATATTAAAAAAATAGCCTCCATTCATGACCCTGATATACTGCTTGAAGCGTTGTCCAAAATGGGTCGAGATATAGTCTATGCCAATCGATGCAGCATATGGATGTTAGACCCAAAAGCTGAAATCTTATGGACAAAAGTCGCACATGGCGTCGCACCAATTAAGATACAAATGGGCACAGGCCTTGTAGGGTATGCGGTAGAAAATAATGAATCTCTTATTATTAACGACGTACAGTTAGACAGTCGATTTAATGCAGAGATCGATAAAAAAACCGGCTATGTAACAAAAACGATGATTATCATTCCCATGGAAAATCAAAAAAATGAGGTCATTGGGGTCATTCAAGTGATTAATAAAAATGATGATGCCCTGTTTGATGAAAGTGATTTAAACCATTTAAAATTAGCCTCTTCTTACGCTGCGGAGAGTATAGAGACCATATTATTGATGGAAACGATCTACAGAACGCAAAAAGAGCTTATCTCTATTATGGGAATCACAGGAGAAAACCGTTCGCGTGAAACAGGTTTTCACGTCAAAAGAGTGGCAGAGTACTCGTGGTTGTTAGCCCACTTATACGGACTTAGCAAAGAGGAGTGTGATACCTTAAGAGATGTCTCACCTATGCATGACATCGGAAAAATTGCCATTCCCGATGCGATACTCAATAAACCAGGTCGCTTGGATGAGGCAGAAATGGAGGTGATGAAGACCCATGCCCTATTGGGCTATAATATTTTAAAATCCTCAGACCTAGAACTCCTTCAATCTGCCGCAGTGGTAGCCCATGAACATCATGAAAAATATAACGGCAAGGGGTATCCAAGAGGTTTAATAGGAGAAGATATTCATATTTACGGACGTATTACAGCACTTGCCGATGTCTTCGATGCCCTAGGTTCAGAACGGGTCTATAAAAAAGCGTGGAAAGATGAAAAAATTTTTTCACTCTTTTCAGAAGAGAGAGGTGAACACTTCGATCCTCATCTGATAGATCTTTTTATGGAGCATAAAGAGGATTTTTTTAAAATACGAGAGCAGTTTAAAGATGTCTAGTATTCGTATCTTGGGTGCATTTGGAGGAAAAAGTGAAAAAGGTGGCAGCAGTGCCTTTTATCTGAATGAGAAACATCTCATTGATGCAGGAAATATCCTTGAACCGCTCAAAGAAAAAAATGCTTCTATTGAAAAAATTTGGATTACCCATTCACATCTTGACCATATTATCGATATCGCTTATATTCTTGACCTCTATTATGAACAACGCAAGAGACCTTTAATTTTATGTGGACTCCCCCAAACACTCAAAACAATTGAAAAACATTTTTTCAATAATGCCATATGGCCTGATTTTTCAAAAATTTCGCTTCATCAAAGTAAAGAGATGTGCCTAAAGTATGAACCTCTTTCTTTGGGAGAGTCCTATGAGATAGGAGAAGGTATCTCTATTGAAGCATTTCCGACAGACCATACCGTACCGAGTTGCGGATATATTGTCACGAAACGAGAAAAAAGTATACTTATCTCTGCAGACACCCACTCCTTGGACTCTGTTATTGCATCGGTTAAAAAAAACCCTTCTGTTCAAACCATTGTCATAGAGTGTTCTTTTCCCTCCGCTTTAGAGAATTTGGCAAAAATAAGTAAACATTTAACCCCAAAACTTCTCTTTGAAAAATTAGCTCCTTTGGAACAGTATGGATTACGCTTAAAAATCAACCATATAAAACCTGCTTACCTAGATACGATTAACCAAGAGATTGAAGCAAAAAAAGGAGCATGGGACACAGAATGCTTAGTCGATGGCAATAAGATCTTTTTTTGACACTTATTTTGTGGTCATCTTTAAAATAGGGGTAAACTCTTTATCTGGGTGATTGATGAAATCTTGACAACGCTGCACATAATAGTGATAGAGTTTTGAGGGATAGTGTTGTTGGAGCAGGGAGAATTGTTTAAAGGCATCATGTACATCCCCGCTTCGAAATCTCTCTAACGCATGGGTGTAACGTATCTGTTCATCTTCAGAAATCGGTTTTGTTTTACACAGTACTTCAAAAATTTCAATCGCTCTGTTTTTACCTTTGACTTCAACAAAGTCAATTGGACGAATCCTATACTCTTTTTTTTGAAGTGCCTCATAGGTTGCCGAAGAGATAAGTATCTGCGCATCATAAAATCGCGTCATACCCTCAAGGCGTGATGCAATGTTGACATTATCACCGATGACCGTATAATCAGAACGGCCTTTTGAACCCATATCTCCCGCCGTAACAAGACCTGTATGTATGCCAATACCGATGTTGATATTGACACCAAATTCTGATTGTATCGGAAGATTGACCTCTCCAAGCATTTCTATTTGCTCAATAGCACTTTGCAAGGCTTTGTCTGCATGGTTTTCTACTTTGACGGGAGCATTCCAGTATGCCATAATGGCATCCCCTATAAACTTATCGATTGTGCCTTCATAAGAGATAATATTTTCAACCATAGGCGTCATATAACTGTTGAGCATTTTAATTAATTTTGCAGGAGATTCCAATCTCTCTGAAAGGGAAGTAAATCCCTGAATATCACTAAAAAAAATCGTAGCTTCAAGCTCTCTAGAGGCTACAATATCTTCATCGACATGTGCTAAAAGATAATCCATTACACTGTTTGAAACCTTTTTCCCTAACATCTTTTTAGCTTCTTGTTTCTGTTTTTGTTCAATAAAGTAATCGATTGCAACAGAACTGATGAGCGTAACAACAAAAGTAAGTAGAGGAAAGAGTAAATTTAAGAGTATCCCATACGAAAAAAGTAGATGATAATGCAGAGCACTTAATGCAAAAAGTAAGATAAGGGCAAAAGGCAAGACAAGCCATGAACGGATAGAGTGTAACAATGCAATCAGCATAAAACCTAAAAGCCAAATAATAATTAATGTATAGAGCTGATGATTTTTAGGATGACTTAAAAAATCCCCTTGAAGTAAATTATCAATAATATTGGCATGAATCTCTACGCCGGGTATTGCACTGTCAAAAGATATGGCCTTTAAGTCAGATAGTCCAAGTGCAGAGGTTCCTACGAGCACAAATCTATTTTTTATTTTTTGAGGGTCTACCTTGTCATTTAAAATATCTGCAGCCGATATATACTCAAAATGGTGTCCCGCCCCTCTAAAATTTACAAAAAGTCTTCCAAAGTTATCGATAGGCACATTAAAGTCACCAAAAGAGAGTCCATTCACACCTATGGTATCTCCGTGTATCGTCACGCTTTGACTTTGACTATAGATACGTACCATCTCAAACGCTAAAGAGGGGTAAATGCTCTCATCATATTTCATAATCAACGGTACAGAGCGCACCATACCATTTTTATCGGGAGTATTATTAAAAAATCCACTAGAATAGATTGCATCTTGAAGCAGAGGTGTATTGAGCATGACACTTTTAGGTTGGAGAATAGTATGGTTATAGCGTAAGCCTTTTTGAATAAAAATAGCTGGTATCATAGGGGCTTCATTTTGATATCTATCATCAAAGCCAAAGAGGTACCCGCCTATAATAGGGTTTTGACTAAAACATGACGCAAGTAACGCATCATAATTGGGCAGTGTCTGTGTAATCGCGGGAAAACTTTTAGCCAACTTGTGCGGTGAACTTCTATCCTCCTCTGCAAAAACAATATCTAAACCAATAATCCCTGCTTCAGATGATGATATTTTTTCAAGTAGAGTGCTCACTAACTTTCTATCCCATGGCCATTGTCCATAGGTCTGTAGAGATCTCTCATCGATATCAACAATGACAACATTACTTGTGTTAGGAAGTTCACCACGTATGATAAACATAAAATCCCGTAAACGACTGTCAAGAGAGATAAAAACACTGGGGAGTGCAAGATAGGCATAGGAAAGAAGTAGTGAGATTAAGATGGTACTTATGATTTTGAGCCATCTTCTCTTTTTCATCATAGATTTATTTTAATACGATTCTACAGGACATGGTTCACACGGTCTGCCATCCGGAATGATCGGTATGGGTGCGGTAATCTTTTCATTGTCATTCACTTCAATAATATCTGAAATCTCCGTCACAGAAGGAAGTAAACTCTTCTCCTTGCTTCTTTCTATCATTTTTGAACCTGCTTGTACCTGTTTTGGCAAGAGTTGATATTGCTCTCCTGCATAGAGTACCTGCGTTACATCGCCAATTGTAATGACAATGCTTCCACTGTGACATTTAAATGTTTCACTCTCCTTATAAATATGTGCTGAAAAGTCTGTCCCTCTAATCCCTATGGTTGCAGATCTTGTCTCCACACTAAAGCGTTTTGGGGCTAGCTTACCTATTTTTCCAGTCACCGCACGAAAAAAACCTCTGCTTGCCTTGAGTTTTAATGTTGACTTTTTTGTACCGTCAAAAAAATAGTCATCAAATTGAAAAGATGAATTGGCACCAATGGTAATAATCGTATCATCTTTGAGAAGAATTTGTGTACGTGTTTTACTTTGCGTCACTACTGTATCATCTAAAAGTATCTTCATACCATTTTTAGCCGATACAGTTTTGTTTGGCACACGGTAAATATCTGCTTTACCTTTGAGTGCCATAATATTTCCGATATTGGAAAATAGCTGCGTAAAAAGAAGAAGAGAGAGAAGTATAAGTTTCACAAGAATCCCTTTTTAGTAAGATAGAGTCATACCAAACATAAATATATTTTTATTATATTCAGTCGGTATATAGTTGGAACGGTTGTTCGCATAGGTATTACGGAGATAGAGTTCCATATTTTTTTCAGGAAGATAAGCAAACTTCAGATCAATTTCATTAAACTTATCAACCCGAGTAATGAGACTAGGCAGAAGAGGTGAACCAATATCATCTTCATAGTCTCCATAACGATAGGTATAGGCAATATCTACATATAAAGAACTATTAAAAGAGTGTTTCAAACCTGCATCAAACGTAATAAAATCGGCATCTATAAATTGATTGCTTAAATCATTTTCTGATGTCCGTTTTTCATAATTAAGATTCAAGTGTGCCAAACTGCTCTGAATGGGAAAATAGATGCCTGCTCCCACTCCCTTCGAATTAGAGTCATTATGTTTGTCCCCCTCTTTACGATACTCTCTTTTCGTATAGTTTGCATTGATATCTAAATAACTGCCGTTAAAAACAGGGATGATGACCCTAGGTAAAAATTGATACCGTTGCATGAGGTTTCTATCTAAATAGTCTATGTTGTTATAGTTAAAAGGGAGATAAAACGTGTAATTTTTGCCTGTATATCCTGTAGCCAATGTGATTGTTCCCATCAAAAAATCATAAAAATGTGCAGAAAAATTGCTTTGATTATAGATATTAAGGCCCGATTGTATAAACCACCCCTTTTTACTGTCATTAAAATGATAGGTATACCCTATATCTCCTATAAATCGTAAAAAACCACTGGAGAGCGGTCCGCTATTTCCTACGACACCATAATATTCATCCAAGGCATCACCCCCCGGATTTGCATTGACATTCGTATCATAACCAATAGAGAGATCTGCTTTTGTTCTCCATACACCTCTACTAGGTATTTCATAAGGATTCACCGATAATCCCTCCCTATGGGTACTTTTATAGATGGAAGAAAGTGCCTTAGATGCCTCTTGATTCTCAGGTGCAAGGATCATAACTCTCTCATACGCACCCATCGCTTCTATGATATGTCCCAATTTTTGGGCACTTTTTGCCCAAAGCAGATGAAGTTTTGGATTATCATATTCACTGAAAGATTTTTTGGCTTCTTTAATGGCTTCTAAATACTCCCCCTTATCATAATAGTGCAACATTTTTGTATAGCTAGCATGCATCAACACAGTTGAACAGAGTAGAGGTAAAAGTAATTTCATAAAATATCCCTTCATTCGTGACTAACGTTTAAATCATTGTATTGAGGACAATGATACACTTTGAGATTATTACTCTGTTCAGTCTCATGTAGTGCTGCAATATGCATATCACCGTAATTGTCAATAATCAGTTTAGGTGAGGTAAGATTTCCCTCATCGCTAAGAAGATCTGTTGGCTCTTCCCAACTTAAAGTTTCAACACTATATTTTTGAGTAAAGATACCTACTTGATTGCTCTCTTCATATTGCCATGCCACAGATAAATCACCGTAATTATCTTCAAATAAAGAGATACATTCATCACTTGAAATATCAACACGCTTTAGCCCATTGATACCCGCTCCTATACTACTCCATTGCCCATCACTATAACTTTTTACATGAATCGTTGTATTGTTTTGATCTATCAAATCCGTTTCCGCATATGCGATGATTGGATCTCCTGAAAAATGAGAAACAATCATAGACCTACAGACCACTTGACGTGTCTTGATGTCACTTTCAAGATATCCTATACTATTCCACGCAGTACCATTGTAATCATAAGCAATCGTATGATTTATAGAAGTATTGTTATCCACATGCTCAGTTACCACTAAAGCATTATTGTCGCTTTTGGTCGCTAAAACAGGATTCCTATAGGATGCATTATCTCCGGCATAAAGCGATGGTAAATGAATCCACTCACTCCCATTATATTTTATAAAATAGAGTTGGGTATTCTCATTCATCCACAGAAGCAGAGGCAGACCGTAACTATCTAGTACCATATCATACTCATCGGAAACATTTTCAACACTTGTATAGAGCGTATCCCATATTGCTCCATTCCAATATTTTAGGGCTATATTGGTATCTTTCATATAAGCATATAGAGAGATGCCATAAAACATTTGTTGGTCAAGCTTAAGGACCACACTTGAAAAAGAAGAGAGAGGCGTATCATTTAATGTTTCACCCAATTGTCTCCATTCATATCCATCAAAACTTTTTACATAATAGTTACTTCTCTCAATTGTACCCTCAGTCCATGCAATGTAATCTGTATTTAAATTTCTATCAAATACCATGGTTACATTCTCTTTACGTAAAGAGCTATTAATATCTAAAATTGGACTACGTAACACCTCCCAACAAGAGGCAACAGGAGGCACAACAACCATCACCGTACGGGTCACTTGCACCGCAGCATTCCCCGCAGTGTCATTGACATCATAGGTCACCCTATACTCCCCTGCTATTGCACTATTGACTGGGTTAACCACGACAATATCTTCTGTTAGGTCTCCATCCTCTTCATCCAATGCTGTTGCCCCTGCATCTTCATAAATCTCCCCTTGATAGAGTGTTACTACAGCATCTCCTAGCAGTGTAATCACGGGAGGTGTGGTATCTTCTATGAGTTCATCTACCACATGAACGACTCTCTCTATTTGGGCTAAATTATTGGCTTTATCTACCGCAGAATACTTTAAGGGAACCTCTAAAAATCCCCTCGAAACCCTTTCACTAAGTCAATTTACAGTTTAAACAAAATGAACTCTCCATTTTTTGTAAAATTATGTGATTTTAAAAGTATTTTTTGCATATTTTCAA
>JAYEJF010000015.1:0-56329 GCA_034660455.1 Campylobacterota bacterium | reverse complement strand
AGCGAAAATTTACAGTTCAAGTCAAACGCTATACAATCTAAAAAATGGAGAAGAAGCAATGAGATTAGTATTATGTTTTGTAATGGTATTTATTGGAGTAAATGTGCAAGCTGATGATTTATCTTCATTAAGTGATGAATTTAATGACCAATCAGCCAAAAAAAATTGGGAATATTTTCATGAGGTTGAGGGATGGCCGAATCGTATTGAAGAGATGAAAATAGATAGCGGAAGTCTATTTATCGCACCTCAAGTCTCTGCTTGGGTTGCTGATCTTCAGGGAGTATTTCTCTTTAAGAAGATCAAAGGAGATTTTATCGTTACTACTCGTGTCTATGTTAGTGGCAAAAATAGAGAAAAATCAGGTAATGATTGGGCACTTGCAGGCTTGATGGCAAGGACAGCTAAAAATGGGACTAAAGAGCAGTGGAAACCAAATAGTGAAAACTGGGTTTATCTCATGCATGGCAAATCACCATATCCATTTAGAAGCTCAATAACAGATTCTAAATCAAACAGAAATAGCAAATGGGAAGCTGACCTAGAAGGCAGTAAAGCATGTAATGAACTTTATAGAGTGTCAGACTTTGATTTCAATGCACGAACAAGCTTTTTTAAAGATGAAGTTCCTGATATGATTGCACGGTTTGACTATGTTCATTATCGTCGTCCAAATATCACAACAGAGATAACGGAAAAAACAAGTGATAAAAATCTATTAGCTATCTTAGGCAAAAATTAATGCTGGTTGATCATATTTTTATTTTTGTCAATTCTAAAGAGGAAGCTGATGCATTAGTTGATTTTGGTATGACAGAAGGAAGTGGGAATGTCCATCGAGGAATTGGAACTGTAAATAGAAGATTTTTCTTTGAAAATTTTTATTTAGAAATTTTGTGGGTTGAAAATGAATCAGAAGCGAAAAGTGTCTCTGAAATTGGTATTTGGGAGCGTTCAAACTACAAAAGTAGCGGCTATTCTCGATTTGGTCTTTGTTTGAAAAATAGAGATGATACGGATAGTATATTTGAAAACTCTATTAAATGGGAACCAATGTTTTTGTCTAAAGGTGAGTATGTAAATATTTTGACCAATGAAAAAATGCCTTGGATTTTTCGATTTCCAGTAAATAGGCGAAAAGATTTATCAGAAGAACCAACATTTCACAAATCAGGAATAGAACAATTGTCAAAAGCAATATTTAATTTGTCCAAAAAAGAGTTTGGGGATAAACTTGATTTAATAAGTGATAATTCTATTATTGAATTTGAGAAAGTGGGGACTAACTCTTTAATATTGGAATTTGACAACAAGAAACAAGGTAAAACAAAAATATTTGAGAATTTAAATTTAATTTTAAACTATTAGGAAATAACTATGCCACAAATAAATATTATATTTAAAGCGAAAGTCAAAGAAGGCTTAGAAAAAGAGTTTTATAGAGTTGCTCTTGAAGATTTTTTTCATAAAAAAATTGATCTTGTTAGAGATGAAACATTAAAGCCTCAAGTAAAAAGCTATATTCAAAAAGATATTAGTTATGTTTAAAAGTAATAGGAATCATAAGTTATATATTCAAGACATAGCTTTTGAAAGAACTTACAAATGAATACCCTGAAATTCCATGGAGTAAAATAGCCAAAATGAGAGATGTTTTAACTCATCATTATTTTGGAGTTGATGATAAAGTTTTATGGGATACTTTGGGTGATGATTTTGATGAGTTTGAAAAAGCTATCAATGGTATGCTAAGTAAATTGGATAACAAATCCTAGCACCGAACAGAAAAACCTGTCGGTGGAGTCAACCGTTATCTCGGACGCTACTCATCCAAACATAAAATCAAGAAAAATGGGGTTAGAAAGAAATACATAATAAATACAAGGATTTAACGATAAAATTATGATTTGAAATGGTGACTGTTACAAGGATATCGCTCACTATTTTTAGCTACTTTTGCAAATACCGTTAGAGGTGTGTCGGTTGCTTCTGCAATCTCCATTACCTCTGCATAATGTTCCGGTGCAAAACTTACAAGCATTTCATACTCCTCTCCGCTAAGCCCTACTGATGATTCAATCTCTTCAAAACTATCAAATCCATATTTATTAATATCTAGAAGTTTATTGGTATCACAGAAGAGACCGTCGGAGATATCCATCCCTGTACGTAAATAGTCTCTTGCTTTGGCTATAAATGCTGCACGTAATGTAGGGTTATAAAAACGTGATTCATCCTCTATTTTTTCACCCCTAAAGAGTGCATCCAAATCCCGTTTGCTCTCACCTAAAGTCCCTGTAAATGCCAACAGATCTCCCTGTTGTAATCCTGTACGGAGTAGAGGTTTGTTACTTTTGGAGACAATTGTAATACTCAAATGCAACTTCTCGCCACCAATGGTATCTCCACCGATGATCTCACAACCAAACCCTTGCGCTGTTTTTTCAAGACTCTGTGTCAGTTCATCTATCTCACTCTCGGTCAACTCTTTTGGCAAAGAGACAGTGACCAGAGCAAATTGAGGTTCTGCATTCATCGCAATGGCATCTGAAATATTGATCAGCATCGCTTTACGGCCAATCTGCGTCATACTCATCCACTCCCGTTTAAAATGGACATCTTCAAAAAAAGCATCCATACTGTAAAGTGTATCACCTACAACTGCTGCATCATCACCGATATGGCTTGAACTTAATGTACTGATCAGATAGTGCTCTTTGTCTTGAATGGGCATCTATTTACGCTCCTCATTGATGGTTTTGGTAAGATTGTAACATACTTTAAGTGTTTTTACTTTAGATTACAGCATATAGTCATCTTCACGGCTTGAATAAGCTATACTCAGTTTAATAGACTTCTTTCAAAACTCATAAATTGAGCATATTTTATTGAGTATTTCAAGAAGTCTCATACATCATTATGGAGATAGCTATGTTACACAAGCTTGAAGTTAAAGCATTCTTTTTTAATGCAAAAACAGACTACCTGCCTTATTATAAAAATTTTAGTGTCACAATGAAAAGTGATGCTACAGCCAAAGACCTGCTTATGGAGATACAAGCAGCCAATGAGAACTTTTCTTTTCCTAAGCAGAGGCTTGTTATGAAGATTAATGGTTTGGTGGTTGAAGCAAAACAATCGATAGGTTCTATTGTCCAAAGAGTTGGTACATCGCTACAGATAGATCCTGTTAACAGTTACCGTTCCAACAATGGACTAAGGATCAATAATAGTGATTTCATGCAAAGTTTTGCACTGTTGGAACCTTTTGCAATGGAATCAGACTTAAAGTATTACAAAACACTCTATGCCCTGCACTACGCATCGGAAACTGAAAAATTTGATCGTCAATACATTGGTGATGCTATTTTAATACTTGCCCATAAAATGATAAGCAATGGTTCTGAACATACAGAAGCCATTTTAGAAGCGATTACTGACGTACCATCAGGGTTGATGGATTGTGAATATGAAAATAATCTTTTCAATGCACAAGACCATACTGAAACGATTGATGCACTCAAAGCGATGGTAAAACCTGAACCGCAACCCTCATTGTGTAGTCAACTTATGGCACGTTTATTGAATAAAAAAGAGGAAGAGAGAGAAGCGCCTGCTACCGTAGAACGAAGATTTATTACCATAGAGAACCTCAATGAAAAACAGGTTGCTTATTATGCTGGATCTGCTGGAGAAAACGATATGCATACCCTCATCTCTCAAGCAGGGTTAAAAGAGATTCATTTTTCAAGAGCCCATAAACTCTCCGGTCTTGCTATCTTGGAAGAGAACAAAAATTTAGCATTAAAAAAAGCGGGTGCTACCCTTTTGGATGCCTATGATGCTGGTGCAGAAGTGATGATCATTGAGGATTTTGCTGTATTTAATATGTTTTTAGAAAACTTTTCCCAAATAGAAAAAGTATTAGGTAGAAAAATGATTGGTTTGGAACTCATTGGATCAAAAGACTTTATGGCTCAAGTCAATAGTATCGCCGCCTAAAAGGAGACGCACTTAGTGGCGTCTCTGCGTAACACCCTACACCTCTGCACAAAAAATATTTTATAATTTTTCCTAATATTAACCTACAATACGCTAATATAATTGCATTATGTACGAAAAGGATAAAGATACTATGAGCATAAACTCAGATATAAAAATCTACGAATATGACGCTGTTATCGTTGGTTCGGGACTCGCAGGTTTAGCTGCAGCAAAAGAGCTGACTGAAGCAGGAAAGAGAACTGCTGTTATCACAAAACTTCATCCACTGCGTTCCCACTCCGGTGCAGCACAAGGTGGAATCAATGCTGCACTTGGTAAAGAGGACTCTACAGAACTCCATGAGTTTGATACCGTGAAAGGGTCTGACTATCTAGCTGATCAGGATTGTGTTGAACTTATGTGTAGCAAAGCACCTGAGACGATCAGGTGGGCAGAGAGAATGGGTGCAGTTTTTTCACGTGACGCAGAAGGTGATATTGCTATCCGTCCATTTGGAGGACAATCAAAACCGCGTGCCTGTTATGCAAAAGATAGAACTGGTCTTACGCTTTTACAAACTATTTATGAACAAGCAGATCGTGCAGGAATTGAAGTGTATGATGAGTGGTATGCCGGTGACCTTATCTATGAAGATGGCAAAGTCTCTGGTGTCGTTGCCTATAATATTAAAGACTCCAAAGTGGCTATCTTCAACGCAAAAGTAAGCATGTTTGCAACGGGTGGTAATGGTAGACTCTTTAGATTTAACTCTAATGCACATGCAAATACGGGAGATGCACTCTCTATTGTTGCACGTCTTGGGCTTCCGCTTGAAGATATGGAGTTTGTACAGTTCCATCCAAGTGGACTCGGTGGTTCAGGTGTACTTATCTCTGAAGCTGCGCGTGGTGAAGGGGGTAGACTTTTTAACTCTGAGGGTGAAAGATTTATGAGCAAATATGCACCCAATGCTATGGAGCTGGCTAGCCGTGATGTTGTAAGCCGTGCCATTATGGAAGAGGTACGTCAAGGACGAGGTGTGGGTAAAGATGGACAATCGGTAAACATTGATCTGACACACCTTGACCCGGAAATCATCTTAAGACGCCTTCCGGAACTTCGTGAGCTTGCTATTGCTTTCCAAGGGCAAGATATGCTCAATGAGCCTATTCATATCTCTGCGACGGCACACTACTCTATGGGTGGAATTCCTACAAATATTGACTGTCAAGTACAAAAAAATGCAAAGGGTGACCTTGTTGAAGGTTTCTATGCAGCGGGTGAATGTGCCTGTGTCTCTGTACATGGTGCCAACCGTTTGGGAGCAAACTCCGTACTTGAAGCGATGCTTTTTGGTAGACATGCAGGTGAAAATATGATAAAAGCACTTGATGCAGGTGTCTCTTTACGTAAGGCAACGATAGAAGATGCCAGCCGGTGTATTGATGAGATGACTACCATTAAAACATCCAATGGTAATGAAACCGTACCCAAACTAAGAGAAGAACTACAAATAGGGATGACGGCAGATGCCGGTGTGTTTAGAACCAAAGAATCACTTGAGAGACAACTTACACTCATTGATGATGTTTTAGCCAGATTTAAAAACATTCGTATTGATGACAAATCCAATACGTTTAACACTGATCTGCAAGAAGCCATAGAGCTTGGACACATGATTGAGTCAGCGAAGATAGTGGTCGTAGGTGCACTCACTCGTGAAGAGAGCCGTGGTGGTCACTACCGTGAAGATTTCCCTACAAGAGACGATGAAAAGTTCATGAGACATACCTATGCAACAATGGATGATGCGTATAATGTCTCTATTGACTGGGGTGAAGTCACTCAAGGGAAATTTGAGCCAATGGAAAGAAAGTACTAGGAGAGTAAAATGGGTATACATAAAAAAATAACATTAAAAACATTTAGATTTAATGCTGAGACAGACTACCTTCCATACTATAAACATTATGAGATGGAAGTAGGTAAAGATGAGCTGATCCTTGACCTTCTTAACCGTATAAAATGGGAACATGATGGTTCTTTCTCTTACCGTAGGAGTTGCAGACACGGTATTTGTGGTGCATGTGCGATCAAAGTCAATGGCAGAGCTACACTGGCCTGTAAACAAAATGCTTTGGAACTGGTAGAACTCTTTGGTGATGAGTTGGTCATTGAACCAAGTTCAACCAAACGTGCCATCAAAGATATGATCATTGATAAATCAGATTTCTGGGAAAAACATGCAGCGGTAAAGCCGTATGTTGTTTCTGACGTAGATCCACGACCTGCAGCAGAGTCAAAACAGAGTATTGAAGAGTTTAATAACTTTTTAGACTCAGATCTCTGTATTCAGTGTGGTGCGTGTCACTACTCCTGTCCTGCCCTTGAAGTCAATGATGCATTCCTTGGACCCGCAGCGCTCAATGCAGCCTATAGATTTACCGTAGATACCAGAGATGAAGCAGGTGATGAGAGACTTGCTATTACTGCTGAGGGTGGTTCAGGCGTTTGGGACTGTGTGAAATGTTTTGAGTGTGCAGAAGCCTGTCCTAAAGAGATTAACCCTATTGAGAAAATCGGTAAACTTCACAACTTGCAGTTTGTACGTGGTGTGGCTGAATCCAATGTGGCGACACGTCATGCAGAAGGTTTCTTACGAGGTATGAAGAAGACTGGGTATCTTGATGAAGCAGATATCGTCACCTATTCTGAGGGTTATTTAGGGATGTACAAACACTTAGGTACTGCCTTCAAAATGATGAAAGCCGGAAAAATACACTGGCACTCTGGCATACCGTTTATTGAGAGTATTCCAAAAATTAAAAATTTAGATGAAGTTCAAAAATTGATTGAAATTTCACAAACAAATAAACTGTAAGGAGAGAAGATGAGCGAACAATTACATTATGCACTATTTACAGGATGTACGGCGAAACAGTCTACACCTGAACTACTTTCATCTACACTGGCAGTAGCAGATAAATTAGGGATCAAAATCACCATACTTGAAGAAGCTTCATGTTGTGGAGCAAGTCATTTGCAAGATTTTGATGAATTTTTAGCACACGTACTTAATGCACGAAACATCTGTTATGCAGAAAAACTGGGTCTTACAATGATCACTATCTGTAATACCTGCCAACTGAACTCTGCAATGACAAAACATGCACTTGACAAAGACCCTGAACTTAAAGCAAGGGTCAATGAGAAACTTGCAGAGGTAGGACTTGAGTATAAAGGAACATCTGAAATAAAACACTTCCTCTATACACTGATAGATGAGTATGGTTTAGACAATGTCAAGGACAAAGTAACTACACCACTGTCACATTTGAACATTGCACCATTTTACGGATGTCATAACATTAGACCGTCCGAACTGCATGAAGCAGCCAATGGACATGAAAACCCTTATAAACCAACGTCACTTGATAATCTCATTGACGCACTTGAGGGTAATCCTGTTGAATATGAGAGTAAAAATAAATGTTGTGGTTTCCACGTTGAACTGCAGGCCAACCATACCTCTGAAGTACTTGCCGGAAATGCATTGGTTGATGCTATCGATAATAATGCAGACCTTATGGTCACACCTTGCCCTCTATGTCACCTTAAAATGGATACCTATCAAGACAGTGTTTCCAAAGTAATGGGACGCGACGTGGAACTCCCTGTTCTTCATATGCCACAAATGGTTGCACTGGCTCTGGGATGTACGGAAAAAGAGATTGGACTCAATTTCCATGTGCAAAAAGCAAAACAACTTTATACTGCGTAAATATCTATCTACATTTATTCCATATACTCTATGGAGTAAATAGATTTAATTAATACTAAATTAACACTTAAGTTATATTATTAAAAAACAAAGGAATATCTAATGAAAAAAATGGTTTGGCTAATTGCAGCATTACTCATGATGGGTTCAAATACTTTTGCACAGGAGATGCATCAAGATATAAGAGAAGTAATCAAAAAACAGCCGATGGGAAAAAAGATGCCTACACGTTTTCAAGCAGTTTCGTCAGATAAAGCAACCATTCTACAAGAGGGTGACGCCAAAATGTTCTGTCCCAAATGCGGCATGACACTTCCAATGTTCTATAAGACAAATCATGCTGCTCATGTAGAGGGTAAAATTGAACAGTTTTGTTCCATTCACTGTTTAGCCGATAGAATGAGTGATGGTGTAAAAATGACAAACATTCAAGTGGTTGATAATACAACATTAAAATTTATTGATATCCTTAATGCCTGGTATGTTATGGGCAGTTCTAAAGCCGGCACCATGAGTATGAGCAGTAAATATGCCTTTGGTAAAAAGTCTGATGCCCAAAATTTTGCCAACGAGTTTGGTGGAAAAGTCATGACATACTATGCCGTTTTAGAGTCTGTAAAAGGTACACTGGAAGAAGAGAAAAATATGGTTAAAAGAAAACAGGCTATGGTTGCACAAAAAGGCGAAATGATGTATGAGAATCTCTGTATACCTTTTGATAAATCATTTAATACAATTGTAGATGCAAAAACCTATTTGATTACACAAAAGCCTTGTGCCAAACTCAATGAAAAACAACTTCAAGCCATTGCAATTTACTTAAATTTACGAAACTAAACCTTATGATACAGTTTTTATTAAGCCTCTTTTTACTCTTAGTAGTCTCATATGCTGAGGAGTTTTCACCTTCAAAATATGCCAAACTGGTTCAAAAGGGTGAAAAAGTAGCTTTAAAACTGTGTGATGAAAGTAAACTTTCTCAAGTAAATGCACAAAACCTTTCCACTATTACCCAACAAATTGAAGAGATAAACCCATGTGTCGCACTTAACGCACGCAATAAAGAAGCCCTTACTTACTTTCTTTTAGCCGGTACAAGTAGCACGTTGACCCCTGTAAAAGGGCACATAAAAGTACCTAAAGAGGTAAAGTGTCCTGTGTGTGGCATGTTTGTGGCTAAATACCCTAAATGGGTAGCACGTATAGAAGTAGAAACAAAACAATACTACTTTGACGGTGTAAAAGATATGATGAAATTTTACATTTTTGATATAGATTTTCCCTATGATAGAACGAAGATAAACCGTATAGAAGTGACAGACTTTTACACACTCAAAGCCATAGATGCCAAAAAAGCATTTTATGTTGTAGGGTCTAATGTCTTTGGTCCCATGGGAAATGAGCTCATCCCTTTTCTAACCAAAGATGCTGCCCTGAATTTTATGAAAGACCATTCGGGCGAAGAGATCATACTTTTTGATGCTATTACACCAAAGCTGGTAATGGGACTCGATGGAATAGAATATAGTGACTAAAGTTTAGGAGCGCGGCTTGATAAAACCATTTGTATCATTTTTATTTTTACTCACTTGTATGCTCTGCTTTATGGGTGCAGATACCCTGCTTTTTCCCTATCACAAAAATAGAGACGCTTTAAATGCCATTACCCAACTCACACATATGGCACCCTTATCCCTTTCAGTAGCGTATGATGCATCTAAACATAATATCACATATCCTGAAATGCCGACGCTAAACAGAATGGACTTTGTCTATGAACGTTAATGCATTTTGGCACTTTCTGACGCTTCAACTTTTTAAAGAAAGAGGTAAACACCTCTCAGTGATCTTTATCTCTGTGATGATACTCTTTTTACTCGCTTCGGTACTCTTCATCTCTTCTTCTATTCGTTACTCTTTAGAAGAGACCTTAGAAGCACAGCCTGATTTTGTGGTCTCTCGTCTGCAAGGAGGAAGTAGCGTTCCTACACCGCTACACTGGAGCGATACTTTACTAGAAACCTATGGCATCACAACAATAACCCCAAGAGTCTATGGACGTTACGCTTTTGAGCCCAAAGGAAAGTCATTTCTCATTGTGGGTGTAGATTTCCTAGAAGAGCAAAGTCATGAGGGATTACAAGCACTCATGGATAGCATTGAATTAAAAGCTTTTTTATCCGCCAAACAGATGCTTGTAGGTGAAGGCATAAAGGCGTATCTTGAGAGAAAATTTTATACAAAAAACTATAATTTTTTAACACCTAGCGGTACTTTTGAAACGATAAACATTTTTCATACACTTCCTAAACAGAGTAATCTTCTTAGCAATGAGATGATCATTATGCCCATCGATCTGGCACGAAAAATTCTGGGTTATCATGAAGAGGAAGTGACAGACATTGGTTTTAATGTACCCAACCCCGAGGAGTGGGAGATGCTTACCGCAAAGCTCTCTGCTTTGTATTATGATATCCGCGTGGTCAATAAACATGATGTCAAAAAGTCTTATAAAGGTCTCTACAACTATAAAGGCGGACTCTTTCTCATACTCTTTTTGATACTGCTTAGTACATTTGTATTGATGCTGTATCAGCGATATAGTATGGTCTATGCGTCTGACAGACGGCATATAGGACTTTTAAGGGCATTAGGTTGGAGTATAAACGATGTGTTAAAACTCAAATTTACAGAAACCCTTGTGGTCGTGCTCACTTCATTTATCATCGGTATTTTTATAGCATATCTCTACGTCTTTATCTTAGGTGCCCCCTTACTCAAAGCGATTTTCTTAGGGGGACAGAACTTGACCAACACACTCTCTTTTGTACCTGTACTTGACGTTTCACTGCTTAGCTCCATTTTTCTTATCTATGCACTTCCTTTTATGGCTGCGGTACTGATACCGGTATGGAGGGTCTCCGTAACCGACCCAAAAGAGGCGATGTTATGATGATTCAAGTAGAAAACCTAAACAGAACCTTCGATCAGGCAGGAAACACCCTAGTCGTACTTGAAGATATTAATCTAGAGATACAACAAGGCGAATGCATCGTCCTCAAAGGGGTGAGCGGCTCAGGAAAAACAATACTGCTCTCACTCATCGCAGGTCTAGATAAACCAAGTTCGGGAAAAATCCTTATAGAGGGTGAACCCATCTCTAAACTACCCGACCTTTTTGCCTCAGCATTACGTGCAAAAAAGATAGGAATGATCTTTCAGCACTTTAATCTTTTTGATCATCTCAGCGTCTCTGAAAATGTGACCATTCCTCTCATCCCTTCAGGACTTAGTCTCAATGAGATAAAGCAAAAAGTTGAGATTGCTCTGAAAGTTGCAAATATCTCACATAAAAAAGAGATGGAAGCGAGCAGGCTTTCGGGTGGCGAAAAACAAAGAACAGCCATTGCCAGAGCTTTGGTAGCCAATCCAGACATCATCCTTTGTGATGAACCGACCGCAAACTTGGACAGAGACAATTCACTGCTCTTTATAGAGATTTTAAAAGATTTACATGCATTAGGCAAAACAATCGTTATCGCTACCCATGACCCTCTTTTTGACACCTTACCTTTTAAGAGTACCATTGTTCCTATGGTTGATGGCACAATCGTCTAAAGTAAGACCATGAATGAAGTACTCTTTTCCAACGAAGTCATTGTCTATCTTTTATCTGAAGGTATACTCTTTTTACTCTTATCTATAGCCTTTGTAATTTCACTCAAAGTACTACTCAAATGGGATTTTGAAAAATTC
Source organism: Campylobacterota bacterium (assembly GCA_034660455.1). GTDB lineage: Bacteria > Campylobacterota > Campylobacteria > Campylobacterales > Sulfurovaceae > Sulfurovum. The sequence goes on along the minus strand of JAYEJF010000015.1, from coordinate 44,808 downwards.
ACTCCTTATCAATTTGCTTTAGAGAGACAGGCCTACCTGGTAAGTACCATTATCCTTTTGGTCTTTACCATGAAGTTTTTACTCCTGGTCTATTTCATCTTTAGTATTGATGCCTTGTCCCTGCTAGTCCCCGGTGCCATGTGTGCTGCAGGGGTCATCACTGCAAATGGCTATGGATCATACTTATTAATATTAAAACTGATTATCCTGCTTTTTTTAACCTTGTGGCTCTATGTACATTTTTACGATATGCGTACCAAGAACCATCAATGGTTTAGAGAAAAGTCATGGCTATTTAGCGTTATATTTATACTTATACTTTTTGAATTGATTTTAGACTTTGCTTACTTTTCAGATATCGACATCCATCAGCCGGTCTCTTGCTGTTCAGCACTTTTTGGTCAGTTAGAAGGTGCGAATCCCCTGCCCTTTGGACTCACTATCCCACTTTTGTTGCTGTTGTTTTATTTACTCTATGCCTTGGTACTTCTTAGTATCAAAAGCAAATATATACTACTCTATCTACTCTCCAACACACTTTTTGTCTATATTGCGTATTATGCCGTGGTCTATTTCTTTGGAACCTATATCTATCAGCTTCCTACCCACAAGTGTCCATTTTGCATGATGCAAGCAGACTATGCGTATGTAGGGTATCTTTTGTGGGGGTCACTCTTTGTGGCTACTTATTTAGGTATCAGCAATGCCTTGGGTACACTTGTAATGAAAAAAAAACATTTAAAGTCGCAAAGGTATGCTGCGTATTTATTTAACCTCTTTGTGCTACTATGCACACTCTATGTAGTCATATATTATATAAAAAACGGAGTACTTTTATCATGAAAAAACTTTTACCTCTGCTCATCATACTTGTGATATTGGGCATCACTGCTATTCTCTTTGTTTCTATGGCAAAAAATGACCAACCTGTCACCATTGTTAAGGGCAATACAGAGATGGAAGCTTTACCGCTTAAAGTAAACTTTACCAATGACCCCTACTGTAAAATGCTCATTACAACGAAAAGAAACAGTTCACAAGCTGTTTCTCCCGACGGCAATACATGGTTTTTTGATGATCCTGCCTGTATGGTCTTATGGCTGCAAGACAAAGCATTTAAAAAGACGGCAAAACTTTGGATCTACAGCATTGATACCAATCAATGGATAGATGCAAGAAAAGCATGGTACGGAAGAGCAGATGAAACAGCCATGCATTACGGTTTTGGTGCAAGAGAAAAACAGACAAAAGGTACCATAGATTTTCCGACCATGGCACTTTATGTTTTAAGGGGTGAACACTTAGGAAACCCAAAAATCAGAAAAATGTTATTGGAGAGATAAGCATGGAAAGTATTGACCTCTGGACCATAGCAACCATCGCTTTTTTAGGTGCATTTGGACACTGTATTGGAATGTGTGGCGGTATAGTCATTGCCTACAGTACAGCTAAGATAGACAATAGATGGTCAAATCTTATGCAGGGCATCGCACATCTTAGCTACTCTTTTGGGCGTATTACCACCTATGTGATGCTTGGGGCAATATTTGGGGCTATCGGAGGGGTGGCACAATTTAGCGGCCTTGCGACAGCGGCACTTACTATCGTTGCAGGGATTTTTATGATACTCGCAGGTCTATCACTCTTAGGTAAGTTGGCATTTCTCACCCAGCTTGAACACAGCTTTTCTAAAAGTAAATGGTACCAAGAGGTATTTCGTCATGTGCTCAAAAGTAAATCCCTCTACAGCTTTTATATTTTAGGTCTACTCAACGGTCTTTTACCTTGTGGTTTGGTCTACTTCTTTGCCGTCACTGCTGCAAGTACGGGAAGCCCCTTATGGGGTGCTTTAGTCATGTTCATTTTTGGACTAAGCACCATACCTGCTCTGTTTGGACTAGGATTTTTTACCCAACTACTTAGTAACTCCTCACTTCGAAAAAACATGATGAACCTTGCCTCTATCATTGTCATACTCTTTGGGGTCTATACAATTTACAGGGGCTATGATTTTATAGAAAACCCCCAAAAGTCTGTTTTAAATTGTTGTGAAGATGAGGAAAAAGTGGAAGCAGAGAGTGACAATAGAAGTCAACTGCCTACTTTTGAGGTGATACGATAGTACTATTTCTCTTTTTTCTTTTCCAAGTTTTCTTCCAAATGCTCAATATTGAGCATTACAAATTTATAAGATATAAATATCACAACAGGCCATGAAGCATACCACAAGATCGCAGAGGTATAATTTAGTGTTTCCATAATGTTTCCTTTTTTTCAATAGTGATGATGGTCTGATTCGACCTCTTTTGAGGTAATCTTCTCTTTATCCATAGATTTCCATACCAGAAAGATATATCCTAATACAAATGGAACCATTAAAGAGACATAACTCATTGCCGTCAATGTATAGTGACTGCCCGAAGCGTTTTCTATGGTGAGTGAACTGCTAATGTCACTAAGTGATGGGTAAATAGCAGTTTGATTAAAACCAAGAAGGCTTAAGATGCTTACGACTGTCACTACTGTGCCTGCACCTGAAAACCAGATTCCTTGAGTGGATGCTTTCAACAAAGTCATATAAAAGGAATAAAGAACCAAGAGTACACCGCTTAGTAGTGAAATGAGTAGTAGAGGTGTATCGATAAGGTTGCGTAAAAACTTATAGCTTACAACTTCAAAGCCTTTCTCACTATAAGCGACACCACTCATAAGAAGGAGCATACCTACAACAAGTAGAAAAAACCCTACAAAGAGTACAGCATCAATTTTCAATTGTTTTCTTGCTCTTTGTACAATGACTGTTTCATTAATGTTGTTGATAAAATAGAGACTTGCCTGTGCACGTGCCAAAAAGAAGATTGTCAAACCAAATGCCACATTAAAAGGATTTAAGAGTGCTTCTAATCCATAACTATGGTTTGTCCATGAAGAGAGGTTCATATCATTTTTGATAAAACTCCCACCTGTATAAAACGTTGCCAATGCAACCCCTATCAAAATAATGCCTAAAGAGCCATTGATATATAAAAAACGTTCATAGGTTTTTTGCCCAAAGAAGTTATTGGGCTTTTTACGGTACTCATAAGAGACCGCTTGAATAATAAAACAAAAAAGTATTGCCATCCAGACATAGTATGCCCCACCAAAACTCACGGCATAGAGCAGAGGAAACGCTGCAAAAAGTGCGCCACCAAACATCACTAAAGTGGTAAATCCAAGTTCCCATTTACGCCCAAGCGATGCAATGATGACATTTTTCTCTGTTTCTGTTTTGCCTAAAGTGTTAAGCAGTGTCTGCCCTCCTTGTACAAACATAATAAATACAAACATCCCACCTAGTAAGGCAACGATGAACCACCAGTATTGTTGTAGGGTTAAGAGTGATAAAGTTTCAAACATATTAGTGTTCCTCCATTCCTTTTTTGATTTGTGTGGTCATAATGCGTATCTCTGCAATGAGCAATCCCGTAAAAGTGATGGCAAAAAGCCAAAACGTTGTTTGCACTGCAGTGGTACTTACCTGTGAGGTTGCCATACCTACGGGCAACATTTCAAAGATAGCCCATGGCTGTCTTCCCACCTCAGCAACGATCCACCCCATCTCTCCGGCAATATACCCTAAAGGGATAGACCATAATGCTGCGCGTAGCAACATTTTTTGATGATCTAACTTTCCTACCATACTAAAGTAAAGCAAGAAGAAAAAGAGTGCCAAAAACCATGTACCTAAACCAACCATAATATGAAAACTGTAAAAGGTCAGTGCCACAGGAGGAATAATATCTTTAGGGTCTTTTAGATATCCATATCCAAAGTATTTTTCATGTGCTCTAAATTGGGCTAAAGCTTTCTTGGCACCTGCTGTGTCACCCTCTTTTTTAGCTTTTTTATAGGCTTTCAAAGCTGCTATGGCTATTTTTCCTTTATCCATTTTTGATTGTGCAGATTCAATGTTGTGATGGTCATCATCTCCATAAACCAAATTATTGATACCCGGTACAAAAGCATCCATATCATGAAATCCCAAGATAGACAAAGCATACGGTACTTCTATACTCCATACAAATTCAGGCTTATCATCTCCTATCTCTTTGTCCGGTGTAAGCTGACCGATTGCCACAATTCCTGCACGTTCATGACCATCATAAAGCCCCTCCATTGCTGCGAGTTTAGTGGGTTGATTAAGGGCAACTTGGTGTGCTGATTCATCTCCTGTAAAGATAAGAAATATAGTGGTAATAAGCCCAAATGTAGCCCCTACGACCATACTCTTTTTGGCTTTGACTACATCTTTGTTTTTAAGAAGATACCACGCACTAATTCCCACTACAAAGAGTGAACCCATCACATAACCACTGCCTACGGTGTGTAAAAACTTAGAGTAGGCATTGGGGTTAAAGAGTACATCAAAAAAACGCACCATTTCAAAACGTGCCGTATCGAGGTTGAACTCCATCCCTATAGGGTGCTGCATCCATCCATTGGCTACGAGTATCCAAAGTGCAGAGAGATTTGAGCCAATTGCCACAAGCCATGTAGAGAGCAGGTGCATTTTCTTACTCACCTTATCCCAACCAAAAAACATGATAGCAAAAAAAGTAGACTCCATAAAAAACGCCATAATTCCTTCTATTGCTAGAGGTGCACCAAAGATATCTCCAACAATCCATGCGTAGTTCGACCAATTGGTACCAAACTCAAACTCCATAATAATCCCTGTGGCAAGACCTATAGCAAAGTTAATGGCAAAGAGTGTCATCCAAAACTTTGTAATCTCTTTCCATATGGGGTTACCTGTTTTTACATATATGGTTTCCATAATAGCCATGATGAATGAGAGTCCCAAAGTCAATGGGACAAAAAGCCAATGATAGAGTGCAGTCAAAGCAAATTGTGCCCGTGACCAATCTGTTAAAAGTGTATCTTCCATTCTTAATCCTTAGATGTGGTTAAACTTTGAAGTATATGTTCAGCTCTTTCATTGTCATTGGAAAAATTCTCTTTTAAATAATTGGGGAAAAAGAGCATTTTCATAATGACAAAAAAGATCACAAATTTGATACCGATAATCGCCCAAAGGCGTTTACCGAGTTTCATATTTTTAAACCCTTCCAGATAAAACTGGAAGATTTTTTTAATGGTGGTGATGATGGTCATGAGGGTGTCTCACTTCATGATGCGCTATGATTTTTGCCATACCTGCATCATCTACTAAAGGCAGCGTATTCTCCTCAAACTTCTTCAAAACATCATCAAGTAAAATACGCTCAAATCCTGAATGATAGATTTTCATAGTCCCTAATTTCTGAACCACACTGTAAGGCCCCTCACCCATCTCTTGGATGATAATGGTGTCAACACCTAATTCATCAAACCATTCAATCACAGCACGTCCTCCCTCTACAGGATTTGGTTCTATGTTTACTTTACCGTCTTCTACGATTGCAAACCACTTGGCTTTACCAAAAAGCGGGGCTACCGGCGGGTTTTCTTTGTTCATTTTTACGGGTATTGCTATTTTCATCTTGATTCCTTTTTATTTAAAAAATTGAATATCTAAAGTGTAAAAAGTTGAGAATCTCTTCCATATCTCCTACCACTTTCTCCATCACCTTGGCTTCTCTTGTCCCGAAAAAAAGTCGTGCCATGACATAACCGTTCATAAGTCCTATCGAGACCCTTCCGTCTTCTTTTTCATACACAGCGATACTCAGAGGCATCTTGGCTGCCATAAATTTACTACTGTCCTCTGCCAACATCTCACCTGAAAGTTTCCCGTTACAAAATTTGATAATTTTGACTTTCCCGACATCATTACCACCGTTATCAAGTACCTCTTTTTGTTGATTGATCACAGCAGTGACATGCCAGCCTTCTTGTTTGTTGATGCGGGTTTGAAGTATTCTGACTGTTTTATCAAAGTCATAGGGAACACTCACTTCTTTAAAGAAAATTGTCGGGGCTGCGATCTTAAACACCAAACCTGTCACGAACAGACTTAACACCACTCCCAAGATCACACCTGTTATCATACTTTTTTTACTCAACATTACTCTTCCTCTGCTATACAAATTTTTTCTGATTGATACTGTTGGAGGGTTCTATACCCCACAAATCCGATTACTAAGGTTGTGAGTACTATCAACATTATTGACCCTACATAAGTCACTGTTGTGCCTAAGGCCATATACATCATCAAGGTTGCTATCGTCATCGCTGCGAGTGGAAAGGTATAGGCCCACCATGAGATAAAAAACTCTTTGGTATCAAACATACGTACCATAAATAGAAGTAAAAAAAGTGTAAAGAGTGCAATAAAATACAAAAACATACTCAACATATCAATACTTCCATTGCTAATACGAAAATAACTCACAAACCCTACCGCAGGTGGTGCAATAAGTATGAACAAAGTTGGTAGCAATTTTTTGGCCAAGGGATGATGAAATACAATACGGTACATCATAATCGTAAAAAGAACGACCCAAAAGAAAAGACCCAATGCAAAGAAAAAGAGAGAAACCCAAATAGGAGCTGCTTCCACGCCAACGACAGGTACAAGTACATTACCTACAATGGGAATAAACCATGCAGGATTACTATGTACTACCTTTAGATCATTGTGAATCCAAAAACGTATAATGATCAATGTAAAGGATAATTGCAACGGTGTACCAATGTACCAAAAGAGTATCGACACAGTGGGTGCATAGTCATAGTAAGCAATCGACACCAATAAAAAACTGATCGCAATCGTCGCCATAAACGAGCTTTTAATAGGGTGAAAAAACTCTTTTTTGACAGCCTCCGGATAGAGCAACCACTTAAAGGTATAAGCGATAAATATCACCAGAAACAGCACAGTATCCAGCAACAATAACGTACCATATATCCAATAAGGCATATCAATCAGATGATACGCCTTAGCAAAAACAATCGTCAAACCGGAAACACCCATCACCACAGCAAAAAGCTGAATAGGAAAATGTTCTAGCGATCTTTTATTTAATTCCATTTTATTCCTTATTGGTGTGTACTTAGTTCATCCCTGTACATCACAGTTACTACTGTTGTTTCTTAGGAATGAACTTACCACATCCTACATTTTCATTCCCACCGAAACGTTTTACTGCACTTGCTGTACCATTTTCGTACATAGCGGTTCTTTCACACTTTGGTGCTTTTACACATTGAGTATTATTACATCCGATATCTTCTGCGACTGCCATTTTATCTCCTTTGTATTGTTATTTTATTTCAAATTCTTCTGTTTTAAAGTGATGAAACTTTGTTGCTATTTGACTCTTCTCTAAGTCTAAACTTTTAAGCATTTTAGGGTTAACCAAGAAGTATCCTATAGTGACTTCTAGTACATCTCCTTTTTCTAATACCTCATTAAAAGTGACTACTCTTTTTTCATTGGCTTTTACGGCAGTGTCTTGTACAACCTCATTGGCTAACCATGGTGGGGTTCCTTTACCTTCTGCACCGATAACTCTCGCAAAGTTTTTAACTGCTAAATCTATGACTTTACTTTTACGCATGATTTTAACCCGTAGTTGCATCACACGCATCGGATGAAGGGCTAGTGCATGGGAACTCTTGTTGTCTATAGTTATATCAAATGTTCTTTTATGGCGCTTCAAGATAATGTCAACATACTGGGTCAACATATCTTGATGCGCATGTGTACCTGGAAAACCATGAAAAGTATGTTCTTTTGTCTTATTCATAGTGGATACAGAGCCTTTAATTTTTGGCATATGGCAACTCACACAGTTACTACCATCAAGTTCATTGTCAATGTTTGTTGAACAGACATTGATGTCATATTTATTTTTCTTATGTGAATGACACCCTACGCAGACATTTCCACTGTTAAAGTGTTTACTGTCTGTTTTTATCTTATGAAAAGGGGACGCTATATGGGATTTAAGAGAACCAAAGTATACTTTTCCCTCTTTGGCTATGATGTTTGTATTTGACATATGGCCCTGCTCTATAGACTCTATCCTGTGACAATAGGCACAAGAGATTCCTTCTCTTTGTGTCGTATCATTTGCATCAGGTACAACACCATTATGTTTTTTCATCAATGCATCGTAGTTAGATGCTGAAGGTGTATGACACTTTGCACATGCATAAGAGGACATCTTAGTATTTTTAGGATGTTTCTTCCAAACAGCCGCATGAATTTCATCATCGAATATAGAAGCTTTGGCGTGCTGGGTAGATTCGAACTCCTCATAAATGGTCGGGTGACAAGATTTACACGTTTGGGATGGTTCAAACGTGGGATGGGCATAGATAAGTACTGATAACACACTAAGCAATAGAATATTTTTCATAAAAATACTTTCATCTTATTAGTTGACTGGAGCATTTTTGGGGTCATTGGCTATTGCCAATCCGACTAGTTCTTTTGCTTTTGTGCTGTCATATGCCATTGCGTTAACGGTTAAGAGTGTGAGCGTAAGTGTAGAAGTGATTATTTTTTTCATTTTTTTTCCTTGATTATTGTTCTTTTTGTATCATTACGATGGCTTTACCATGCAGTAAAGCATCAGAAATCTTTTTGTGGGCTTGTTGTAGCACTCTTGAGAAAGTCGTACGTGAAATTCCCATTCTGTCTGCACACTCTTGTTGGTAGAGTCCTTCATAGTCACTAAGGCGTATCGCTTCCATTTCATCAAAATCCAGTTCTGTTTTTTCAAGCTCTTTACCCCGAATACCGCAAGGCTTAAAACAGACCCATCGGTAATCAGCTTCTATGTGACGGTTTATTTTTCTTCTTCCAAGTTGTTGCATGACAAAACCCAATTCTTATATTTTGCACATATGTTCATAATGTGTAGGGAAGTATAGCCCTCTTAGGCTTATAAATAGTTTAAATTATAAATTTATACTATAATCATATTAATTAAAAATTATATGTTAAATTTTTACGATTAGAAAGTTCCAAAGACGCACCTTTTGTTCATTATATACGCCATCAATTTTTAATAGAACGAAACTATCTTTATCTTCCTAGTGTATACTTACTTGATAATCCCGAATTATGGAAAATAAAAAAATTCATTAAAATAAGACTATTTTTATCCTATTTAATTAATTTATTTGTGTTATAATATTCCCATCAAAATAAAAAAGGAAAAAATATGCCAAAAATCAATAAATACGTAGACATTAGTGAAGTAGAAAGAGAAGCGAAAAAAGACTTAATTGACAGACACTCTCCATTTATCCACTGTGCAGAGACTGCAAAAGCAGGTGAACCGTTTGAAGTAACTGTAAAAATGGGTAACGAGTACACTCACCCAGATGATTTTGATCACTTCATCGAGTCCGTAACTCTTTTTGATGGTGAAACACAACTAGCAAAAGCTTCTTATGTTCCAGGAACACTTGGTAACACAAAAGCACACAACACTACAACATTTACAATCATCCCAACAGGTAAAAAACTTAAACTTGTTGCACATGGTTACTGTACTAAACACGGTATCTGGGAAGGTACTGAAAAAGAGGTAACTGTAGAAGCGTAAGCATCTACTTCCAATCCACTTCTTATAGGGCTTTTGCCCTATATTGCATACTTCTCTATTTTCTAATTCATTTATATTTTTCTACATTAAAGAACCTTCTTCTCACCCACATGTCATTACCATGAGTATTATAAATACTATGATAGACAAGGAAGGTTTTACGACAAAATTTGTACACCGCTTAGTGCAAATTTCACTTAATTTACCCTCTTAAAATCATCATCAATTCTAACGATATCATCTTCTCTCGTATATTCACCTACTTGTGCCTCAATGAGCACTACAGGAATTTTACCATCATTCCCCAGGCGATGCACCTCTCCCATCTTAATATACGTTGACTCATTGGGCCTTACCAGTTTAGTCTCTTCACCTACAGTGACTGTTGCAGTACCGCTCACCACAATCCAATGCTCATTACGATGATAATGTTTTTGAAGACTGAGTCGTTTTCCCGGTTTGACTACAATACGTTTAATTTTATAGCCGGGCGTATCTTCAAGTACGGTATAGGTTCCCCATGGTCTGTGTGCTGTTACATGTATGTTATGAAGTTCGCTGTTTTGACGTATTTCTTTGACTACCGACTTTACTTTTTGAGAAGATCCTTTTTTGCTGATTAGCAATGCATCCGCCGTATCTACAATAATTAAATCTTCGATGTCAACTGTCGCAATCTTTCGCCCTTTTCCATAAATAAGATTGTTTTTTGAATCAATGCCGACATAATTTTTATTATACGTATTATTGTACTCATCTTTAGGTAACTCTTCAAACAAAGCATCAAATGAACCTACATCCGACCAATTAATGTCCGAGGGAACCACTTTTACAATAGATGATTTTTCCATGACTGCATAGTCAATACTATCTTCGGGAATGGCTATCATATCTTCATGTTGAATACGAATCATCGTATCTTTATCACTTTTACTATTATTTATAGCCTTGAATGATAACTCATAAATGTCGGGGGCATGTTTTTTTAACTCCTCTAAAAAGACACCTGCCTTAAACATAAACATCCCAGAATTCCAATAGTAATTTCCGGCAGCCAAATATGATTTTGCTGTTTTGAGATTGGGTTTTTCATGAAAAGCAGCTACATTAACCCCTTCTGCTTCAATATAACCAAACCCTGTTTCTGCAAAGGATGGTGTGATTCCAAATGTGACCAAGTTTCCCTCCAATGCCAATTTTTTCGCATTTTCAAGAACATTGGCATAAGCCTTTTCATCTTTAACTAAGTGATCAGAGGGTGTTACAAAAACCAACTCATCTTTTTCACACGCCATACATGCAAGTGCAATAGCAGGTGCCGTATTGCGCCCTACTGGTTCAAGCAGATATTGATTATTACTTTTGCCTAACTCTTCAAGCTGATCTAATGCCAAAAAGTACTGCTTCGCACTAGATACAACAAACTGTTTTTCACACACTTTAGCATTACGCTCTACAGTGAGTTGGAACAACGACTTATTATCAAAAAGCCTGACAAACTGTTTTGGCATGAGTGCCCTACTGATAGGCCACAACCTTGTACCGCTTCCCCCACACAAAATGATATTTGTCACTGTTTCTCCCTTTCATTAAACTCTTGAAAAATATGAGCCATTTTAGCTGAATAATCTTTTGTGGTATCATTCATAGTGCGTATAGTATAGCATTATTTAAACAAAAACTATGCTAATAATATCTGATAGAACAAATCATCAAAAACCTATGCTACAATAACCCCAATATAAATTCCCAAAATCTACCCTAAGGAACAACTATGACACTGACTCCCGAAGAAAAAACTATAATATTCAATAGTATTAGAGATATCCCTGATTTCCCTAAACCCGGGATTGTATTTAAAGATATCACCACCCTTCTCTCAACCCCACATGCATTTGATACATTAATGTCACATCTTGAGAAGCGTTATACCTCTTATGACTTTGACTATATTGCAGGAATAGATGCAAGAGGATTCATCTTTGGCTCCATACTTGCAGACAGGTTAGGTGTAGGGTTTGTACCTGTGCGAAAAAAGGGTAAACTCCCCTACACTACGGTTGCGGAGAAGTATAGTTTAGAGTATGGTTTTGATGAAGTAGAGATACACATTGATGCTTTTGGTGAAAATGGATGTCACGCCACAGGAGAAAAAGCAAAAGTACTGCTCATAGACGACTTGATAGCCACAGGCGGGACTGCCAAAGCTGCTGCAAGCCTTATAGACAAAGTCGGAGCACACTGTGTGGAAGTCTGTTTCATTTTAGAACTTTCTTTCCTCAACGGTCGTGAAGGATTTGAAACACCGGTCTATTCCGTCATAGAATTGGACTAGTCCTTCACCGACATAAAAATTGCTACTTAAATAAGGTTTATATATGAGGGTTTATCTCTTTTTTGCACTTTTTCTTCTTCTCTTTTTTGCGCTGCACTATCTTTTTTACTCAAGAGTGATTAAAAAACTGCTGGTTTCACAGAGTGTTAAACATACCCTAACCGCAGTGCTAGGGATCAATTATATTTTTACTGTTTTATATGTCATAGGACGATATACCAATGCCATCCCCAATGGTTTATACTATTTTTTCTCTCTATCCATAGGAATGACACTGGTGCTTGTACTCTATATGCTCATACATGAAATACTCAATCTCTTTCATAAAAGCCTTAAAAATGTTGATCTCTCTAAACGTGAATTTTTCAAAAAAAGTGGTGACGGTGCTATGTTGGCCCTTTCAAGTGGTTATGTCGGAGCAGCAGTCTATGAGGGGAACAAATCACCTGCCATCAACATTGTAACTTTAAAGCATTTTGATTTTACAATCGTTCAGATTAGTGATCTACATATAGGCGGGCTCATAGACAAAGCCTTTATAGACGCTTCTGTAAAAGATATTAATGCACTCAAACCCGACATTGTATGTATCACGGGTGATATTATAGATACGGCACTAGACCAAATAGAAGATGCCGTTAGAGTGTTAGACGGTATCGTCTCCAAACACGGTGTGTACTATGTTCTGGGTAATCATGAGTATTTTCATGACCCTCTAAAGATTATTGATTTTCTAAAAACAACCAATATAAAACTGCTCCTCAATGAAAATGTCACCATTGACGCACTCAAACTCAATGAAGATGCCGTTAGAGTGTTAGACGGTATCGTCTCCAAACACGGTGTGTACTATGTTCTGGGTAATCATGAGTATTTTCATGACCCTCTAAAGATTATTGATTTTCTAAAAACAACCAATATAAAACTGCTCCTCAATGAAAATGTCACCATTGACGCACTCAAACTCAATGTTGTAGGTGTCACCGACCGCATGGGATACCGCATGGCGTTACTTGAACCCGACATCCATAAGGCATTTAAAGGATGTAACACTGCGTATAAAACCATCTTGCTTGCCCATCAACCCCGATATATAGAAGAACTGGGGAACTACAGACCCGATCTCGTTCTCTCAGGGCATACACACGGTGGGCAAATATGGCCGTTTGAGTATCTTGTAAGATTGCAACAACCCTATGTGAAAGGGCTGCATGCACTTCCTTATGGTGGACATATCTACGTCAATTCCGGTATTGGATTTTGGGGACCACCCATGAGGCTGGGTTCACATGCTGAAATAGCGTATATTGTTTAGTCAAGGCAGATTATAACCTCCTATTGGATATAATCTACCCAATTAATATAAAGAGAAACAGATGGATTTAAACAAAGAGATATATATTCCAAAACCAAGTCAAAGTGATCCTGACGATTTAGGACATTTTGGAAAAACTGGAGAAGATAGAGTTCAATATGGTGGGCGTTATGTTCCAGAAACACTAATGCCTGCACTTGAACAGCTAAGAGTTGATTATGAAGCCGTACGATTTGATGAAGGATTTTGGAAAGAGGTGGACCACTACTACAAAAACTATGTAGGCCGCCCTTCTGCACTCTACTTTGCCCAAAACATCTCTGAAGAGATCGGTGCAAAAGTCTATCTTAAAAGAGAAGACCTTAACCATACCGGTGCACACAAGATCAACCATACCGTCGCCCAAGCCGTACTAGCCAAGAGGCTAGGAAAGAAAAAAATCATTGCTGAGACGGGTGCGGGACAACATGGTGTGGCAACTGCCACCGTGGCTGCACTTTTTGGTTTGGAGTGTGAAGTCTTTATGGGTGCGAAAGATGTGGCTCGTCAAGAGCTTAATGTTTTCCGCATGAAACTGCTTGGTGCAAAAGTGCATGCAGTGCAATCGGGCAGTAAAACCCTTAAAGATGCCATGAATGATGCCATCCGACACTGGGTAACCCATGCAAGAGATACTTATTATCTCATCGGTACCGTAGCAGGGCCACACCCCTACCCTATGATGGTGCGTGACATTCAGTCGATTATCGGTTGGGAAGCCAAGGCACAGTTAGATAGTATTGAAGGGTGTTTACCCGACAAAGTTATTGCCTGTATCGGTGGCGGTTCAAATGCTTTAGGTATTTTCAGCCACTTTTTAGAAGATGAAAGTGTTGAGTGTATTGGTATTGAAGCAGGAGGAGAAGGACTCGACTGTAAACACGGATGCTCTTTGGAAAAAGGGAGCCCGGGTGTACTTCATGGACAGCTTAGCTATCTTCTTCAAGATGAAGATGGACAGATACAAGAGGCACACTCTATCTCTGCGGGATTGGATTATCCGGGTATCGGCCCTGAACATGCCTACTTGAAAGATGCGCAAAAGGTCACTTATGACCATATTACCGATGATGAGGCAATGGATGCTTTTGTATGGCTTTCACAAGCAGAGGGTATCATACCTGCTTTTGAGAGTGCGCATGCCATAGCATATCTCAAGAAGATGAAACCCGAAAAGATCAAAGATCAAACCATCTTGATCAACCTCTCTGGACGCGGTGATAAAGATATGATACAGGCAAAAGATATACTCAAAGAGCAGTTTTCTTAAATCAATACTGCTCTTGAGGTGTCATATATTTGTTGCTAACAACAACCGATAAAGGTATTTGTACCAAATAGGCGAACATAATAGGTAGAAGCATAGATGCACCGAAAGTAGCTGCTGAAAATGTAGAGATGACCAATGCAAGTGTAATGTATCTTGTAAAGCTATGCCAAAATGCTGCTCTCTCTTGCGGGGAATCCAAATTATAAATCATTTTTGAAGCGATAAGTACAAAGAGATAAAATACCGAAACTGCCACTAACGCGATGAAAAACAGTTCAGGTTCAAAATCATAAATATCGATAAGTTGCTGGGAATCCTGTAGTCCAAAAAGATAAAACAAAATAATAAATATGCTACTATGGCTGATGATTTTGCTATTGTCTGTAATAAGGGTCAGTAATGGCTTAATGAAAAGTACGACCCTGCTTGCAATGAACGGTATGATAATTAAAAGAATGACCACCTGCTCTGCAAATCTACTAATCTTGATCTCCTCATCATACGTCACATCAAAATAGCCTGCACTGTATGTAGCAAAGAGATGTAACATCAAGAGTGAGAGTGAAACAAAAATAAGATTAATAAAGAGAAGTAAAAAACCAAAAGAGGTATCGGCTTTAGATCTTTTTATCCAATGCATAACCATCCCGCCACCACTTAATACTGAAAGTAAAAACAACCCTGCCGTAATACCAAAGTCGCCTGTTGCAAACCCGATAATCACTGCAAAAAGAGGCAGCAGAAGATAGTTGACAACAAACCCTTTCACGAGCACCCCTTTGTGCTCCCATACCAACACTGCATCTCTTAGTTTAAATTTAAAAAGTGACGGCATGATTAATGCCAATCCTGCAAAAAGACAGATATCGGTACTAAAAATAAACCCATCCGTATTGTACCCATAAAGAAAACCTGAGATCGTACCTAGAATAACAATCACAATCAATTGCATTTTACACCCTTTAAAATTTTTTACAAGTATACTAAAAAAAAGCTATTTCACACTATTTTCACAAAAAATTCATTTATATTCCCATCATCCTTTACTTTTATTCTGATATACTCCACTATTATGAATAACACACAAAAGGCCACCCATGAATTTTGAATTAACCGTACTTCCACTCGCTGATATCGATGCGGAGATTGAAGTTGTCATCGTGATAGATAACGACTTAAAACACCATTTTGTACAAGAGAAAAAACTCCTTAAAAAAGCAGGATTTTCAGGCTCACAAGATGAAACTTGTCTACTTCTTGGTGAGGGACGACTCTATGTTGGTGCCGATTCACTGCAAAGTGCTGCCATAAGAACGGCTGCGGCGTCTGCAATTAAAGCCCTAAAAGGCACTACATACAAATCTGTTAAAATTGCAACCTATACCAATAAAGGGTGTACCTACTCTCTTCGAGCCATGGTTGAAGGTTTTATCTTGGGAGGATATACGTTTGAGACCTACAAAAGTAAAAAGAGTGAATGCAAGATTGAGCACATTAGCATTTCACTAGAGGAGTACAGTAATCTTCATATTGATATAGAGAATGCCTCTTCTCTCATACACAAAGCACAAATCACAGCAGATGCTACAAACTTTACACGTGACATCGTGAACACAACACCCGATGACTGTTACCCTGAAGTGATGGCAGATATTGCACAGGGTATGGCTGACGATACAGGACTTGAGTGTACTATCCTCAAACCCAAAGAGCTCAAAAAAGAGAATATGGAGACACTTTTAGCCGTAGCACGGGCAAGTCGTCATACACCAAGAGTCATCCACCTGACACACAAACCTAAAAATCCCAAATGTGTTGTGACACTTGTAGGTAAAGGGTTAACCTATGACTCAGGTGGACTTAGTTTAAAACCTTCAGACTTTATGGTCACCATGAAATCCGATAAAAGCGGTGGTGCTGCCGTACTGGGTATCATGAAGGCGGTTGCTGAACTTGATCTGCCTATAGAAGTACACGGTTTTGTGGGAGCAGTTGAAAATATGATAGGTGGAGATGCCTATAAACCCGATGATGTACTTGTGGCTAAAAACGGAAAGACCATAGAGGTACGCAATACCGATGCCGAGGGTCGTCTGGTACTTGCCGACACACTCTGCTATGCACAGCAAGAGGTCAAAGCAGATTATCTTTTTGACTTTGCCACCTTGACAGGTGCCTGTGTTGTGGGTGTAGGTCACTATACGTCGGGAGTCATGGGGAATTCAGATGCACTCAAATCTCTTGTGGTCAAAGAAGCAAAAAATGCAGGAGAACTTGCAACAGCACTGGACTTTAACCCTTACCTCAAAAAAACGATAAAATCCGAGATTGCAGATATCTGCAACATTTCAAATACACGGTATGGCGGGGCTATCACCGCAGGTCAGTTTCTCTCTGAGTTCATCGATAAAGAGCATACGGACAAATGGGCGCATATAGACATTGCAGGACCAGCATTTGTGGAGCACGGATGGGGAGAAAATCCTCATGGTGCTTCAGGTGCAGGGGTAAGAATGATGGTTAAGTTTATTGAAAAACTTGCACTGTTACAAAAACACAAGTAGCTACACTTTAGCGCTGCCCTTTAGTTTAAGATGACAGCTTAGAGCCTCCTGGGCAAGCATATCGGCAATCGTATCTCTACTGTTGATAATATGTTTAATACCCAAAGAGGCGATAAACTCCTCTTCTGCGTTATTGTTGACCCTTACAATACTATTGATATTAGAATTGAATGAGGCAATATTTTCACAAATCAACTGTCTTTGTATCTCATTCTCTATCGTGACAATAATAGCCGTAGCATCATTAACGTTAAAATGTGACAACACCATTTTCTGAGCAGCATTGGCAAAATAGATTGCCTCTTCACCCTTTGCAATCTCTTTATCTACCACTTTCACATCATGTTCAAGAACAATATAGAGCAAATTTCTCTCTCTAAATTTTTTAACCAATTTTTGTCCAACAGGACCATACCCACAAATAATGATATGGTCACGATAACTGTCTCCCAATAAGGCACGATCACGTAAGACGGTAGGCTCTTTAGTCATCTTGTCTGCCAATCTTTTAATATTTTTCAATACAAAAGGCGTAATAATCATAGAAAGTACAATCGTAATGATCATAATTTGATTTAACTCATTGGATATGAGTTGATTTGCATATGCCAAAGCAAAAACCGCTAATGAAAATTCACCTACTTGAAAGAGTGCCAATGCTGTCTTTAGTGCAGTTCTCTTGGGTACAAAAAAACGTAATATTCCAAAAATAAGTAGACCTTTCAACAGTATGATTCCTACCAGTAAGCCTAAAATTATATGTCCGTAATAGGCAAGAGAGTGCCAATCAATCAACATCCCCACAGTCACAAAAAAGACACCTAAAAGGATATCCCTAAAAGGGATAAGGTCAGATTCTATACGATAGCGGTATTTTGTCTCTGCAATCATCATACCACCGATAAATGCACCCAGTGAATAGGTAAAACCGAATACATGTGCCAAAAATGAAGCACCCATAACAGTAAAGAGTACGGCAACCAAAAAGATCTCTTCGGAACCTGCTGACATAATCCAGTCAAAGAAGTGTTCCAGCAGATATTTACCTAAAATAAATAAAATAGAAAAAACGATAATGGCACTTACAAGCGTTTCAAGTAACAAGATAGAAACCGACTCAGTCTCAGAAGTAAAGAAAGAGACCATTAAAAGTATAGGAATGACGGCAAGATCCTGAAAAAGTAAAATACCCAGTGTGGTACGCCCATAGGCTGAATGAATCTGATTATTTTCATTCAATATTTTCAAGACGATTGCCGTGGATGAAAGGGCCAGAGCAGCGCCTACGACTATGGCACTTTTAGTTTCAAGATCAAATAGATATAAGCTCAAAGTTGTAAAGAGCAAACCCGATAAAAGAACCTGTAGTCCACCGTAAACGAAGACCTCTTTTTTCATTTTTTTAAGATGATTCACAGAAAACTCTAAACCGATTGTAAACATTAAAAATACAATTCCAAACTCAGCAAGATGTGTTAACATCTCCTTGGACTCATCTGCAAAATGAAAAATAGAAGAGATAGCAAATCCCGCTAGTACATACCCTATAATAGTTGGAATATCAAACTTTTTTAGTATCACATTCAATATTGTGGCAATGGCAATGGTTATTATAAGTATAAGTAATGCATTTTCCATTCAAAAACCCTTTATCTATTTTTTTCTTTTTATGATAGCTAAAGTGTATATAAAAGAGAAAATATTTTCTATGATTTCCACAGAAAAGAGATCAATAGCCCTTAGCATAACAGTAACTAACCCCATTTTCACCAATATTTAGTTAAAATCGCGGTAATATCATAACACTTAAGGAATATCATGGGATTAGGCATCGGACTTGTCGGACTACCAAATGTAGGAAAATCTACAACTTTTAATGCACTCACAAAAGCACAGAATGCAGAGAGTGCAAACTACCCTTTTTGTACCATAGAGCCCAATAAAGCTGTTGTACCCGTACCGGATAAGAGAGTGGATGCCCTTGCCAAACTCATTAACCCCGAAAAAGTACAATACTCTACACTGGACTTTGTTGACATTGCGGGTCTTGTTGCAGGTGCAAGTAAAGGTGAGGGTCTGGGCAATAAATTTTTAGGTAATATCCGTGAAACAGAAGTAATTTTACATATTGTACGATGTTTTGCAGATGAAAACATTGTACATACCGAAGGGTCCATTGATCCTATTCGTGATGTTGAGATTATTGAACAGGAGTTACTTTTTGCAGATATAGACGCCGTACTTAAACGTGTTGAAATGCTCAAGAAGAAAGCCAAAGGAAATGACAAAGATGCAAAAGAACAACTGACCGTTGCACAAGCGCTTCTTGCGCACATCGAAGAGGGTTCTCCCGTATCTACCTTTGAAGACAAAGAGAGTGATGGGTTTTTAGCCATTAACAAAGATCTGCGTCTTCTTACTTCTAAACCAATCATCTATGGGGCCAATGTAGATGAAGAGGGACTCAGTGAAGAGAATGAGTATGTAAAAAAACTCAAAGCCTATGCTGAAGAACGGGACTCAGAAGTGATTAAACTTTGTGCCAAAGTAGAAGAGGATATGGTAGATTTTGACGATGAAGAGCGTGAAGAGATGCTTGCTGACCTTGGCGTAGCAGAGTCCGGACTTGAACAAATCATCCACAAAGGCTTTGAGAAGCTGGGTCTTCAATCTTACTTTACAGCAGGTGTCAAAGAGGTACGTGCCTGGACCATCAAAAAAAATACCATAGCACCTAAAGCAGCAGCTGTCATACATAATGACTTTGAAAAAGGGTTTATTCGTGCAGAGGTGATCGGCTATGAAGACTTTATGGAGTTTGGTGGAGAATCGGGTGCAAAAGAGGCAGGCAAAAATAGACTTGAGGGTAAAGAGTACATTGTTCAAGATGGCGATGTGATGCATTTTAGATTCAACGTATAGGTAATACTTTTAGAAGGAAGTGGTATGAAAAATTTATTTTTTATTGGATTAGCGGGTTTGTTTTTAGTGGGTTGTGACAGTAAAAAGGGTACATTTCTCAACAGTGTCGAGAGTCAAAATGACCATGCAACATCTGTGGCAAAACTTGAAAAACTCATTCAAACCCAGGGATTAACACACTTCTCAACCATAGACCATCAAGCAAATGCCAAAGGTGTAGAGATGAATTTAAAACCCAATACCGTTGTCGTTTTCGGTAATCCAAAAATGGGTACGGTACTGATGAACTGTAACCCTTCAATGGGTCTTGACTTACCGCTTCGCATGGTGTTTACAACCAATTATGAAGGGATAACCACCATAAGCTACACCAACCCTGAATATTGGTCCCTAAAGCACAACATCAAAGATAAAAACTGTTTAAATGTCCTCAACAAAGCCAAAATAGCACTTGAGGGTCTTGCGGATGAAGCAGGTAAAAAATAATGCTTGTCAGCACCAATGAAGTACTCTATCGTATACAAAAAACACTGAACCTCTCTATCGAAGATATGCTCGAAATCTATAGGCTTGAGGCATACCCTATGGAGGAGTCATACCTCACATCTCTTCTTAAACGCCGTCAAGACAAGGCGTTTATGCTCTGTTCTTATGAGGATTTAGGTGTCTTCCTCGATGGTCTTGTTACACTAAAAAGAGGCCCTTCACCTCAAAAAAAGCGTGATGAAGCAGTAGAGCTTAGCAACAATCTCATCCTTAAAAAACTTCGTATTGCCTTGGAGCTCAAAGAGGCAGAGACTGAGATAATTTTTGGATTGGCGGATGTTGAGCTTACAAAACAACAACTCTCTTCACTCTTTCGCAAAGAGGGTCATAAAAACTTTAAAACCTGTTCAAATGAACTACTCCTAGCATTTCTAGAGGGCTTAGATGAATTTTACTATACGGGTGATGAGCCTTAACCTTAGGAGTACTTCTTATGAAACGAAATGACTTTATCACATCGTTGAAGCGCATCAAGAGTCAAATCATCTTTTCCCAAAAGAGACCCAAAAATGCTTTATTTTCCACAAAAGTAAGTCATCAAAAAAGAGTCTGTACCTGTACCGATTCCAATGGTGAACCTAAATACCTTTACCATACACATCGTGAGATGGAGTACATACTCTCTTCAACACAGATATCACTCACCTCTTACCCTTGTCCCTATGAAAAGGGGTGGCACTTAACCAAAGGCTAAAATCACCTCTTATCAAGTATTTACGCTTCAGGTAATGCATCAAATGCCTCTTTTTTCTCACTGAACCACTGTTGCATGGTGACCGGGTTTTGCATCACTGCTTTCATGATATTGATGGCTTTAATATGCGCTTCATCATTTTTTTCTATCATTTCCAAACCGTGTGCCATACTCTGTTCTGCTATCTGTCCAAACGTTTCCGCTTGAAATTTTTGATCACAGACACCGCCAAGTTCTCTACATGTCATCGTTTTCATCTTATGCCTTTAAAATATTATTTTAAAAAAGAGTATAGCTAAATATTATATTATAAGTAACAATTTAGCAATAGCTATGCAAACATTTATTATAATACTTGACGAGATAGCCAAGATTGAAGATGTTGTCAATTTGATAAGATAATAGGAGATGAATAGATGTATCAAGGATTGAAAAAAATTAGTGTGGCATTGTTAGTAATGAGTACAATCACTTTGCAAAGTGCGATGGGAGATATTCTTTTTTATTATGAAACAGCTGTTTTGGCTGCAGCAGTAAATAATCAAAACAAACCTATTGAATTACATTATAAAGAGAATGAAGCACTTAACGCAAATTATAGCCAATCTTTTGCATGTATTGATGCAGAGTATCAAACCTATTATGAATTAATGTTTGATGCAGATATGAGTGCTAAGGTTTATCTTTCTGCTGGTAGCTTGCATGAAACAGGTACATACAGCACAAATGGCTCAAACTTAGGATTAAATTTGAATCTTTATGGGAGTGATTTTACAAGCACGTATCATCTTACTATCAACAATGAAATAATTGCACTTTTTACAGGTATAGAAAGAACTTACCCTGTATCATGTATAGCATATAAACATAATTTGACAGATAAAGTACAAACAGCAACACAAATTGAGTGTTTGAGTTCTTATCGTGGTGGTGGAAACAGCAGTTCAGAGTTTTATAAAAAAATATTTACCTTAAATCCTGATGGCTCATCAAGCTATTATTATAAAAATGAACTGTATACATCTTTAGTTGAGGGAACACTCTATGGTACATATTTTCTTGATTCCTCAACAGGAGGATTTCAATTGAGTTATATGGATATAGATGGTCAAACTTTTGATACGGATATTATCTCTTTTTATGGTAGGAACGATGGAGCATCTCTTAATATGGATATTGTTGACCCTAGTGGTACAGGACAACTTATGTCATGTGGTATTGTAGAGTAATTGGTATCATTGCCTTGATAGATTCTAAACCGACAATACCAACTTCACAGGAGAATGATCTGATCCCATAATATCATCCAATATATCTGCATCCACAATCCTATCTTTGAGATCATCTGAGACATAAAAGTAGTCTATACGCCATCCTACATTGTTTTTTCTAGCAGCAGCACGGTATGACCACCAAGAGTAACGGTCAATAACATCTCCATGCACATGACGAAAGGTATCGATGAACCCTGAGGCTAAAAGTTTATCTTGCCATGCTCTTTCAATGGGTAAAAATCCTGAAGTTTTTTCATTGGCTTTGGGACGTGCCAAATCTATAGGGTGATGTGCTGTGTTCACATCACCGCATACCACAACAGACTTTCCCTGTTTACGTAGCTCAAGGATGTGTTCCAAAAAACGCTCATAAAAACCCATTTTATAGCTCAAACGCTCTTCACTGCGTTGACCGTTGGGAAAGTAGACATTAAAATAGGCGATATCTCCAAAATGATACTCATTAATACGGCCTTCATCTAAAATATCCACATGCTCACACGCACTCACCTCACCTTTAATATCGGTATAGAGTGCCACCCCTGACTGTCCCTTATTGGAAGAGGCGTTAATACTTTGAAACTTGTAGTCTCTTTTAAAAATAGTCTCAGGAATCTGATCAGCTTCTGCTTTGATCTCCTGCAGGCCCAAAAAATCGACATCTTCTTCGTCTATCCACTTCAAAGCATCTTTTTTGGCCACTGCTCGAATACCGTTGACATTCCACGATATAAAAGTAAGTTTTTTCATACTGTTTCCTCAATAATTTGATAAAATAATAGCAAAAGAGACTTTAGGAAAGATATAAAATGGCAATAGAAGATAAAGCACGATGGAATGCAAAATACCAAGAGAATAAAATACCCGATGAACCCATTAATCTTGTAAAAAAGTATGCCCACCTTACTACAGGAAATCAGGCACTCGACATTGCATGCGGTATGGGTAGACACAGTAAATATTTAGCGTCACGGGGATTTGAGGTGGATGCACTTGATATCTCGTCCGTAGCCATAGCCCACCTCCAGAAGAGACCCCATATCCATGCAAAAGAGGTGGATTTTGACAGCTATACGCTAGAAAAGAATACCTATGATCTCATTGTCTGTACTTACTTTCTAGAACGTAAACTTTTTCCTCAAATGATAGCAGCACTTCGAACAGATGGTATCCTACTCTTTGAGACATTTGTGCATGATGCCAAAAATGAACGCATCTCCTCAAATCCTGCTTTTTTGCTCAACAAAGGAGAACTCCAAGAAAGCTTTAGTGAATCATGTGAAATAGTAGATTTTCATGAATTCTTAGATATTGATTACCAAGGGTTTAAAACGATGAAAAGTTCTATAGTAGCAAGAAAAAAAGCAGAATAATGAAATTTTTTGAGAGAGAAGCCTCCTCATCATAAGTACCTAACCAAAATTAATGACATATTCCTTTGCAAATCCATCTAAGAGTTTTTGTACATGCTTCCCTATCCCTATAGGAAAAGCATTAAACAACCTTTTTCAAAACGATTGTACCTTTAGGCACTTCTACGCACTAAATAATTCGAGATAATTTCATTGTGATCAAAAACCAGATCCATATCCTCCAAATCATGAAGAGCAACAATTACAGCGGTTTTTGCATCATCTGCTGCTACAGGACTATGATCGGCTTTACAGATATAGACAATTGAAACCGTATGAAATCTTGTATCACGCTTTGGGTTGGAGTATACCCCTAAAAGATCTACAATTTCCACCTCAAGCTGTACCTCTTCTTGCATTTCACGTTTTAAGGCATCCTCTACACTCTCGCCAATATCAACAAATCCTCCCGGTAATGCATACCCATAAGGTGGATTTTTACGTTCTATAAGCACAATACCTTGGAATATACCATCATGATATATTTCAATGATGCCATCCACTGCAACATGTGGTGTTTTAATTGCCATCCCTACTCCTTCTCTTCTAAAAAATTTTTAATTACCCATCGCAATGCTCTATAAATTAGATGATCAATGAACTCAAGAATCCAATAAGTCCACCAAAAACCCCACCCCACACAACCAACCAGCCTAAATGCTCTTTAATAAGCTCTTGAACCAACTCTTTTACCATTTTTGGGGTAAGTTCATTGAGTCTTTTTGTAATGAGTCCTTCTACGGAAGAGAGCATATCTTCACTCAGTGTTGAGTTTTGAATGTGATGGTCTATCTGGGTTTTAAACGTCGAACTAGAGACGATCTTGATAACAGCCGATTTTAACTTATTTGAGAATGACCCACGTAACCCTTCTAAAGCCTCTTCTCCGCCGAACATAGAGATAGCTCCGCCAAACTTGGACTCCATGACTGTTTTTGACAAGGCATCAAAAGCAGGTGAAAAATCTGCACCCTCGACCAAAGGGGTTAGATCTATCTTCTTCTCCTCTTTAGCAAAAAAATCACCCAACTGCTCTTTGGTAAAAAACTGCTTCATCATCATCTCTTTAATCGCGTGTTTAAAGGTATCGAAGTTTTTCTCTATCACACCCGAACCATACAAAAGTGGAACACGTTCAAAAAGCATGTAAATTGCAAGTTGGTTGGTCACAGCACCTGAGAGTGCAAAAAGTCCTGTAAATAACAGAGCGTTTTGATATGCCAGCGGGACAGTAAAAGAGAGCCCAATAAGCACGATAGAAAGTAGATTGCTCATAAAAGATTTAGACATAGAGGTGCCCTTTGGTCTGTTCAATTAGTGTATCAATAGCATTTGTAAATCACGCACACTTCTAACGGCATCCGTATGTTCGGTAAAACCCCAATCTACCATAATGTAGTCTATCTCTGCGCGTTGACTTGCCAATTCATCACGCGGGCCATCTCCGATGAAGAGTGATTCATGATTTTCATGGTTCAGCTCATCAAGAAGCTTATGTAACATATCAGGATGGGGCTTTCCTTCAGGTACATCATCATAACAGGCTATGCCGTCAAAAAGATGATGCACATCCAAATGGGTGAGTGATTGAATGGTTGAACTTCGGTAAGCATTGGTAGCAAGACCCAGGGTATGACCTCTTTGCTTCAGTGTTTCGAGCATCTCTCTTATACCCTCATACAACACAAGTTCATTTTGATGGTTTTTGGTGTAATACTCAGAAAACCATCTCTCATGGTCACGGTCAAATGACTCAGCATGATAGAAGGTTTTTGCGGGGTTGATGGTATGGTCATTCACTAGTCTAAGAATATACTCTTGCTCCATCGCTTCGAAACCGAGGTTTTTACGCACATAATTAATTGCATTTGCAATGGTCAGAGAAGAGTTCACCAATGTACCGTCCATATCAAAAATAATCAGTTTTTTTTCCATTACTGCGTCTTCTCAGATGTTTTCGTGCTTGACTTGTTAAACTTGACATACACAGAAAGACTCACCAAGAGCAGTGAAACTGCACCAATAAGATAGACGGCATACTCAAGTTGGGCAGGATCTGTCAAAGCAAACTTAAATACAAGCATCAAGGCTTCAATAGAGAGTGCAATGATAATAGACCCTAAAAAGCGTATCATGGTTTGATGTCCCTCACCTGCACCCTCTTTTTTCTCTTTTCCCAGTACCTCTTCTTCAAATATCGCTTTCACCAAGTCGAAAATAGCAAGAGAGAGGGTCAAAAGAATCGTCGCTTTAAACATTTTATTGATATCAAGAGCAGCAAAATCAACACCAAAATGTAAAAATGCACTCACACCTTTGACAAACAGTAAAAGAGAGACACCCGCAAGGGCAATAGAAAAGGAAGTATAGACAATTTTGCTCAATGTACCAGAAAATGAATCAATAGAACTTGGATGTACCATACGTAAGATATTATCCAAAGTAATATCAATACAGATAATACTCATGAGGTTATCCTGCTCATCATAGATTGGGAACCCTGCGGTGACAACCATTTTGTTACTCACATAAGAGGGGTAAGGTTCTGTAAGGGTACAACGATGCTCTCTTACGGTTTTATAGAAATAGGCTCTGTCACTTCTATCATCCCCTTTGCCCAATCCATCAATATTTTTATTTTTGGCAATATTAGGGGTAATCTGTAGACCATTACCATCAAGAGCATAAATCGTTTCTACTTTTGAGATACTCTCTGTTAATGCTTCAAGTTTAGAAAGCACCATAGAGATATCAGCGTTAAAAATGGTTTGTGAAATATGTCTGCCTATGATATAACACAGATAGGCTCTTGCTTTGGCACGCACCTCAGCGTACTCTTCCATCTCTTTAATATGCATTCAAAATTCCTTTAGTAGTTATTACAACACTCTACCTAAAATATCGGTAAATTGTACTTTTTGATTGATTGCAACTTCTGGAAATATACTCCCTTTTTGTGAAAAAGTCAAAATTGTAGACCCCATCTCAAACCAGCCAAACAATGCACCTCTCTCCAACCATAAGTCATCATAGGTATAATGCATAGGTTCTCTAATCTCTGAGTTCGTTTGTACCCTCTGCTCAAATGTCACCACCATTTTTCCTACATTCAGAGCAGCGACCAGTACAAGTACCTGTGTTCTACCTTTTTCATCTTCACACGCAATCACCACTCTCTCATTCTCTATAAAAAGATCATGTTTATTTCGAAGTAAAGGAAAGTTCACCGGATAAAATTTTCCAGGTATATGTGTCAAGGCGTTAATTTTAAGACGCATAGGCATATGATAACGGTGATAATCTTTAGGGGAGAGATAAAAATTGATAAATTCACCCCCCTCTACACATTTTGCTGCATCTTGATGGAAGTCTCCAAACAGTGCATCAATCTCATAAGACATACCTTTGATCTGATATGCTTTCCCCCCAACAATAGACCCCGCATCGGTAATGAGTGCATCGACGCCTGAAATAAGTCTATTTTCATCTTCTGGCAGTGCTCTTTCTGCTTCAAAGGCTCTTGTAAAAAGTGTATTGAGTGTGGGATAATCACTTGGTGCTTTAAATTCTGACATATCCAGTCCCATCAGTTTTACATAACCAATATTAATAAATTTTTGTACTGGGGAGGGAAATGCTTTAGAAGCAAATTTTCCAAAAGCCAAAGAGATTATGGAGGTAAAGTGTTTCGCCATACGTGTTCCTATAGATAAATATCATGACATTATAGCATTTGTCATTGAGAGTTTGGATTGTCAGATAAAATACGATACTATCTTTTTACACTACAATAAGGAAGCACATGGCTACATACGTACTTTTTGATACGGAGACAACAGGGAATCAGGAAAAAGACCGCATTATACAAATCGGAGCTATGATTGTATATGGTAAAGAGAATATTGAAGTGTATGATGAGTTTTGTTCTACCGATGTACCTATTACACTTGAAGCGATGGAAGTACACAATATCACTCCTGATGTGATTGAAAACAAACCTCCCTTTTCGCAAACCGTTTTTGCAAAAAAAGTTGCCGAGTTAAATCACAAAGAGAATTATCTTATAGCCCATAATATAGCCTTTGATCTGGGAATGATGGGAAAAGAGGGTTTTCAAAGTAACTATACTCCTATAGACACCCTGCGATGTGCAAAACATTTACTTCCCCAGAGTCCTTATCATCGACTGCAATACTTACGATATGCACTTGAACTCTACAAAATAGAGGGAGCAGAAGCTCAGAAGCTTGGAATAACCATCAAAGCCCATGATGCCATAGGCGATGTACTGGTGATGAAACTGCTTCTGTCTAAACTGGTACGTCTTACGCAAGAGAAATTTGCAGGTATCAACCCCATGCAAAAACTGGCTGAACTTACCCAGACACCCGTACTCATTCAAAAATTCAAATTTGGTAAATATAAAGATAGAGAGATCGCTGAGATATGTAATGCAGACAGTGGCTATATTAAATGGATGAAAAACAATCTAGATCTTGATGAAGATATGCTCTATAGTTTAGAGTATTATTTAGGTCAGCAATCCTGAAATATACCCTTAAAGAAAAACATTTTGGAAATTAGTCCATTTTCAGTAAATAATCCTATAATAACACTATTACATTTAACCTTTTTGGAGTCATAACATATGCTAAGATTTGCCCCCTCACCTACTGGTGATATGCACATAGAAGACCTTCGTATTGCCATAGTGAGCTATCTCATTGCACAGCAGCGAAACGAATCTTTTACTATCCGTATAGAAGATACGGACAAAGCACGTGTGATAGAAGGTAAAGACAGTGAAATCATGCAGATTTTAGAAAAATTTGCTTTAAAACATGAAAATGTTTTTCATCAAAGTGAACATTTGCATATGCATCAGACTCTGGCTATTCGTTTACTTGAAGAGGGTAAAGCTTTCATCTGTACCTGCACGGATGAAGAACAGCAAGAAGATGACCAAATAGACAAAAAAAATCACCTTTACAGCGGAAAGTGTTTTGATAACGA
This sequence comes from Campylobacterota bacterium, assembly GCA_034660455.1. Classification (GTDB taxonomy): domain Bacteria; phylum Campylobacterota; class Campylobacteria; order Campylobacterales; family Sulfurovaceae; genus Sulfurovum. The sequence goes on along the minus strand of JAYEJF010000015.1, from coordinate 15,879 downwards.
CAAAGAGGACCTTTCAACCCTGAAAGAACGCGGTATCCCCTTTGTCATTCGTATTAGAAAGCCCCAAGATGAGATTATCTACCATGATCTTATTCAAGGTGATATCCATACAATGCCTGATACAATAGATTCCTTTATCATCTTAGGTGCCGATGGTACGCCTAACTATAATTTTGCCTCTGCTTGTGATGACATGTTAAGTGGTATAAACTGTATTGTACGTAAAGAAGAGTACCTCTGCAACACAGTAAAACAGAAACATATACAGATGCTTTTAGGCTATGAATCAGATATAGACTATGCACATCTGCCAGTCATTCTGACTATAGAGAGCAAACACGATACAATAAAGTGGATGTTTGAAGAGGGGTTTCTTCCTGATGCCATTATCAACTACCTCTTACTCTTAGGAAATGATAAGCTACCTAAACAAATATTCACACTGCCTGAGGCAATTGAGTGGTTTGATATAGAGAACATCTCTAAGTCTGCCGTAACATTCGATAGTGATACACTACGTTTCATCAACCGAAAACACGTTGAATTAATGGATGATAAAAGTGTTTCAAAACTCTTTGGATTTGCAGATGCCGATATTGGAAAACTTGCCAAACTCTACCTTGAAGAGGCAAGTACAATCAAAGAATTAAAATCAAAAATAGACCCGATCTTCGCACCCAAAGATTTTGAGTGTAGATGGGGTGAGCAGATGAAAATTCTGGAAACATTGATACTAAATGCAGATATGATAGAGCATTTTGATACATTTAAAACCTTTATGATGAATGAGAGCGGTTTAAAAGGTGAAAACTTCTTAAAACCGCTTAGAATTCTTTTAACCGGAGCAGAACAGGGCCCTGATCTCTGTGATATCTATCCGCTTATTAAACCTTACCTTTTGGAGATAGCATCATGATGTATGAAATTTATGGACTTATAAGATCGATCGGAATACTCTATATCTGGGTGATAATTATTGCCTCATTTTTAAGTTTTGTTCGTCCCGACCCACATAATCCGATAGTACAAGTACTGTACCGCTTAACGGAACCCACTTTTGCTTTTATACGTAAAAAATTACCTTTTGTTGTGATGGCTGGTATAGACTTATCACCGTTGATTATTATTTTTGGTTTACAATTCATCGATATTATTATTCGAAATGTACTTTTTGGATAGAAAATGAAATCTTTATCACTCTTATTAGGTATCTTTGTTACTCTTTTTTTAACTACTTCTACACTTTACGCCAAGAAATTAAGCTATTGGGAAGTACACAAAATGCCAACAAGTATAGAAAAAGATTATTATATCTGGCGTTTTCTCTCACAACATACCACAAGTAAGGCTGAAGCTAGAAAGATCATCAATCAGGCAAGTAGGCTCAATAAAAAACTCAAAACTGCATACAGAAACAAAACTGGTCTCAATGCAAAGATTCCCACAATCAAAGTACCCGGTGAGACCAATAAAAACTGGCGAAACAGAAGTATTGCCCACAAGAGTTTTAAACATGGCTTATCGCTTATGCAACAAAATAAAGCCAAAGAGGCAGCAAGACATTTTGACAATGCCCGCAAACACTATGTGAAACAGTATGATGTAGATAAATCTACATTTTGGCTCTACCTAAGTACGAAAGACGATAGCCACATCAAAGCCCTGCGTGAAAGCTGTCATGTTAACATCTACACCCTTATTGCAGCAGACAGTATGAAGGGTAGGTATCCTAAAACGATTACAAAATCTATCTGGAAAAACAAAATTTACGGATTTGATGTGGAAGACCCTATTGCATGGGCAAAAATTAAACATAAAATGTATAAGGGTGCAGATTTATATGAACTTGCAGACGGGTATGCGTCACAAGAGACCATTGGTATTCATACCTATCTCAAAGCCAAGGCCTGCGACTATAAAGATTCCTATTTTCCTATGCCCTACCGTGATGTGATGAAAAAAATGACGCCACAGCGTCAAGCACTTATCTATGCAATTGCCAGACAGGAGAGTCGTTTTGTACCGGCATCCGTCTCACGTTCATTTGCATTGGGAATGATGCAGTTTATGCCTTTTCTCATCGAACATATTGCTAAGGAGAAAGGTCAAGATATGGATTTGGATGATATGTTTAATCCCTACAAAGCCATCGAATATGCAGATTATCACTTAGACTACCTGACCAAATATCTCTATCATCCTCTCTTTATTGCTTATGCTTACAACGGCGGAATAGGATTTACAAAACGTTTAATAAAAAATCCACATTACTTTAGAAAAGGCCCTTATGAACCCTATATGAGTATGGAAAAAATTAAAAATGTTGAAGCCAGAGAGTATGGTAAAAAAGTATTGGCAAATTATATTATCTATATCAATAAATTAGGTGTCACCACACGCCTTTTCCCTCTACTAAAAACATTGACAACACCTTCTAAAACCGATAAGTTCAGAAAGTAAATTCTCTTAAAAAGCCTCTTTGGTCAAACTATATTTCGCTACTTTAGCGAAATGGAGTTCCGCTTTTCCATATCTTTCACTCTCAAAGAGAAGCCTAATCTTTTTAGTTCCGATATGTGGAAAGGTAAAGAGATAATATTCACCCCACTTTGAAATAAATGAGAGTTCCTTTAACCGTACATCATCACGCTTCAATGCTTCAATCTCTTTGGCTTCCTTACCATTGAGAAGTAGTTTGTAACCTGAATCATCCGATACATCATCTTCCAAATGGATACCGACAACAAATGATTCATCCCGTGTATCATTTTTATCGGGTACAAGATGATAAAGATAGGTGGCAGTGACCATCACTTTGGTCATATTATTTTCATAGAGTTGTATTTTTTCTGTTTTTTGCAACGCTTTATGATATTTTATTTTTTCTTTATAGGCCTTCATCAATTCTATCTCTTCTTTTGATGTACAGCCAAGAAGAACTGCAATGCCCGTCAATACTATCATACATCTAAGCATAGAGTCTCCTTATTTTTCATAAGCAGTTTAACATAGTTTCAATAAACATTTAAGTATAATCTCTACAACATAAATTATGGAATCTTCTTAGAAATAACGTTCCCAAAAGGTTTTCAGTGAATAAAAGAGTTGCTGTTGCATTTACCGGTCCTTCAAATAGTGGGAAGACCACACTGGTTGAAAAAGTTGCAAAGATATTGATAAAAGAAAAGAGCGTTGCCATCATCAAAAATGATCCTAAAGATAAAGCACAATTTGATGTAGAAGGAAAAGATAGCCATAAATTTTCACAAACCGGTGCAGAGGTAATCATCACCTCCCCTACACGTACTACCTATTTTTCCCAAAGAAAAAAAACACTCGACACTATTGTCTCTATGATTGATGAGTTTGATATTTTACTGGTAGAAGGTCTTAAAACACTCCCCCTGCCCCGTATAGCCATTTTTAGAAATGAAATTGATGAGAGCTATTTTGATTGCAGTGAAGCGATTGCAATTGATGATAGTATTGATCTTAATCAATACACTATTCCCAAAAATATAGATATACTAGACCTCAACCATACAGAACAGATTATTGCGTGGATAGAACAACATGCAAAAAGCATATAATAAAGGAGATAAAAATGTTAACTATATTTGAAACCATCAAACATATTGCCATCAAAATTGATCATGAAATTAAAACTGAGGATCTCGGTTACAGTAAGAGTTCAAACTCATCAGGGGAAGATCAACTAAAACTCGATGTAAAAAGTGACTATATTATAGAAGAAGCATTTAAAAGTGTATCAATTGTCAAAGCGCTGGTAAGTGAAGAGAAAGAGGGCATAATGGAGCTACATGAAAATGGAAAATATACCATCTGTTATGACCCTCTTGACGGTTCAAGTTTGGCTGACGTCAACCTTTCTGTAGGCTCCATCTTCGGTATTTACGAAGGAGAGCTCAAAGGAGAAAACCTTGTGGCTTCCGCCTATGTTGTCTATGGACCGCGTATTGAACTTGTCGTTTCCACCAAAAACGAAAAACCTCTACACTACCGAGCCCAAGAGGGACTTTTCAACTTCATATCCGAAATCACACTGGATGAAAAAGGAAAACTCAATGCTCCGGGCGGTACACAACAAAACTGGGAAAAGCACCATAAAGAATTTGTTGATGATCTCTTTGGCGAGGGATATAGACTACGTTACTCAGGAGGAATGGTACCCGATCTCCACCAAATACTCCTTAAAGGCGGGGGTATTTTTTCATATCCTGGTACATCTGATAAACCAGAGGGAAAACTCAGACAACTTTTTGAAGTCATCCCTTTTGCTTTAATGTATGAACAAGCAGGAGGGCAAGCCGTAAATGATAAAGGAATGAGACTCCTGGAACTTGTTCCTGCTCATCCACACGATACAAGCCCCTGTTTCTTTGGTTCCAACTATGAGATAACATCACTTAAATCAACCTATGGAATCAATGATTAATGTCTGAACAAGTGTTTGATGAATGGCAGATTGCACTCTCACAAAAAAAAGAGGTGTTGGAAAACTGCCAAACAACACAAGGGGTAACAAGTTGCTTACAGTGCAATAAATTGCTTGCGTGTGAGGTTAGAGATGCTTATATCAAAGCGGTATATGACAGTATGAGTAAGGGTAAAGGTGGAGGGTTTGAATTTTAACCGCTCTACAAACCCCTGATAACATTTCTATAGAACCCTATTAACCTTCACGGCAATCTCATTCTCAACATTAATTAAAGAGCCTTCTGCTATTTTTTTCTCATTGACAATAAGTGCTATTTTTTCTGTATCAAAGAGATCCATGTTCAAACTTTCACCGATAGTCAAATGTTTCATCGGATATGCTCCAAAAGAGAACTTAATCATTTTACGCTTAGGGTTCTTATCTGATACAATCGTTTCTTGTTCTGTTTGGATGATTGTCAGGGCATATGTACCTTCACATGCTTTAAGTTGAAGCCTTGCACAGATTCTCCCCTCTTCTATCATGATACATTCAAGTAGATTCAACTTCAAAAGAAACACATCATTCACACGTAACTTTTTAAGCGTGGAACGCTGTACCTTCATAAGCGGCAATGCCACTTCATATTCAGCATAGCGTATATGTTTTTGCATCACATTCTCTAAATGCAATGCCTGTGTTTCACGCATCATCCAAATCACCGATAAAGCGTTCCAAAAGATACTCTTTTGAGGCGACCAAAAGATCATCAGGTACCTCTTGACCTATAGAAAAATAACTCATTGGTATATTATAAAGTAACATAAAATTAAGCAGTGTCCCTAAATGTTTGGTTTCATCAAATTTACTAATAATCACAGAGTCTAAATTCAAAAATGAAAAATTACTATAAATATCTTCCATATCTTCATATTTTACGGTAGCGGAGAGTACTAAATTCACCTCTACCTTTTTTGTCATATCTGTCTGAACGTATTCTACTGTCTTAATCAGTTTTTCCGTATCATACGGAGACATTCCTGCTGTATCTACCAAAATAATATCATAGTCATGAAAATGTTCCAAACCATCTATAAAAGCATCTGTATTCTCAACTGTTCTATGTTCTATTTGCATGATATCTGCATAGTGTGCCAACTGTTCAAAGGCACCTACTTTATAGCTGTCAAGATTTAACAAGGCCACCCGACAAGGTCTATCTATCAAGTAGGCATACCGCGCTGCCAACTTCGCAATTGTTGTTGTTTTTCCAACACCTGTTGGTCCAACCAGCATCATCACTTTGGGCTCATTTATCTTCTCTTCTTTGACAGCCAAAGACTCATCTATCTCTTCAAGAATATATGATACTAGCAAGGTTTCATCATCGAGGATACTGTTCTCTTCAAAGCTTGCGAAGAGTTTATCCAACCATGATTTTGCAATACCTTTTTGAGTAAACAGTTTCCGGATTTTTCCGACACTGCTGGTATCCTCCTCACCGAGCATCTCTGATTTCATGAGTGATAACTGGGTTTTCAATTCACTCAACTGTTCCATTAATACTTCATCTAAAGGATTATTAGATACATCAGATAGATTTGAATCATTGAGCATAGACTTTTCCATAAAGAGATCTTCAGGTATTGCTATCGTTACCTCACAACGTAATTGACCATCTTCATATTTGACCTGTTTGGCAGAGACAAGAGAGATAGTTGTCCCATATTTTTCAACTGCCTGATCATAGGCACTCTTAGGGTCGGAAGCAACAAATGTTTCATGAATCATTTCACTCTACCTTTCATATGTAAAAGAGGAATCAACACAGAGTCACGATTCATCCATTCAGGATGAGGAAGTGTCAACTCTTTAGTATCCATTTTCACATTTTCATAAAATACTATATCTATATCCAATGTTCTTGGAGCATCTTTAAAAAGACGTTTTCGTCCAAAAACCTTTTCTACATGTAAGAGATAGCGTAACAGTGCTTTAGGTTTCAAAAATGTCTCTATTCGCATGAGAGAGTTATAGAAATCTGCCTGATTCTTATATCCAAAGGGAGGGTTTTTCAATATTGGAGCCGTCTCAATAACACGAAGGCGCGAGTTACGTCTCAAATAGTACAAAAGATGTTCAAAACGGCGTACCACATCGCCGATATTTCCACCTATACCTAGCAGTACCTGATATCCACCCTTACGACGGAAGACTGCAGGGTAGTGTAAACGCTTCATCAATGTATGTTTGTCATTAAGCTCTCTTCGTATCACAACATTACCCTATCATCTTAAAGTACAAGTGCTTTTCCATCTACCATAGCGACCATATCTTCTATGCGAATTCCAAATTCATCAGGTATATAGATCCCCGGTTCTATCGTATAGACCATACCATCTTCAATCATCGTATCTGATTTACTTGAGATGTAAGGCATCTCATGAATATCAAGCCCTACTCCATGTCCTGTAGAGTGGACATAATACTCCCCAAATCCTGCCTTAATTACAATGTCACGTGTTAGTGCATCTACTTTTTTTGCTTTCATACCGCTGCGTGCTTTGGCTATGGCATTATCATGTGCTTTAAGTACGGTATCATATGCTTTTTGAATCTTTTTTGACTTAAACATTTGCTCTGTATCAAACATCAAATATTTATCTGCTTGTACGGTACGCGTACGGTCAGAACAGTAGCGCTTATATTTTAATCCCGCATCCACCAAAAGCAGATCATTTTTTTCCAAAACTGTAGAGGTAGGCATGGCATGTGGTTTTGCAGCATTTGCATTAATGGCTACAATAGGATCAAAACTAAGCTCATACTTACCATAATCACCCAAAATAGTTTTGGCCCGATGCGTTAAGGTATATTCATCTTCACCAAAACCATTTTTTCTAAACTCTTTTGCCAAGGATTTAAATGCTTTAGCACCAAGCTTCGCAGCCTTGGAGAGTATCTTCAACTCTTCATCACTTTTAATCATCCGTTTTTTATGAGAAAAGTCAGGTGCATGTTTGAAAATCGTTTTTGTCTGGGAGCTTAGCAGTTCAAAAGCAGCTACACTCCACTCTTTAGGATCAAAAAAGACTTTTTTTACTTCTGTACTATTGAGCAATGCTACTGCTTCACCATAAAGATCACGATTGATAATCACCTTCGCACCCTGAACATTTTGCGTTGCTTCAATCGTATAACGGCTGTCAGTGATAAAATATGCTTCACTTCCCAATGAGAGATAGAGCGCATTATCGCAGCTATATCCGCATTCATAATAGATAGCATTTTCATCTTTTAACATATAGTTCATGGGTGTACCTTTATTATATCTTTAAAATTGAAGTGTATCCCTCTTCCAAGGGAGAAGAGGGGATGTATAAATTTATTTTTTCTGTGCAGCTTTAGCTTGTTGTTCTCTCATCATCTTTACTTCACTAAGCATTTGTGTCATTCCTACCATTGCCAAGTGGTAACTAAATGGTCCCATACCCGTAATTTGACCCGCACAGACAGGTGCAATTAACGATTTGTGTCTAAACTCTTCTCTTTGGTAAATGTTTGAAAGGTGTACTTCAAGCGTAGGAATCTGTACAGCAGAGATAGCATCACGAATGGCAATAGAGGTATGTGTATATGCAGCAGGATTGATGATGATACCGTCAGCATCACCGATACACTCCTGAATACGATCAACAATCTCACCCTCTAAGTTACTTTGGAAAAATTCAATCTCAATTTTGTTCTGATCTGCAAACGCTTTCATCTGTGAATGAATATCTTCTAACTTCATCGGACCATAAATATTTTTCTCTCTAATACCAAGCATATTTAGATTTGGACCTTGAATTACTACTATTTTCATGTTTTACCTTTTTTAGGGCATTTCTAATAATAGGTGATACTCACAACACTTACAGCTTTAGTCTAGGCTAGGCACTCTTTTGAAACCCTAGCCGTAGCTAAGGTGAGAAAGAGTAACGACGTATAGGCTAAAGCTGTAAGTGCCCGTAGGGTGGGCTTTGCAAACGCAATCTGTCACAAGATACTTACTTCGTCTTAGCTATGGCTAGGACTTGAAAGCCTCTTGCAACATCTTACATTTGCAAAGCCCATTGTGAGCATTACCTATTATTAGAAATGCCCTTAGTTTATTTGGGTATTATTTTATCTAAATTCTTTTAAGGATAGGCATGATGAACATCATCACATCTGACTATATTTACACACCCGACGGTTTCAAGGAAAATCTTGCAGTGGCATTCACCGATTATATTCAAGAGATAGGATCAATTGAGCTTTTATCACAAAAATATCCTGATGCCAAAGTCACTCAAACAGCAGCACACTCCATACTCTATCCCGGATTCATCAATACCCACGTGCACTTGGAGTTCTCAGCAAATAAAACTTCTCTCCAATACGGCTCATTTATGCCTTGGCTCGACTCTGTCATTGAACAAAGAGAGAGACTCATTGAATCCTGTAACAACAGTATAATGATGAAAGCGTGTGAGACGATGTTACACTCGGGCGTCACTACTTTTGGTGCCATTTCAAGTTTTGGAAATGAACTCGAAGTGTGTGAAACAACCCCTCAGCGTGTCGTATTTTTTAATGAACTCATCGGTTCAAATGCCCAATATGCAGATATGCTCTATGGTGATTTCAAAGAGCGTTTACACGCTTCTATCTCTTGTAAAAAAGAGTCCCGAATCACCCCCGCCGTAGCCATACACTCACCCTATTCCGTGCACCCTATTATTTTACAAAAAGCGGTCAATCTTGCCAAGGAGTATCAAATCCCTCTGAGTGCACATTTTTTAGAATCGCAAGCAGAGAGAGAGTGGTTACAAAGTGGTGAAGGAGCCTTCAAAAGTTTTTTTAAAAAATTCTTTAATACAACGACCCCTGTGACCAACATAGAAGAGTTTATGTATGCTTTTGACACATACCCTACACACTTTGTACATTGTGTACAGGCCAATCAAGTTGAATTGGACTATTTAGCACAAATGGGACACTCCATTGCACATTGCCCCCGTTCAAACCGCTATCTTGGTTGTGGTAGATTGGCAATAGAAACTCTCACCCTGCCCTTCACAGTTGCAACCGATGGTCTTAGTTCAAATGATACACTCAGTATGTTTGATGAACTCAAGGCTGCCCTTATGATTCACCATGAAATCCCCATCGAAACACTAGCAGAGAGACTCATAAGGTCTATTACTTCTGATGCTGCAGATATACTGAAAATAAACGCCGGTAAAATAGAAGCGGGTAAACTCGCAGACTTTGCAGTAGTCACACTGCCTGAAGCACCTAAAAGAGAAGAGGCCTTGGCACTTTGGAGTATTTTACATGCTAAAGAGGTTTCAGAAGTCTATATTGCGGGCGAGAGATACTTTTAAAGATAGAAGTACTTTTAAACAGATGAACTTCTCATTCATAAACGCTTTTAAACGATTTCTATCTTCTCAACGACATCGAGTCCAAATCCTGCAAGACCGACAAACTCTGTCTCTTTATTGGTGGTGAGCAGGTTAATATTTTTAATACCGAGATCTTTAAGGATCTGTGCACCCACCCCAAACTCTCTTGCCTGTTCATGTGAGATCACCTTCGTATCGAGGAAAATAAGTACCCCTCCATTGGTTTTCAAATACTCTATAGCGTTATGAAGTGCCGAAAAACGTTTATCATCAAGTACAAGACCTATGTCTGTACCAATGTTATGAAATTTTACATTGGCTGTTTGATGGCGTTTGTAAAACTGTATCACCGTATGTGTTCGATCCAAATGGTCGCTGTAGGTAATTTTCTCCACTTTTATACCTCTAAGTTCACTCTCCTCTTCATGCAGACGGTTGACCAACTTTTCATGTGCCAAGCGATACTCAACAATATCGGAAATGTACACGATACACATATCATGTTCTTTGGAAAAGAGCTCAAGATCATCCATACGTGCCATCGTACCGTCATCTTTAATGATTTCGCAAATCACTGCTGCAGGAGCAAGACCGGCAAGCTTACATAGATCAACCGAACCTTCTGTATGTCCTGTACGTACAAGTACCCCACCATCTTTTGCAATTAACGGGAATATATGCCCCGGTCGAACAAAATCACCGGCTACTGTCTGAGGAGAAGAGAGTTTCGAGATACAATCATCCCTTTCAGCAGCAGATATTCCCGTCTGTGCATTGGCTGAATCTATAGATACAGTAAATGCTGTCTCATGATTTGAAACATTATTGCTTACCATAGGAAGAAGATCAAGCTTAGTCGCTATGTTTTTTGTGACAGGCGTACAGATCAGCCCCCGTGCCTCTTTTGCCATAAAGTTTACCAGTTGGGGTGTAGAGAATGTTGCTGCATAGACCAAGTCACCCTCATTCTCACGATCTTCATCATCCATCATAATGACCATCCGACCTCTTTTAATCTCATCTACCGCTTTTTCAACTCTTTTTATTGCTTCTATTGACATAATGTATTCCTCATTTTTAGCACTTAATTTGATGTATTATACCTATTCGTACTTCAGTTTGGAAACTTTATTTATCTTTTTTTTTAAAATCTCTTGACATGTGAGATATTTGGTGCTATAATGCCGTCCACATAAGCAATTAGCTTGTGAAGATTGGGGTATCGCCAAGCGGTAAGGCACTAGTTTTTGGTACTGGTATTCGGGGGTTCGAATCCCTCTACCCCATCCATCTTAAACTAAATTTAAATAATCCAAAATTAGATTTTATTATCTTTTTAATCCTGTCGCGGGATAGAGCAGTTTGGTAGCTCGTCGGGCTCATAACCCGAAGGTCGGTGGTTCAAATCCGCCTCCCGCAACCAATTTACTATAACTAGAGATTATTTTTATCGCGGAATAGAGCAGCTTGGTAGCTCGCGAGGCTCATAACCTCGAGGTCGTTGGTTCAAATCCAGCTTCCGCAACCAATCATTCAATAAAATTAAATGTTTGTTGACCTCTTTTTTTAATCTCCCTATATATTTTTATTAGTTCCTTTGCATGTTTTACAGATTTATAAATCCTCATTTTCTTATGTCTCTCTTTTAACCATGGTTTAAAAACTTGGTCTGTTTGCTTTGACATGATATGCATCATTATTTCATTCGGTATTGAGTTGCTGTAAGTCATCGTAAAACTCCGTATTGTAATCATTTGGATTTACTGCCTTAGCAACGATTAAAGAGCGGTCTATAAGCTCATTGTGTAGCATTGCATAGCGTGCAGGGTTAGAAGTATCAAAATCAAAATATTGATATTCATTAAAAAGTGCAAAATCAGTTAATTTTCTAACCGGATTTATATGCTCTTCTGTTTCAAAAGTGATACCATCATCAAAAGTCATGAAAAAATCATCTTTATCCCCATAACAAAAGAGCGTATCATCTTCAAATACTTTAGAAATGTAGTAACGATATTGTTTAGGAGGAATCCATATCCTATATTGGCGTAAAATATTGAAATTAGCTGGCTTAGATGTTACTGGAAGATGCGCGAACCATTTATTGATAGTGAAATCGAGTGAACGTAATCTTATTACAGGCGGTTTAGTGATTTTGTTTCCGTACTGTGCAACTATTTTACCGCCATTTTCAATGAGAAACAGTCCATTATCCCCTATTATTTTACGACCGCAGCCATCATCAAATTTGAAGTAATTATTTTCCGTATCTTTTGTGAATCCACCATTTACTTTGATGTACGTTAGATGGTGCCAATCATCATCTAAAGGGGCTACTTTTTGATATACATCTTGACTCACAAGTGTATGGGTAGTAATTATTCGAGGTATTCTATTATGAATATACCATGCTTGGAGGAAATCGAGTTCATCGCCGTTAATGAGGTTGTTAAATGATTTTAGTATGTACTTTAAAATGTAGCCTGATGCAGAAATAATCTCTGTTTGGAATCCGTGTGTTTCATAGTGTGGTACGGTTTCTTTTTCTCCATTGGGTTTTTTGATGATTAAATCAGTAATGAATTTTCCATCGCGTTTATTTTTGCCTTTTGTATTTTTTAAAGTCAATGTTTTATGGTTTCGAGGTGCAGGGAAAGCTCTTCTAAATGCCTTATATACACTAGGAATGTATTGTTCAGGAAGGTACATTAAAATATGAAAGTGTGGTGTGCCATCCTTATGAGGCTCATTTACTCTTATAAACGTGTAATCATGACCATCTTTTCTAATATCTCTTAAAGAATCATCTTTGGTAAATCTATGAAGTTGATAACCTAGTATTTTGTAAAGGTCTTTAGGTGTAAGCGTTTGTTGTTTGTCGATATAATCTAAATACATTCCATTACGGTCATTGTTTGGGATATGTTTTATATAGCGTTCGCGCGTCTCCCTGGACCATCTTTTGTAATTTCCTTTTAGAAAGTCTCTGAAGAATCCATCAAGTGTGACAGTAAGAAATATTGGTACTAGCCCTATTGTTTCACCATGGGAGACAAAGGTATTCACTTTATTTAAGATACGGGAGTAGTAGCGTTCTGAGAGATTGGCAGAGTATGAAATATCTAAGAGTGTTTTTTCCTGCCCTGTAGAAGTTGTAAAACTATTATTTTCTAGATAATCACTTTGTTTTTTAATTTTGTCTTTTGCGTTTTGAAGGTCTTCAAAGGTTAAGCCGTAGTTTTTAGACATCTTAAAGTACCTCTATTAATATATTGATTGTTTGGTTCTCATTTTGCTTAGTTTGAGACTTGAAAAGCTCTCCAATGTAAGGTAAATCTTGTAGTAAGGGAATGCCGTCTCTTTCATATTTCATTGAAGTTTTTTTGATACCTGTGAGTAGTACGGGTTGTTTCTTTTTAACAGTTACAGAAGATTGATAGGTAATTTTTTGAGTCAGTGGGATATTGTCCTCAAGTGATAATAATTCCTCTGATATGATGTTCAAATCTAGGTGAACCCAGTTATCTTTGATTTTTGGAAAGACTTTAATTTTGATGCCCACGTCTCTATATTTTATTTGTTCAGAAGAAGTTTGGGTATTTTCCTGATAAGTGATGGTAGACTCTTTATAGCCTATCGTTTGACCACTGGTAACAGTGGCCTCTTTACCGTTAGTAACCCTTATGGTAGGTTCTTGGTAAATATCTACTGCACCGTGCCCTGCAAGTGCGAAAAGTGTAAAACCAAAATTAGCGGAGTAGTTTAGTTTTTTATCTGTTGTTTTTTGTGAGATTAATGTATCTAGGATTGAAACATAAGAAGAATCTAAATTAAAGTTAAAAGCTTCAAGTTTTGAACCGTAAGAAATAAGTTTATCTTTTTGTGTAGCAAATAGCGTTATTTTAACCAATGCTTCACGTGATTTATTATCTGATTTTCTAAGCATAGTTTTTATTTGAGTGTGCTGCTCTTTGGTTGCAGAGTAGGCAATCATATCTGATTGTTGAAGATGTACATACTTGACTATATCAGGGAATATTTTCATTGTGTTTACTACATCTTGATTGGTAATATTTTTAATTTTGTAGGAGTAGTAACGGATTTTATCCTCTTCAAATGGTATAGGTTTAGGAGGTAATACTGTAGGTTCTACTACTTCATTTTTTTGAGTTATAAAATAGAAATTTCCATTTTTGTTATATTGAAGAAAGAGGTCGTTATCAAAGAGTACAATTTTATAAAACTCGTATATCTCACCTCTTTTTTGATGGTCAACAATATTAAATTCTACTTTGTAGTCTTTGATATCTTTGTCTAAATAGATATTCTTTTGTAGGTCTTGAGATGCTAGTTTTGTAAGCTCTTTAAAGCTTATTTGTTGTGATAATAATATGCTACTTAAGCAGATTAAAACTATTATTATTTTTTTTATTCTCATTGGTCGCTCCTTGAAATAAAATTAAAAATTGGGTTGATGCCAAGAGTGACACTTCACCAAGCTCGGGGGAAAAAGTTTTGATTGAAAGAATTTTAGATTGAGTGGTGGTAACGGTTTCGTTTAGGTCTGCTATATTTATGTCAATTTTGTAGGTTGGGTTTTTACAGATGTCTGAAATACATTTTAGTTTGATGTAGAAAAGTTTATCAGAGAGTACATAAGATTCATTATGGTTGATTCTCCTGATAGTATTGATTGCTTGAGTCGTTTGTGTCGTAATATTATTTTCATTGCTATCTGATTCCAAGCCTGAAACTACATTTAAGAAAGCTAGATAAGCCAATATGAAAAATCCTATAGCATACATAATATATGGTACTATGACAGATTTAGAACGTACCGCATCTCCACTCTGATAGGCTTCAAAAAGTGCAGCTCTTTTTTTAACCCTCACCTTCCCAGCGTTATTTTTTTTACTGTAAGGTGAATCTTTATGTTTATTGTAAACAAAGTTTGGGCTACCTTTGCCAAGGACTAAGGATTGTGACTCTATAGCATCCAAGAAATACGCTATGTCTCTTCTGTAGGCTATATGTATCTTTTGGTACTGTTGTGAGAGTATGAGAACGTCCATGAAGAGGTGACGATGATACGATACCCACCACGTTAGTATAGGGTCAGCCGTTTTTTGTTCTTTACCTGTGTTAGGGTCGATTGCACCCATGTGATTTTGGACTTCATCAATGACAAAAAGGGTGGGTAGAAATTCAGGCTCTTTTTTTATAGGCTTAAAAATGTTTAGCAATGTTTTCTTTAATGTAGTCTCTTTTTTTCTCTCTTCATGAGCTGTTTTATAAAGTTCATATTTTGGGTTTTTTTCAATGAATCCAATATCTTTGAGATATTCGACTATCGGTTCATCTATACTATTTTCATTTCCTGCATTTCCAAGCTCTGCTATTTGTGTATCATAAATGTATTTACAATTTGTAAGAATATCAATGAGTGATGGAAAGTTTAATGGTTGAATGTTATCATGCATTTTGAAGCCGTTAATGTTTACATAAACGTTTTGATACTCTTCTTTATGCGTGATGATGTAATCTACAGCGTAAGCACTTTTACCACTACCCGGCTCTCCAGTAATTGCTACAAACATTACACTAACCCCATGAGAACACCGATACGCCATACTTTTTCAGATATAAAGTCAAATGCCCACAAGAAGAGTGATGAGACTCTAAGTAACAGTACGACAATAAATAGTGCAAAGAGTTCCGTAAAAAATGTAGACATAATTCCATTTACAGAAAGACAATCTAGCATATGGAGAACACAATCAGAACCACCCATATTAGAGAGATAATGTGCCAATGAAAAGATACGGTTGTAAATAGAAACCAAGGCTGTAGCAAGAAGTGTAACGAAAGCTATCATAGCAGTTATATATAATGCTCCCTTTTTCCTAGACCAGTAAAACAACTTTCCTTATTCCACCTCTCTACGATACTAATGGTAACAGTTTTCCTCCTTCAAATCCTAAATTATTGATGTAGTCAAAGTAGACTTCA
>JAYEJF010000014.1:0-23102 GCA_034660455.1 Campylobacterota bacterium | reverse complement strand
TTTTCCTGATAAACCTTTACCTGATTTAATTTTCTCTGCAAACTCTTCTACATCTATCTCTATTTTCATCTGTCTTTCCTTCTATGTGCAATTTTATCTAATTGACACAGAATTATTTACAGTCCCTAAAACAGTGTCAAATTTTTTATAGAGCCTAAACACTCACTGCATGAAATTTGGGGAGAATAGGGGTAATCGTATTAGTTAAGAGGTGAAGGGAGTGTAGAAAATGACTATACTATTTATCCCCATAATGTCCACCGATAGCAAAGATATGTATGCTTTCTTCATCAAAGGTATAAATGAGCCTATCTTTTGGAGATATTCTTCTTGACCACAATCCAGCCAACGAATGTTTTAGTTGTTCAGGTTTACCATACCCTTGAGAGGAATCCTCCTCTCTTAACAGTTGCTTTAAAATTTTTTGTAAGTTTTTATGAAGTGTTTTGTCTCTTTGTCGAAGTGTCTCATAGGCTTCCCACGTCTTACCCTCAAATACGAGTGAACGCACTACTTATGACTTTCGAAACCAAGCTCATCTGCTGTGGGTTTGTAGCCTTTTTTCTCTTTGTATGTTGCAAGCGATGCCTCTAGTTGTCCCATGAGACTATGGTTACTAAGTACATAAAGTGTCTCTTGTTCACGGTTATAATCTTCCAAAGAGAGTACTACAAATGCTTCCCCATTTTTACGGTTGACCGTTAAAGGTTCATGACTATCTATTGCACTATCTACGTAATGCTTTAAATTGGCTCGAAATTTATTGACAGATAAAGTCATAATGACTCCTTCATTTAATTTATTCATTGTACTGTAATACCGTACTGTTGTCAAATAGAATTTTTCCCAAAATCACTGAACTGGGTGAATCTCTATTTCGTGATTTGGGAAAATAGTCGGCTATTTTTATATACTACTGTTACAATATAATAGAGATTTTTAAAAGGGTATAAACATGATTGGGATCAATGAACTTACTATTTTTTTTGGTTGGTGTACTGTAATAAACCTTGTTTTTTATTTGACTTCAGCGTTTTTTATTATTGTATTTAAAAGTTTTACAATAACGCTTCACAGTAAAATGATAGGTGTTGAAGCGTCTAAATTACCAAATATCTATTTTAGTTTTTTGGGTAATTATAAAATAGGCATCTTACTTTTAAATTTAACACCGTATATTGCATTAAAATTAATGGTTTAGTATAAAAATATGATAACAAAGTGTTTCCTACTTCAAATATCTCATACTCTTGTGCTATACAATCATTAAATTGTTCATAAAGTTTCTGGCTATAAGTCTACTGCGTTCTTTAAATTTTTCAGCAATACCTTCGACATAGATTTCATCCAACGTCTCTGCAAAAAGTTTCAGCCACTGCTCAAAGGTCTCACGTTTAAGTTGTCCTAATTGTGTATGCGGTAAAAATAGATTGCCGTTATATTTGGGTTGACCAAATGCCAATGAAGTCCAAAACCCAACGATAGTTTCCAAATGTGTCTGCCATAATTCACTATGGATATCTTCTCCAAGCTTAGCAATAAAAAAGGGTCCTACGATGTCATCGCGAATAATCTTAGCATAAAAATGCATGATTAGGGTTCGTATGTTTTCGTGGGTTATTTTTTCAGCTTGCATGTCGTCTCCGTACACCTAATCTTCATCATCTTCAAATTCACTTAGGTCAAAATCCATCTCTACGGGCTCTTCTTTGACTGCTTTTAAATCACTGATATTTTCAGGAGAGATATGCAGGGTCATTGCAATAAATTGGATTAAAGCATTATCATCTATGATCTCTTGGCATGTATCTGAGGTATTGTACACAGTAAGTATCCGGTCTTTTATGAGCACATCATTGGTACTAACGCCTAATTCTGCTGCTATATTATGCATATCGGGACGATTGAGGTGTACTCCGTCAACTTTCATTGAAAATCCGTCTCTTAGTGGCATTCCAAACATTTTTTTTCCTAGTATTAAAATATTTTAGGGCACCTATTATTAGAGGTGCCCTTTATTGTAGTGATTATAACTAAAGGGCATCTATTATTGGAGGTCTCCTATAGTGTATGACTTAAATACTCTGATATTTGCCCATGTATCGTCTCTATATTATCGGTGGCATCTACAAAAAGATGGGGAATACCAAGTTTTAAAATACTCTGCTTCATATGCTCTTGTACGGTTAAAAGGTACTCTAGACCTCTTAACTCTATGCCATCAAGTGTTTTTGCAGCAGTACGCTCTTTTAATGTCTCCATGTCGGTTAAAAAGAGGATGATCTTATCGGGAAGATGTCCGTCAAGTGCAAATTGATTGAGCCAGAGCAAATCCTCAAAATCAAAGTTTCCATTTGCAAGCGCATAAGCGATACCGGAGATAAATCCTCTGTCTGATATGATGACACAGTCTTTGTTAGGTGCAATGACTTCTTGGTAGTGTTCTGCACGGTCTGCCAAGAAAAGTAGCAGTTCTGCCCGTTTGGAAGCCAAAGTGTCTTTTAAGAGTATCTCTCTGGCATGTTTTCCAAAAGGTGTACCTCCCGGTTCATGTGTAACGATGATTTCAGGATGTTTCCGTGAGAGGAGCTCTATCTGTGTACTCTTTCCACAGGTGTCTATGCCTTCAAAAAGTACGTACATTATTTTCTAAATTCCTGTATCATTGTGTAGGTACTGGGGTCTAAAAGATGCTCTACCTTTCCATCAAATGCCAAGATAGAACGTACCACAGATGAACTCACAAATGCTTGTTCAAGGCTTGGCATGAGGTAGATGGTTTCCAACTCTTTTTTGAGAGATGCATTGGCATACCCCATTTGAAGTTCATACTCAAAGTCACTCACGGCTCGCAGCCCGCGTATAATGATATTTGCATTCAACTCATCAGAGAGATCGACAAGAAGCTTGTGGAAACCGATGACTGTTATTTTAGGAAACGCTTTGGTTGCCGATCTTACCATTGCGATACGTTGTTCAAGTGTAAACATGGGTCTTTTGGCTTCAGACTCAGCCACAGCTACGACAATCTCATCAAACATACTGCAAGCACGTTTGATAATATCTAGATGTCCGTTGGTAATGGGATCAAATGTCCCCGGATATATTGCTTTTCGATGACGCTTCATTATTTCCATCTCTCGTATAAATTATTTTCAATGCCTAGAACATCATACCATTTACCAATGATAAACTTCTCCATATCTTCAAGGCTGGAAGATTCTGAATAATACCCCATAACAGGTGGTGCGATAATGACACCAAGTGTAGCAAGTTTTTGCATATTTTCTAAAGCGATGGCAGAAAAAGGAAGTTCACGAGGTGCTAAAAGTAACTTTTTTTGTTCTTTAATGGCAACAGCTGCTACCCGACTTGGTAGGTTATCGCTGATGCCACAAGCAACCTTTGCCAAGGTATTCATGCTACATGGGATAATAGCCGTTGCATCCACTCTGAATGAACCCGATGAAATCGATGCTGCAATATTGCTAGCATTGTGCAGTGTTACTTTTTTGTTTTCAAAAGATTCAACGGTGAGTGCATTGTCAGATACCACTACATGTACCTCAATAGTTTCAGGTAAATAGTCGACAAATTTTTTGCCAAGTTGGACACCACTTGCACCTGTTATTGCTACAACTAATTTCACGTGATTTGCCTTGGTTTGATGTAAAAAGGATTATATCAAAAGAAATTAAGAGTTTGGCGTTTTTACTGTATGGCTTTCTCTGCAGCAATGAGTGCCACGACACCATCATACATATCTTGTACCGCTTGAACTTCCGTGATACCCAAACGACGACGGTTGCTTATATCATAAACGCCGCCTTCACTTTCACTATGTTCACCGTGAATTCCGCGAATTTGAAGATGATATTTATCGGTAATAGCTTTAAATGCATCCATGTCTCGGGCAAGTTTTGGCAGTGCAATATGTACACTTGCTCTCATGGCCGTACCAAGGTTTGTAGGACATGATGTAATGAATCCTAAATGATGACTGTATGAGAACGGTACTTTTGTCTCAATACTTTTAATTGCCTTGACCAAACGGGTAAATACCTCTTTTATGTCTCCTCCTTGCTGCATGGAGATGATACGCAATTGATCCTCTTCATTGACCCATACAAGGAAAGTTTTGTCAGTATTATGATAGATTCCTCTCCCCTCGGGCCAGTCACGGTTAAGTCCTACCGCATCAAGAAATCGGTCCCCCTCTTTAAAGAGGAAGTGATCTTTTATCAAGCTATCCTGAACCTCTTTGGACATACCGAGTAGAGGATAGTACTCTCCTGCCAGATCATCTTCAAGTGTTTTTAATCCTTCAACAACTTTGGCTTCAACCTGATCACGCTGTTTTTTGGATATGGCTGGTCCTAAAGGCATAGTGTCCATATTGCGTCCAACACGGATACGGGTAGAAACAATAAATTTACCTTCGGGATCAGGATTTGGTGCATGAAGATCATCGGGATTTAGATTACTTTTATGTGCATCATCTTTTGTAAATCCGTGATAATCTTCAATAATAGCATCGAAAAGTGTACCAAAAACAGTATACGATTCTTTATCTCCTGCATAGACACCGATACCACTGTCCAAGTTCTGAACACCGGAGTTGATGGCTTGTTCTAGTGTAAATCCGTTGGATGTCACTTTATCTTTAAGTGACTCAAAGACTTCTGGTGTAAGATATTTGCTAAGTAGTGACGTACAGTCATCAGAAAATTTAGGGTAGTTCATTTTAATCCTTCGTTTTTAAATTAAGTGTTAATTCCCCTTGAAGATCAAGGGCTCCGCTTATATTCCATCTCTTATGGCAGTAAGATGAAAAATTACCATACTTTCCTTTATAGAGTTCTCTTTGTTCTATCACTTCAAGTGCACGGAAGAGTTTCTGTAAATTCTCCAATTCACCCTCAATGATTGCTTCACATTGTTTTAATAACAGAGGCGAAATCGGTCTTTTAATATTTTGTACTTGACTCATAATTTTATCACCGTTCCTATACCTTCACTGGTAAAGACTTCTAGAAGTAAAGCGTGCTCAATACGTCCATCAATAATATGTGCCTTGTTTACTCCGGCATTGACCGCTTTTAAACATGCATCCACTTTGGGGATCATACCTCCGGCGATAGTTCCTTTCTCCTTAAGCATATTAATTTGATCTTCATTGAGTGTATGGATGATATCTTTATCATTATTCATGACACCGGGTGTATCGGTCATAAAGATGATCTTACGTGCTTTGAGACTTGCTGCAATATGACCTGCTGCGATATCTGCATTGACATTTAATCCAGGATGACCTCTTATCTGCCCTGTTGCAATGGGAGCTATGACGGGGATGAACTTCTCGGCAAGTAAATTATGAATAACTTTTGGGTCTACTTCTGTAATATCACCTACATAGCCGTACTTTTCTATATCTATGGGCTTGGCTTTGAGCATGGAAGCATCTTTACCGCTGACACCGAGTGCCTGAGCGCCATGCTCATTCAACAGTGCAGTGATCTCTTTATTGATACTGCCCGAGAGTACCATCTCTACCACTTCCATGACCCTCTCATCCGTGACTCTCAGCCCATCGATAAAATGAGTTTCCATATGAAGTCTCTCAAGCATCTCTCCTATGGCAGAACCGCCACCATGCACGATAACAGGTTTAATACCAACCAGATACATGAGTACAATATCACGTGCAAATTTATCTTTTAATGCAGGAGAGGTCTGTGCAGATCCGCCATATTTGATAATAAAAATTTCATCACTGTAACGTTTAATATAGGGAAGGGCATCAAGAAGTACTTTGACCTGATCTAATTTTTGTTTCATTTTTTCTTCTTTTGGTTATTGGGAACTTAGGAGGTATACGTTCCCAAGTATATGGTGCGTGATATCCATAAAAAGTATCACGCTGAAGATATTGTACTGAAGAGAAATGTAAGAGTTGTGAAATATCTAAAAAATATATAATATTCTCAAGCTGAAGGGAAACGCAGGGTAAAACATGCTCCTTTTTCATGATTGTGAACATCGATACTTCCTCCTAGTTTTTGTTCCATAATCAGGTGGGAGATGTAGAGTCCTATACCTGTTCCCCCTTTTTGAGATTTTGTGCTGACATAAGGTTCAAATATTTTCGGTAAAACTGTTGGTTCAATTCCGCCACCGTTATCACAGAAAAGAAGAGTGTTTTCATGATTTTTTTGTGATAAAGTGATATGGATATATCTCTGTGAATCAGAGGTTTCCGATAGTGCATCTTTCGCATTATTCAGTAGATTTAAAAGAACTTGCGCAAATTCACTGGCATACTCTTTTGCAAAAAAGTTTCCCGGTTTTGCATCCAACTTCACTTTAATATGGTGATAATCCAAGCCTGCTGAAACAATATTGATTGCTTGACGCAATGCCAAAACAACATCAAAAGGCTCTGTATTCTCATTGGGTGTAAAAAAAAGCCTGAAGTCATCAATAGTTTGTGACATATATTTTATCATTGCATTGCCATGTGTGATTTTTTTTTGAAGATAGGCTTCATCAAGTTCGTCAAAAGCCTGTGCAGATTCCAAATTCATAAATATTCCCCCAAGTTGTGCTAGAGGCTGTCGCCACTGATGGGCGATATGACCTATCATCTCACCCATAGATGCCAGTCTTGACTGCTGCATCATTAAATACTCCTGCTCTTGTCGCAGTCGTATCTCTTCACTCACTTCATCCTGCAGCTGTTGTTTCATTATCTCATGTTCCGTGACATCTTTTGCAATAAGCTTGACATAGCGACTGTTGAGATTTTTTGAGAGTATTCCGGAAAATTCAAAGTTGCGTCCACCTACAAGTGCGGAAAAATTCTCAATTTGCCCATTTTTTTCCAATGCACTATAGAGATCGATCCATGTCTCTCCTAAAAGTGCCTGAGGTGACTGCTCCAATAAACCTTCTCCAAAATGTTTTTTTGCCTTACGATTCATCCAGTGTATTACCTGATAACCTGGTACGTCAAATATCTCGATGATCGCTTCAGGTAGAAGATCCATAATCTCTTTCGCATGACGTAATTTAATCTCAAGCATTCGAGCAACATTTCCTTTGATGTGCTTAAATATATCTCTATTGGTCAATAGTGCCCGCATTGATCCGTCAGTTTCACGTACCAAAACACGCCTTATGCCGGTACGACGCATAATTTCAATGACATCGGTAATGGCATCTTGGGTCGAAACGGCTAAAACAGGTGAAGACATTAATGTCTCTATGTATCCTGCCAGATTCACACGATGATACCCCGCAGAGAGGATATCCTTCTCCGTAACGATACCCACGGCTTCACCGTTAGCATCCGTTACAATCACAGAACCTATGTTGGCCCGATGCATTATATCTAGTACATCATGTAAGCGTTTTCCCTGTTTTACGGTAATTACATTAGAATCATGTGTCAATAAGTCAACCACTTTAAGATCAACCTTATAGACATCCTCTTCTAAAAATCCAAAAAGGTCCTCTTGTAATACCATACCGGAGTAGTTTCCTTCATCATTGACCAAAACTAAACGGCGGATATTATTTGTTACGACAAGGTCAAATGCAGATTCAACAGGTCGGTTCTCATTTGCCGTGATGACCGGTGTTGTTGCCAGTGGCATTACGGGCTGAGTAAAGTCTGTTAACTCGTCAAGCAATGAGATGATTAATCCCTCTGTTACCATACCTACGGGATGCCCATGTTTAAGAAGTACGACTGAACCATTTTTATTTTCCAGCATACATGCCATAGCATCACTAAGTGTTGCCGTATATTGGATGGAGAACCCTTCTTTATGAGCGATGGATGCCAATAGCTTCATCTCTTTTCCTTGGTATAGAGTCTATAGCCGATAGCAGAGATATTCTCAATGATTCCATGATGACTTTTTTTACGCAAGTTTCGTATTTGTGCACGGACTGCATCTTTGCTCATCACACTATCGGACCATACCTTATGTTGTAATGCCTCATATGAGAGTGTGTTTCCCGTATGGGCAATGAAAAATTCTAACAGTTGCATCTCTTTTCGGCGTAAGGTGACAACCTCATTATTATGAAGTAATACCTTACGTTCATGATTATAAAGAAAACCTTCACCTAGATGAATTTCAGAAGATTGATTTGAAGTAATATACTCATCTGCTGCTTTAGAGAGTGCTTCCATTAACTCTATACTGGTGACTGGTTTTACTAAATAGCGTGTCAACTCCAATTCTACGGCAGTCAATAAAAATGCCTTATCCGTATAGGCAGTTGAAATAATGATACGTGTAGTATGATCATGTTTGCGAAGTTCCCTAGCGAACTCTATACCGTTTTTACCAGGTAGATTGATATCAAGCAAAATGATATCGGGATGAATTTCTTCATAAAGCTCTTTTCCTTTTTCTGCATTTTGAGCAAGGTAAAGGTTGGAAGTGTAACGTTCAAGAAATTCACTTAGATACGCTTGTATCTCAACATCATCTTCTATGTACAACAAGGTTAGGTTCTTTATTTTTGAAGCGAAGAGATAATGATCCATTGTAAGCCTTTGTATGTATAATCCAGGTTTAATCGGTTCTATTATAACTTAATAAAATAGGGAATGAACGCATTACGGAATATTTTTAAAGAAAATGTCTATGCAGTGTGAGAGAGTAAAAGATACAAGTTTTGGAGCGGGCGAAGGGATTCGAACCCTCGACAGCCTGCTTGGAAGGCAGGAACTCTAGCCACTGAGCTACGCCCGCATCTGAACCCACTTGATTATTAATTTGATAAAGTTTGCAATTATCTATGAGACTAGTCTCCTGACCCAACTGCTGAAGTTGTCATAGTGACAACGTAGTTTTATTGAGCTTTGCTCAAAAAACGTCCTATCAATGGTACCCCGGGTCGGATTCGAACCGACACGCCCGAAGGCAGAAGATTTTGAGTCTACCAAGTCTACCAGTTCCATCACCGAGGCATACGTATTGAAACGTAGATGGAATTCTACAGGTTCTGTACTTAAAAAATGTTTAGGAGGGGGCATAAAAGTTTTGTTTGTAACGATGATGACATTTTTTCATAGATGACTTATATTAATTTGTTATAATGTCTTCATTCATTAATATTAAGGTACTATCTTTGAAGATCACGATTATTATTACGGCAATACTTTTTTTATATGGGGCATTCTCAACTATTTTTCATGAGACGGCTTTAGTAGGGAATATCGGAAAGATTGTCAGTGATACAAATATACACCTTTTTGGTTATCTTGCCTATGTCAATATATTTATTTTATTCTATCCCTTATTTAAACTCTACACCGATAGCAATGTACGCAAAGATATTGATTTTTATCTAGGATGGATACTTCTGTTTATTGCACTTGTAATCATGCAGGCACTGCTTCTTGATATCAAAGATGTGGGTTTACTCGGTACGCAGATTGTTGAATTTTTGACACCCTACATTGGTCAAGCAGGGCTTTGGATGCTTTGGCTTATGACCATAGCAATCTCTTTGGTATTTATTTTGGATGACGATTTTCATTATGCTGCTCTTACACCCAAAGCATCCGGTACATTCTCTCCTTTTTCCTGGATAGGCAGTAGTATGAATGGATTGAAAACGCTTTTAAGAGGTTTATTTACAAATCCATTCTCTTCACCTGCACTTGAAGATGAAATGATGCCTATACTGGATGTGGTTGAAGAGAAGCCTGCCCCGACACCTGTGCGAAAAAAGAGAATAGTCAAAAAAACAGCAGAGAAAAAAACAGCGGAAAAAAACAGTGTAGAGAAAAACAGTGTAGAAAAAACTTCAAGAGCAAAAAAACAAATGGAGAAAAAAGTCTTACCCGAACCCGCCAAGGAAACCGTAGTAAGCATGGATGAAATAGATGATCCAGTACTTAATGAGATACTTGAGCTTGAACATGAGATGGATGTAAGTTTGAAAAAGTCCGAAGAGGTAGCGGGTAATTCAAATGTTGAAATTGTTGAAGAGTTGGAAGAGAACTCTAAATTGATGGATGCCATAGATAAAGGTACGGTTGTTAAACCGAAAAATTTTAAACTGCCAAAATTGGATTTTTTACAAAAAGCACCTAAAGTCACGAAAAAAATAAATGAAACAGAGATTGATAAAAAAATTGAAGAGATTTTATCTAAACTACAACAATTTAAAGTTGAGGGGGATGTGGTTCGAACCTATAGCGGACCTTTGGTTACAACATTTGAATTTAAACCAGCCCCCAATGTAAAAGTCTCCAAGATTTTAAACCTGCAAGATGACCTTGCAATGGCACTTGCAGCTGAGACGATACGTATTCAAGCACCCATCCCCGGCCGTGATGTTGTTGGGATTGAGATTCCCAATGAGACGATTGACACCATTTACTTGCGTGAAATATTGGAGAGTGATGTGTTTAAGAACTCCTCCTCTTCCCTTACAGTTGCTTTGGGTAAAGATATTGTAGGTAAACCCTTTATTACCGATATTAAAAAGTTGCCACACTTACTGATTGCAGGGACAACGGGTTCGGGTAAGTCAGTGGGTATCAATGCAATGATTTTGTCGCTGCTTTACAGAAATGATCCCGATCATCTTAAATTGATGCTCATTGATCCCAAAATGTTGGAATTTTCGATGTATAATGACATTCCTCACCTCATTACGCCTGTGATTATAGAACCGCTTAAAGCGATTGCCGCTTTGGCAAATATGGTAGGGGAGATGGAGCGTCGTTATAAACTTATGGCTGATGCTCGTACAAAAAATATTGAAAACTATAATGAAAAAGTGAAAAATGAAAACTCTGCCGAACCCTTTCCATTTATTGTTATAGTCATTGATGAGTTGGCTGACTTGATGATGAATGGAGGGAAAGAGGTTGAACTCTCCATTGCACGTCTGGCACAAAAATCAAGAGCTTGTGGTATTCATCTTATTGTTGCTACACAAAGACCGAGTGTCGATGTCGTGACGGGATTGATTAAGGCAAATCTTCCCTCAAGATTGAGTTACAGGGTAGGGTCAAGAATAGACTCCAAAGTTATTTTAGATGCAATGGGAGCAGACAGCCTGCTTGGTCGTGGAGACGGACTCTTTACACCTCCGGGAGCTACAGGGTTGGTACGTATCCATGCACCGTGGAATACAGAAGATGAAATAGACGAAGTTGTTGAATTCCTCAAAGCACAACGGCTGCCTGAATATGATGAGAGTTATCTGGTTGCGGGTGGTGCAGCAGCCTCTAACGACAGCGAAGAGGAAGTTGTTTTAGACCCACTCTATGAAGAGGCCAAAAATGTCGTTTTGACGGACAACAAAACATCCATATCCTATCTGCAGCGTAAACTTCAGATTGGCTATAACCGTTCTGCCAATATTGTAGAGCAACTTGAAGCAAAAGGGGTGCTATCGGCTCCTAATGCAAAAGGTAACAGAGAGATACTCTAAATATTCTCAGATAGATTTTAAGAGCAGCTATCGATATTTTTTATGTCACCATCCGATACATAAAATGTATCTCGTTATTATCCTTCTCCTAGAGCACCACATTGTAACTTTTTTTTGATACCATAAAGCACAAATATTACACAGGAGACCATCATGGCCTTATTAGAAGAATATAAAGCGCATACCGCTGAGCGTGCAGAGTTAGGTGTTCCGCCACTCGTATTAACAGCAGAGCAGACAGCAGAGCTTGTAGAATTACTCAAAGCCAATCCTATTGCAGATAAAGAGTATGCAATGGATCTATTTAAAAACAAAATCCCAGCAGGTGTGGATGATGCAGCCTATATTAAAGCAGCATTTTTAAATGACATCATTAAAGGAGATGCTTCTTGTACTGAGATAGACAAAGTGTTTGCAACAGTTATTTTAGGAACGATGTTAGGTGGATTCAATGTTGCTCCTCTTGTAGAAGCACTCTCTTCATCAGATCTTAAAGTAGCAGAATCTGCAGCAGCACAACTTAAAAATACACTGCTTGTTTATGATTCATTTAATGATGTTAAAGCGCTTATGGACGATGGTAATGCTTTAGCAAAAGAGATTATAGAGTCTTGGGCAAATGCGGAGTGGTTCTATAATAAACCCGAAATGGAAAAAGAGATCACACTGACTGTATATAAAATCCCTGGTGAGACAAATACAGATGATCTCTCTCCTGCCTCTGAAGCATTTACGAGAGCGGATGTGCCTCTTCATGCAAACTCATTCCTAGTAAACAGAATGGACAATCCACTCGATACAATGAAAGAACTAAAAACGAAAGGAAATCCTTTAGTATATGTTGGGGATGTAGTAGGTACTGGTTCATCAAGAAAATCTGGTATTAACTCACTTCAGTGGCATATGGGTGAAGATATTCCTTTCATTCCAGGTAAAAGAACGGGTGGTGTGGTTATTGGTGATATCATCGCACCTATTTTCTTTAATACTGCAGAAGATGGTGGATGTATCCCTATTCAAGCGCCTACGGCAAACCTCAATACAGGTGATGTAATTACACTTAAGCCTTTTGATGGTGTGATTGAGTGTGATGGAAAAGTGGTTTCTGAATTTAAGATTGAACCAAATACATTGCCAGATGAGATGAGAGCAGGGGGACGTGTACCACTTATCATTGGTAAAGGTCTTACGGTTAAAGCAAGAGAAGCACTTGGATTGGATGCTGGAGATATCTTCATGACGCCTGATGTGCCTGAAGATAACGGTAAAGGATTTACACTTGCACAAAAAATGGTAGGTAAAGCTGCTGGTATGGATGGTGTGAAACCAGGGGTTTACTCTGAGCCAGTATGTACAACTGTTGGTAGCCAAGATACTACAGGTGCAATGACCAGAGATGAAGTAAAAGACCTTGCAGCACTTAGCTTTGGTGCAGACTTTGTACTTCAGTCTTTCTGTCATACATCTGCGTATCCAAAACCAGCAGATATTAAGTTACAGCATACACTTCCACAATTTATGACTGAGAGAAAAGGTTTCACACTTAGACCAGGTGATGGTGTTATCCACTCATGGTTAAACAGAATGTGTCTTCCAGATACTGTAGGTACGGGTGCAGATAGCCACACAAGATTTCCAATTGGTATCTCATTCCCAGCTGGTTCTGGTCTTGTTGCGTTTGCAGGTGTAACTGGTATGATGCCACTTACTATGCCAGAGTCTGTACTTGTACGTTTCTCAGGTGAGATGCAACCAGGTATCACACTACGTGATATGGTAAATGCTATTCCTCACCAAGCAATTAAAGATGGTCTTTTAACAGTTGAAAAAGCGGGTAAGAAAAATATCTTTGCAGGACGAATTTTAGAGATTGAAGGTCTTGAAGATCTTAAAGCTGAGCAGGCGTTTGAGCTTTCAGATGCATCTGCTGAGCGTTCTGCTGCTGCATGTACAGTGAAGCTTAACAGAGAGCCTGTAGTTGAGTATCTTGAGTCTAACATTGCACTTATCGATGAATTGATTGCTCAAGGGTATGAAGATGCTGCTACACTCAAAAGAAGAAGAGATAAAATGGCTGACTGGGTTGAAAACGGTGAGCTAATGGAAGCAGATGCTGATGCAGAATACGCAGCAGTGATTGAAATTAACATGTCTGAGATTACTGAGCCAATCGTAGCATGTCCAAACGATCCAGATGATGTGAAAACGCTTACTGAAGTTGCAGAAGCAGGACTTAGAGTAGAGATGGATGAAGTATTTATCGGTTCTTGTATGACAAACATCGGTCTCTTTAGAGCCAACGCAGAAGTACTTAGAGGTGAAGGTCCAGTTGAAACTAAACTATGGGTTTGTCCTCCAACCAAAATGGATGAGAAGACGCTTCAAGAAGAGGGTTACTACTCTGTATGGGGAATGGCTGGTGCTAGAATTGAACCTCCGGGATGTTCTTTATGTATGGGTAACCAAGCGGCTGTGAAGCAAAATGCATGGGTATTCTCTACATCAACGAGAAACTTTGACAACAGACTTGGTAAAGGTTCACAAGTTTACCTTGGTTCAGCAGAGCTTGCAGCAGTAGTTGCACTTAAAGGTAGACTTCCGTCTGCTGCTGAGTATGCTGAAATTGTAGCAGATAAGATCAAGCCGGAAATGAGCGATGATATCTATAAATACCTCAACTTCAACAAAGTCTCTAAAGAAGAGCTTGAAGCGATGGTTGAGTAGTTAACTTAAACATATCTTTCACCTTCTACCCTTCAAAGGGTAGAAGAAAAAACTTCTTTTATTCATCTCATATTAAATGGAGATATCAGCCACTGCTTAAACTTATCTCTTCATTGTTTGCTGTCGCTTCGACGTATCTTTTATTGCTTAGGGATATTTTTAGAGGATTTCTTTAAAAATATCTCTAAATACTTCAGGAATACGAGAAGGTTTTCCCTCATCTACATAGACTAACGTCACTTCCATACTAAAGACTTTTACTTTCTCTTTCCAAACTTCCTGTAACAGTACCAGAGATGTGCTTTTAAGCGTTAAAATACTGCTGATAACCTCCAGGGTATCCCCTAGTGAAGCAGTAGCTAAAAAACTCGCCTTAATGTCTCGTACGACAAATCCGCTCTTATCACCCAGGGTAGGTTTCATACCTCGTTCAAAAAAGATCTCAGAACGGGCACGCTCACAATACTTGATATAGTTCGTATGATAAACGATCCCACCTGTATCTGTATCTTCATAATAGACTCGTATTTTCATACTAAAACCCCTTGTTTACAGCACTTACAAGCTCTTCAAAATAAAACGTCCCCTAAAACGGTCACTAAATCTTTTGAAACTTAAAGTCTTTTTTGATTATATTTTTTCTATTGTACTGTATGTTGACCTAGTTTTTGGTGCAGGAAGCTCTGAGATAGGTGCTGCTGAATTTAATCCTGATGATATTGAACTATTTGAAAGGGTTTTGGAGTTTTTGGGCGTGAAAGAATAGCCAGGTATTGACTGGAAAATATTCCGTACATCAATAGAAGAAGCACTCCAGGCAGAACCAAAAGTACCAGGAGGAAGAGCAGCATTTGAGAGGTTGATGATGTTTAAATCTTAATACTACAACCTCTTAGATGAATAAAATCATCTAAAAATAAGAGAAATTGAGTGAGTTTTACAAAAAAATCTGTAGAATTTACCCAACTTTTCTATAAAAAATGGAAGAATTGTTGAGAATTATTTTAAAAATCCCATACAAGTGATACCCATGGCCCAAAAAATATTTTTAATCCTTACCTTACTCTCTGCACTTTTCGCAGAAGAACCATTAATACACGTAGGTGAAAAAGCCTGTGCCAAGTGTCACAGTACAGAGATGCATGAATGGAAAGGTTCACATCATGACCTAGCCATGATGGTAGCGAATGAGGAATCTGTCAAGGGTGACTTTAATAATGCAATGTTTAACTACAATGGTATCATTACGACTTTCTATAAAAAAGACGGGAAACACATGGTACGTACCGACAGTGAAGACGGTACACTTAAAGACTATGAGATCTCCTATACCTTTGGAATCTATCCGCTACAACAATATATGATCAAGTTTCCAAAAGGAAACATACAGGTTCTGGATATTGCTTGGGATAGCCGTAGTAAAGAAGAGGGTGGTCAGCGCTGGTTCCACATTCATGTAGATGATAACGTTACCGCTGGCGATGTCCTTCATTGGACAGGTCCAAACCTTAACTGGAATTACATGTGTGCAGACTGTCACAGTACCAATCTAAAAAAGAATTATGATGTAGAGACAAAAAGTTACCATACCACATGGGATATCATCAATGTTTCCTGTGAAGCCTGTCATGGTCCTGCATCTGAGCACATGAAATGGACCAAGAATCAAGAGTTAAATGTAACGAATAAAGGTTTCCCAGTCTCTTTGAAACGAAAGGAAAAAATATGGGACACAAACACTACCACACTCAAGTCACTCCTCACAGACAATGAGATTAATGTTTGTGCCAAATGTCACTCCAGACGTTCACAGATGGATGACAACTATCTACCCGGTGATGCATTTCATAATCACTACCGACCTGTAACACTACAAGAAACTCTTTACTTCCCTGATGGAAAGATACAAGATGAAGTCTATGTCTATGACTCGTTTCTGCAAAGTAAAATGTATGAAAAAGGAGTTACCTGTACAGATTGTCATAACCCTCATACCCTTGAGCGAAGAGCAGCAGGTGACAAGGTGTGTTCTCAGTGTCACCAGGAAGAGAAATATACTGCTACGTCACACCATAAACACCAAGAGGGAAGTACAGGCAGCTCCTGTATAGCCTGTCATATGCCAGCACGTACCTACATGGGGGTAGACAGTCGTAATGACCACAGTTTCCGTGTGCCTAGACCTGATCTCTCAGTTGAAATGAAAGAGATACCAAATGCCTGTAATCTTTGCCATACAGACAAAGAAGCACAATGGGCTGCAGATGCGATGAAGTCCTGGTATGGTAAAACACCTGTCGGAAAACAGAACTTTGCTCATTCTCTCACAGCACTGAGAACAAATAGCCATGATGCACCTAAACAGCTTTATAATGTACTCATGAGTGATGCTCCTGGTATTGCGAAGGCTACAGCGATAGAGTACTTGGGTAATTACCCTTCCAAACAGACCTATACAACAACACTTCAGATGCTTAGAAACGCTGACCCCATGATACGAAGATCTGCACTGCAGTCTTTAGAAGCATTTCCTCCAAATATGCGCATGAAAAAGACTTTTGAAATGCTCTCTGACCCTGTAAAAATAGTAAAGATGGAAGCAGCACGCCAACTTGCTGCCTTCTCTTTAGGAGATGTAGATAAAGATACAAAGGAAGCACTAGAGAAAGCATTTGATGAATATGAAAAAGTACTTTTATTTACAGCAGAACGTCCTGAATCACAGTTGTCATTGGCAATGTTCTATGTCAACCTCAAGATGCCTGAAAAAGCAGATCAAGCGTATGTAGAAGCGATGCGGCTTCAACCGAAATTTATTCCTGCCTACATCAATTACAGTAATTTTCTGCTTCAACAGGGAGAAAACAAAAAAGCATTTGAAATCTTACAAAAAGGTTTAGACAATGTGCCTAATATAGCCATTTTGCATCACGCATTGGGCTTATGGTATGTACGTAATAAAGAGCCTAAAAAAGCCGTCTCGGAATTAAAAAAGTCTGTCGAATTAGATAAAGATAATCCACGTTTCAGTTACGTCTATGCTGTATCTATAGGAGAGGAAAATCCTAAAGAAGCCATAAAGGTTCTTGAAGCAGTCTATCCAAAACATACAGGAGATATGCAAATCATTTCAGGCTTGGTCTATTACACGAAAATGGTAGGAGATACGGCTAAAAGTCAGATGTATGAGAAAAAGCTCAATGTGTTACAGAACTTTTCTGTACGCTAGGAGTCTGTCGGACAACCCACCAAAAACCTACTCTAAATTCCTAAAATCGTTTTAAAAATCTACCTTGATTATGAACGAAATCACTGCATCAAAAATTGAGGTATTTACTTAGTGCGGTAATATCATCATGGGAACCAAGAATTGGATATCGTAATAGACGCGTATTTTCACCTGTTTTTAGGGGTTTTGTTGACAATCTTAGAATAGATATTTAAAATGAATAAACATAAATCCTCTACGTAACATTATTCTGTAAGTATATACTATAATATCAAAAAAATGTAGGTAAAATATTTTAGTATTGGAACACAGATGACAAAAACGATTCAACAACACTTCTATGCAGCGATTTGGATTGCACTTTTTTCTGTAGTATTAAACTTTGGATTAAAAGTATATCTTGCAACGATCATAGAAAAAGAGAGCTTAGCGCTGTATTATACAGCGATAGATATCTTCTCTTTTTCTCTTTTGGTGCTCATCGGATTTCGTTCTTCTATGGTGGTGAGCTATAGCAAGGTGAAAGAGGATGGGGGGATTGTCAATATATTCCGTTACTTTATCATCGCTGCGATGTTAGCAGCATGGGCATTTGTAATTCCTTATGTCAAACATCAACTGGGTGTAGAAGTTGACTACTGGTACTTGGTTGCAACCATTATTTCAATGAGTCTTTACATGTATTTAAGCAATCAGCTTGCTATGTATCGTCTCTATAAGGTCATGAACCGTAGTAGTTTTATAGAGCCGATATTGGCTATATTATGGTTTATGCTTGCCTTTTATGGTTCAGGTGTGCAAGGAATACAAGCACTGTTCATTATGAGTACGATGGCCTCTTTTTCTCTTTCTGTCTACATTTTTATCGTGAAGTCAAAAAAGAGTAAAGAGCCTGTGATCAAAAGGGTAATCATTGACTCTGAGATGCGTCAGTTCATTAAAAAATCACTCATCTCTACTCTGGAATTTAGCTCAGGGATGATGCTTATCTATATGGCTGTGTTCTTTTTCAGTCACTACTACTCTTTAGATGAATTGGGTGATTTTCAAGTGGTGACCAAACCTATCTTAATGGCAATGATCACCCTCTTTGTTTTCCCTGTGTTTCGATTTTTACTCCCTGAACTGAGTAAGTTGTTCTATGAGAAGAACAAAGAAGAGATAGATGGACTTAAAAAATGGTTTTACCGTTTTAGTTTTATCGTGAGTATGCTATTTATCACTATTTTTTACTTCTTTGGAAAGGAGATCATCGCACTTATCTTTCCTATTGAGTATGCGCAAGCGTATCTGTACTTAAGTCATCTAAGTTTCTTTTTTCTTTTTATTATGCTCAATGCTTATCAAGTCGCTTTTATTAAAGCTTCGGGTGCATTTGGTTTTGCACTCTTCATTCGTTTAAGTGGATTGGGTTTCTTTGTACTCTTTTTTTATCTGACACAGTACTTTTCAGAAAGTTCTATTGCCGTAGTATTTGCTTTGGCAATGGCTTATTTTGGAATGTTTTTACTCTCTTGGGTGATTGAGAGAAAAATATATAAGCAGTTGTAAAATCTTCTACGAATAGCCATAAAATACCTATGAAGAATTTCATATCTCTATATAATATTTGTATTAAGGAGATAGTATGAAACCATATAAACCTACAGCATTTAGCTTTGATCCAGACCAAAGAGGTCACTTTGGGAAGTTTGGTGGCCGTTATGTGCCTGAAACACTGATGCCCATACTCATAGAGTTAGACGAAGTCTATAAACAGTACCGCTTCGATGAGACATTTTGGAATGAAGTGAATGCCCTCTATAAAGATTATGTAGGACGTCCCTCTCCACTCTATAAAGCCCAAAAACTAAGTGATGAGATAGGTGCACAAGTCTATCTTAAGCGTGAAGATCTCAACCATACAGGTGCACACAAAGTAAATAACACCATTGCACAAGGCATTTTGGCCAAACGTATGGGCAAAACGAAGATCATTGCTGAGACTGGTGCAGGTCAACATGGTGTGGCTACAGCTACGATAGCAGCATTGATGGGTTTGGAGTGTGAAGTCTTTATGGGGGCTAAAGATGTCGAACGACAACAACTCAATGTATTTCGTATGAAGTTGTTAGGGGCTAAAGTACACGCAGTAGAGTCGGGCAGTAAAACACTCAAAGATGCCATGAATGATGCTATAAGACACTGGGTCACAAATGCTCGAGATACTTTCTATGTCATCGGGACGGCGGCAGGCCCTCATCCTTACCCTATGATGGTACGTGATTTTCAAGCTGTTATCAGTTATGAAGCCAAAGCACAACTTATTGAAGCAGCCAATAGATTACCTGATTATGTCATTGCATGTATCGGCGGTGGTTCGAATGCTTTAGGTATGTTTGCCCATTTTATAGAAGAAGATCAAACAGAGTGCATCGGGATTGAAGCTGGGGGGAAAGGCCTACAAAGTGGAGAACATGGTGCTTCACTCGCACTGGGGAGACCGGGTGTTCTTCACGGACAACTCAGTTATCTTTTACAAACGGATGATGGACAGATAGAAGAGGCTTACTCTATCTCTGCGGGACTTGACTATCCTGGGATTGGGCCTGAACATTCTCATCTTATGGAACAGGGTAAAGTGGTCTATGATTCCGTAACAGATGATGAGGCTATGGATGCCTTTGTATGGTTGAGTCGTGCAGAAGGTATCGTCCCTGCATTTGAGAGTGCACATGCCATTGCTTATCTTAAAAAGATGCCTAAAGAGACCATCAAAGATAAAACGATCATCATCAGTCTCTCAGGACGTGGCGATAAAGATATGATACAGGCTATGGACCTTTTGAAGTTATAACTAAATACTCTGCTTTGAAAGGTATGCCTTTGTTTGTGCATGTCGAAACTTAAACATCTTTTTCATATCACGTTTCACTAAGGGTACGGCTATCATACTGAGTGGCCACAATGGAAGTGAAAAAGTTATTTTGTCTCTTAAGATTGAATGCTTTTCATCTATGGCTACAAAGTGATGTTCATGTCTAAACATTTTAAAAGGCGAACGGCTAGCTACATCTACAATGAGGTGAGGGGAGTCCACTATTTCAAATGTCAATTTCCAAATAAAAGAGATAGTATGCTTTGTAATTTTTAAAGTGGCTTCATTGCCTTGTTCTAATGGGGTTTGTAACGCTATGATCTCTACCTCTGTATCTTGAGGTGTGATAAGAGGAAGATTGTTCGTATCTGCATGAAAGTCAAAAAGTTTTTTGGCATCACACTCAATGGTCGTTTCAAATATTAATGTATGTTTCATATCTTTAGTATGCCATGATTCATCTAGATTCATAGCGCTCTTTTGTCCATTCATCGTATCAACAAACAAAATCTTTATACCAAAATATCTAAATAGTCTATAGAATGAAAGCATATAAAATACTTTAATAAATAAAAGGAAGAACCATGTATGATAAATCCAGAATAGCAATAGTCGGTGGTGGTGTAGCAGGTGTCACTTCGGCTTTATATTTAGCACATCTAGGTCTAAATGTAACACTGTTTGAAAAAAGACAAAGTCTGGTTGATGGTCCTCCATGGTGTCATTTGCATGCGGGTGGAAACCTGTATCGTGAGATATCTGATGAGCAGTGCGTCACACTTCTTAAGCAGTCTATTGATTTTGTAAATTTTTATCCTTATGTTGTTGATTATCGTCCAACAGTCATTGCTTTACCTCTAAGCGATAAAGGCAGTGTTGATCAACTGTTGCCTCGACTGAATTTACTTCAAAAAGAGTATGAGAAACTGGTTCGTAACGATAACCTCAATAAAGTTTTGGGTGAGAGTGAAAACTACTATAGACTCTTTAGCCGTGAAAAAATGGAAATGCTTAAAAAGCGTTCCATAGTAGAACAGCCAAGATCGCATGATGAATGGATGATATCTGTAGCAAAAAATATCGCTATGGATGAGATACAGTTCCCATTGATACTTGTACAGGAGTATGGATTAAACATGTTCCGTTTAGCAGCAGGTTCTAAGTTGGCATTTCAGAATATACCTCATGTTACGATTCAAACAGAAATGATGGTAGAAGATATTATACGTAGCGATGGCAAGTGGAAAGTAAGCTACAGTAACAAGACAAAGAGAGAGAATGAAGCGTATTTTGACTATCTTATCAATGCAGCTGGTTTTAAAACAGGTGAAATAGATGACATGCTGGGTATTCAAACCAAAAGAATGGTTGAGTTCAAAGCATCATA
The DNA here is from genome assembly GCA_034660455.1 of Campylobacterota bacterium. GTDB lineage: Bacteria > Campylobacterota > Campylobacteria > Campylobacterales > Sulfurovaceae > Sulfurovum. Next base: position 1,436 of record JAYEJF010000014.1, on the reverse strand, counting down.
TATCAGTAAATGGGATAAAAAAAGTGATGTATTGTTTCCTGAGATGATTTTTCATGGAGAGCGTGGCACTCCACAGGGAATGGCACAATTTACGCCATACCCGGGTGGATATTTTCAACTCCATGGCATGACTAACGAGATTACCTTAGACAAAGATGGTTTGGCCAAAAGTACTCTTGAAAGCTCTCAACCGCAATTAGAGTATAAGTTCATACAAAAAATTGACCAAGGTTGGAATGCAGAAGATATTCATCAACGTACACAGAATGCTATTGATCATGTGACACAGTACATTCCTTCATTTGATGATGCCATTGTAGGTTCACAACCATTGTATGGTGCACAGCAGATCCCTGGTGATGACCCTACATTACGTGTTGCTGAAGTTTCATTTCCAAGAGCTTCATACGCAAGATGTGAAATAGTCAAAGTATCTTCAAGTCTAGATATGGTTAAGGCAATCATCTCAGACCTTATTGCATTAGATCTTCTTGAAGATGATGGCATTGAGAATCACGCTTGGATACATACTGATCTTATAGATGAAACAAGACTAAAAATAGGGGCTGAAAAAATCTCTACTCAGAGGGGTTATCCTGCAAGTATGGCGAGACTCAATGTGAAAAAACCCTCTTTACTAAAATATTTTAAAAGGATTCATAATGCATCAACGTATATGGATAGTAGGCTCAAGCAGCGGCATCGGGCTTGAACTTGTCAAAAAATGGCTTGAAGAGGGCAAGTTTGTCGTATCTAGTGCCAGACAAGCGAGTCATTCAAAAGAACTCTTGGCCTTGAAACATATCTATGAAGAACGTTTACAGATAGTAGATATGGATGTCACGTCCATAGATTCCGTATCTAAAGCGGTTGAACAGGCATGGAAAAGATTTAATGGCCTTGATATCTGGTTTTACAATGCCGCAGTGTATGAAGTGATGTCAGAAGAAGCATGGGATGTAGCACATTTTGAATCTATGATGCAGGTAAATTACATGGGTGCAGTAAAGGTCATGAGCAAACTCTTACCATATTTTAAAGAACAAAAAAGCGGTCGATGGATATGGAATGCCAGTCTCTCAAGTTATTTTGGTCTGCCACTTGGCGGTGGATACAGCGCCCCCAAAGCTGCACTTGTGAATTTGGCAGAGGCACTTCAACCTGAACTGAAAGGGAAGGGTATAGAACTTCAGATCATCAATCATGGTTTTGTAAAAACAAGACTTACACAGAAAAATACCTTTGATATGCCAGAACTCATGGATCCTGAAGAGGCAGCAGCCAGAATAGCCCATGCGATACAAAAGCCCTATCGTTTTGAGATACATTTTCCGTTTAAGCTCTCTGCATTTTTACAGATACTTCGTGTCATACCCTACAAAATTGCTTTAGCAATAACCAAGAAAATGTTACCAAAATGAGGCACCCATGACACA
>JAYEJF010000013.1:0-57204 GCA_034660455.1 Campylobacterota bacterium | reverse complement strand
ACCAATGTCTCTTCATTTCTTCCTTTATCACAATATAAAAGTTCATACTCTGCTTTTAGTAGTTCTGTCTTGAATGTATAGTAGTCATCAAACTTTTCGATATCTTCTTTACTAATGTTTGACCTTTGAAGTATCTCTTCAACCAATTTATTAGCCTCATCACCTTCAATGTCATAGATACAATCTTGTACAAACGGTAGTAATTTCTTTTCAATAGCTTTGGGATGACCACCATCCCTCTTTTTCCCTTTTTTGGTTATAGTAGTAAAAGCCTTATGCCTTAATTTTTCAAGCTTTCCATTCTCTATCCAGGCCTCTTTTACATAGCTTCTTATAATTTTTGTCATTAAATCAAATTGTTCTTCTTCTGTCATATTTTGTGCCTTACAAAAATCAAATATTAAATTTATCTTAGGAATAATTGTAGCCAAAATATATTGTGCTGTTTCTAAATTTCCTGTTTTCAAAGAAGTGGAAAAGTTTTTTTTAGTGAGTGGGATTTTTCTTTTAAAGAAATATGTGCCATTTTCGAGATAAAGATGCTTCATTTTTGAACCTTATGTTAAGAAAGTTCAGAAGAAAGTTCAGAAAATTTAAAAGACTATTTGTTTAAATTCTATTAAAGTGCGATTTTATGGGGATTGTTGGTTATATCTGGTGTCAAGAGAGGGACTTGAACCCTCGACCTCCGGCTTATGAGACCAGCGCTCTAACCAGCTGAGCTACCTTGACATCTTTGTGAAGAGACGGAATTTTAGCTAAAAATTTCTTTATTGTCAATGATTTTAACGGAAATAGGTAAAAAAATATGAATAATTTACAAAATTCTAAATACCTTAGTCATATAGACTCATATTAATTAAATAATTTAAAGAAAGTTATTGACATTTTTTAAAAAAATCACTACAATGCGGTTCTAATTACATAAAACATATAAAGGAGTTACTATGGCATTTGAACCATTAAAAGACAGACTACTTGTTCTTCGTGAAGAGCAGTCAAACCAAACCGCTTCTGGGCTATATATTCCAGATACTGCAAAAGAGAAACCCCTACAGGGTAAAGTTGTGGCAGTGGGTCCTGAAGCCAAAGAAGATGGCATTTCTATAGATGATACGGTTGTATTTGCAAACTACACAGGTATGGAGATTACTATTGAGGGTACTGAGTACCTTATACTGCTAAGCAAAGAAGTGCTTGGATTAATCAAATAATTTTAAGAGGATAATTTATGGCAAAAGAAATATTTTTTTCAGACAAAGCAAGATCAGGTCTCTTTGAAGGCGTAACAAAACTTGCAGATGCAGTGAAAGTGACTATGGGGCCAAGAGGTCGTAATGTACTTATACAAAAATCCTATGGTGCACCACACATTACAAAAGACGGTGTATCCGTTGCACGTGAGATAGAACTTGAAGAGAGCCTAGAAAACATGGGGGCACAATTGGTAAAAGAGGTTGCATCCAATACAGCGGATGAAGCAGGAGATGGCACAACCACGGCAACAGTACTTGCTCACTCGATCTTCAAAGAAGGTCTTAGAAATATCACGGCCGGAGCAAACCCTATAGAGGTAAAAAGAGGGATGGACAAAGCCTCTTCTGCAATTATAGAAGAGCTAAAAAAGATCTCTAAAGAGGTAAAAGATAAAAAAGAGATTGCACAGGTTGCAACGATTTCTGCAAACTCCGACTATGTCATAGGTGATCTTATAGCAGAGGCAATGGATCGCGTAGGAAAAGATGGTGTGATTACAGTAGAAGAGGCTAAAGGAATAAACGATGACCTAGATGTCGTTGAAGGTATGCAGTTTGACAGAGGATATATCTCTCCTTATTTTGTAACCAATACGGAAAAAATGACTTGCGAACTTGAAACACCGATTATTCTTTTAACAGATTCAAAAGTTACCACGCTAAAAGACTTGGTTCCTATGCTTGAGCAAGTACAGCAAAGCGGAAGACCGCTATTGATTATTGCCGATGATATTGAAGGGGAAGCACTCTCTACCTTAGTATTAAATAAACTTAAAGGTGTCCTTAATATCACTGCAGTCAAAGCACCGGGATTTGGTGACAGAAAAAAAGAGATGCTCAAGGATATTGCCATCTTAACAGGTGCAACACTCATCACTGAAGAGCTTGGACTTACACTTGAAAAAGCCACACTTGCAGACCTTGGTCAAGCAGCCAGAGTCGTCATAGACAAAGACAATACCGTCATTGTAGATGGTAAAGGTGATAAAAATGCCGTTGCTGCAAGGGTGAATGAAATCAAAGCACAGGTAGAGACAACGAGTAGTGAATATGATAAAGAAAAACTTCAAGAGCGTCTTGCAAAACTTGCTGGTGGTGTCGCAGTTATTAAAGTAGGTGCAGCGACTGAAACTGAAATGAAAGAGAAAAAAGACAGAGTAGATGATGCCCTCTCAGCTACGAAAGCTGCTGTAGATGAAGGCATAGTGATTGGTGGGGGTGCTGCACTCATAAAAGCGAGTCAGACTGCTGTACTTAATCTCACTGGAGATGAAGAAGTAGGCGCTCAAATTATTTTAAGAGCCGTATTTGCACCCATGAAGCAAATAGCACAGAATGCCGGATTTGATGCAGGTGTCGTGGCAGATAAAATTGCAAATAGCAATGATGCAAACCTGGGTTTTAATGCTGCAACCGGTGAATATGTTGATATGTTGGAAGCAGGAATTATTGACCCGCTTAAAGTGGCACGTGTAGCACTTCAAAATGCTACTTCAGTCGCCTCTTTACTTCTTACTACCGAAGCAACTGTTTCAGATATACCTGAACCACCATCTGCTGCCCAACCTGATATGTCGGGTATGGGTGGAGGAATGCCGGGAATGATGTAAAATCATCTTCCATGCTAAGAGTAACAAACCCTTTGTTCCTCTTAGCACTCTATTGTGATTTTAATAATTGCTCAAACTCTTCTTTAGGTAGTGGTCTAGAATATAAATATCCTTGTGCATAGTCACACTGTAGTTTAGTTAAGATTGATGCTTCTTCGGTTGTTTCAACACCTTCTGCAACAACTTTATAATCAAAGGTATGTGCCATATCTATCATTGCTTTGACTGTTTTTTGATGGGTTAAATTTAATGTAAGATCAAAAATGAGTGACCTATCGATTTTAATCGTATCAATAGGTAAAAGTGCTAAATATTTGAAAGATGAAATACCGGCTCCAAAATGTTCCAAAGAGAGTGAAATACCAAAGTCATTTAATAATTTAAAATCATTGAGTGTTTTATCGATATGTTCCATCGCAGTACTTTCAGCAACATCAATATTGATACTATCCCTATCTATTTTATATTTGTCAAACAACCTTTCGAGTCGAGGAATAAGTGCTGTAACCTGCATCTCTTTTAAAGAGAGATTAATCGTGATTTTAAAATTTGGATTTTGATGTACAGTACAATGCTTTCTTTGCGCAATTGCTTCATTAAAAACATATTCCCCCAATTCTATAATAAGTCCAGTTTTCTCTGCAATATGTAAAAATTTATCTGCAGAGATCAGTCCGTGTTCGGGATGTTTCCAGCGTATCAAAGCCTCTGCACCTATGATTCTTTCACCGTTCAAGTCAAAAATAGGTTGATAATGTAATAAAAATTCATTTTTCTTTAAGCCTTTAATAATCTCTTCATTCATCTTCACCTCATCAGCCCGTACAATTTGGTATTCATTATTAAAAAGTACAATATTTGATTCACTTTTTAGCTGTGCTTTATCCAATGCAATATACCCATTATCTATCAGTTTATTCGCATTCATACCATCTTTTGGATAAGAGACAATACCTACAGAGCATGTTAAGCGAATATCATTATTGTCTCTATAAATATTTCCAACGGACACCATAATATCACGTGCTCTCTTACGTATTTCATTCTCCGATTTGAAGTCTTTTAAAAGTATGAGAAATTTATCTCCATCCATACGATAGACTTTCATATTTGTTTGTGGGTTTTGCGTAAAATAGTGTCCCATATTTTTCAAAATACGATTGGTATACCCTAAACCCAAGGTAGTTTGAAGATCATGAAAGTGGTCAATACCTAGTAAAAAAAGTGTAAAAGTATTCGCTTTTTTCTGAGATTCCAGTGCTAAAGTATTAATCTCTGAAAGTGCCAAAAACTGGCTTGACAACCCTGTTAAATAGTCAATGCTCACATTTTGGTTTTCCAAAGGTTTTGATGCTCTTTGTACTACAGGTTTCATATCAATAACACACGATATCGTTTTCTCCCCACTCCACTCACTTGAATCTACAAATATATTCACATGTTTCATCTCTCCGTCAATAAGCAACAATACATTTTCTAACTGAAACATTGCCTTTTGCTTTGCAACTTGTACCTTTAAGACTTTAAAAAAATCATCCGGATATGCATTTGCAATCTTTAATTCAACGCTTGCTGCATCGGGTTTTATCTTATAGGATTCATCAAGCCCAAAGAGGGATTTTGTCGTTTTATTGGCATAGAGTATCTGATACTTATCCGATACTACCATAACCGCTTCACTAAAATACTCTTTCTCTTTTTTTAAAAGTGTAAGATCTTTGGAAATAGTATCCAATTTTCTTCTATACCATACATACAACCCTAAAAAAGAGACAACCACAACACCTGTAAGCACAACCATCATAATATCCATTACTTTTTCTTCTCCCTATCGTAATAATTTTTGAAATTCAAACACAGGTATTGGTTTTGAAAAATAATACCCTTGCATATAATCACATCCGTAAGAGGCAATCAACTCTACCATTTTTTTATTTTCAATACCTTCTACTACAATTTCCATACCTAAGGTATGTGCCAATTCTATCATTGCTTTTACGATTCTTTGATCTTCTTCATTGGTCACAATATAATCTACTAAACTCTTATCAATCTTTAAATTATCTGCAGGAAACTTTTTCAAATACCCAAAAGAGGTGTATCCTGTACCAAAATCATCAAGTGATATGCCTACTCCCAATTTTTTTAATGCAAGGAAATATTTCACCGTTTCAGATTCATTGCTCATTGCAAGCCCTTCTGTAATTTCAAACTTTAACACTTGAGGATTGATCTGATGTTCAGCCAGTTTTCTCTCTACATGTTGTACAAATTGACCTGTATTAATCTCCACCATCGATACATTAATAGAGACTTCAATCTGTTTGAATTTGAACAGTTCCCATCGTTTTTGTTGTTTAAGCACCTCTTCAAGTACAAACTGTCCCAACTTCACAATAAAGCCTGTCTTTTCCATAAGAGAGATAAAGACATCAGGAGGAATTAGCCCATACTGTGGATGTTTCCATCTAATGAGTGCTTCTGCCGCTGTGACTTCTTTCGTTTTTACCTCAATGATAGGCTGATAATATACCTCGAACTCTCCATTATTCAATCCCGATTTCATATCATTATGCAATCTCAATTCATCATAATTACTACTGAATTTTTCAGGAAGAAAAATATAAATCTTTCCATCACCCTCTTTTTCTGCTTGGGCCAATGCTTTATAGGCATTATCATGCAATTTTCGTATACTTCCGCTATCAGGATATAGTGCTACTCCGGCTGAAACAGTTAAATGCAAATTGACATCTTCCATTTTATAAAATGATGCCAAATTACGCTGAATATCTTCTAGAAATTTTTTTGCATCTTCTATAGATTGTACATTAGTGACAGTAAGCATAAAATGGTTATCAAAGGTATGATAGATAGAGAGATTGAGGTCAGCCCCTATTGTCTCTAGATATCTAGCAAATTTTTTAACTACATCATTCGCCTGTTCATAGCCTATAATAGACCTTAACATTGAAAAATTATCCAAATGTAAAAGTATCAATCCTAATTTATTTTTTTCCAAATGTGCTTTTGAAAAAAATGCAGGCAAATCATAATATGCTTGCAATTGATTAGGCAGATTCGTGAGCTGATGTCTCAAGTGTGTACGCGAATGTTCTGTTTCCCTGCTTAAGTCCTGTATTGTCACAATATAACTTATCTCTTCTTCAAATATATTTATTTGAATCGTGTCCATATAAAAATTAATCGGGAAAGCATCATTTTTGGAAAATCGAATCTGAGATTTGGGAAATGAGAGAATCGTATCATCTCTTGCTAAACGCTTCTCTTCAATGAATCTATCCAAAGATACCCACGCATTTTTCACTTTTATCTCTGCCTTAGTCTCTAATTTTTTTGATAAAAACTGCGTATCAAACTGTAACAGTTTCACCATAGTACTATTTGCATAGAGTACTTTATTCAAAGAAGAGAGTATCATAATCGCATCTTCTGAAATATTACATACTTGTTGAAAAGCCTTCAGATTATTGTCAACGCTACCTCTAAGCTTCTTTTTTTCTCTAGACATAAGATAGACATATACGAGAAAAAGAACGATAAGGATTACGAGTGTAAAAATTAGAAATTCTATTTGCGTCATATACGTTAATTTTTCAGATATAAATCCCATTTACAACCTTCTCACTATTGGGCACCTATTGCATTTCATTATATCACAGCTCCATTAAAACTCATGTTTTTTGTAAACACAATGCCTCAATTCGCACGACTGTATCTTCTATAATAAATTTCTCTTCTACTTCAATACTCTCTAAAGAAACGGTTTTCCCCTTCTTCGATATCTGACCCCACCCTTTACGGTACTGGAGTTTTGGATTATGCATCGTCAGTTTTTTTTGGAGATACTCTACGTGTTGATCTTTTTGCTGCAGTGTCAATGTCATACTCTGTTGATAGTTATGTATCAGTGTTGGTATATTTGCAAAAATCTGTTCTAATTTATAGATAATTGCCCGCTTAAAGTCCTCTTCTATACGACTGAACTTTGCATCTGTTTCCAAAAGTAATCTAGAGGGCGAAAATCTTAAGAGCACTTTTTCTACATGTTTGAGTTCACCTTCACTATAGTGTAATTTTTGTTTCATTGTATACGTAAACCGTTCTAATATTTCAGACAAGGTATACAATATCTCCTGCTTATCAGGAAGTATCATTTCTATCGCCGCACTTGGCGTAGGTGCTCGAAGATCAGCGACAAAATCAGAGATTAATACGTCAACTTCATGTCCTACTGCACTCACAAGCGGTGTTTGCATGCTATAAATGGCGTTGGCCACTACCTCTTCATTAAAGCTCCACAAATCTTCAGCAGAACCACCACCACGCCCTACAACAACCACATCCGCCTCTAATGCATCCGCATATTTTAGAGCATTCGCTATCTGATTGGCTGCCTGCTCCCCCTGAACAAGGGTATCTACAACCATCACTTCAACAAGTGGCCATCGCTTCTCTATAATTTTAAGCATATCATACAGTGCCGCACTCTCTTTAGCCGTGACCAGTACTATCTTTTGAATATGCTTAGGGATGGGCTGTTTTTTTTCTCTATCAAAGTAGCCTTTTTCTTTGAGCTTCTCTTTAAGCTGCTCATAGGCTAAAGCAAGCGCTCCTTTACCATAGGGCTCTATTCTAACAGCCTGAAACTGATACTCTCCTCTTGGTGTATAGACACTAACCGACCCTTCTACAACGATATGCATCCCTTTTTCAATTTGGAATTTCATTTTATTCACTGAAGAACGCCACATCACACATTTAATCGAACTCTCCTTATCTTTAATAGAGAAATAGAGATGTCCGGAAGTATGATAGGTAAGAGATGCAACTTCACCCTCTACAACTATATGCATAAACGTAGCTTCTAATAGGGATTTTATCTTGGTGTTGAGTGAGCTGACGCTCATCATGTTTTGAGACATGTGACCTCCGTAGGGTGTTGTGTCCTCACAACACCACATTTCATTTAATTATTGATTGGTGTTGTCAAGAGACAACACCCTACATTACTTTTTCTGTGCAACAAGCAGTGTCGAAATTCCCATAGAGAAAGATTTCGTATATTTCATCTCAAATCCAGCCTCTTCTAACTCTTTAGCCAACATTTCCGTTGTTAAAAACTCTTCTATGGATTCGGGCAGATATTTATAGGCTTCGTAGTTCTTAGAAATGAGTCCACCCACATACGGTAGTACTTTTTTCATACCAAAATCCACTATTTTATTTACCACACCGCTTCTGTTCTGCTTGGTAAACTCTAAGATTACGACAATACCTTGGGGTTTAAGTACGCGATAAAACTCCCCAAGTGCCTCTACCCTATCTACAACATTACGAATACCATAAGAGATAGAAATTACATCCGTACTTTCATCCTCTAGAGGTAACTTCTGAGCCTTTCCCTCGATAAAGCTGGCAAAATCTACTTTACGCTTAGCCACTTCAAGCATTCCTACAGAGGGGTCTATGCCAATATATTTATCAATTACAACACTATTTTTTTCAGCTTGCTCTTTCCAATATATAAGTAGATCACCCGTCCCCGTTGCAACATCCGTGACCTGCGACAATGTATTTCTATTGAGTATTTCAAAGGCTTTATCACACCCCTTTTTACGCCATTGTATATCAATACCCATACTTAACACTCTATTGGCTCTGTCATAGGTTGATGCGATATCATCAAACATCGTAACAATTTTCTCTTGTTTTTCTTGTTTATCTGTTAATTTTTCAATGCCCAATCTGCTTGCTCCATATGAGTACATCTACATCTTTTTGATCAAAATGAAGAAACTCTAAATTCATTGTAGTATTATAGGATAAATGATGTGTAGAGAGCTTAGGAGTTTGATAGAGTAATACCCAATCTATCTTCTCTTTAAGCGCATTGAGCATACCCTCTCCTCCTTCTACTATTACAAATGAGGGGTGTGCCAAAAAATCTAGATTTTCTTCTATACGAACATCTCTATCGGGAATATGAAACAGAGGGATATTTCGGTCAAGATCATCTTTTTTACTATAAATCACAATATCTGGTGCATCTCCTCCCGTAAATCTACAGTCTAAAGTAGGTCTATCTTCTCTCACTGTATTTCCCCCAATGAGTAAGGCAGTGCAAACTTCTCGTAACGCATGAACATGGGTGAGTGAAACCCTAGAACTCAAATACCCTCCGCCAATGCGCCCATTGGAGGTCTGTGCCAACTTAAAGAGTACAAAAGCCCGTTTTTGCCATATCATAAAAGGTTCAAGTAGGGCTCTACAAGACTCTTCAAGTATACCAATTCGGGTACGTTCCAATTGTTTCATACCTCCATCATGTCCAATGATAGGATCTTTCATCCCTATAACCACACGTGAAAGTGACAACGATGATAAAAGAGAAGCGCAAGAGGGTGTTTTACCTCTATGAGAACAAGGTTCAAGGGTCACATAAATAGTACAGTGTGCATAATAGTCTTTTGGGAGTGATAAAAGAAAAATATGGGCTTCATGTGCATCCTGAGGATCAAAATCCAATGAAGTATCTGAAAGGGTTTGATAGGCGGAAAGTAAAGCCAACACTTCCGCATGTGAGGTTCCTGATTTTTGATGGGCTTCAATGGCTAAGATCTTGCCATCTTGTGTAACCACAGCCCCTACCGCTGGATTTGGATAGGTTAAGCCCTGGTATTCCCAAGCTTTGTTAAGTGCAAGTTGCATATAGAATTCATCTGTCATCACAAGCCCTTAAAAGAGTAAATCATCAATTCCAATCAAAATAGGTTTTACAGCTATTTAACTCTCCATAAGTGTATGTTTCATCTCCAGATTTTGTTTCAATCACAATACTCTCATCATCGGCTGATTTCAAGACGCCTTTAGATTTATCTCCACCTGAAACTTTTAACTTTACTTTTTCACCAACCGCATTTTTGAAATGTACCGCTTTACTTAACTTTCTCTCTATTCCAGGTGAAGAGACTTCTAAGCGGTACCTTTGCGTCATTGGAGGATGCACATCTAAAAAAGGGGAAAGATCATAAGAGATACTTGCACACAGATCAAGATCAACACCACCTGCTTTTGTCACAAGTACACGAAATATCGTCTCTTCAAATTCAGTGACAATCTCAGTATCATACAGAGCAGCATCATGAGATTCGATAATTTTAGCGATTTGTGTTTCAAGATTCATCTTTAGACTCCTCATCGTCTTTATGCTTTCGTTGAGAAATTTGCTTAAAAAGGTCTTCAATACGAGATACTTTCTCTAATTGATGGTCAAATTCAAAGGTAAAACGCGGTGCTTTAAACCACCCTTCACTCTGCTTACAATGATTTTGAATATATCCTGAAACAGCACGCAACTGCCTTAGTGCTTCACTCTGCTCTTTTGGGGTTAAAAATGAAGTATCAAGATAGACTTTTGCATCAGATCTTCCTTTAGAACATACAACATCCGTTACGCTAAGACCATTGATACGCTCATCATCCAGAGATCCTAGTGCTTCAGGAATAATCTCTTTGAGAACAGACTCTACTCTGTGCCGCTTGATCTCTTCATGTGTCATCTTACATTGTCACCTGTTTCTCAACATCTTTAAAGGTTTCAATGACGTCACCATCTTTAATATCATTAAAGTTTTCAAGCATGATACCACACTCATATCCATTTTTGACCTCTTTGGCATCTTCATTAAAGCGCTTGAGTGAAGCAATCGTACTCTCATACACAACAACACCATCACGAATAAGTCTTGCTTTAGAGTTTCTGGTGATAGATCCATCCGAGACTTTACATCCTGCAATTGTACCGACTTTACCAACAACAAAGGTTTCACGAACCTCTGCTTGTCCAGTAACCTCTTCTGTAATCACAGGGCTCATCATACCTCCAAGAAGTGATTTTACATCATCAAGAAGATCATATATAATTGAATAAGAGCGTATCTCAATACCCAACTCTTTTGACTTTTTCTTCACTGCACCTGTCGGTCGTACATTAAATCCAAGTACTACTGCATGTTCGGATGCATCTGCAAGCGTAAGATCACTCTCCGTCACACCCCCCACACCCTCATGTATGATATTTACTTTTACCTCTTCATTCCTCAGTTTTTCTAAAGAACCTTTAATCGCTTCAAGAGAACCCTGAACATCTGCCTTAACAATCACAGGAAGAGACTTAAGTTGTCCCTCTGCAATCAGTGCAGAGAGATCATCAAGTGAAGCTTTTGTACTTTTCGAAAGTTCTTTAGCCCTGTCATATTCAGCCCTTTTGGCAGCCAATTCACGTACTTCTTTATCTGTAGCCATTACAATAAGTTCATCACCGGCTCCGGGTACTTCATTCAGTCCTACAATCGCTGCAGGTGTACTCGGCCCTATTGCTTTTACACTGCTTCCATCATCAAGTCTAATCACTTTGATACGTCCGTATGTTTTACCTACAATGACATTATCCCCTACACGAAGTGTACCGTTTTGGATAATAATATTGGCAACCGGTCCAAAGCCTTTTTCAACTGAACTCTCAACAACGACGGCTTTTGCTTCTCTACTTGCATCTGCTTTTAACTCCATCACTTCTGCTTGTAAGAGAATGGTCTCAAGTAAGTCATCAATACCCATACCCGAATGTGCGGAAACAGGAACAAACTCATACTCTCCGCCCCACTCGGTTGAAACAATACCTATCTCAGAGAGTTGTGCTTTTACATTGTCGGGATTTGCACTCTCTTTATCCATTTTATTAATCGCAACAATGAGAGGAACACCTGCAGCTTTTGTATGTGCAATCGCCTCTTTTGTTTGTGGCATTACACCATCATCCGCTGCTACAACAATAATAACAATATCGGTTGCCTGTGCACCACGTGAACGCATCTCTGTAAAGGCTTCATGTCCTGGAGTATCTACAAAAGTAATCTTTTTACCACTCTTCTCTACCTGGTAAGCCCCAACATGCTGCGTAATTCCACCTGCTTCTTTATCGGCGACTTTTGTTGCACGAATTTTGTCAAGTAGTGAAGTCTTACCATGGTCAACATGTCCCATAATGGTAATCACAGGCGGTCGTTCTTCAAGATTTTCATCCTCTACTGCATCATAAGCATCTGAATAATCCAATTCATCAAGTGGATTAATTGTCGTCACTTCAACTTCAAACTCTTCCGCCAAAATTTCAATTTCATCTTTACTTAAAAAATCATTTTTGGTAACCATCATCCCTAATGCAAAAAGAACACCTACCACTTCACCTACAGAACGGTTTACTTTTTCGGCAAACTCATAGACCCTTACATTTTCAGGGATTTCTACCGATGTAACTACATCTGTATTCTCCTCTTTTGCATATTTCTTACGTTTCCCACCACGTTTAAGTGAACGTTTTTGTTGAGGACGGAAAGCTTGTCTCCCCTTAACAGGACCACCGTTGGCAGCTTCTCTTTTTTTGATCTCTTCTTTACGTTTTTGTTCTTGACGCATCATATCTTCATAAATGTTTTTATCGGAGAAGTCCAAAAGAACCACCTCTTCCCCACCAAAACCACTGTCTATATCTCCAGACATGCTTTCATGATTGAAAATATCAATTTTAGTACCGGAGTCTCTTGCTTCAGCAACCTTTTTAGGCTTCTTCTTGGCAACATAAGGCGTCTGTTCCCCCATTGATATTTTGCTACTTGCTCTTACCGGTGCCGGTTTTGCTTTCTTAACAATTTTTATCCCTGCACGTGAAAGTGTCCTTCTTTTGGGCTTGGCTTCTACACTCTGCTCTTCTTCAAGTTTCTTTTGAGGTTCCGTTTTTTTGGAAACAACAGAGATTCCTTTGCGTTTCTTCACCTCTTTACGAACTACTTTTTCAATGACCTTCTCTTCTTCTGCCGGTTTTGCTGTATCTTCAACGGTTTCCGCTTTAGTCTCAACCACCGGTTCAACAGGTTTTTCTGTATCCTTTGAAGGTGCTTTTTCAACCGGAGTTTCAGTTTTCTCTTTTGGAGTTACTTTTTCAACAGGTTTGACTTTTTTCTTAACTATAGTGATTTTAGATTTGCTACCTGGCTTGGTAAAATCTTTCGGCAAGGTTCCACTAATAGCATACTCTACCAGGATACCTGCATCTTGCATACTAATAGTACTATTTGCTGCTTTCACATCAAAGCCTAATTTTTTCGCTTTATCCAACAATTCACTGTTTGATAATCCTGCTTCATCTGCTATTTCTTGGATTTTAACTTTATCCATTCTTAATTAACTCCTTTAGTATACTGCGATTGGTCGCATGAGCTGACCTTTACAGTCAATCGTTCAATCATATCGGTAAATTGTGACTCATTTTGCTTAAAACGTTTCACTAAACCTTTGATTTTTTTTTCACTTTTGATACATAGATGACAAAGATAAAAACTTCTACCTTTACCGTCATATGCTATCACATTTTTACCCTCTTGCTTTAACCTGACTAAAGTACTCTGAGGATGTTTACTTCGACAAGCGATACACATACGTATTGGCTGTGATTTTTTCATGCGTATTATACCCAAAAAGAGATTAAGCATATAGCTTAACTTCTAGTTGTGACACCCTCATTGTCCAAAGTGAGTGTAAAAACCCTAAATTGAGGGAAACGAGACTGTAATACCTGTGCCATTTTATCTGCATCTTTAGCATAAGCAAGATTAAAAAAGGTAGAGCCTGAGCCCGATAAAGTACTCATCAATGCACCATGCTTAAGTGCCAATTTCTGAACATCAAACAGTTCAGGTATCATTTTCATTCGTCTGGCTTGATGAAGTTTATCTTTTGATGCAATACGTAACAGATCCCAAGATTCACTCATAAACAGTGCCGTCATATAGGATGATCTCGAAAGTGAATAGATTGTTTCTTCTTTTCTGTACATTTTAGGCAAAACCGTACGGGACTTTGCCGTAGAGATAGTGCGGTTAGGCACAACTACTACGGCTCTCAAATAATCAGGCATACGTCTTTTTTTACTATAGACTCGGTCACCCTCTACACATGCTACGTTAAAACCGCCCATCACTGCGGGTGTAATATTGTCTGGATGATGTTCATAACGTAGTGCCTGATTGAGAATTTCCCTTTTGTTATATTTTGTATTCGCTGCACTATATGCCCCAGCTAACGCAGCGACAATCACGGCAGAAGATGATCCAAGCCCTCTTGATATAGGAATACGATTATGAAATTCAAATCTAAAGTTATCTTCTCTTCCTTTAAGTCTTTTATAGTTTTCATTAAAAACAGTTAAAAAAAGAGAGTTTTTTTTAATCTTTGGATTATCTGCCCCTTCACCATGCGTAGAGATACTTAAAAATTTAGAAGGCTTAATGATAATTTCATTTCTTAAATCTACAGCCAACCCTAAAGTATCAAAACCAGGACCCAGGTTTGCTGATGTGGCAGGTACGCTTACAAACATATTATTTCTTTCACTAAACAGCCGGTAAAATATACTCAGGTGTTGACTCTTCATCTAATTCTAGATCATGAATACTCTGAGGCAATGTAAAATTTACATTCATTGGCTGTTCATATTTTTTCGTAATTATAGTCTCTTTTTCCTTGATAAAATAAAGATTGCCGATCGCTTTAATAGGTTCTCCGCCGTTTAATGTAAAA
Source organism: Campylobacterota bacterium (assembly GCA_034660455.1). Taxonomy (GTDB): domain Bacteria; phylum Campylobacterota; class Campylobacteria; order Campylobacterales; family Sulfurovaceae; genus Sulfurovum. Next base: position 42,677 of record JAYEJF010000013.1, on the reverse strand, counting down.
CCACTACAACCTACACACTTAATTCCTCTTACAATTTCAATCGTTTTAAGCATAATATAGGTGAGTTTAATCGCCATATATGAGCCAGGACCTCTAGTATAAATGATACTGCTAATATCATACCGATCTAAATACACAGTAATTAACGGTAAAAGTATCTCTGAAGTTTTCTGTTCACTTGAAACAGTGTCAATCAATCTACCATCTTCATACAGTCCCATAAGAAGTGGAGAAGAGATAGGGAGTATGAGCAGATCATATTTATGCGAATGATTTTGCAAATGCCCTACTTTGCAATGATTCTACAGCCACTAAATCATAATTTTTCTGCTCTGACAATAATTTTTTGGTCAACTGATAGTTAAGATGATGACTACCTGCAAATGACTCATATTTTGCCAATATATTGTGTCCTGAAACCATCATATCACCCATAGCATCAAGTATTTTATGTCTTGCAAACTCATTTTCAAACCGTAAGCCTTCGGGATTCAATACTTTATGATCATCTAATCCTATGGCATTTTGAAGTGTAGCACCAAGGGCTAAATTTTGACTTTGAAGATATTGAATATCTTTAGCAAATCCAAATGTTCTTGCCCTTGCTATCTCTTCTATAAAATTTTTAGTACTAAATACAAAATGCTCTTCTTGATCACCGATTACGGGATGATCAAATTTAATACGAAAGTCGAACTCTGCACTCTCATGAGGCACAAGACGTACAAACTTCTCTCCCTCTCTCACCTCAATAGGTTCTTTAAGAGAGATGACTTTTTTGGGTGCATCCTGCTCTTTAATACCTGCTTCATCCAACAAAAGACAAAAAGAGATCGATGAACCGTCCATAATGGGCATTTCATTACCATCTACAATCACACGCATATTATCTATACCGTATGCGTAAACAGCAGAGAGAAAATGTTCAATGGTTGAGATAGAACCTTTTTCATTTCCTATCACTGTAGCCATACGTGTATTGATAACGGATTGAGGAGAGAGTGGTATGCTCATAGCCAAATCTTCACGATAAAAGATAATACCTGCATCAATATCAAGCGGTTCAAGTCTTAACTTAATCGGTACACCTTTATGTAAACCAACTCCAACTACCTCTACAGGGTTTTTCAGCGTTCGCTGCTGCATTACCTCTCCTTTCATCTCATTATAAATTACATTATACAGATACTAAATATAATTTTATTGATAACATTATACTATAATTCTTTAATTATTGCAAAGTATAACTTTCTGCTATAAATTATAATAGTCTATGTCCCTTTAATAATCTTATCGGCATCCTTAAAAATATTATCAATATTTTTTCTAATCCACGCTTTATCAAACCATTCAACGGGTCTTACTTCCACCCCCTGTACAACTAGGCCAAAATGAAGATGATCTCCCAATGCAAGTCCTGAAACCCCTGTTTTTGCTATTGACTGGCCGGCACTCACCTCTTCTCCCTCTGAGACTAAAATCTTTGAACAGTGACCGTAAAGACTATAAAGTCCCAATCCATGGTCAATCATCGGCATATTTCCATAAATTCCGTTCTCTGCCGCATAAACAACCTTACCTGCATTAGATGTTTTAATCGTTGCCATTTTGGTACTCGCAAGATCATACCCCACATGGTAGGAGTGAGAAACTATATTCTCTTTGTTTTTGTAATAATAGTGTCTTTCATCTCCATAACTTGCAACTTTTTGTCCATTGCGAAGCGGATAAAAGTGCTTGATTTTCCAATTTTCTAACACATCAGAGGAGATATTGCTACTCAAAGTATGAATTAAATCTTCATTCTTTAAACGCATCGTCTCATTGACGGCTTTAAATTTTTCAAGTCTATCCTCTATATGGGCATAATCAGGATCGGCAGAGGCAAGGTCTGTGATCTTTCCATCTATAAATTTATCTTTTGCTTTAATCCATGAGACCTTGTATTTACGACTTTTCAAATAAAAAGGTATCTCAGAAACCCGCTTATTTTTTGCGACATCGACCGCTACTACTTTTGCCATAAACTCCTGTTTATTGAATGGCCATGCAACAAGTGCTGCAAAATAGCCTTCTTCTTTATAGGGTTGTACTTGAAATTTTTTCCCTCCTGCCTCCACATAAACACTCTCAAGATTTCTATCATCAGCTTGAAAAATGACCAGTGCACTCCCCCCTTGGGTAATACTATAAGAGTTTGCGAGTACATTGACATTGGGTTTTTTATAATCAACATTGATATCAATGACTTTTTCATTTTTATTACCCTCAAAAAGATTCCATTTACTGCCGTCAGTCACTAAAACTTTTAATTTTAACCGGGTTGCCTTAGGATCAAGCACCTTACTTTTAGGATAGTTGACTAAAAGTATTTGCTCTTTTATTTTCTCCTTAAAAGTACCCTGTCCTACTATTAAATTTTTTTCTCCATCACTTAATATAAGCTCAAAACTTTTTAACCCTTCATTATCTGAAAGCCACACTTTAAGTGGATCTTTACGATTCCACCATATATTTTGTTCATTTTTAATCGTAGGTACTTCCCGTTCAAATTCCGGTGAGGTATAGATATATCCTACACCTAGTAGTATTGCGATTAAAAATAAACTACTTAATATCTTGCTTCCGCTCTTTTTTGCACCTCTTTTTTTCATCTTTTCCCCTCATTCATTTATCTTACCTTACTTTTTGCAAGTAAATTTAGCACTCTTATCTTCTCTAAAATTGTATCTATACTTTCTTGTACGCCACCTTGCTTTAAGGTAAAACCAGCCGCAACTTTATGTCCGCCACCCCCAAAGGCTGAAGCGACTTTGGATACATCTACCTCTTTACTACGAAGCGAAATGCGAACACCCTCCTCAAGTTCCATTGCAAAAACTGCAATTTCAACCGTTGCTAACGATCTTGCATACTCTACAATATCTTCCATATCTACCATACGCGCTCCGCTTGCAATAATATCTGACCTAGAGACGCTCAATGTTGCAATTTGGGCATCATTGGAAAAAGATAAGGAGTGAAGTGCTTTTTGTAAAATACGCACTGAAGCCAAAGAGCGTCTTTGCGTCAAGTTATAGGCTATAGTATCCGGTTTGGCACCCGCTTCAACTAAAGATGTTGCTATAGAAAAGACTTCTTTATTGACAGAGTTGGTTGTAAAATATCTTGTATCGGAGAACAAGGCCGTATAAAAACATGTTGCCGCATCAGCTTCTATCTCAAATATCTCTTTAAATACTCTATAGGCAACCTGTGACGCAGAAGCATCATCCGCGACAACAACATTGATTTTGCCATAATATGTATTGCTTTGGTGGTGATCAATATTAATAATATCCCGTCCTTCAAGATCAAATCCAAAACGGTCAATACTACCACCATCACAGGTAATGATAAGACTGCTCATATACTTCATACGGGACTTTATTTTGTGAAAACCAGGGAGAAAATCAAGATAGACGGGCAGTGTATTAGAAGCATTCACCACTTCCACTCTTTTACTTTTATCTTTAGAGAGTAGTGCATAAATACCCAAAGCCGTACCAAGTGTATCGGCATCAGGATTAAGGTGAGAAAGTATTGTAACAGAATCTGCGTAATCTATCTTCTCTTTAACCTCTTGATAGGGGAGCTCTTGCATACTGTTTTCATCCTTTCATCTCTATCTATAAAGTAATGAAACTATACACAAAAAGTATTAACTGTTTGTTACTACTCTACTTTCCACTATTCTACCTTCCATTACTCAACCTTCATAGAAAGATCAATCCAATGTGACTGATGAATAATCGCGCCTGAACTAATCGCATCTACTCCAGTTTGGGCTATGGCTTCAATCGTATCAAGCGTGACATTACCGCTGGCCTCAAGCAAAATATGCGGATAGTGTACATCTCTATACTCCACAACCCTTTTTGTCTCTTCTGCAGACATATTATCACACATCACAATATCTGCTCCGGCACGCATAGCTCGTTTTGCCATTGCCAAACTCTCACACTCTATCTCAACTTTGGAAGTAAACGGTATCTTTTGACGTACCTCTTTCATAAATGTATCAAGATCATCTATCGTTTGCAAATGTGTATCTTTCAGCATCAAACAATCATCAAGCCCCATACGGTGGTTGATGCCACCGCCGCAACGGACGGCATACTTTTCAAATTCACGAAGTAGAGGACGTGTTTTTCTAGTATCAAGAAGTTGAACGCCCGTCTCCTTTATCGCAGCAACATACTTTGCCGTCAAAGAGGCAATGGAAGAAGCATGTAAAACAATATTTAAAATAGAGCGTTCCAAAGAGAGTATCGTCTTGGAATCTCCTGAAATAAAAAGCAGTATATCACCTTTTATAAATGATTCTCCATCCTTTTTCTCCCACTGAAGTGCTACATTATACATTTTTGAAAAACCATTGACATACTCCTCTCCGGACAATACACCATCACTTTTAGCAATAATATATGCCCGTATAGGTTTAGATGTACTGATACGAGAAAATAGATCACCCCGTCCCAAATCTTCTGCTATCAAGTCTTGTAAAAATATCTCTTTTAACATTTGCTTTTTCCTTTAACTCTACCTATTATTTTTGGATTCTCTTATTTTTATTTGGAGAGATGTCTCTCTGACCATAAATTTTATACATTTATATACGATTAAATCATGAAAAATATTTTATGTATTATATGATTTTTAGACCCAAAAAAGCATAAAAGGTTATCGATTGATGAAATAAACATTTTTCATCATATAACAAAAATGTTTCCATTATTGTCCCTAATTGTTTCCAGTATGTTACTTTTCACGGTTAAAATACCAAACATTTTAAAACAAGGAAAAAAAATGACTTACTCTAAAAGTGCACTTATAGCATTAGCCTCAGCTTCAGCAATCGCAATGACAGGATGTGGTAGTAGCAGCAGTACACCAACTGACCCAGTTGATCCAACTGAACCGGTAAATCCAAGGGCAGATATTGCAGAATGTACATCATATACTATACCTGCAGAAAAAGTACTTGCTGGTGATATTACAACATGTACAGAACTTGATAGTGCATCAGTTTGGACTATTGACGGTCTAGTAGCAGTAAAGGGAACAACATTAAAAATTCAACCGGGTACAACGATTGTAGGTCTTGATGGTACAGGTGATGCGACATCATATATGATTATCGATATCGATGCTAAAATCATGGCAGAAGGTACTGTGGATGCACCAATTGTATTTAGAGGTGAAGCAGGAGCTGGATACGGTGAGTGGGGTGGTCTTACTGTCATCGGTAATGCGACAAATGATCAAGTAAACGCATACGAAGTAAATACTGCATACGGACCAACTGATTTTGTTGACCTTGCAGATAACTCAGGTGTGTTAAGCCATGTAAAAATCCTTAACTCTGGTATCACTATGGCTGAAGATAAAGAGATCAACGGACTTAGCTTGATCGCTGTAGGTACGGAGACTCAGATTAATGATATCACAGTTGACAACTCTGATGATGACGGTGTAGAAATCTGGGGTGGTACAGTGAACCTTACAAATGTCACAATTACAAATTGTACAGATGACTATTTCGATATTGATGATGGATACAACGGAACTGTGAAAAATCTTACAATCACTCAAGAGACATTAGGTAATGCTGCAATCGAAATGTCAGGAGATACTGCTGCAACATTCGATGGATTTACAATCACACAAAATTACTCTGATAAAGAAGGTGGTATCTTCTTCAAAAAAGATGGTATCGGTGGTCACTTCATGAATGGTACAGTAACTGATAATAACATGGAGGGTGAAGAAGCCGGTGCAATTTACTCACAAGGTATAGCAGAGACTGACAATATATCTTTTGAAAATGTGACACTAAACGGAACATCCACTGAAGATAGATTTACTGGTGAATCTGCAGCGGAACTTGAAGCTGAATTCAATGCAGGTACAGGTAATATTGCTGACTAAGTTTTTAATATTCAGGTAAACAGCAATACTGCTGTTTACCACACTTCTTTTTTATACTTAGCCCTTTTAACTATCAAACAAAACTATATTCTTTAATAAAGAATCAAAACTCTTCTATCACATTATGAATATTATTTACTTTATCGCCAACATCCGTTCAAGAGCCAAATTTGCATACTCTATCGTATGAGGATCCACGACGATCTCATTCATAGGTTGATCATCCTCTATGGACTTTAACGTCTTATAGAGATCTTCCAAGGTCGTCTCATTCATCGTAGGGCACTCTGGCTTAGTAGAAGAGAGTACATAAGTATTGCCCTTTCTCATTCTGTTAACAAGGTTATACTCAGTACCTATCGCCACTTTTTGTTCAGGATCAAGATCCTTCACATACTTAATAAGCTGTGAAGTGGATCCTGAAAAATCTGCTGCAAGTACGACAGAGGGATCACATTCCGGATGCACAGCGATTTTAATATCCGGATATTTATTACGGTAAAACGCTATGTCATCTACAGTAAAAAGTTGATGCACAGAACAAAAGCCATTAAAACAGATAATATCTGCCTCTTTGGGGTCACACGCTTTTCCATCCACCTCTACACCAATCACACAAGAGTTAAGTCCCATTTGTATAGCAAAGTTTTGTCCTAAACAACGGTCAGGTACAAAGAGTATCTTTTTACCGCTCTCTAAGCCTTTTTCTATGATTTTAAACGCATTGGAGGAGGTACATACCAATCCACCCATTTCACCCACTTTTGCTTTCACTGATGCATCCGAGTTAATATAGGTAATGGGTAAAATATCATCTTTGTCTATACCTCTCTCCACCATATACTGTACGGATTCATCAAAATAGGAACCATCCATCATACGTGCCATAGCACAACAGGCAATTTTAGGCATTAAAACACGTTTTTGAGGTGCGATCACTTTCACGCTCTGCCCCATAAATCCGACACCGCAAAAGACGACCCAGGGATTTGTATCGGCTTGACATCGTCGTGCCAATTCAAGAGAGTCACCGATGATATCAGCCATCTCAAATACTTCATCACGCTGATAGTAGTGCGCAACGACGGTTACCTTAAGTGCTTTTTTAAGCCTCTCTATCTCAGATTTATAATCTATACCCATCTATCTCTATCCTTCTTGAAAAATATGACAAAACCATATCTCAATTCATTTGATTAAATACCAGGAGCTCTATCAAAAATTGAATGCTTCATCTGTAATTTGTAGCTATTTTAGCAAAATTCGGTTAAAATTGCACCTAACAAGACTTTGTCTAATTTTATACTATGGAATACTTATGGATTTACTCAATCAAAACATCATACTCTATCTCGCAGCGTACCTTATTGCAGGTATTCCATTTGGATACCTACTGGCCAAAAAATTTGCCGGTGTCGATATAAAAGAAGAGGGTTCAGGTAATATCGGAGCAACCAATGTGCTGCGTGTGGTGAAAGAAAAAGACCCAAAGCTTGCAAAAAAACTAGGTGCCATTACACTCTTTCTTGATGCAATTAAAGGTCTGATTGTCATTCTTGTTGCCAAAATAATCGGTGCACCCGAAAGTGTACTCTGGACGATTGCAGTACTTGCAGTTGTGGGACACTGCTTCTCTGCATTTTTATTTTTTGAAGGGGGTAAAGGTGTTGCTACAGGTTTTGGTGTACTGCTTGTGATGATGCCCATCCCTGCACTCATTGCTATTGTTGTCTGGTTAGGTGCCGCAAAAGGATTAAAGATATCATCTCTCTCTTCACTTATAGGACTCATAGCGTTTATCATCGCTTCTTATCTTCTCTACCCTGAAGTACCAGGTATCGGTTCGCATGCACCTATTTGGATAATCTCTTTTATCATCTTCTATAAACATATCCCAAACATAAGCAGATTATTCAAAAAAGAAGAGGGGCAAGTTTAATATTGATGACCATACATATTGAAGCACTCACATTTGATGTTATCATTGGTATATTGGATTTTGAGAGAGAAGTGTCACAATCCGTAATGATAGACCTGACTTTAAACTATGACTACCAAGAGAATCAATTTATCAATTATGCCCAAATTGTAGAACTCATTACAGATGATATGAAAGAGAAGCGTTATAGACTTTTAGAAGATGCACTCATCGGTCTCAAAGTGCTACTCTATACGGCATATCCTCAAATGAAAACACTCTCTCTTAAAATCTCTAAACCCGACATACTCCCTCAATGCAATGTTGCACTTAGTCATCAATGGAAATTTTAAAGAAAACTTAAAAAAACTTTCTTAAACCCCTGTTTTTATGCTATAATTAAAAAATTCTTAACTTTAAATATAAAAGGTTCACATATGCGAATATTGATTATAGAAGATAATACAGAACTGAGTAAACAACTTCATGAGAGGCTGACTGAGCAAAATTATCAGGCTGATATCGCTGAAAACATCGGTGATGCAAAATATTACCTTGATATCAGAAACTATGATCTTATACTGCTTTCCTGGCCTCATAAGAACAAAAGTCATATAGATCTTATCCCTGCCATTAAAATAAATGCACATAAGACCTCCATTATCATATTGTCCGAACGTTCAGACAAAGAGAGTGAGATAGAAGCCCTCAAATCAGGAGCAGATGATTTTATTCGAAAACCGCTCGATTATGATGTCTTACTTGTAAGAATTGAGGCAAAACTTCGTTTTGGTATTTCAAATATTATTGAAATAGAAGACCTGATTATTAACCCTGAAGAAGAAAAGATTATCTATCAAGAGAAGGAGATAGAACTTAAAGGTAAACCTTTTGAAGTACTCACCCATCTTGCTATGCATAAAGACCAGATTGTATCCAAAGAGCAACTTCTTGATGCAATTTGGGAGGAACCTGAACTTGTCACGCCTAATGTTATTGAAGTTGCGATTAATCAAATACGTCAAAAAATGGATAAACCATTGGATATTACGACCATTGAAACCGTTAGGAGACGTGGCTATCGATTTTGTTTTCCTAAGAAAATATCTTAAATACACCTCCTAAAAAAGGGGTATTACTCCCCCTCTTTCTTATAAAAAGTTCATATAGAAAAATTTATACTGCTATTTAAATAAACCATAAGCAATCTTGGGTTATAACTCCTATAAATAACAAAAACAGAGGAAATTATGGCCTTAGTAATAACTGACGAATGTATAGCATGTGATGCATGTAGAGAAGAGTGCCCCAATGAGGCTATTGAAGAGAATGATCCAGTCTATATTATAGATCCCGACAGATGTACGGAGTGTGTAGGTCATTTTGATGAACCTCAATGTATTGCAGTATGTCCGGTTGATTGTATTTTTCCCGATCCTGACAATGTTGAAAATGTTGAAGAGTTAAAATTCAAATATGACAAACTACAAGAAGAAGAGTAGATAATCGATGGCGAAACGAACTGCCATCATTGATATCGGTTCAAACTCAGCCAGGCTTGTAATTTTTGAAAAAACAAGCCGCTATGGCTTTCATCTTATATGTGAACAAAAATCAAAAGTTCGAATTGGAGAAGGTGCGTATGAAAAAAAAGCTTATCTCCAGCCTATAGGTATCAAACGTGCTTTTCTTGCACTCAAATCTTTTGTACACACCATTGAAAAATACCAAGCAACAAAAACACTTTGTGTAGCGACATCTGCACTTAGAGATGCTCCTAATGGTAAACACTTTGTTCAATGGATACAAAAAGAACTCGGACTTTCTATTCGTATCATCGATGGTAAAAAAGAGGCAAAATACGGTGCTATCGCTGCAAATAACCTACTACCCATACATGAGGGCATTACCATAGATATTGGTGGAGGCTCTTCTGATATGGCACTGATTAAAAACAATCAGATTGTAGATACCTATTCACTTAATCTAGGTACCGTGAGACTCAAAGAGCTCTTTTTTGACAAAAGTATGACCGTAGATGAGAGTAATACAAAAGCCAAAGTATACATACAACAAGAACTGCAAAAACTTCCTGAACATTTTAAACACGATTTAGCTATTGGTATCGGAGGTACAGCCCGAACACTTAGTAAGGGGATTATGAAACAGTCTAAACACCCTTTAGATAAACTGCATGCATTCTCATACTCTATCAAAGAGCATAAAGAGTATCTCCATGCCATACCGCTATCAAGTGCTAAAAATCTAAAACAGTTCGAGCTCCAAAAAAATCGTTATGATACCATACGTGAAGGTACACTTATTTTTATGATGATACTCTCTCATATTGGTGCAGAAAATGTTATTTCAAGTTCAGTAGGTGTAAGAGAGGGTGTATTTTTAGAACAGCTTCTTAGAGATGAAAACTTAAAATTTCCCGCCACCATAAATCCAAGTATTCACTCTATACTCGATAGGTTTAATCCTCTAGTCAATATTGAGAGAAAGAAAAAAAGTAAACTTAAGATTGCATCTCATCTCTACGAACTTATGCAAGATGACATCCAAGACCAACAAAGCTATAAAGAGGAACTCCTTTGGGCATTGAGCCTCTCTAGCATAGGAAAAACATTAAATATTTATAAATCACATCAACATGCATTCTATATTGCTATGCAGGAGTTAAATTATGGTTTTACACATGAACAGAGCCTACTTACCGCCCTACTCTTACGTATGAATGGCAAAGAGAACCTGCTTGATAAAGCACCCTTCCATAATTTTGAACCCTTGTTACCCCAACGGAAAACAGTATCGTGGCTGGGCTTTATTTATACACTCACAGTCACACTATACGAAGCTTCCAATTCTGCTACGATTGAATTTACCTACGAAAACAAAACACTTAGTATTATTTCAGACAAACCCCTCTATCTTGCAAAAGAGAAAATAAAATCTTTAAAAAAACCTCTGCCCTTTGCCATTATCATCAACGATGAGAGTAAAATACCAAAAAACAGTAAGCTGGGGATAGTCTAGGAGACAACTCGATATCCCCTCAAGCTATCGTAGTGTTATAGGGCAAAGTTAGAATTTTGATCCCATAGAGAATTCAAAGGCAGCTGTTCTGTCACCCTCCTCTTCATCTATCGGATAAGCAAAGACAAGGTTGATAAGCCCAAAGGCCGACTGCCACTCTAGAACAACACCTGTTGAAGATCTGCTCACATCATCGAGCTTAATAAATTCACCGGCTACCACTGCCCCATCTGCAGAAATCGTACCGTAATCATAGAAAAATGCCAATCGCATTTTAGCTGCCTCGGAGAGAGGAATACTCGCTTCTAAACTTCCCGAAGCACGCTCTGTTCCCCCGACTAGGTTTCTAAACCCGTCAGCATCAACATAATATGGGGCTAAAGAGTATGGATCAAACCCTCTCACTGAACCTATACCTCCCATAAAAAGTTTTTCGGCTGTCGGCAATTTTTTATCATCCTCTCTTTCGATATAGGTTCCTCTCAATTTAAGTCGTAAGATCATATCATAGTCAATCCAGTCTTCCAATCCGTAATAAGCTCCAAATTTAGCACTTCCTTTGACGATATCTCCATACGTACCTGTAATTGCTCCAAAATCTGTATCTGTTATATAATCTCCATCCAATTGGGCATATTCGAAGTTCACAATCGCTTTCATACCTTCTCTTGGTGTAAAAAAATCATCCGTATTATCAAAACGGATACTCGCAAAAAAGGAACTCTTTGCATATTGATCATTGTATAAAAAGTCATTCAATACTGTCGTGTTAATATCACTGTTAATTGTTGACTGGTTATCTACATAACCAAGACCTAGCGATCCATGAAAATAACGGTAAAACTCTCTTCCCACCGTCATGGAACCCCCTAACTGATCTTGGGTATAATCGACATATTCATAATCTCTTTTATAAAAATTCACACCAAAACTATACATACTGTCCCATATCTTCGGATTCACAAAAGAGAGATTTGCATTGGTGGAAATTTTTGAGATTTCAAATCCTAACGTGGTGTTAATTCCTGAACCAAATATATTTCTGTCTGAAATTGAAGCATTGACCATCAAACCTTCATAAGATCCATATCCTCCTCCCGCAGAGATAGTACCCGTAGAGGTCTCTTTGACTTTCACAAGAAGATTAATTTTATTGTCGGCTAACCTCTCAGTTTGAATATCAATAGATTCAAAAAAACCTGTTCTACCCAATGAAGATTTTGAATCTTTGAGATCAGTAGCGTTGAATTTATCCCCCGGAGCAAGATAGATATAGCGACGGATCACCCTATCTTTGGTTGTGTCGTTTCCGGAGATGACAACGTCATTAATGGTTACAATCTCTCCGGGTTCAACAATATATTGCAAATTTATAATCTTCTGTTCCGGATTTTTATGCATTTGCGGTGCCACTTTCACAAAGGCATACCCGAAGTTACCTACTTTTTCTTCCAAGTTGGCAATATCTTTACGCATACGTTTGATGTTAAATATCTTCCCTTCCGTTAAAATAAAATCATCTTTCAGCTCTTCTGAATTAAGTCCTTTAACAGATTGGGTTACCCCTATCGTTCCTATACGGTACTGTACACCTTCTGTGACCTGATAATCTACCTCTGCATGATATGATCCAAAATCGACACGCATAAGTGGTTTACTCACATAAGCATCAAGATATCCATTTTGCATAAATACATCTTTAACTCTATACGCATCATACTCAAGTTGATCAACCGTTGCTTCACCGTTGTTCATCCATGGCATCCAACCTAAACTATCTTCCTCTTTATTGGCAAGCTCTCTTTCAAGATCACTTTTGTCTATTTTTGAAGCACCCACAAAATTCATTTTTTTAATGATGATCTTTTCACCTTTATTGACATCAAAGACAATAGAGATACTGCTCTCTCCAACAGGTGTTTTAGTGATTTCTATAACTGTATCATAGTACCCTTGACTCTCTAGCTTAGAAATGAGTGCCTTTTTTGCTTTTTTAACGCGTCTTTCGTCATAGAGATCACCTTTTTTAAGTCCAATGCCCTCTAAAAGTTTTTTGCCGTCGTCTCCGGAACCATACCCTTTGATATCCACATTTGCTATAGCCACTTTCTCTTCAAAATGATAGATCAGCACACCACCCTGTCTGTCAACCCATACATCTTTAAAATACCCTTGTAAAAAAAAGTTTTTAACGGAATCATTAATCTTTTCACTGTCCATCTCATCGCCTACACGAATACCTGCAATCTCCTGTGCCACAGTAGGAGAGAGATGTGCAAGACCTTTAAATTTTATCTGCGTCACTTTTTGTGCCAAAAGTAGGGAGTCTATGAGCATCCATAAGAGTAATATTTTAAAAAGCGCTATCTTTTTTATCATATGTGAGACCTTAAAATAATTTGCTGATATTTTATCTGTTTTTCAATAAGAACCTCATAATAAACAGAGAAATCATGCTATACTCCTTCAAAAATAATGGTGGTGTAATTATGGGGAAAATAAGAGTCGGAATCATCGGTCTAGGGCTTATGGGGGGCTCACTGAGCCTGGCACTAAAAAAGCTTCCTCAAGAGTATTACTTTATCGGTTTAGATCATAATGAACTACACTGTGAACAAGCACTGAAACTGGGTCTTATCGATGAAATTACCTACTCTCTTGAAACACTCAAAAACTGTGACATCATTTTTCTAAGTATTCCTGTTAATAGTATTATCTCTATAGCTAAAGCGTTTAAAAATCTGCCCAGAACCTGTACCCTCATCGATCTAGGAAGTACAAAAGAAAAGATCTCTCTCTCCATACCCAAAAACATACGAAAAAACTTTGTTGCCGCACACCCGATGACAGGTACTGAAAAGTTTGGTCCGACCGCAGCCATTGAAGGTCTTTATCGTGATAAAGTCGTAGTGCTTTGTGACCTTGAAAAAAGTGCTGATTATCAACAAGATGTAGCAAAAAAACTTTTTTCCGATATAGGAATGAATATCATATGTATGGGTGCAAAAGAGCATGATAGACATGCCGCATTTATCTCCCACATGCCTCATGCACTCTCTTATGCCCTTGCAAACTCCGTGATTAAACAAGAGGCATCAGAGAGTATTATTGCACTTGCGGGAGGTGGGTTTAAAGATATGAGCCGTATTGCCAAATCATCACCCAATATGTGGGAAGATATCTTTAGACAAAACAAATCCAACCTACTAGAAGCCATTGATATCTTCCAGTCTGAATTAGAAAAGTGTCAAAAAATGGTGGAGAATGAAGAGTGGCAGAGACTCAACACCTGGATGCGTGACGCCAATACCCTCCATGATATTTTAGATTAAGATTTTTACCTAAAACGTTCCACCATCTCTTTAAGTGCTTTTTTATCTATCTGTACAGATTTGTCACCGTTTTTCTTCGCATAGAGTTTACGTACCATCGCTTCTATTTCAGGATCTTCACTCATATGTCCGTAGAGTATTTTTAAGGCACCATCTTCTCTGTAAGGATTTGTTCTTTTACCTTTGAGTTTCATTAACTCTTTTACAAGGAACATAGATAAAGCCCCTAAAGTAAATGCAACAATGAGCATCCACCATGCTACAGATTTCACCTCTACCGCTTTCTCAACAAGAACTTCTTTTGATTGGGTAGGTCGGTTCATGTTGGTTTGTACCACACCTTTTGTATCTTCTGACTTAGGAGTGGTTGCAATACCCTTTGCTGCTTTTATCTTAATATCATAACTGTTGACATGAAGCTCTTTTAACCCCGTACCATCTCCTCTCAACATAGAGAATTTTTGAGGAGGAATTGTAAAATCTCTGTCAGAGATAAATGCAAAACTTTTACGGTAAGAGCTGTGTAACTCTCCATCTACAACATTGGTTTGAATTTTGGCTTCATCACTATAGACCGTTACCCCATCTATTTCATATTTTGGAAACTCAAATGTCTCCAAATTTCCTCTTCCTTCTATCGTCACCGTCAAGTTAACAGGCTTATTTGCTTTCACTTCCAGGGTATCAACACTCTCTTGAAGCGAAAATTCACCTACCAGATCACTCTCCTGCAATTGGGGCAATACTTCAATCTCAAAAGAGTTGGAAGAGGCTTGAGCCCACTTTGTTCCAAAGGTCATGCCAAAGATATCTCTTCTGCCTCTATCAGGAAGCCCTACCCTCACCTGTGCAGGTATGCTCGTAAAGTTCCCCTCTTTTTGAGCGGTAAGCATATACCGTATCTCTTGTACTTGATAATTATCTTTCATGTATGCATGTTTCTCTTCTATATCCACTGCACTAAATCCCGGAAATTCAGGTTTTGTATATTGAACATCCTGGGAGAGTCTCACCCCGTTTTTAAGTGAGAAATAGACTGTTACCATAAAAGACTCACCTACCATTACTTTTGTTTTAGTACTTTTCATCTCTATCGAGAAGAGTCTGTTCTTCCCTACTGTAGAAGCGGAAGATTTCACCACTTTAATGGCTATGGGATCTGTTGTATACTCTTTACCTTCAATACGCACTGTATAAGAGGGAATAGTCATATCTTTTTGGGGTATAAATTGTAAAATCTTTGTGGTACTCTGTTCGCTCTTTAGCGAACCGTTGACCATAGAAAGATTTCGACTGCTGTTCGTTGATTGTCCTACAACAGGGTAGTCGCCAATCATCAGAATTTTTGGGAATTTTGCAGTACCGCCTTTGGCTTTAAGAAAAAGTTGAACGGGGTTACCTTTGACCACCTCAACGGTATTGACGCTAGCCTTTACCCCTGCACCATATACCAAACCACAAGTTAAAATAAATAGTGCCCATATTTTACCAAGGTTTTGCATCTTCACTCCTTTGACCTTTTTTTCCTTCATCCATTTGATACATCATCGTAGGTGTTTTACCTTTTTGCATCTTTTTCATAAGACGCTTTAACTCTTGTTCTTGCAACTTTTCTTCTTTTATTTTTTGTTTTTGGGCTTCTGACGGAGCGTTTTCTTTCTGCTCTTTTTTATCTTCAGGTTTCTTCTCTTTTGGGGAGTCTGACTTCTTTTTATCTCCCTCTTTTTTATCACTCTCTTTTTGCTTCTCGTCTTCTTTCTTCTCGTCTTCTTGCTTCTTGCCCTCTTTTTGCTTATCGTCTTTGTTCTTTTGCTCGTCCTGCTTTTTCTTATCGTTCTCTTTTTGACCTTTATTTTGTTTTTTATCCTCTTTATCTTTTTGGTCTTTTTTATCTTCGTTTTTTTTATCCTCTTTCTTATCTTGATCTTTTTGCTCTTGTTTCTTTTTCTCTTCTTGTTTCTTTTTCTTTTCTTTTTTAGCTACTTCAAGATTATGTCTAGTTTCAGGATCATCACGATGTTTTAACGATTCTTCATAACTTTTTATGGATTTATCTAAATCGCCATTTTTAAAATAGCTATTACCTAAATTATATTGTCGAGAAGCCTCATCTACACCTTCAGATGTTTTATACTCTTCAATCGCTTTTTCATAATGACCTTTTTTATAATATGTGTTTCCTAAATTATAATGTAACTCACTAGTAGCGTTACTCTTTTTTATACCCTCAAGCAAGCTTGCACTTTTAGCATACTCTTCTGCTTTATAGGCTTGATTTGCTTTTTCAATAGTTTTAAAATCTGTTAAGCCAGCGTACATCAAGACACTTGCACTTACATACAATACCATCACTCTGATCATACATTTCTCCTTTGCGGCCATGAACTAAATGCAATGAGTAAAAACAACAATCCCAACCCTAGAGGATAATAAAAAAACTCTACCCGCTCTTTAACTGTAACTTCACCCTGCTGCTGATTACCATATTTACTTCGAATAATAGAAGCAAGTTGTTTCATATCTTCTTCTCCATTTCCTGCCACCACATAAGCACCGCCACTCTCTTTAGCCACTTCACCCAAAGCATCATTGCGTTGTGTTATCGCAATGGTTCCATCTTCTTGCGTCAAAGGTTTACCATGTTCATCTATCACGGGTGCACCTTTATCTGTACCGACAAGAACAACATAAAGGTCTATTGCATTGGCTTTGAGTATTTCCAAAAAGCCTCTAATGGCTTCTTCATCTCCACCATCGGTAAAGAGTACAACGATCTTGGGTTTTTTCTCTTCAAGTACCGAAGCTGTGAGTTCACCCAGTGCCCAAAAGTCTGTAGAACCCATGTTGATATAAGAATCATCTACCCCTTCAACCATCATCTTGAGTGTCTCTTTATCTGAAGAGAACGGCGCCAGAACAAAAGGGCTATAGGCAAAAGCAAGCACACCTATCTCATCACTGGGCATAGAGTCAAAAAAAGTAGACATTTTCTTCTTTGCAAAGGTCAAACGATTGGGATAGACATCTTCACTCCGCATAGAACCGGAGATATCCAATGCAGTAAGCAACGTCAGACCCTGTACTTCGACTTTTTTATCTCCTTTTTCCATGACCGGTCTAGCCATTGCAACAATCATCAAGAAGAGTGCCAAAAGCATCAATATGTTACGCACTGTCATCGGCATGCTCTCATCGGTAGCCGAAAGCCTTTTTAAAACCTTCTCATCAAAGATACGAGAAAGTCTCTCTTTATTGGTCGATATCAAAAAAGCAAAGATAACAAAAGGGACTATCAGTACCCAAAAAAACTGTGGATTAACAAAACTCATCTTAAACTCCTCTGCTATTTCTGATATAAATAAACAATAAGAGACTTAATATTGCCATAAACAGCGGATAAATATAAAGATAGGTATGTTGTATGATCTTTTTATTGTCTATTTTAGTCGCTTCGAGTGTGTCAATTTCATCATAGATTTGTACCAGTGTACTGGCATCTTTTGCACCAAAAGCGACACCTTTACCCGCATCTGCCAATGCTTCTAAATATACTCCGTTATAATCACGTGCATCACCAATACCGATTGCATAGAGTTTAATGTCTCGTTTTTCTATCAGTGATTTCACATCAGAAAAAGGCACTTTAGACATATTATCTATCCCGTCGGTAAGTAAAATGGCTATTTTCGATTTTGCCTGACTCTTGGAGAGGAGGTTATAACTTTGTACAATCGCATCATTAATCGCTGTACGTTTTCCTGCCACGCCCATCTCTTGCATCTTCGTAATATCGGTTAAAAATTTCTTTTCAAAAGTCAATGGTGAAGCGATAAAAGCAATATCTGCAAAAGTCACCATGCCAATACGGTCATTCTCTCTTTTTTCTATAAAGTCACCCACTACCTCTTTAACCACTTCAAAACGAGACCGGTATGAGGTATCAAAAGGCAGTTTCATCGAGTCACTCGAATCCAAAATAAGGACAATATCACGTCCCTCTTTTTTGGAGTTGGAGTAAGATTTAGTGATCACCGGTGAAGCTAAAGCAATTACCGCAGTCACAATACCCACCCACTTGAGTAGGGTTAGCCATGAAGAACGTTTTGCACTTTTTGCCATTAAAGTCTTCACATGCGGGAAAAAGATTGCTCGACTTCGCTCTTTACAAAATCTTGCACAGACAATAAAAAGGAGGATTACTCCGAGTAAAAAAGGGTATTCAAAATTAAATCCGTTCATCTGCCACCTGCACATAAAGATTAAATTTACTTCGTGTCTTCGTGTCCACGTCCTCTACCTCTTTTTTATATTTATACTGTTCCAACATGGGTTCAAGCTGCGAAAAGAGCTCTTTTTTTCTCTCATCTGTTGCCAAAAGCCTTGCATAATGTGTCGCTTGATAGGCTGATTTTTTCGTATCACTCCAGTCGATGGCTTTAAGTTCCGCTACATAGCCTTTTGCAAGGTTTATCTTTCTATTCTCCCACAATTTCTTAAGCACAAAAAAGAGAATACTTACGACCAATAATGAAGCAAATAGAATCACTCCCCAATAGATATAATAGGAACTATCAGGAATTTCAAGTAGGGGTTTTATGTCTCTAAGTTGTGTACTTATATTATTTTCATTCATTTAACACGCCTCATCGCATTCTTTTCATCAATTTTAAGCTTGGTTCTTCATGTGTATAGACCTTAGAAAACCGAACACCCTGCTTTTTAAACTGTTTATAGAGTTTTTCATCATTCTCATGCAGTGCTTTTTTATAATTTTTTAACGTACCGGCGTCAACATCACCTTCAAAACTCTGCCTTGTTTCCATATCTATCAACCTAAGATACCCCAGCTCAGAAGGATCTTCTTCAAATCTGTCACGCACAATGACGGCAAACACATCATGTTTTTTAGCCAACAGTTTCAAATCTATCTCACCTACAAAATCAGAAACAATAAATAAAAGTGCTTTCTTCTTCAGACGGTTCACCAATGTTTCCACCAAGGCACTATAGTCGGCTTCTTTGCCGATAGGATCAAAATTGACTATCTCTTCGACTGCCTTATGGACAGAAAAAAGTTTTTTACTGGGTTTAGAAAAGCTATGCATGGTCTGAGCAAAGATCATATGTGAAAACAAATCTGCATTTTTAACGGCGGAAAAACCTAATGTAGCTACGACTTCCGCTATGATGTCGGACTTTTGCTTCACCGTACCAAAATAGGTAGAGCCTGAAAGCATAGAGACCACCACCACATTGAGTTCCCGCTCCTCTTTGTAAATTTTAACAAACGGTTTGGAGAGTTTGGCTGTGGTTTTCCAGTCTATCTTACGAACATCATCTCCGTAAACATACTCACGAAGTTCTGAAAACTCAAACCCTTCACCCTGAAAAAGAGAAGCATTATTTCCTAGCATATCTCCATACACTTGCTTTTTGGTTTTAAGGACTATCTTTTTAACAGCTTTGTTCATCATAAGAACCTAAGGAATTGGCACTGCAGCTAATATTTTCTCTATTATCTCATCTTGTGTTACCTCTTCAGCCTGCGCTTCATAAGAGAGAATAATACGATGACGCAATATCTCTTTTGCAATATAAGCTATCTCAATGGGTGAGACATACGCTTGACCTTTAAGGTATGCAATTGCGCGAGCTGCTTTATACATATCTATACTTGCACGAGGACTGGCACCAAACTCAATATATGCTTCCAAATCATCAAGTCCGTACGCTTTGGGAGTACGTGTGGCAGATACCAACTCTATAATATAGGCTTCGATCTCTTCATCCATATGTACCTCCAATGCTTCTTTTCTGATTTTATTGAGGTCATCAAGTGTGGCTACTTGTTCTATGGTTTCAAAACTGTTATTGGCTGCGCGTCTTGCAATTTCCAGCTCTTCTTCTTTGGTATTGTAGCCTACCACTACCTTCATCATAAATCTGTCTAACTGTGCTTCAGGGAGTTCATACGCACCCTCTTGTTCTACAGGGTTTTGTGTTGCCATAACCAAAAATGGAAGATCTAACTTAAATGTTTCATCTCCAATGGTCACTTGTCTCTCCTGCATTACTTCAAGCAGGGCCGACTGTACTTTTGCAGGCGCACGGTTGATCTCATCAGCCAGTAAAAGGTTGGTAAATACAGGGCCTTGTTTAATTTTAAATGTATTATTTGAGGGGTCATAAATCTCGGTACCTATAATGTCCGAAGGAAGTAAATCCGGTGTAAACTGCACACGTTTGAAGTCTAAACCCAGCGTTTTTGCCAAGGCATTGACTGCAGTGGTTTTTGCAAGTCCGGGAACACCCTCTAAAAGGATATGCCCACGGCAAAGCAAACCGGCTAAAAGTCCCTCAACCATTTTATCCTGACCAACAAGCACTTTAGCAATTTCTGTTTTAATATTTGTAATAATCTGACTCAAATGATTCTCCTAAATAAATATTAGGAAGAAGTATACTTTTATGGAGTTAATTGAAGGTTAATATTCTACTCGCCCTTCATCCAAAATTTCAGCAAAATAACATATTGCCTAATATAGAATTGAGTGATATATTTGATCCAAAAATAAAAAGGAATAATCATGGCATTTTTTGATCCTCTAAAACGTCAACTACGCTCTGTGATTCAATGGGATAATGAAAATTATGATACCTTGTTTTATCGTTGGAGTAGCAACGGTGATGAGATAAAAGATGCATCAAAACTCATTGTTGACCCTACACAAGGGTGTCTCTTTATCTATGAAGGTAAAATACGAGCAGTGTTTCATCATGAGGGGATGTTCGATATTAGAACATCCAATATCCCCTTTATCACGACCTTAAAAAAAGTCATGCAATTTTTTGAGAGTGAACATAAAGCTGAGTTTTACTTTTACAAAAAAAGTATTATCACCAACCAAAAGTGGGGTACGGTTTCCCCAATCAAATACATAGACCCTATCTATAAGTTTCCTGTTGAGTTGTTAGCATTTGGTAACTACAGTGTACAAATTCAAGACCCAAAAAGTTTTTTTGTGAATATTGTGGGAACCAGTAATCTCTTTACCACACAAGATTTACACAGCATTATCAATTCACGTATCCTCCACCCTATGAGTGACTATTTTGCAGAGTCTAAAATCTCATACAACCATATTGATGCGCATAGAGAAGAGCTGGGTGATGCCTTATGTCAAAAAATCGATGAGATATTTGTGACCCTTGGTTTTATACTAAGCGATTTTAGAATAGAGGGTACAGATTTTGACGCAGAGACAAAAGAGCGTATAGGAAAAATTGCAGATACCCAAGCAACCCACTATGCCGCGCAACAAGCTGGAGTGAGCTATACCGATATGAGGCAATTAGACGCACTTGAAAATGCATCCTCCAATGAAGCGGGAGCAGCCGGTGTATTTATGGGTGCGAATGCAGGCAATATGCTCTCACCCAATATGAGTGAACCACTCAAGACCACTACGACGCATAACGTGAAACAGAGATTAGAACACCTCAAAGAACTCTTTGAATCAGAACTGATTACGAAAGATGAGTACGAGAAAAAGAAGCACGCAATCTTGGAAGAGATATAATGAAATGTCACTTCTGTTCTGCTCCCTTACCCAAAAAAGGGTTAACCTGTGAATATTGTGGAAAACGCAATCCTCTCAATCTCACAACACTCCCTAAAGTTGACATCGAAGAAAAAAAATCCTCATATCAATGCCCTACCTGCAATATCACTTGTGATAACATCAACATTGGGTTAAAAACACGTATGATTATCCAACGTTGCAATGGGTGTGATGGTCTTTTTCTTAGTGCAGATATCTTAGAAGCACTCATACAAGCGCATAAAAACATCAAAAAAGAGATTGACCTTCATGTACTGCGTTTTGTAAAAAATAATCCTAGGTTTCAAAAAGAAACCGTGATTCGATATAAAAAATGTCCTGTATGTAACACGGTAATGCACCGCTTAAACTATCGTTCTGTCAGTGGTGTCATTGTAGATAGATGCTATCAACACGGTATTTGGCTTGATGCGGGAGAACTTCTCCAACTCTATGAGTGGAAGCAAGCAGGTGGTTTGGTAGAAAAAAAGCTTGAAGAAAAATCTAAAACTTTCAAAAACACACCCTCTTTTAAAAGTCCTGATAAAAGCAATAGCTCCAATTCATATTTTGATCCCATTGGAAACTTTTTTGAATGGCTACAGGGTTGATCGTCTTAACTATTTCCTATAATTTACTTTCTCTTTTTTCCCGTAAAATAATGAACCTAAACCTAGAAAAATCAGAAGACAAAACCATACTATTCTAGAGATAAATTATCGCAGTACTTCTGCAACTGCCAAAGCCTGCACATGCTCTTTCACGTCATGACAACGCACAATACTCGCACCGTTTTCTACCGCTTTTAAATGGATTGCCAAAGTACCCGGGAGTCTCTGCTCTACGGATGAAGTCATAATTTTATCAATCATCGATTTTCGACTCGCCCCTACAAGCACTTCACAACCAAACACTTTAAAATGCGACATATTTTTGATGAGTGTCAAATTATGCTCCAATGTTTTACCAAAACCTATACCCACATCCAAAATGATGTTTTTCCTCTCCATACCCAATGCTTCACATTTAGCGATACGTGCTTCAAGAAATGCATGCACCTCTAGCATAACATCATCATAGCTAGGGTTTATCTGCATCGTTTTGGGTGTGCCTTGCATATGCATAATACAAATTTTTGCATTATATTGAACCGCCAATTTAATAATAGCATCATCCCTTGCACCGCTAATGTCATTAATAAGCGTAAAACCGCTTTGCAGTGCATACTCTACAACATCCGGAGTATAACTATCTACAGAAAAAACAACCTTCTCATGAAGCTTTTCAAGAGAAATGGCATCACAGATTGGCTTTATACGTTCAAGTTCATCAAAAGCACTCACTGCCTTTGCTCCGGGACGAGAAGAGACTGCACCCACATCAATCATCGTAGCACCCTCATCCATCATCTCTTTTAATCTAGTAAGAGCGTCATCAGATAAAAAACGGCTCCCCTCAAAAAAACTATCATCATTGGCGTTGATGATACCCATCACTTTTAAGGGATACTCCTTTATAGAGAGAAATGCTTTCAAACTGTTTGCAACTTGTTTAAGACCAAAAGGTTGTGCCAACTCTTTTTTAGAGAGGATTTCCATATGTTTTCGTGTACCAATAAGCATACAATCATACAGAGGATTTTCACACAATATCACCCCGCTAGGCATGGCTAAATCAGCACCTATACTTAAGGCATCTTGTTTAAGTATATTTGCTGCAGGTGTCTTAAGATCTTTGATAAAGAAGTATAAAAGTTCCATTTTTTTTGCCATGATAGCAACACCGCCGCTCTCTACCCCCAATGTTTTTAATGCTGCGTGTTTATCCCAAATCGTACCAAGTTGATAGATATGCATACGTGACTCCTTGGTTAAGTGATTGTATTAGCGTTTTTTTCGTGCCAATAGTTTTAACAGTAATGTATTTAACACAAACTGTGGAGGTGAACCTACATCTAAAACGATATAGGCATTGGAAAACAACGTCAATGTCTTCTCATCTAGTGTATAACTTTGCGAAGCAAATGCCTCTTTAGCGATTTCCTCAACCAAATGTTTCATGGTTTGGGTATCTGTGCGTTTATGTATCTGTACAAAATCATACACCGTTGCCAAAGAGAGTTGTCTTAAATCGAGTTCTAGCTTCTTCTCTTCTCTTGATTCACTCAGAACACTAAGAGGCAAACGAGATTTAATCGTATCTAAGATGGTTGACTTACTCTCCGCTATGAGAATAAACTCTTTATTTTTGGGAGGTTCTTCTATCACTTTGAGCAGTTTATTTTGCACTAAAGGAGAAAACATTTTGGCTGCAAGTATAATAACTGTCACCTCTTCACTTGCCATATATGCTTTTTCTATGGCAAGTTTCGCATCAGTCACAGAAAATGTCTCTTTTTCCGTGACAATTCTATGCACCCTATAGGGTCTGGATTCATTCTCTTGAATACCCGCTATCTTCTCAGCAATACTGGGCGAAACAATCTCGACGATCGTCTCGTGATTACGTAGGTTTTCAAGTGCTAAAATCGTATTTTCAATCTGTGCAGTGATTAATACCTGACTTGCTAATCTCATGACTCTAAGTCTAAGTCCCCAAACAATGCCGCTGAGAGCGTAGAATCAAAGAGTTTAAAGAGCTGCAGGAGTTTAATATCAAGTAAAGTGTCAGCGCTACGAAATGTAAAACTGTCCGGAATCTCTTCATCCATTACCCACAAAAAACTGTTTTCGTTTCTATACACGAGCTTGGTACAAGAGTGATCTCCTATACCGATATACCAAATAAAATATCCATTGGGGTGAGAGATTTCTAACATATCTTCAAGCAGTTGTAACTCTTGCGTCGATTTCATCTCTTGAAAGTTTGGAAAACATTTTGATAATGGGTAAAAAGGAAGCAAGGGGCGGTTTTTCTTTAAATCATTAATTTGTGCAGTGATATATTTAGAAAACCACTCATGTGATTCATCGGTTAAAATCAATACGGTTTTTCCCTCAAGTACTTGATCAACCGCACTTTTAACCAAGGGTGCCCACTCATACCGATACTCTTCCATCCATGAGAAACCGGACTCCTCTTCACGTATTGTTTCAAGTGTCCACCTTAAAAGTTTCTGCATTAAATTATTTATCTAACCCATATGCTTCGTGCAGTGAACGCACAGCCAATTCTCCATACTTTTCATCTATGACCATTGAAACTTTGATTTCAGAAGTGGAGATCATCTGTATATTGATATTGGAGTTTGCAAGTACGGTAAATGCTGTAGCTGCCACACCCGAATGAGACTTCATACCTACACCGACAACAGAGACTTTGCAGACATGCTCATCAAAATCCATACCCTCTATATCATGATCAAAACTTGCCATCAGTTTTTTTGCATTTTCATGTTCACTTTGAGGTACGGTAAAGCCTAAATTGGTAGAACCGTCCGTACCCATATTTTGAATGATCATATCTACATTAATATTTTCATCTGCTAACATACTAAAGATCTCAGCAGCAATACCCGGTCTGTCCGAAACACCTCTTAACGTCACTCTTGCCTGATTTTTATCTAAAACAACGCCACTTACTAATACTTCTTCCATATTTTCACTCTCCTCTGTTATCAACGTACCTTCATTGTTTGAAAAACTACTTTTTGCATAGAGCTTTACATGTAGTTTTTTTGCCAACTCCACCGAACGGCTTTGCAATACTTTTGCTCCTAGTGATGACATTTCTAGCATCTCATCATAAGAGATTCTATCCAGTTTTTTTGCATTCGGTTCTATGCGCGGGTCGGTTGTATAGATACCATCTACATCTGAATAGATTTCACATCTGTCTGCTTTTAAAGCACCTGCGAGGGCAACGGCAGAAAGGTCTGAACCCCCACGTCCCAAAGTAGTCACGGAGCCATCCTTATTGGTCCCTTGGAAACCTGCTACAACAACAATTTTACCCGCTTTAATGGCACTTTGCATTGCTGTAGGATCAATCGACTCAATACGTGCAAATGTATAGGTATCATCGGTTACAATCCCTGCACCTCGTCCAGAGAGGGCAACCGCATCATACCCCCTTGCCTGCAGTGAAATCGACAGAAGTGCTGCAGTCACTCTTTCACCTGAGCTAAGCAGCATATCCATCTCTTTTTTTGCAGGCGTTTTTGTAAAATACTCTGCAAACCCTATAAGTTTATTGGTCTCTCCCGACATTGCTGATACGACCACAACGACATCATCGCCAGCCTCTCTTGCTTTGGCGACACGGTTGGTTACATTCTCTATACGCTCTACATCACCAACACTTGTACCGCCATACTTCTGTACCACTAACATTATATGAGTCCTTCTTCTATAAAATAATCAATCACCCTACGATATACTTTTCGCTTAAAATAGGTCACGCGTTTAAACAAATCTTCATACTCCACGAATTCATACTCTTCAAACTCGGGAATATGATACGCATCCAAGTCTATCTCTGCACCCTCTTTAAGACGTACCAAAAAATATTTTTGCGTTTGCCCATCAAAAGGGTACCTCTTGCCTCGTGAAACTTTAGGAAAGTCATACGAGATCCATTCGGGATATTCTCCTAACACCTCAACATTTGCACAGCCAATCTCTTCTAATAATTCTCTTTTTAATGCCTCTTTGGGCGTTTCACCTTCATCGATGCCCCCTTGAGGGAATTGCCAAGCATTTTTTATATCACTTCTATGTGCAACAAAAAATTCGCACTTGTCGGGATATCTGGAAGAAAGTATCACTGCTGCAACATTGGGCCTATAGCTTTTTGTTGTTTGCATTTTTACTCATTCATATTATATTTTATGTTTTAAAAAGAGTTTACTCTTCAAGTTTCTGCTATTATTTTATCTAAAATACGGTTATATCTATCTAAAAATAAAGGTCCATCATGCTTGTCTATATTCATATCCCTTATTGCGATTCAAAATGTAATTATTGCAGTTTTAATACCTATGTGGACAAGTTTGATACACGACAAGCCTACATGGAAGCACTGCAGCGACAACTCCGCTTTGAGCTTGAACGTTTTGCTACAAGAGAAAAGAGTGTAGAGACACTCTTTATAGGAGGCGGTACTCCCTCTACCGTTGCACCTGAACTCTATGCCCCTCTTTTTACACTGCTAAAACCCTATTTACGCAAAGATGCAGAGATCACTACAGAAGCAAACCCAAACTCTGCTACAAAAGAGTGGCTACAGGGGATGAAAGGGCTTGGCGTGAACCGTGTCAGTTTCGGTGTACAAAGTTTTGACTCCGATAAACTCAAAGCACTCAACCGAGCACATGATCCGCAGCAAGCCAAAGATGCCATACACTATGCAAGCAGACTTGGCTATCAACATATCTCCTTAGATCTTATTTACAATTATCAAGGTGATACAAAATCTCTGCTTCTTCATGATATAGAACAAGCCTTTTCCCTTCCCATAGACCATATATCTGCTTATGAGCTTACTATAGAAGAGGGTACACCATTCTCTAAAACACCTCAGGTAAGACAAGAGAATGAGACCTTAGCCTTTTTTGTTGCTGAAGAGATAGAAAGAAGAGGATTCAAAAGCTATGAAATATCCAATTATGGCACCTATCAAAGTAAACACAATAAGGGATATTGGGAACTCAAAGATTATATCGGTGCTGGTGCTGGTGCTGTTGGTTTTCTCAAAGAGAGACGTTTTTATCCTCAAACCGGGATAGAAAACTATATTACAGATCCTTTAGATATAAGGGAAGAAGCTCTGAGTGAAGAGGAGTTATTAACCGAAAAGATCTTTTTAGGATTACGCAGTAGTATCGGCATTGAAAAATCTTTACTGTCCCCTAAAATGACCGTAAAAGCTGATATGCTTTGTGAAAAGAAGAAACTTTATGATGACAAGACCCGCTACTATAATAATAATTTTTTCCTCAGTGATGAGCTGGCACTCTATATTTTAGGATAATTTGATAAAATACAATAATTAATCTAAAGGTCAACTATGTTTGGAATCGGATTTACCGAGTTACTTCTTATCTCTATCATTGCTATACTCTTTTTGGGACCGGATAAATTACCTCAAACCATGGTAGAAATCGCCAAATTTATTAAAAGTGTCAAAAAGACCGTCGGTGATGCAAAAAGTTCTCTCGAAGAAGAGATGAAAATTTCAGAACTGAAAGATGAAGCGTTAAGTTATAAAAAACAGCTTGATGATGCCACGTCGGAACTAAAAAACTTTAAAAATATAGATTTTGATAATTTTGATGATATCAGTTATGACGATGAGATTTCAACCCAATCACCCAAAGATACGATCAACATGACGAAAAACAAAGAGACAACCCAAGAGAAGGTACTTCCTACTCAAGTGGAACCTAAAAATGACACAGTCACATTTAAGAAAAAATCAGAAGATACACCAAAAAAGAACAAAGAAGAGAAGAATGTCAACACAGATAGACCCAAAAGTGACGCATAATGTTTAGTGAACTAAGACCTCACCTTGTTGAGTTACGTAAAAGACTCGGACTCTCCGTGCTCTCCGTATTTATCGGTTTTATCGTTGCCTTTATGTTTCATGAAATGATATTAGAGTGGATTACTGCACCGCTCAATGAAGCCTTGGAACAAGTAGCACATACTTCTAAAAAAGCTGCTGACGGTATGGTTACCACACACCAAGTCGGCGGTGCATTTTTTGTGGCACTTAAAGTCTCATTCTTTGCAGGTATCTTAGGGGCACTTCCTTTCATCCTCTATCAACTCTGGCTCTTTGTTGCCCCCGGACTCTATAGCAATGAGAAAAAAATGGTCATCCCTTTTGTTGTAGGCGGTTCAATTATGTTTTTTGTAGGTGTGATGTTTGCCTATTATATCGTCACACCGTTTGGATTCCAATTCCTTATTACCTTTGGCTCTTTCCTCTACACACCCCTCATCAACATTGAAGACTATGTCGGTTTCTTTACCAAAATTATGATGGGCTTTGGTATTGCTTTTGAACTTCCCGTCTTTGCCTACTTTTTGGCGCTTTTAGGTCTGGTAACAGACCAAACACTTAAAGATTTCTTCAAGTATGCCGTTCTCATTATTTTTGTTGTTGCTGCACTACTAACCCCGCCCGATGTTCTTACACAACTTCTTATGGCAGCACCGCTTATCATACTTTACGGTGTCTCTATCCTTATTGTTCGTGCGGTAAATCCGCATAAAGAAGATGATGACGAGAGTGAAGAAGAGACGATTGGTACTAAAAAGAATGAAAATTCAAACTGATCTTACATCTGTTTCCGACATGCACCCCGAACTACTCACCAGAAACTACGACTATACTCTCCCTAAGGAGCTTATAGCGACTACACCCGTGCAACCTAGAGATCAGGCGAAACTACTTGTTTATAATAGAAAAACAGATACCCTCACCCACACTACTTTTAAACATCTCTTAGAATTTGTACCAAAAGAGTGTGAAATATTTCTCAATGATACCCGTGTCATCAAAGCACGAATATTTGGTCATAAACAGACTATAGACCAATCTCCAGGAGGGAAAGTAGAACTTCTTTTCAATAAGCCCCTAGATGCACATCACTATCTTGTACTTATTAGGGGAAAAGTGAAAGTAGGTACCCAACTCATTTTTGAAAGTGACCTCTTAGCCACCGTCACAAAATTACATGATGATGGGTCTCGTGTAGTTACCTTTACACATAAAGGCAACCCCCTACGTTTTGAAGACCTTGTACTTCTTTTAGATACTATAGGACACATTCCTTTACCACCCTATATGCAAAGAGAGGATAAAAAAGAGGATGAGAGGGATTACCAGACACTCTTTGCAAAGAATGCCGGTGCAGTGGCAGCCCCTACAGCCTCTTTACACTTCACCCCGACACTTTTTGAAACCCTACAACGCAGACACCCAACACATAAGATTACACTCCATGTGGGTGCAGGAACGTTTAAACCTGTAGAGTCCGAAGCCATACTCGATCACCCTATGCACTCCGAATACTTCAATATTCCCCAAGCATCTGCTGCCGTACTCGATAGTCCGGTTCCTATTTTAGCCATAGGAACAACGGTCACTAGAACCGTGGAATATTATGTACGGACAGCTCAAACAGAGGGTGAATGCGATCTCTTTTTGAACCCGGATAATCCCCCTCAAAGAGTCACACATTTACTCACCAATTTTCATTTGCCAAAGAGCACATTGATTATGCTTGTCAGTGCTTTTATCGGAAGAGAAAAAACGCTACAATTATATAAAGAAGCTATAGAGGAAAAATATAGGTTTTTCTCTTATGGGGATGCAATGCTTATACTCTAAAAGGTCTATTTATGAGATATATTTTATACTTCGTTTTCATGTTACTTGTTTTCATAGGATGTGGCGATCCTAAACCCTACACTTACCCCAATTATGACATTATTAAACCTGAAAAAACATGTAAACCCAACAGAACAAATATTCAGGCGCTTCTCGACTCTTATCTTGGAAAACCCTATGTTTGGGCGGAAGAGGGTCCTGATGCCTTTGACTGCTCAGGACTGACCTATAACATATACGGTTCAATGGGAGTGGATATTCCACGTGTGGCTAGAGAACAAGCCAAAATGGGGAAAAAAGTTCCCTTTCAAAATTTACATTATGGGGATCTTATCTTCTTTGGCTCTACCAATAAAAGAAGTAAAAGCATTAATCATGTTGGCTTGTATTTGGGGGATGGGTGGTTTGCACATGCAAGCAGTAAAGAGAGGAAGGTTGTCATCTCTCACTTTAAAAAAGAACCTGTATATCAAAAACGTATGAAAGTCTGTAAACGCTACCTCAGTAAAGATGAACGTGCAAAATATATGAATTGTGATGTACCGCTTCAAAAAATGGATAGTACCACTTTAAGATACACCACACCTTGGAAAACGGGTATGTCCTTACCTAAAAAAGCTGTACCAAGCTAAAATGTGTATCACTCTTACCAAAACAGTGCCCATTCTTATATTCACTATTGCTGCTCTGGTACTCAATGGCTGTAAGCCCGATCCACACCCTTCAAATCCCAATTATGCCATTCAAAAACCACCGGTACGCTTTGAAGCTAGTAGAAAAAACCTAGATAAAATGGTTAAAAATCTTCAGGGTAAACCCTATGTCTGGGCAGAAGAAGGCCCTGATTATTTTGACTGTTCAGGCTATACCTACTACATGTATGGAAGTATGGGAATAGAGATACCCCGTGTCTCTAGAGATCAGGCAAAAAAAGGAAAAGAGATTAAAATAGATGCGTTAAAGTATGGAGATCTCATTTTCTTTGACACCGAACCAAAGCGTAAAGGTAAAATTACACATGTAGGTATGTATCTTGGGAAAGGGTGGTTTACCCATGCAAGTACGACAAAACATGAAATTGTCTATTCCAATCTTAATACTTCACCCTACTACAAAAAAAGGTTGCGTATTTGTCGAAGATACTTACCTGAAACTACAAGTAAGATTGTAAAATCAGAGAGGCACAAACCATGGAAAACCACAGCGAAAACAAAAGTGCCAACACTACCAAAGGTCATCAAAAAACATGAATTGGGGAATTTTTATATTCAGGTAGGTTCATTCACAGGGAGACCTAAAGAAGCCCTGCTTCATAAAATTGTACAAGCGGGCTATCATTATAAGATTATTGAATTTCCTATCAACGGTACAACGCTCTCAAAACTTCTGATAGGTCCTTATAGACAAAGATCTGATGCAGGTATCCTTTTGGAAAAGATAAAAACGAGTATCAAGAAAGATGCATTTATTGCAGAAGTTCGTTAAGGGCACCTCTCAATAATAGGTGACCTTAAGACTACGCAGCCTGAATATACTTCTTAATTGATGTATTGAGTGTTTGTATCTCAAAGATATACTTCTCTTTATACTTGGCAATCGCATCATATTGTTTATTGAGTATCTTCTGTAGTATCTCATTCATCAGATGATGCATATCCTCTGCACCTATAGAACCCGTAAGACCTCTCATGTCCAGACACAACATTTTAATCTGTTCATAACGATGTTCACGTATGAGTTTTACTAGTATATCGTCACTGCTGCCGTATGCTGTACTAAACTCCTTCAATACTTCAAGATATAAGCTCTCATTGTTATTTGCATGCTTAATGCCCTTATCGATATTGATCCCCGGATAACTGATGTCTTGTTTACTCTCTACAACCTTTTTAGTTGCCTTCTTCTTAGGATGATGGGTCAGATACATAGCCAACGCTGTATAGAGTTTTCCAATATTCAAAGGTTTTGATAAAAATGCATTCACGCCAGCTTGGAACATTTTTTGAATCTCACTGTCTAGTGCCAATGCCGTAAATGCTACAATGGGTAAAGTATCATATTTACTGTCAAGCCGAATCATTTGTGTTGCCGTATACCCATCCATAATAGGCATATTAATATCCATCAATACAATATCAAAATTTATTTTACTCTCTTTAACGATATCCACTGCTTCTTGTCCATTATTTGCAATCGTAATATGAATACCTGAAACAAGCAAAAGTGTCGTCAATACTTTTTGATTAATCAAATTATCTTCTACAATCAAAATATTTTTTCCCGAAAAGTCTTTAAATTTTTCCCGTGTCACCCCTTTTGTCTCCAACATGTGCATCTTATGAATCTTGGCTTTTGGTCTGTTATTCTTATCATCATCCACCACATATGATGATTTGTTTATATCGTACAGATCAATAATCATTTCAAAGATACGTTCTTGATTGAGCGGCTTGAAGAGATGTAAATCTATCACATCATCTACAAATGTTTTTTTATCTGCCTTGAGCAATGCATTTAAAGCAATCACTTTCACTTCTTTTCCCATCTTGATCTTGTTAAGATACTGAACCAACCTCACATTAAAGAGACTCTCATGTAAAACGACAATATCAAATGAGGTTAAATTAGGCATATTTTTTATAAACTCTTTTTGAGACAATACTTTCACTTCATGTCTAAAATAGGCAAACATCTTCTTAATCGCCAACGCAGAGTGATAATTGCTATCCACAATAAACACTTTTTTTTCTATAAGTATCTTGTCAGGCAGTCTATACATTCTTTTATTCGATTTTTCGACAGTTAGAAAAGGCAGTGAGAGCGTGAAGGTGCTTCCTCTTCCCGCCACACTATGAACCGAAAGTTCTCCACCCATCATATCCACCAATTCATTTGCAACAAAAAGTCCGAGTCCGACATACGCCTCCGTCTCTTCATCATAATAGGGTACAAAAAGTTTTTCTAACATTTCAGAAGTCAGACCGCCACTCATATCCGTAAATTGAAATTGTACATCTGCTTTCTCATCAAAGGTATCAAACATCGAAATTTCCAACTTCACCTCTTCTACATCCCCCTGATCCATTAGAAAAGCAAGTATGCTGTCAAGTATTTGACCTAAATGAAGAGAGTCACCGTTAAGACGACGAGGAACATTTTTATCTATATCAAAAATAAGTTCAGCATTACTTCCAGCAAACTGTGAGCATAGAGAACCGGAAACCTCATTGAGTACATTGTTAATATTAAACTCTTCGTTAATAATCTCAACTTTTTTCGACTTTAAACGAAGAAAATCAATGAGGTCATTCGTTACATCCAAAAGCCTATTTTCAACGTTGCCTAGCACTTCATCTTTATTTTTAACCGGCTTAGAATCTTTATTTAAAGTGCTATGACTACTTTCAAGTGCCTGTATCGCAATATTGTGAATATTTTCACTCATATTTGTCAATAAAAGCGTTTGATTTTTCTCCATCTCTAACTGTTTATCAAAAAGTTTTTGATGCAGCTTCCGTACTCTTCGTACCTGATAAGAAGAGAGAAAAAGGATAATAACAGCCAATGCTGCCAAAGCAAAAATTGCCACCCACATCCAAAAAGTTTCTGACTGTCCCATCTCTCCTGCTTGCAGATAGCTCACCATACCTAAACCCATAAAAATCGTACTGTGTCTTTTTAAACCCATCATAGTATTACCTTATATATTTACTCTTCCCCTCTACAATTTTATCAAAGGATTCTATTTTTTCACTTACTTTTATATTTTATTCTATATTAGAGTTCATTAAACATCTTGTAAAACCTGCTACAATTAGACTATGAAATTAGCAAGTATTGATGTAGGTCTAAAACGTATAGGGGTGGCAATTTGTCTAGATGGAACTATTGTACTCCCTCAAAATGCCATTTTAAGAAAGAACCGCAACCAAGCAGCCACAGAGGTCAATAGCTTCTTAAAAGAGTGGGAGATTGAGAAACTCATTGTGGGTCTTCCAAAAGATGCGAATAACTCTGAAGAGATGGAGAGACGCATTAAACATTTTGTCTCTTTGCTGAACCTTGAAATTCCTGTTGTCTATCAAGATGAGCAAAGTTCAAGCGTAGAGGCAAAAGAATTGACCCAAGGGGTATTCAGACACAAAAAAGATGGGAAGATAGACTCCATTGCTGCCAAAATTATCTTAGAAAGGTGGTTAAAGTATGACTAAAGTCGTTGCTTTAATCATAAAGAGTGCCCTTTTGGTTTCCTTATGATATAATACTCTTAAAAGTACTATTAAGGATTTATAATGACAATAATGGCAAATGAAATTAAAACCAAAGGTGTCTCTATCTTTGATACGCTCTTTGAAACATTTTCAGAAGTGATTATCAATGTACGAGGTAAAAATAAATATTGTGTTATTCCTTTTGATGAGTATGAGGGGTACAGAGCCTACAAGCTTGATATGGCACACAAAGAAGTGATGGAAAATATTGATAAGGGTAAATATCATACTGACATCAATAAACATTTTGATACCATAAAAGAAGCTATAAGTGAGGTATAAAATAAAATTTGAGAATAGCTATGAAAAAAAAGCTATCAAATTTTTTAAAAAACATAAAGATATCTATCTTCAATATGAAAAAACAATAGAACTGTTACAGCATAATCCACAGCATCCATCATTGAGACTACATAAATTACAAGGAAAGATGAATCAATTTTCATCTGTTTCTATCAATATGAAATATAGAGTTATTATAGATTTTATCATAGTTGATGAGGTTATTATTCTCATTGATATAGGAAGCCATGATGATATATATTAAAGTATATGATATTTATTACCGCACTAAGTAAATACTCCATTACAGCAAAAATTATCTTAGAAAGGTGGTTAAAGCATTAGAAGTGCCCTAAAGTTTTTGCTTCAATACCTGAATTCTTTTAAATGCTTTATCGATATCCTCTTCTTTAACTTCACCACGCTTTACCAAAGAAACAATCGTATCTACCAATTTTTTTGTACTGACTATTTTTTTAGGGTCCATCTGATTACCTATGAGTAAAATATCATTCCCTGCGTTAATAGAGAGCTTAAGTGTATTTTTTAAACCATACTTTTTGGCAATAGCACCCATTTGTAAATCATCGGTAATCACTACCCCATGATAGCCAAGCTCCCAACGTAACAATTTTGTGACTGTTTTATAAGAGAGACTTGCTGGATACACAGGATCTAGGTTTTTATTGAACACATGGGCTACCATAACTGTATCTACGTTGTCTTTGAGCAGTCTATAGGGTTCGAGTTCAACCTCTTTCCATAAATGGGTTACATCCACAAATCCTTTATGCGTATCACCAACTGAAGAGCCATGACCGGGAAAATGTTTTAGTGAAGTAAGCACCCCATGGCTATGCATCGCATCTATAAAAGTTGAGGCATATTTTGCCACCATTTTAGGATCTTTCCCAAAAGAACGTCCTAAACCGTGAATCACATGATTTTTGCTGTTAATATCTAAATCAACCACAGGTGCCAAATCATAATTGATTCCCACACTTTTAAGTTCCCTGCTCATTTGGGTATAGGTAGATTTTATTTTACTCTGATCCATCTTAACCACGTCGGAAGCTTTAGGGAACTTACCATAAAAACCATATTTACTTTTAAGACGCTGTACTTTGCCACCCTCTTGGTCTACAGCGATAAGTAACTTTTTGTCTTGACTGCATGCCTGCAACTGTGCAGTCAAATTTTTCAATTGTTTTTTAGTTTCAATATTCTTAGGTCTATTTTTATTGACCGGGTTATAGTCAAATAAAATGACAGAGCCTATATTATAGGTTTTAATATCTCTACAAATTTGGCTATTTTCCATAGCACTTGTACCATGAAAACCCACCATAAGCATTTGCCCAATCTTCTTTTCCAAAGAGAGGTCATTTCCTCCAAAACTACATAGAGGTATAGTAATCATTACAACTTTTAGTAACATATTTTTAATCATCATTTCTCCGTAAATTGACTCTATAGAGATAATTATACACTCTATTTGTATTCAGTTAACCTTATATCAATACAATAACATTATAAGAGCATCAGTAAGAGATAGACTACACTCTCCTTTGTCATGAATTTAACTCTATTTTTTACACTTTTTCCTTTCCCTTTTTTCCCTTTTGATGCTCTTTGAAAAAATCTTATACTGTTATTTAAGTAATTACACGATTTTCACACCTATGTTAGTGTATACTTTATCATCAAATTATTTACAAGGTTCATTCATGAAAAACTTACTTATAACAACACTTCTACTCTTTTCACTTTTGACATTGACACAGGCTGCAACAGACAAAAGTCCATTGGTTACAATGAAAAT
The DNA here is from genome assembly GCA_034660455.1 of Campylobacterota bacterium. Taxonomy (GTDB): domain Bacteria; phylum Campylobacterota; class Campylobacteria; order Campylobacterales; family Sulfurovaceae; genus Sulfurovum. The sequence continues at coordinate 6,102 of JAYEJF010000013.1, read as the reverse complement.
GACCGATGTTACAGGAAAAACGTATGATGTACAGGGAACAGAACAAGGACTAAAAATTAAGGGTCTTGAAGGAAAAGTTGTCTTTTTGGAATTTTTTGGACATCGGTGCCCACCCTGTTTAGCATCCATCCCCCACTTGATAAAATTACAAAATAAATATAAAGAGAAATTGGCTATCGTATCTATAGAAGTGCAAGGGTATAATCATCAGCAAACTGCAAAATTTGCCAAAGAGAAAGGGATGAACTATATTGTAGTATCTGAAGAAAAAGCTTCAAAGTTGGTCAACTATGTTCAACAAAGAGCAAGTTGGAGAGGGAGTATTCCTTTCCTTGTTGCTTTAGACACTAAAGGGGATGTACAATTTGTTCAGGCAGGCATGTTGCCAAAAGAATCACTTGAAGAACTTATAGGTCAGCTTTCAAGCATTAAGTAGTCTCTTTGAGGGGTAACTCTAATAGCCTACTGTAACCTCACAATACCATTATCTATTGTAATAGTCCCTTCGAGTTCTGCCTCATAAACCCTTTCACCAAATCTTGCAATCGTCTCATCAAAAGTAGGAGATGATTGACAAAAATAGAAAAAGTCATCTTTTTCTATCTTCGAACTCGCTATCTGTCCAAAACGTGATGCAAAAGAGTCTATATCTGTGATGACTGTTGCCTTTCCTTCTGTAAGTAGACGATTTGTACCTAAACTCTCACCTAATCTATGAGGCAAGACAAAAATTTCTTTCCCCATTTTCAATGCATATTCCACTGAACGCATTGAACCGCTATTTATATCTGCCTGTGTCACAATAAGACTATCTCCAAGTGCAACCACCAACTCATTTCGTACCACAAAACTCCATCCTGTTGCCCTAAAACCATCATTAAACTGACTCATGACTAACCCCTTCTCTTCAATACGTTCAATTAAGTTTTTATTTAACGACGGATAGCGGATATCTAGACCATTGGCTACCACTGCAATGGTATTTTCCACACCTGCTCCCTCATGTGCTATCGCATCGACTCCCATAGCAGCACCACTCACCACACATACACCTCGCAAGGCCAAAGCTTTTGAAAGATTGTATGTAAATTCACGTGTATAGTTTAATGGCTTTCTCGTTCCTACAATTGATACTTTGGAACGACTTAAGAGGCGCATATCACCTTTATAAAAAAGTGTTTTGGGATATTTTTTCATACCCGAAAGAGAGGGAATATGTTCAATAACAGGTGTACTCACAACAATCCTTTTTTATCATCCTATCTTATAAAGAGAAGAAAAGAAAAAAATATCTCAAATTGTCATTAAATCATCAATGTAGACCAATTCAACATCTTTTAAAATTGTACCTGCACGGGAAAGTGCTTTCATCGTAATATCATGTGGATGCCCTATTGCAACGGCATGGCCTCTCTTTTTTGCTATCTCTACAGCTTTTCGAAGTTGTTTATGAATCGTTTGAACATTATGCACATTGTCTATAAAAGTATCTCTCGCCATATACACATCACCAAACTTCTTGGCTATCTTCGGTACTTTAGTTGAAGCAATGGTTCTACTATCCACAAAGATAAAACCCTCTTTTTTAAGTGCCGTATAGAGCATCAACATCCTTTTATAGTCATTGGTAAATACTGAACCCGTATGGTTATTGACATACTTTGCTGTAGGAAAAAGCAGACGCAACTCTTTTGCCCTAGCGACTATCTGCTCCTTGGTAAATGTCGTTTTAAGTGTTTTATACTGCTTGTTGAACTGTGCACTTCCCGACTCCATAGGCAAATGGATCATATAGTGTTTTAAACCCCGTGCTAACGTATGGCTTTTCATTGAACGTTCAGAGGGAGGAAAGATGGAAGGCGTAATATTCATCTTTAATGCCTGTATCTTTTTCAATTGCCTCGCCGTTGCAACATCATCGATAATAATGACCAATTTTGGTTTTTTGACTAAACTATCAACTTCTACCTCTTTAACCTTTAGCTGATGTAAAGGCTTCACCAAGGTTTCTTTTTCAAAGGTGAGCACTTTTTTTTCCCAATCTTCTTTTTGAGATTCGGAATTTTTGCTCTCATATTTATTTATTTCTATTTTTTGGGTTTCGAGTTTGGAAAGATCCTGCAGTAACTGCTTTTTACCGCTCTGTGCATCCACAATATATGTCGGTACTGTTGATTCTACTGTTTTAAGCATATCATTCTGTCCCAAAAAATATCCAAAAGCAACCATCGATATCATGAGAAGCACACCCGACACAATGAAAAGACTTTTTTTAAAAGTATTTTCATTTTTCTTTTTGATATCACTCTGTTTTTGGGGTCTGCTTTTATTTACCGGTTTTTTTCTCTTTTGTGAAGATGACCTTGCATTTTTTTTCTGGGGTTGTGTTGCCATAAAATCCACTATAATTTTTAGATTATTATAGCAAAGTAAGATTTGTTTTTGCGTTTAAAAAATAAAAGAATTGAAGTAATTAAAAATTTAGAGGTTTGTGAGAGGGAGGCTACGCGTAGTAGCTGACCGCACCCATCATTCAAAGATGGATGCAAATCAACAAAAAAATTAATTCTCGTCCTGATTAACGATTTTACCTTTTGAAATCCAAGGCATCATTTCACGAAGTTGGTTTCCTGTTTTTGTAATAAGTTTCTCTTTATCATTGGCTCTTTCAGCATTCATACGAGGATACCCTGCTTGACCTTCTAAGATGAAGTCTTTCGCAAATCTACCATCTTGGATTTCTGTTAAGATATCTTTCATTGCTTGTTTTGACTCAGCATTGATGACTCTTTTACCTGAAACATAATCACCATACTCCGCTGTATTTGAGATAGAGTATCTCATATCTGCAATTCCACCTTCAAACATAAGATCAACAATAAGCTTAAGCTCATGAAGACATTCAAAGTATGCAAGCTCAGGTGCATAACCCGCTTCAGTCAATGTTTCAAAACCAGCTTGTACAAGTGAAGCAGCCCCACCACAAAGTACCGCTTGCTCACCAAAAAGATCTGTTTCTGTTTCATCTTTAAACGTAGTTTCAATAATTGCTGTTCTACCACCACCAATAGCAGAGGCATAAGAGAGTGCCAATTCTTTAGTCGTTCCCGATGGGTTTTGACCCACTGCAATAAGATCTGGAATACCACCACCTCTTACAAATTCGCTACGTACAGTATGTCCTGGTGCTTTTGGTGCAATCATTGTAACGTTAATGTCTGCTCTTGGAGCAATTCTTGCGTAGTGAATGTTAAAACCGTGTCCAAATGCAATGGTTGCACCCTCTTTGAGATTTGGCTCAATTTCATTTTCATAAATCTCTTTTTGATTCTCATCCGGAAGAAGAATCATAATCACATCCGCTTTAGCAGAAGCTTCTGCCACAGTCAAGGTCTCAAACCCTTTTGCTTCCGCTTTTGCCCAAGATGAACCGCCTTTTCTCAAACCTACAACTACCTCAACACCGGAATCTCTTAAGTTTTCTGCGTGTGCGTGCCCTTGTGAACCGAAACCGATCATTGCTACTGTTTTAGATTTGATGATGTTGATATCACAATCTTTATCATAATATACATTTAAGCTTGACATGTATTATCCTTCATAAATTGAAAATTTTCGCGATTATAACGCATTCTTGCTTATTGTCTTATGTCTTCACCCTCGATGATTTTATGCTATAATTGTTAAAGACTGTTCACAAGGAATTATTTATGATACTCTTTCTCAATGAAACTGTTTTATGGTGGCACTGGATTATTTTAGGTGTTTCACTTATTATCCTTGAAATGACCATGGGTACCTTTTTTCTTTTAGCACTTGGTACTGCAGCAATTTTAGTAGGATTGCTAGACGCAATGATGATTCTCTCTTTTAATAGTGAATTGCTTTTATGGATAGTACTCTCTCTACTCTTCATTGCCATTTGGTTTAAATGGTTCAAAGAAAAACCTACTACAGACAGTGGACAGTCCAACTACAGACTAGATACACTTGGCATTGTACAAGAAGATATACAGCCCCATTCACGGGGAAAAGTCACCTTTGATACACCGGTATTGGGTAATAGCACTTGGCATGCCACTTCAAAAGTAAATATTGACAAAGGGACACGTGTACAAATAGTCGAAATTAACGGTCAGCTCATTGAGGTAAAACCGTTATCATGAGAAAATGTAACATGAACCAAAAAACTCAAGCAGCTTGTCACTCATACACTAAATATTAGGAGAATACACATGGAAACACTCAATATACTTGTCATTTTAGTCATCGCTCTCATAGTCACCCTCTATAAAGGTATTAACATTGTACCCCAAGGGGAAGAGTGGGTTGTAGAGAGATTGGGGAAATTTACCCGTACACTTACGCCTGGGCTTAATCTCATCATTCCCTATCTTGAACGCATTAGACAACGTGTCTCCACTAGAGATTTGATACTCGATATTCCAGAACAAGAGGTCATTACCAAAGACAATGCCGTCATCCATACCAATGCCGTGACCTTTGCTCGTGTGACCAATCCACGTGATGCCATTTACGGTATAGAAGACTTTAGAGTTGCCATTCAACAACTGGTGATGACAACATTACGTTCTATTTTAGGTGAAATGAGCCTCGATGAAGCATTATCTAACAGAGAGCACATTAAAACAAAGCTCAAAGATTCCATTATCGATGATGTAGCAGACTGGGGTGTTACCGTAAAATCCGTTGAGATACAAGACATTAACCCAAGTGAATCTATGCAAGCCTCTATGGAAAGACAAGCGGCTGCAGAGCGTGAAAGACGTGCCATAGAAACCACTGCAGAGGGTAACAAAAATGCAGCTATTTTGGAAGCTGACGGTAAACTTGAAGCTGCTAAAAGAGAAGCAAAGGCACAAATAGCCCTTGCCAATGCTTCAGGTGAAGCGATCAATATCATTACTGAAAACATCAAAGATAAAGAACTTCCTGCGATGTTCCTTCTAGGAGACAGATACATTAATTCATTAGAAGAGATCAGTAAAAGTGAAAATTCGAAATTTGTCATCTATCCTGCAGATCTGCAGGGAGCTATTAAAGGGATGTTAGGGAATGTGTTTAAGAGTTAATCCAATTACTCCACTTGCGACAAAGCCATGTGGAGTATGACTATCTAAACGGCTGTAATAGTATTTTCTCCTGCTAAACATTTTAAAGATTTAACTCTTTGTGTATTCATTGTATACACTGCTGAATCATAATTTTCTACATAATGCCATGTAGAGTCTACTTCTTGAGCAGTAAATGTTATTTCCATAAAACCTCTATCATATAAATTGGCATACTTTAAATCATCTATGAGTAATGACAAAGCCCCTTCGAGCTCCATAGCCTGCTCAATTGAAGATAAAGACAAATATTCTTCCAAGCCAGGAGACGAAACAGAGGATGTTGCAAATTCAACACCCACTTTTTCACCACCCATATCTTTAAGTTCACTTGCCCAGCTGTTATGTGTATCTCCTGCAAGGACAACTAAGTTTTTGTTATGTGCTTTTGCTGTTCCCAAGATGGTTTCTCTTTCAACAAAGTACCCATCCCATGCATCTAGGTTATAAGGAAGTGTTGTATTGATTCTGGCTTTTTCTTCTTCTGTTACGGTAGGATCTTCCTCAAGCACTCTTCCTTTTATTTGGGCGAGTTCTGCTAAAGAAGTATTGATCTGAAGCATTAATGCTTCAGTAGTCGTGCCAAAAGCTTCCGGATTATCAAGCATGCCTATAGGTGTCAAGATTTCTGCAGGAAGATTCATTCGTCCCATCAAAACCTGCTGACCCAATACTTGCCATGTAGCAGTAGATTGAGCTATTTCACCCTGAAGCCATTGTAGTTGCGTGGCTCCCATCATTGTTCTATCTGTTGCGGTTAAGTCCGCAGTAAATGTAACTGCATCAAAGTTTCCTACATTATCATAATAGTTGGCATAACTAAGTTGTGCATCTCTACCCAAAATTCTAGTTTCCAACATATTTAAAGAGACTAGATCACCAAAATCAAAACTTCTGTATATCTCTTTTTTATTTTCTATTGGCCGGATGGGAAGCCACTCAAAATATGCTTGAAGAGCCGCTTCAATTC
>JAYEJF010000012.1:0-23698 GCA_034660455.1 Campylobacterota bacterium | reverse complement strand
TTATGCTAAGTGGTGAGGTGAATGATCAGGTTGCTTCTACAGTAGTTGCCCAGCTTCTTTTTCTTGAAGCACAAGACCCCGATAAAGATATTTACTTTTATATTAATTCTCCTGGAGGCGTGATTACTTCCGGACTCTCAATGTTTGATACAATGAATTATATTAAGCCAGATATCGTCACCATATGTATCGGTCAGGCAGCTTCAATGGGTGCATTTTTACTCTCTTCGGGTACAAAGGGTAAACGATATGCCTTGCCTCATGCGCGTATTATGATACATCAGCCTTCAGGTGGTGCCCAAGGGCAGTCAACGGATATTCAGATTCAAGCGCAAGAGATACAGAGACTTAAAGACACATTAAACACGATACTTGCAGAGCAGACAGGTAAAACAGCCAAACGTTTAGAGAAAGATACGGAGCGAGATAATTTTATGTCTTCAGAAGAAGCTTTGGAGTATGGTCTCATCGATAAAGTGCTTACTAAAAGTTTTAACTAGGGTATATAATGGTTAGAGAAATAGTGGTATATCCCGATAAAAGATTGAAATGTATCTCAAAAGAGGTAGAGTCTTTTAACGGTGCATTACATGATTTGTTAGATGACATGTATGACACGATGCGTGCAAAAAACGGCGTTGGTTTAGCTGCTATACAAATAGGAATTGAGCAGAGGGTATTGGTGATTAATATTCCTATGGAAGTTGCAGAAGGGCAAGAAGATCAGCCTAAAGAGAATACTTTAGAGATGATCAACCCTGTGATTATAGAGCAGGATGGTAGTGAAAAGTTTCAAGAGGGTTGTCTCTCTGTACCCGGTATTTATGAAGAGGTAGAGCGTGCAAAGCATGTAAAAGTAGCCTATTTTGACAGAGAGGGAAAGCAACATACTATTGAAGATAATGACTTTTTAGCCGTAGCCATACAGCATGAAATAGACCATTTAAATGGAAAAGTATTTATTGAAAAACTCTCCTATATGAAACGAAAGAAATTCGAAAAAGAGTGGAAAAAAAGACTCAAAGAGTCCTAATCAGCGATGTTTCACTGCGAATTTTTCGGAGTACATACTCAAAGTTGAGTCACTTTCTTAGATAAGTTTTTGTCGTAAAAAATTATACGCTATTTGTAATTTTTTCTCACCTAAACTTCAAATAATTAGAAAAAGTGCTATCAAGGACTTAAAGCATATTTCAGAAGCATTTAAAACTAAAATACATAATAAAATTTTAGAATATTATTCGATGTTTTAGATGAGACAATAATAATTGGTAGAGTTTTACATAGACAAAATAGCTATCAATAAAATAAAAAATATCTAAAAATAATGATAGACCCCAATACTCCTTTTAATATGGGGTGAGTATATTTAAAGCTATCCAAGGGGATATTTTTGTTATGTATTGACTTTACCTTTGGGCAAAATTTCAAAATGGGTTATCGTTATCACCAGTCCCCTTTAAGTTCTCTTTACACTTTCTTCTCATCTATCTATGAGAATTAAGTATTTTTTCTATAAACTACCATTATAAAAATGATAATAAATATTAATATAAAGCTAAGAGATGAAAAGAGTAAAAAGAGCGTTATTGTTTATAAGCCTCTTAATGGTATTGAGTGAAGCTACAAATGCAACAACTATATTTGCACGTCAATATAATATGACGTGTGGTGCGTGTCATATTGGTGTACCACCCACACTCAATGCTACGGGAGAGCAGTTCTTGCGTAATGGTATGCGTTTTTCACAAAGTGACACGACAACACTGCAACGTTTCCTTGCCAAAGAGGAGAGTCTCATCCCCTTTGGTATGTTTGCAGGGATAGGGAGAATGAATATGGAAGCCAAACTCCAGACAAAGCAGGGGAGTGTGACGCAAAGCAATGATGTACACAACCCAATAGTCACATTTTTTTTAGCAGGTTCACTAAGTGAGCACTTTTCTATCTTCTTGGGCTCACAGTATGTCTATGCACAAAAGACGCAACAAGATAAGACAAAAGAGTTTCGTCGCAATAGAAGTAAAGCCTATCTGCAATATAACCATGGAAGTGAGCAGATAGTACGTGGGGGAATTATCTACCTATATCCCGAGACTTCACGTAACTCTGGGCTTTCAAGCATTCCTAATCTTTTTATCTCTCCACTCGATAGAGGTATTACCAAACCACTCCATGGTGCAGAGTATGCCTACTATACAGAAAACGGATGGAAGTTTTTGGTCGCTGCTGGTGTGATGGGTGACGCTAACTCTGAGCAGAGTATGTTAACGCAGATAGAGTATTTGGCAGACAATTATTCTCTCTCGCTTATTGCCAATAACATTACAGAGACAAGAGATGAAACGCAGATTGCCAACTATACACCAGAGGAGATAACTTTTGGAGAGCGTTTTTCACTTATGATGCCACTTGAGTATCAGTTTGATTATGGATACCTCAATGTGACAGGGCTTTACGAGAATAACAAACGTGTGAGTACAGGAGAGTACTTTGGTATTGAAAGCTCATTTACCGTACCGATATTTGAGAGTGCAAATCTACGCTATATCTACACACAAGATAACGAAGAGGGAGTGGGACACTCTTTTAGATATGCACATATTATTGATAATAAGCTCTTTGTAAATGTGAACTACGCTTCAGTCGATACACCTAAGGGGTCATTTGATACTTTTGTAGTGGGTGTAAACTTTATTTATTAGTAGTTCATATTGAGTTGTCTCATGAACTTTCCTCGTTCCACAACTCCAGTTGTGGAATGCCTATAGGAGCCAAAATATCATATCATTATCACCAGGCTCCCATAGTTCTGTAGGTGCGATATTGGCTTCGAGTACAGGTATTGTGGGTAATCGGTGGTGATGATGTCTCTTATTGCGCTTCCTTAAATTTTATGGGTATTGAGTTTATATCTCTTTTAATGTATAATTTAATGATGAATAAAATAGAGTTTGAATGGAATGATAAAAAATCTAAAATCAATCTAAAAAAGCATGGTATCACTTTTGAAGAGGCTATTTCTGTCTTTTATGATGATAAAGCTATTGAGTTTTATGATGACGAACATTCAGAGTGGGAAGATAGATTTTTAATGCTTGGATTAAGTGAAAATCTAAATCTACTGCTTGTCTGTCATTGTTATAGAGAACCTGAAGGTAAAATCAGAATCATTTCAGCTAGAAAAGCAACGAAAAATGAATCAAAAAATTATGGGAGGTAATAAAATGAAAGAAGAGTATGACTTATTGAAAATGAAATCACGTCCAAATCCGTATGCTAAACATCTAAATAGACAAGTTACTATTGAGACAGAGCCTAGTGTGATAGAGTACTTTAAGAAAATGGCTAAAAAGAATGGGACTTCTTATCAAAATCTTATAAATCTTTATCTAAAAGATTGTGTTAATTCTAATAGGGAATTAAAAATGTAGTGTTCATTTCCTCGTTCCACAACTAGAATTGTGGAACGAGGAAATCTCACTACTTCTGACGCTTTTTATAGACGTAAATATGTTGCTACGCTCTAGAGAAGCTATTAAAAACATTACAATTTGACATATTTTTCACTTTTTTCTATCATTTAGTGCATGATATGACTATGAATGCAACAATAGATAGTGGTACACCACCAAAACATCAATCCATTAAAGTAAAACCAAAGAGTGAGGCAATTGTTAACAGGCTTACGTGTGCCACGTTAGAAGGTGTCAATGCAAAAGTGATAGAAGTTGAAGCGACCTTTACGAAAGGTTTACCCGGATTTACCGTAGTAGGTTTGGCAGGTTCAGACATACAAGAGGCAAAAGAGAGGACGAAGTCTGCTTTGCTTACCAATGAATTTGTCTTCCCTCCTTTAAAAATTACAGTGAACCTTAGTCCATCGGATTTGAAGAAGTCAGGAACGCATCTAGATCTGGCAATGGCACTTTTAATCGCTATGCATAAAAATAGTATGAGTGAAGAGGGACTTTTTGTATTTGGTGAACTTGGTTTGGATGGAAAAGTAAAAACCAGCTCCATGTTATTTCCTTTGGTACTCTCTCTCAAGGAGCAGGGGCGCATACAAAGGGCTATTGTTCCCAAAGAATCCATACCATATTTGAGTCATATCTCAGGCGTAGACTTTATCGCAGTAGATACGCTCAATGAGGCTATCGATATTTTAAAGCGTAAAGATTTCAAGGCAAATGTACAATCATTTTCCTATCAATCTGAAGCGATTAGCTTAGAAAATAGAGCCTACTATTTGGAGCGTCAATATGAGCGTGATTTTTTAGATGTGAAAGGACAGTCTATAGCCAAGAGAGCTGCAGTTATTGCAGCAGCTGGGATGCACAATTTTCTCATGGAAGGAGATCCCGGATGCGGTAAAAGTATGATAGTAAAGCGTATCAAAGATATATTGCCTCCTTTAAATGAATCAGAGATACTCTCCATAGCAAAACATCAGTTTTTAGATGGAGTCACACCAAGTTTTAGAGCGATTCGTCCTATACGTTCTCCCCATCACACTGCAACATCTGCATCGATATTCGGCGGGGGATCCTCCACTGCAAAAATAGGAGAAGTGGCACTTGCACATAAGGGGATACTCTTTTTTGATGAATTACCCCACTTCTCTAAGCCCATACTAGAAGCACTTAGAGAACCTTTGCAAGATCAAAAAGTGCATATCGCAAGGGTTAATACAAAGATAGAATATGAAGCAGATATCATGTTTGTTGCTGCACAAAACCCTTGCCCCTGCGGAAATTTACTCTCTAAACAAAAATCATGTCGTTGTTCAGAGGTAGAGATAAAACGGTATCAAAACAGACTCTCAGATCCATTTTTAGACCGTATCGATATTTTTGTAGTGATGCAGGAGATAGGTAGTCATGACAAAGGTGATATTAGCTCTTCTCAGATGCATAAAGAGGTAGTAGAAGCCTTTAAAATACAAAAGAAAAGAGGTCAGGTAAGGCTGAATGGAAAATTGACAGAGGAGGAGATAGAACGTTTCTGTACTCTTGATGTGGATGCCAACAAAATTTTACAAAGTGCGATTGGGAAGTTTGGGCTCTCACATAGAAGTATCGCTTCAGTCAAAAAGATAGCAAGGACGATTTCTGATCTTAATCAGCATAAGAAGATAGAGAAGTCAGATATTTTAGAAGCATTGAGCTATAGACGAAGAAGATAAGGACGTCTCTAATACGAAGCGTGTACTCTAGGGTAAGATACACGCTTTATGACAAAAATTATATAAACTCTACAATCACTTTAGTGATAATAAATCCAGCGACTACAAGCCAGACAAACATACCTAGAGCAGTATAAACAGGTGCAAGACCCAAGCCTTTGAATTTGGAGAAAACAGTGCCCATGCCTAAAGCAGTCATTGCCATAGTTAATAAAAAGGTATCTATTTGATTAATTAGCTCTACAAGGTTTAGGGGTAATAGATGCAGTGAATTGAATCCTGCGACCAGAATAAAGTAGACTGCAAACCAGGGGATGACCAGTTTCATTTTTTCATCTCTTTTTGTACCCTCTTTTTTTGCACTCCATGCAAGATAGAGTCCTAAAAGAATAAGCATAGGGGCAATCATAATCACACGTGTCATTTTTACAATGACTGCAGCATTTGCCATCTCTTCAGGTGCATTGGGTACGGAAGCAGGTACGGCAACCACTTGAGCCACTTCATGAATGGTTCCTCCCACATAGATACCAAATTCTCTAGGGCTCATATGTAAAAACCCTGTTGCATTTTCAATGATTAATGTGTAGAGGATTGGGTAAAGGAACATGGAGATTGTTCCAAAAAGTACCACCATTGAAACAGCAATAGCTGTTTTGTACTCTTCAGCTTTGAGGACAGGTTCGGTTGCAAGCACGGCTGCGGCACCGCAAACGGATGCCCCAGAAGCCGTTAGTATAGAGGTCTCTTTGTCCATTGAAAAGATTTTATAGCCTAACCATGAGCCTAGTATAAGCGTTGAGGAGAGCATGATGATTGAGACGAGAAAACCATCCATTCCTACTTCGGCTATTTGTTGAAAAGTGATTCTAAATCCATAGAGGACAATGGCAAAACGCAAAATTTTCTTTCCTGAGAAAGTGATACCGCTTTGCCATTGCACAGGAGTCTGGTTATGTAAAGTATTGGCATAAAAAATACCCATGACAATTCCTATAACAAGTGGTGACAGTCCCAATGTCTTTACGTGTTCAAGTTCTGCTACAAAGGTTGCCCCAGCAGCAAATATCGCTACAAAGAAAATACCGCTCAGCATACCTTTTTGATTTAGTGCTGAAAATGCCATGAATATCCTTTTATTCAAAATTATTGATAATATTTTTAGAATTGTACTATATTTCTGATATAATTTCCAATATTAAAATTTTTATAACAATTATAAAGTAAAGAGAAAATATGAAATTAACATTAAGACAAATGCAAATCTTTTTAAACGTAGTCGTATCGGGACACTTAACCAATGTTGCCAAAGATATGAACTTAAGCCAATCTGCGGTCTCTATGTCTATTAAAGAGTTGGAAAATATTTTAGGAAGACCTGTATTTGATCGTATCAATAAAAAATTGGTACTCAATGAGGTAGGACGAGCTTTTTATCAGGAGATAGACCCGATCTTTAAAAAACTTGCAGATATTGAATATGAATTTAAGAATTCAGAAAATAAGGGAATGATACGTGTAGGGGCAAGTACGACCATTGTGGATTACCTGATGCCTGCTATTATTTGTAGTTATATGAGCTCTTATCCAGATGTAAAGATTACACTCAAAGAGGGTAATACAAAAGAGATTACAGAGATGATTAAATCTGGAAGTATTGATATTGGTTTTGTTGAGGGATTTGTTTCTGGGGCTGATATTATCAAGGAGAAAATAGGGGTAGATGAATTACTTGTCGTGACTGCGGATAAAAATCTCTGTAAGTCATGTACCATTGATGAAATTAGTGATAAGAGATGGGTACTTCGTGAAGAGGGATCGGGTACAAGGGAGGTTTTTTTAGATTATATTAAAGAAAAAACAGATCATTTGAATATCTTTTTGGAATTAGGTCATACGGAGTCTATTAAAAGTATTTTGATGAATCGTGAATGTTTAACCTGTATTTCCAAAATTTCTGTGGAGAATGAATTGAATGACGGGAAACTCTTTCAAGTAGAGGTAAAAGATTTTGAGTGTAAAAGAGATTTTCTCATGATCTATCATAAAGATAAATATCACAGTGCACTGTTTGAGAAGTTTGTATTCTTCTCCCATAAACTGATGACACAAATGATTAATGGTGCAACCTGCTCAACACTCTCTTCACTTAAATCAGTTTAAGGGCATTTTGATAGTCACTGGGGTGATTAAGGTTTGTGAAGGGTGTATCATCTTCAAACGCTACAAGTTTCGTTTTTGCGAGGGAGAGTAGATCAAGAAGTTTGTGGTTACCCTTTTCTAATTGTGCATGAATCAAGGGCAATATAGATTTTTTGTAGTAGCCACAAAGTGGCTGGATACCAGAAGGGCTTTTTGCAACAACACTTTGGCTAAGAGGCTCTCTATGTGCTAATATTTTTTTGATTACTTCACTGTCTACAAAAGGGGCATCCACACTTAAAATAAATATTTCATCGTGCTTTAACCTTTCAAAAATTGAGCATAGTGCAATGAGTGGAGAGTAGGCTTCTTGTGTATCTTTTATAACTATACATTCAAAATTAAACTTGTCTGTTTTAGAGGAGATATAGAGACGTTGAAACTCTTTGCATAATCTTGTGTATTGGTATTGTGTGAGAGTGGGGTATCCCCCAAAAGGAAGAAGGGATTTGTCACTGCCCATACGTGAGCTTTTGCCTCCGGCAAAGATGATAAGCGGTATATCATGTATCATATTTTTAACTCCAATCTACGTTTTTGATGTATCAATAAAACGAAAAAAGCAAGTAGGGTAATGAAGGACTCTATAAGAAAAAGATACTCTCCATAGAATTGACCCGAGAGTACGGCGCCTACAGAACCACCCAGTCCAAAGGCAATACCCAGGAAAAATTGTTGCGCAAGTTTTTTTTGCGTATAGAGAGAAAATACATAGGTGATTGCTGCAGAGTGATAGAGTGCAAATGAGATGGCATGCAAAGACTGACTAGCAAAGGTAAGGGAAATAGAGTCAGGATAGAGATAGAGAATGAGCCATCTTAGTGCAGTGATGAGTGTTGCAATTTGCAATATAGTGAGTAGATTTCTCTGTAGAAGTGGCCCTTGAAAGTAGAGCATGAAGATTTCACATATAACGCCAAAACTCCACATCCATGATATCATTTGAAGTGAAAAACCGTGGGATGTCTCATAAATCGTAAAGAAGTTATAAAACCCTCCAAACCCAACTTGCATTAAAAAGATTGAGATCCAGAATGCCCAATATTTACGAAGTAAAAAAGAAGCATCCTCTTTTGCTGAACTATGGGATATCGTATCAAACTGCGTGAGCATAGCTCCTGAGAGAAGGGTTAAAAATGCCATTGCACTTAAGTAATACAATACTTCATAAGGAGAGTGAAGTACCTCTCCTAACCAAATGGCAATAGCAATGAACCCCAGTGAACCCCAGAGCCGTACTCTTCCATATTGCTGCTTGGATAGAGTAGCCAAGGCGATGGTTTCAACATAGGGAAGTGAAATCCCCATTGCTGCACCAAGGAGAAGGTTGGCTACAAGAAAGAGCCAAAAATTATCTACGGTTAGAATAAATAGAAGCGTGCCAAGGAGTGTGAAGAGTAAAGAGAGCTGATAGACTTTGGGACTCAAAGAGAGCATGTGCCTAAAAATAAAGGGAAGTAAAAATCGCATAAAAGGAGCAGCCGCATAGAGGATACCTACCTCAAGAGTAGAGTAGTCAAGATCCAACAAGGTTTTAGGCAGAAAAATAAGATAGACAGCAACGAGGGCAAAGTAGAAGAAATAATATGACCCCGCAAGTATGGGAAAGTATGAAGTTTTGTTTCTCATTCTTTGTTGACTACAGCAGTTGCAGATAGGAGGTCATGCAGGGTTTTACTGTCTTTTCTAAAGAACATCATGAGCCATCCAAAAAGCGTGAAGAAGCTGAGTACCGCGGAAAGATTTCTAAAAATAATGATGAATAAAGTGGGTCTCTTTTTGCTCTTTTCATCAATAAGGGTGATGTTATAGGCACGATACCCGGGAGTTTGTCCGGAATAATAGAAAAAAAGTGTCTGTACGATGATTAGAGGTATCAATATATAGATCCATCCTACTATTTTCTCTTGGGCAAAACCCTCTCTCCCATCCATAATAAGGTAAAAGACAACATACATGATGGGCATAAGAAGCATAAATGCATCTGTTAAAAACGCTTTTATCTTTAATCCTGCCGAGGCATATTTTGTCGTGTCAGGGTCTATTTTGATAGGCGTGTTTTCTTTTTGATGCTTACCTTGTTTGATATTTCTGAAACGTTGTTTAGCCATTATTGTAATCCCTGTGTCATGGTAAAGATAGGGAGCATCATAGCTGCAATAATAATACCGACAAATCCACCGATAAAAAGCATCATAAAAGGATTAAGAAGGCTAAGGAGGATTTTGAGTTTGTCTTCATTCTCCTCAGCATATAATGCAGAGGTATTATTGAGTACTTCTGCAACTTCACTTGACTCTTCTCCGAGTGCAAGTGTCTGCATAAAATTACGTTTGAGTTTAACGCTCTTTATCATTTGTAAAGAGTTCGAGAGTTTGTTACCCTCAATAACTTTCACGGAGGCTTTGTTGAACAGATCTGCGAGTTGGTAATTACCAAAAGTGGCTTTGGAAAGTTGTACAGCTTGTGCATAGGCAACCCCTGAGCTAAGCATTAAAGAGAGAATGTACGAGAAGCGTCCGAGTTCATGATTTTGAATTAACATACCGATAAGCGGTAACTTAAGCATCAACCCATCAATGAGTTGATGAAAAGAGTTCACCTTTGCATAAGCCAGTTTAAATAAGAGTATAAATAGGATAATGGCAGTGAAAATCCCGATATAATTTGCAATAAGAAAATCACTTGTAGATACAACAATTTGTGTGATTTTAGGGAGTTCCTGATCCGTATCTTCAAATATTTGTGTAATCTTAGGTACAACGGTGACAAGCAAAAAACTGATAATCCCCAAAGCAACGATAAAAATAACACTTGGGTAGATCATTGCACCTTTCACTTGCTTTTTGACCTTTGTCTGCGCAGAAAAAAAGTTTGCCATATTGGTGAGTACTTCCACCATTTTACCGCTTTGTCCTGCGACATTGAGACTTTGTAGGTAGAAGTCTGGCAAGGTATATACTTTTTGTGCATTGAGTGCATTATAGAGTGACTTCCCCTCATCAATCATTGTTTTGAGGGAGTTTAAAAAAGCAACATAGCGCTTCTCTCCCTCGTGTTGATTCTCAAGCAGTTTGATCGCTGTCAATATAGTCATACCGGAATTGAGGTAAGAGGAGAGCTCTTTAGAAAAGGTAGCAAGGAGTTCTCCGGGCATTTGTCGTTTGGAAAAGGCTTCAAGTGAAAACGCTTTGGTTGGTTTGAGTGCCTCATAATAGATACTCTGTACACGGAGTTTTTGTCCGGCCTCCTCAACAGAGCTTGCCGTAACCGTACCTTTCACTTTTTTACCTGTTTTATCAAACCCTTTGTACTTAAAAAGCATCGGTGCATCAGTCCTTGCAGTAAATTGAGGGTATTATAACTTTTTTAGCTTTTGTTTTAAAAGGGCACTTCTAATTATATCGTATGGACTCTTCTTCAAAAGATTTGAATTAAAACGATTTTAATTCAAAACGATAGTAAATAGATGAGTGATCGCCTTTTAACATAATTTCATTGACCACTGCTGTGGGACCGGGAGTATCTTGGGGGGGTAGAATACTTTTTGCTTCAGGGATAAAAATCTCCCTCTCGTTTTTCTTTAAAAGCTCGCGACTCTCCGTCTCTTTAATCTTAAAAAAAGGCTCGATGAGCTCATAGGCATTTTTACTCTCTTTATGGTGTTTTAAAATATTAGGGCTTAAATAGAGAGAGTCTTGTAAAGAGCGCTTATTTCTTTCAGAGATATAGACAATCTGCTCTTGATTGTCTGAATGGATCTTCAATATAAAGATAATTGCAAAAGAGAGGATAGTGACGGATATAAGAATCTCAATAATTGTAAATGCAGGGCGTAAGGGTTTCAATAGAAATCTCCACTGTTTGAAACGGCCGTGCTGTTTTCCAGCCAGTGCTCTTTTGCTTCTTCGGGTGAAGTGAAAATCTTGGGTTCTCCAAAAAAAGCAGGGAGGAAATAACTCTGCTCTTCATCTTCTAAGATAATTTGGGTTGAAGAGCCATTGGGATAAAAGTCCATAATAAGACAAATTTTTTTATCTTGATACCGTTCATATTCAATAAGGGTAAGTGCATCATCCTGGTCTAGGGTATACGCTTTGATATTCTCAAGGTTTACGGGACTTTCATACTCTGTAAAAGGGGATGAGATATCAGCTCTTATATAGCAATTACGACACTTATTGACACATAAAAGGGTGGCTTTTGTCCTGAAAGTTTCGGAGGATAGAATTGTCTCTTTCAGGTTGAGAGGGCTCAAGGCTTTAGGTCTTTTTTTACCTATCTCTATACCGGTAAATCCGAGAAAATAGACGATAGAGATAATGAAGATAACAATAAGTAATTCTAAAAGAGAAAAGCCTTTATGCATTGCATTTCTCTGAAGAGAAGAGATACAAATCTTCTATTTTTCGCACTCAGAAAAGAGAATATCTCTGCTATTCTCTTCTCCTCCATCTTTTCTATCCGCAGCAAAAGAGATAATCTCGATTTCATCTCCTTTTTTTACATACACAAAAGGTGTTTTCCATGAGTCTTTGGGCATCTTTTTCAGATAAGGTTTGGCACGGTAGTTTGGATACTTATCTGTATCAGGGTTGGAGAGTAGTGCTTCAAACCCCTCTTCTGTATCTGGGAAAACCCCATTGTCGAGTTTAAACATATCAAGACGTTTTTTTAGATCAAACATTTTTAGGCAGACGGTATCTCTTTTTGCTTCATCTGCTGCATCCATAAGTCCCGGGGCAACGACTGCTACAAGACCTCCAAGGATAACGATAACGATGAGTAGCTCAATCAGTGAGAAACCTGATCTTAATTTGTTCTGTTTTTTCATTCTAAATCCTTTGATTTACTTAGATATAGTATTAACTTTAAGTTTTCTTTACTTAGATATAATGCCGCTTGTTGTTAGAAAAGAAATTTTACTTTAATAGAGCTTTTAAATGGATAAAACAAAATATATAGCATCTCAGGTTAGGAACAGGAAAGGCTTTGCCCTTATGATTACCTTATCCGTTTTATCTGTAATTATTGCATTGACAATGGTTCTTTTGAGTTATTTTGAAGAGGTTCAGCAGGATGCGAGTGAGACAAAAGCACTGATACAGGCAGATATTTTTTATGCAGACATTGTGGCAGTATTTAAAGCCTTTGAGGATAAAAAAACACTCTTCTCCGTATTATATAGAATGGCCTTGCCTTTGAGCTCGGATGATGGACGTTTTTCACTCGTTTTGCAGTGTGAACCTTTAAGAAAAGGGGTGAATATTAACTGGTTGGGATTAAAGCCTAGCGGAGAGAATGAAGTGAGGCTCAGTCTGGCTCAAGAGCTTTTTGAATCACTTGCCCAAGAGTATAACATAGCAGATGCCGGACGACTGCTTGAATTGATCTATGATGAGATGGGCGGTAAAGGTAAGTTTATCTTGAAAAAACAAAGTAGGCTTCACCAAAAAAAAGGTATTATTATATATTCTCAATTTGAGGAGATTTTAAGTCGTTATCAATTTGAAGTGGATGATTCAGAGATTGGAAAGGTACCGTGGAAACAGTACTTTTCATTCGTCCCGCTATCAAATGCTCCCAAGTCCGAAAAGATAGACGTGGAGTATAGTTCACCAGAATTAATCTCTTATATTTTTGGTATTGACCTTTTGAGTGTAAAGGAGTGGTCATTTGCTATTGACAAGCAGTCATTGGAGACTTTTGTTAATAGTAATGGAGGAGATTATACAGAGAAAAAAATGCTTTTTTCGGGTAAAGAGTTTTTAGATGAGTCACAATGTGCAGTACGTTATGCCCTTGACGGTGTGGACTATGGTTTTAGATTTGAATATATAAAAGGTGGGGCAAGATATTTTGAATTTTACGGGAAACAGTAAAGCCTTGATCCTTGTACATCGTTCGATGGAAGAGGTGAAAGTCAATGAGAATGTGAATGTAATGCTCACGCCAGAGTTTTATACGCTTAAAAAAGAGCCTCTGCCTGTTCAGTATGCCTATCAGGCAAAGCGAATTGTGCCTTCTTTGTTTGAAGGTTTACTTGATGAGAGTAAACACTATGACTATATGGTGTGGAAAGAAGATGAACAGTGGGTATGTATTGCGTATGATCTTGAGATGATTACGGTATTTTTAGAACAAAAAGGGTTTAATTTGGAGCATATAGCCAAACTCTTTTTTGCGCAACAGTCTGCTGCCCTATTTGTTGCCCCTTTACTTTTAGATACAGATAAAGCCCTTCTCTCTTTAGAAGATGACATTGCAGTCATCCCCCAAAATGTTTTAGGAGATGAAATCTCCACCCCTTTAGTGTTTGATAATAGTTTTACACCTAAAAAAGGCGTTACGCTTCAAAGTGTTTATGGCTCTATCCTTAGTGTAAAACAGACCGCTATCTTGGCTTCTATTTTTATATCTCTCTGCGTTATCTTTTTGATTGAAGGGTCGCGTTATAGTGAAAATTCAAAAGCGATAGAGGCTCAAATGGAAGAGTTACTTGAAGCGTACCCCTCACTATCAAGTCAATACACCAGAGAGAGTATTGTTTCAAAATATAAAACAATTGATACCGTTGAGCGTAAAAAACGTGAGATAATTAAAGATGTATCAGGCATGATTTTTAAAGGTGTTAGCTTAAACTCCTTTGAAATGGATGAGAAGAGATTTAGTGCAGAGTTTGTATGTAAAGATGTGCAAGTGCTTAATCGGGTGAAAGCATTGGCAAAGCAAAAGAGGTTTAAAACAGGTAATGCTTCAGGAACGTATAGTTTAAAAATAGAAGGTGTTCTATGAGTTGGAAAAGATATCAAAATGAATTGATTGTTCTTTTTGCATTGATGTTTCTATTGATAGGGTATGGATACAAACAGAACCAGTGCTCTTCAGAAAGAGATGTGATGGTACAATCAAGGGTTGCACTCGAAGAGGTGAAAGAGGTTATCGCACTTAAAAAAATTTGGTCGGATAAAAAAATCACACAAAAAGTGGATAAATTGAAAACATTGATTCCGAAAAATAAAATGACTTGGAGTAGAAAAGGTAAAAAAGTGACAGCTTCATATAAAGGACTCAGTGATAAAGAGCTTAATACACTGGTGACCAAAATATTGAATGTACCCATAGAGATAAAAAAAATGCGTATCAACCGTGTAGCTTCATCTTATGATATGGAGTTCAAATGTCAGTGGTAAAATATTTGATCTTTCTTAGTGTGATTATTTGGTTGGGCATTGTAGTACTTATGCCAAAACAGGCACTCTACTATGCACTCGAAGAGAGACTCTCTTCAGAAGATATCGTACTTAATGAGAAGGGTATTGAAGAGGGGTTTTTTGGGTTAACTTTAAAAGATGTAAGTGTTTATGCAAAAGGCATTCATGTGGCAACCATTCAAGAGATAGATCTTTTTACCTTGCTTTTTTATTCTAGTATTGAAATCAAAGCACTTCGGATGGATGATTCACTCAAAACAATGGTACCACAAGAGACCAATAGTGCTTCTTTAAAGCATTTTTTGTATGATCCTCTATTGGTATCTGTTGAAGCAATAGGTACTTTCGGCAGTGTGGTGGGAGAGATTAACTTTAATGAGAGAAATGTGCATTTGGATTTTAATGAGAGCAAAAACATAGAGATGTTACGACCTCAGTTAGAAAAAGGTGACAAAGGATGGGTATATGAAACATCTTTTTAAACCGGAGGTCATAAAATGGCTTTGGACGGTATTGCTTGTATGGTTTGTCATCAAGGTGTTGTGGTTTCTTGTTGAAGTGTTATGGTTACCGACAAAGGGTATGACCCATATAGAAGAAAAGGGGGGGAAAGCACTTTATTACAGGGTTAAACTGAGTCAAAGTAAAGCACCTGCTCCTGTCATTAAGAAACAAGTGCCACAAACGACAGCAAAGATAAAAGATATTAAATTGTTAGCCATCTACCATGCCTTAGATGTGACTGTAATCACCGTAGAGTATAAAGGTAAAACAAAGGTTTTAGGCAGGGGAGATGAAATTAATGGTTTTATTCTTGAAAGTGCTGGGCATAATTATGCACTCTTCCGTAAAAATGATAAAAAATACAAGGTATCTTTGATTATTTCGACAAAGGGAAGTAGCAGTATTAAAAGTTCTAAGCCCTCATTTGAACCTACACCACAAGAAGAGCTTGAAGGTGAGATTGTCGATGCAGGGGATCATAAGATTATTGATAAATCCTTGATAAGTCATTATGCAAAAAATATGGATGATATTTATAAAAATATTGGTATCAAGCAGATAAAAAAAGGTAAAAACTTAAAAGGATTTAGTATCTCTTTTATTCGAAAAGGTTCGCCCTTTGAAAAACTTGGGCTCAAAAGAGGCGATGTGATTCAAACAGTCAATGGACAAAAAATTGATAGCGAAAAAGCAGCTTTTGATATCTATAAAGATATTGGAAATATAGAGAATCTCACATTGGTGATTCAAAGAGGTAAAGAAGAAATGGAGTTGGAATATGAAGTTAACTAAAATTATCATGAGTATATTATTGGTGTTGTCTGCGGGACTGTATGCCCAAGAAGAGAGTATAGAAGAGACGATAGATGTAAATTTCCGTAATTTAAGTATAAAAGATTTTATAGAGATGGTCTCCAAGATTACACACAAAAATATTTTGATAGAGGGAGAGGTAAAAGGTAAGATTAACTTTGTTTCTCAAACACCTATTAAAAAGAGTTCTCTATTTCCTCTGGTTAACTCTATTTTAGGTGGGAAAGGTTTTACCATTATTGACCAGGGGGATTACTATAAAGTCGTAAAAAGTAATGTTGCCGCAGGAGAAGGATTGGATGTAAGCAGCAGTATTAAAGGGGAGACGATGAAAACAGTGATGTTCCCGCTTAAGAACTCCAACGCAGCAGTACTCCGTGCCAAAATCAAACCGCTATTGCATAAAAGTGCAACAGTTATCTCTTTTAAGGAAAATAATGTGCTGGCCGTGACAGCAGATCCTAGAACATTAACAGCAATTTCAAAAGTGATTAATGCAGTAGAGAAGCAGGGCGAGAAAAAATCCGTGGTGATTAAACTCAAAAATTCTATGGTGAAAGATGTGTTCCAAAATGCGCAGAATATGGCAAAGAAGATCTTCCCTCAAACCATAGAGAGTGAAAAAGTAGATATTTTTAAAGATGATGCGACCAACTCTATTATTTTGGTAGGACAACAAGAGAATAACAATCGTATGATTCGGTATATCAAGCAACTCGATATCAAAGGTGAGAGTACGACACAGCAGATGTATGTGGTAAGACTTAAAAACTCCAATGTGGAAGAGATGGAAAAGATCATGAGTAAATTGATCTCACAGATGAATAATGTTGCGATAAAGCAGCCTACAAAAGGGGGTACACCGCCTAGTAAAGCGATGGTTGTCTCAGATGTCGAGAGAAATGCACTTATACTTCTAGCTACAGCGGAGCAGATGAAGAATATTAGAGATACCATACGCAGAATCGATATTCCTAAAGTTCAGGTCTATGTAAAAGCAAAAATTGTTGAAATTAATAGCAATATGGCTACGCAGATAGGGATGAAGTATGGATTTAACGGTGGAGCGATTACTTCAAGTGGACTCTATACGCTTGCGGGAAATATGGGTGCTGCTGCACTGCAAATGTCTCCGGCACTTTTAGGGTTTTTAAATACCAATACAGAAACGTATGAAGGTCAAGATGCAAATGGTAACCCCATTTACTCTTCTGACCCTGCGTTTACATTTGATGCGACGGATAAAGTGTTTGCCTTAGGGGCAACATTGGATCTTTTGGAGAAAAACGGCGCTGCACGTCTTTTGAGCGAACCCTCTGTTTTATGTACCAATAACAAAGAAGCAGAGATCTATGTGGGGCAGACCATGTCTATCTTGACACAAGCGCAGCAATCTACTACAGGTGTTTCAAATGTGGTAAATAACTATTCAAGAGAGGACATAGGACTTACTTTAAAAGTGAAACCAAGACTCTCAAGCAATAATAAAGTGACTTTAGAGGTTGAGACGGTTCTTGAAGATATTGACCCCTCTTCCGAGCAGCAGGCTGATAGACCGACGACAACCAAAAGAACAGTGAAGACCAATGCCATTGTAAACAACGGCGAAATGATTGTTTTAGGTGGATTAATTAAGCGTGTGGGTGGTAAAGGTGTATCAAAAATACCATTATTAGGTGATATTCCTGTATTGGGAGAGTACCTTTTTTCACATAATGCAGATGTAGAACGTGAACAAAATGTAGTGATCTATCTTACACCGTATATTGTTAGGAAAAGTGATGATCTGCGTAAGTTAAAAAGTATGCTTTCGGAACTTGATGCGGTGCAAGAGAGATATAATAACTTTTTTGAAAAGGCTTTGGAAGAGAATGCAGATGTAAAAAGCACCGCTTCTGCAGAGAGTGTTCCTGCGAGTAATAGAATTAGAAGAACACATCAAGACCATCTTGATTTGCTAAGTGGCATTGAGGAGTTTTAATGCAATTTCCTCAACTGAAAGATGTAAACCTTGAGCCGCTTTGGGAAGAGGGGATTAACCATAAATTAGCACTTAAGCATGCCTTACTCTTTTCAACCATTCATGGGGTAAAAACCTCTATTGTTGAGAATGAATCTTTGGCAGATGCGTTGAACTATTTGGCAAAACTCTCCTTAGACTATCCGATAAATATGGTGGATCGGGCAAGTTTTGAACGACTCAAAAATAAATTTTTGGAGATACAGACAGGCTCGGACTTTGAAGAGATGTCCACAGCTTCAGATGAATTGATTGAAGTTGAGTCTGATCTTCTTGAGTTTATTCGTAATTCCCAGGATTTACTTTCTAGTGAAGAGTCGGCACCGATTATTAAACTGGTCAATTCACTTTTTTTCCAGGCTCTCCAAAAGGGGGCCAGTGATATTCACATTGAAAGTGGTGAGAAAAAAGGTGAGGTACGTTTGCGTATAGACGGTGCGCTCAAAAAACATCTTGATTTAGATAAGAGTATCGTAAATTTGGTGATTAACCGTATTAAGGTGATTTCAAACTTGGATATCTCGGAAAAAAGAGTCCCTCAGGATGGTCGTACGCAATTGGCAATTTCAGGAAAATCCATTGATGTAAGGGTTTCAATTTTACCAACATATCATGGTGAAAGAGTTGTGATGCGTATTCTTTCTCAGACAGAGCATATACCTACATTGGAATCATTGGGGTTTGTGGATGAGATTACCAAAGAGCTTTATAGTTTACTCAATCATGCACATGGCATGATATTGGTTACAGGTCCAACGGGATCGGGGAAATCAACCACTTTACATGCCTGTTTACAGCATGTAGCTACGCCCGATAAGAATATTATTACAGTAGAAGACCCTGTTGAGTATAATGCGGATAATATTTCACAGATACAGGTTAACAGTAAAGTAGGACTTACGTTTGCAGCGGGGTTGCGTTCCATTTTAAGACAAGACCCCGATATTATCATGGTAGGAGAGATACGTGACTCGGAGACAGCAGATATCGCACTGCGTTCAGCTTTGACTGGACACTTACTCCTCTCTACACTGCATACCAATGATGCAACTTCATCTTTAAGTCGTTTAATGGACATGGGAATTGAAAATTTTCTTATCTCCTCAACACTCTTAGGCGTACTTGCCCAAAGATTAACCCGTAGACTTTGTGTACATTGTAAAGAGCAAACAAAACTAGCACCCGCTACGGCACAAGAGATTGATGTACCTGAAGATCAATATTATTTTAAAGCCGTGGGTTGTACGGAGTGTGATTTTACAGGATATAAAGGGAGACAGGCAATCGGTGAACTTTTTGTCATTGATGCGAGAGTAAAAGAGATGATGAAAGATGGGTATAATGATCATCAAGTAAGAGAAGCAATGAAAGAGCATGGTATGCGAACGATTGCCGATAAACTCAAAGATATGCTTTTGGCAGGAGAGACCAGTTACGAGGAAGCTATACGTGTTGGACTAATGGATGGTTAAGGGTAATGGTTAACCGTAAAGCATTTACGCTTATTGAAGTACTTATCTCCATTGCCCTTATGGGGATGATTCTAGTCGTACTCTTCTCTTCGGTAGATATGCTTCAAAACTCTAATGCACATCTTTTGCAGTATTTAAAAAAATCAAAAAAGGTTACTAGAGCGACAAAAATACTCTATAATGATATTTTAAGTTCTGATGGAAATCTTACCATTCAAAAAGATGAATTTAGCAGGCTTTGTTTAGAAACGACAAAAAATTCACTCTATGCTTTACCTGTAGCAAAAGTATGTTGGGTCGTACTGAAAAAAGAGAATGTGCTAGCAAGGGTAGAAGGGAATAACTATAGTCTGCCATCGCGTTTTGAAGAGAGGGTTGAAGTAGATCTTATTATGAACAATGTTTCACTTTTTGATATTTATCATGAAAAAGATAAAGTTTTGGTACTGCTTCAGCAACAGGAAAAAGATCCTATCAGTTTTATGCTGCAAGGTGTTATTATGCCTGTTGTACAAAAACCTAAAAAAATTGATAAGAAGGGGAAAGCTCCTGTACCCCCGCCAGCCAATTAAATTTCACAAGATTTTGATAGATGGTAAAGGTTATTAACCTTTACTTCCTGGTTTAATAGCTTCAGATTTTCCTTCTTTACAGAGTGGGCAATCCTCAGGTGCATACATTTCAAAGGTAAAGTCATCAAGTGCAAAAAGAGGTGTACCCTCAGGTAAAGCACATTCAGCCTTTGCCGTATCGTTACCACCTACACGTTTACAAAAACCTCTATTGGCAAGAGAAGCAAAGGCAACTACTTCCCCACCAAGGGCTTCTATGGCTTTTGCTGCTTTCAATGCAGAACCACCTGTAGTGATGATATCTTCACAGATGATAATCTTTTCACCTTTGGTGATTTCAAACCCACGGCGTAGTTCCATACCGCCTTCTTTCTTTTCAACAAAAATAGAACGTACACTGAGAGATCTTGCAAGCTCATACCCTGCAAGGACACCGCCGAGTGCAGGAGCACATACGGTATCTACACGCACACCTGCTTCACGTATCATCTTTGCTAGTGCATCTGTAAGTAATGCAGCTTTATGGGGGTATTCAAGTACTTTAGCACTTTGTAGATAGCGTGCTGAGTGGTTACCGCTAGCTAGTAGAAAATGTCCGTCTAAAAGTGCATTTGCATCTTTATAAACTTGCTCAACATTCATCTTATACCTTAAGAATATCAGCTTCTTTTATTTTAAAAGCTTCATCAATTTTAGTAATATGTTCATCTGTTAATTTTTGAATCTGCTCTTGGGCCTTTTTTGAGTCATCTTCACCAATCTCTTTCTCTTTTTCAAGTTTTTTGATCTTGTCGTTACCCTCTTTTCTTACATTTCTGATAGAAATCTTAGCATGCTCAACCATGCCTTTTGCCTGCTTGACAATCTCTTGTCTTTGCTCACTTGTCATTGGCGGGAAAAAGAGTTTAATGAAGTCACCATCATTGTTTGGATTTACACCAATATTTGCCTCTTGTATCGCTTTTTCAATCACGGGCAATAGGGTTTTTTCCCAAGGGGTAATACTGATTGTTGTCGCATCTGTTGCAATGACGTTTCCTACTTGTGTTAAGGCGGTCATTGTACCATAGTAATCTACTTTTATATTGTCTACAATTCCTGTAGTGACTTTTCCTGTTCTAAGTGTAGCAAAGTCTCTTTTAAGGGCATCAATTCCTTTATTCATGTTTTCATCGGTTAGTTCAAAAATTTCATCTAGCATAAGAATCTCCTTGGTATTATCTCATATTATTTAGGAAATTTTACCCTTTTTTACCTTGTTATGTATTTAGAAAGTGGGTAGAAGAAAGATATCACAAGTGATATGCTTCTTGGAAGATGATTAGTTTGCCGCAGGAGCCGCTGGTGCTGACGGGACACTCTTTTCCTGTGTTGCCGGTACATTAGGTACTGCAACATTATTGGTAGGGATAATACTATCTGTCACCGATGCACTATTTGATGCTGTGTAGAGATATCCTAAAACCAATGTATTTACGATAAATACAAAGGCAAGGGTGAAAGTGAGTTTTGCAAGAAAACCAGTTGGTCCTTTTGCACCAAATACAGATTCGTTACTTCCACTGTATGCGCCAAGTCCTATACTTGAACTTTTTTGTAAAAGTACTGCAATTGTAATTGCGATTGCAAGTACGATTTGTACTATTAAAAGTGTTGATGTCATCTATGCCTCTTTATATATTTGAATAGCCCAACTAAATTTGGGTATAATTTCGGCGATTATACCCAAAAAAGTTTGAAACAGTCATGAAGCTAGGAGTAATAGTGCATACAGAAGAAAAAGAAGTATCACGTGTAGTAGAAGAATTTTCTCGTTTTGCGCATCAGTATAATGATTATAATATGATCCAATCTAGAGTCGCATCAGAGTTGGTGGAGAAATTGCCTTCATCTAGCTATTCAAATGTAATAGATATTGGGTGTGGGAGTGGAGAAATATTTAAAAACTTTCAGAGTAGAAATATTTCGGTTACAAATTTTGTTGCACTTGATTCTGCAAAAACCATGCTGGATATCCATCCAAATGATAAAAATATTTTCAAAGTATGCAGTGATTTCAATGCAGACTCTTTTCTTGAATCTCTTCCTGTGCAACAGTATGATTTACTTATTTCATCTTCTGCATTACAATGGAGTAGAGATTTTAACTTTACAATAGAAAAGCTCTCTTCCCTATCAGAGACATTTTATGGGGCTATCTTTACTTCAGGGACATTTAAAAGCTTACATCAAACAGCTAATCTTCTATCACCTATTTATGATGATAGAAAGGTACAAGAGTTTATTTCTAAATATTATACAAATACCCGGTTTGAACTACATCATTATAATTTAGAGTTTAATTCTGTAAGAGAAATGTTTAAATATATAAAGCAAAGTGGTGTTAGTGGTGGAGAGAAAAAACTAAGTTATAAGCAGATTAAAAAACTTATGGAAGAGTATCCCTTGGATTATCTTGAATTTGAAGTTCTGTTTATTGAAGCAATCAGGTAAAAGTAAGACAGGCACACAAGTCGTGCACTATCTTATTTAAGATGATGAGTTAGTCATCACTTCCGAAGATTCCAAGAAGTTGAAGTAGTGCTGTAAACATATTGAGGAAATCCAAATAGAGTGAAACTGCTGCATCTACAGGTGAATCATATGCACCATTTGCAATATTCTGTGTATCATAGATTGTGAATATACTAAATAGAAGTAAAATACCTGCAGTAATAATAACATGCATCATTGGACTTTGTAGTATAAACATATTTACAAGAGAGGCAATAACCACAACTATCAGTGTAATGAAAAGTGGTTTTCCCCAACTAGAAAAATCTGTTTTCGAGTTAATTGCAAAAAGACTTAGTGCACCAAAGAGTACTGAAGTCATTAAAAAAGCATTTCCTATTACAGCACCATTACCTGCTCCAATAAGTGAAGCTAAAAGTGGAACCAATGAAACACCGGTTAAAAAAGTAAAGAAGAAAAGCATTGCCAAATTAAGTCCTGCCTTCCCTCTTGTCATACTGAGTCCAAAGAAAAGTACTAAAAGTTCAGCACCAAAAATAAACCACTTATATTGCATAATTGTCTCTGCGTAAGGCATAGTCACATAAGCACCTGCTGCAGCTGCTATCATACTTGCCGCTAAAAGCTGGTAAGTCTGTTTCATAAAGCTTACAGATGCACCTTCCTGAACGTATCCGGTTTCCGTTGATGTATAGTCTCTATCATATAAAGCCATAATTTTCCTTTTCATCGTTTATTTTATGAGAAGTATAGTGCAGAGAGATTAATCTAAGGTTAATAATAAATTTACTCTTTAATTCGTTGATTCTGTAATGCAGAATATTCATCACGAGCATTTTGTGCATCCGTTTTATTGAGTAGTATTTTGCTTGTTACTGTTTGCGTAGGAGAGTCAGGCTCCGGTGAGCTGACACATCCTGAGAGTAAAAATATAAAAAAGATTAAATAAAAATGATGCATTAAATGATTCCTTGTATAAATAATGAATGAGTATTATAAAATAGTACGCTTAAAAAATCAGGGTGAAAGATAATGGATTATTTATAAAAATGTGATGGAGTAGAGAATGTCACAAATACATATATAATGTAAGTAAAAAGCCCAACCAAAAAGAATTTGAAAGAATTTTCAAATATTTAGCAAAAACCCTTGACAAGTAGTTCATTGACTGCTATAATACGCGTCCAACAACACATGGATGG
>JAYEJF010000011.1:0-23857 GCA_034660455.1 Campylobacterota bacterium | reverse complement strand
CTGGGAATACCATATGGTATAACAGCAATGTTTTATTATGACTTTTGAATATATGCTTCCCCATAACCTCATTATATCATAAGGTTACGACCCAAGGGTCGGGGAATTATTCCCGAGAGGATTAAATAAAAAGTGAGGGTTCAACTGTGTCTCTAGAGATCGTAATCGACTTTGTACATACTCATGGTCAACTACTTCCTTTTCATTACGCATTTTTACAAAACGATAGAGTAGCGCACCGACAATGTAGGTTAAAAAACCTATGGCAGTCGCAATCTCAAAACGTTGTGTATGAAAAAGTTCAATGAGTTGGATCTTAAACGTATTGGCTAAAATAGTACTAAACAGTGTGCCTAAAAACCCTGAAAGAAAGGAGAAAAATATTGCAAGCGGGAGCCAAAATATCTTGGCTATTTTAGGCAATATCGTTTGGTTCATAAAAGTAATGAATAGCAGTGAAAACAGTGTAATGGAAAAACCCAATATAGCGCCAAAGAGTGCCCCATGTATCCATGACATCTCTAAAAGTCTATGCCCTAGGGAGGAGAGTAAAGTTGCAAAGAGTACACCTATAAGTAATATATAGAGCCAGTCAAAGAGTTTAATACGCAGTTCAATATTATACATGTAACAATCTTCTGAGATTATCAACCCCAAGCATCACACCGGGCCAACCTTGTGCTGCATAGACCGTATCTCCTACATGATACACTCCTTTAATAGGTGTATCATTCCCCGGAAGTTTTGGTAAAAAGTTTTTCATTGTAATGGCATTGCCTCCTAATTGTGAACGATTGATAAAGTGTTTGAATGTTTTAGGAGTAGCTGCCATATGATGTACTATCTCTTCTTTTTTGATATCAAGTATATCACAAATACTCTTTATCAAGATACGCTCAAGCTTCTTTTTTTGTTCGGTATAGATGTTGTCATCTTCCCATGACCTGACATCTGTATGAATGGAAGCAGTGATACTGTAATACCCCTTTTTTGCAATGATATCATCTTCACTATCTGAGAATGATACAAATAGTGCATTTGAAATCGTATGAGGATAGACTTCATCTTGAATAAGTTGATAGTGATGCGCATATTTTTTGGTACTTTTGATGGTCATATAAATCATAAACGAGCTTTGATGATTATCGAGTTTCTCATATTTTTTATAATATTTTTTAATCTTCTCGTTGTGAAAAATTTTTCTACTCTCATAGAGCGTGTTGTTGAGTATAACATGTTTCGCTTTTACACTGTCACATTTGGTATGTAAGAGAAAGTGATCTTCTTTTGATTCAATATTTGTAATGAGTGTTTTACGTCTTACCTGTTTTATAGATGCGGTTAATCCATCAAAAAGTGTACTAAACCCACCCTTGACATAATGTGTTTCATTAAAGGTATACCCAAGGGAGAGTGCAGCAGTAAAGAAATTAACTTCTTTTAGTTTAGCTTGTGCCACAATAAGGACCTGCGATTCCAAAAACTGAAGTGTCTCATTAGAGATTTCACCATAAAACTGTTTGATGAAATCATATGCATTGACCCTCAAATAGCGTTGAAATTTGAGTAATAGGGGTAGATAACTGCTCATTGAAATATATTTTTTAAATTTCGAACGTGTGGAATAGTAGTGCCCATGCATTTGATAAAATGCAGTACCTATCTCATGGACCAATGTCCAAAATTCATGGTTTTTAGGATGAGGATAATTTATTTCAAGTCCCTCTAAAAATCTATCAAGGTCTCTACATCTTGGTGTGGTCTTACCATTTTGTATAATGACAATAGCCGGATCAGTAGAGATAAGTTCAGGTTTGAAACCAATGGCATCAAAGATACTCTTTACGATATGTCCCTCTTGATAGCCTGCTAAGGTTGTTGCACCTGTGTTGTATTGGTATCCTTTTCGGACAAAAGTAGAGGCACATCCACCAAGATAAGGCTCTTTTTCAAAAAGTGCGGTCTCATATCCTTTTGCATTTAAGTAAGCAGCGATGCTACTTCCCCCTATGCCAGACCCAACTACTGCATATTCAATCATTTTGAGTTTTTCATACTTTCATAAAGATTTGCAATACATTGTACAAATGCAGGATGGTCATTTGGTGCTTTTGCCACTCGGTAATCTTCATAATCCAACGCTTCAGCTATCTCTCTGTACTCAACGGCTAGTTCAAACTCCGTTTCAGAGTTATCAATCGTAAATGCTATAGGGTAGATGATAACCTTTTTTTTCTTTAAAGTTTTGAGTTTATCCTCTAGATAAGGACGTATCCACTCTAGTGGTCCAAGTCTTGACTGGTAGGCAAGATGCGTATTATGAAAGTCTATGCCCGCTTGCTGAAGCGCTCTTCTTGCATAAAAAAGATTGTACTTGATATGCCTTTGGTATTCATCCCCTTTATCGATGATCTTTTGAGGAAGTCCGTGCGCTGAGAATACGAGTTCAAAATCTTGAGGATTATCCTCTCCAAGCGTCTCCTTTATACGCTCAATGATGGCATTTAGATAGTCAGGGTGTTTATAGTACTGATTGAGTGTAATGACTTTCGCTTTTATTCCCATTTTTTTGACATTTTCATCAAAATCTTCCATACTTGAAAGTGTTGTGGTACTTGAATAATGCGGATAAAGCGGTATTGCGTAGATTTCATCGACATCTTTAAGGTTATTAATGGTTTGAGAGGCAAAGGGAGGAGTATAGCGCATGACCATATGGATTGTCGCATCAATGTGAGTTTCAAGTTTCTCTATAAGCTTTTTCGTATATCCAACAAGAGGTGATTTTCCACCTAATGCAGCATAGTTACTCTTCGCCTCTTTTTTACGCTGCCACGTGATGAGTTTTGCAATGATCATCCGTATAGGTTTTGGTGCAGAAATGATATGTTTATCATTGAACATATTGTTCAAAAAAACCTCTACTTCTTCTATATTATTGGGACCACCCATGTTTAAAAGTACTACAGCTCTTTTCATGATATACCTTTCATTATTTTATAGCGGTAGTATAAGAAATTGTGCTCCTTATTCGTAGGCAAATTATGACAGTTGGTTAAAATGATTTGTTTTTATATTCCCTTATGGATTTGAATTGGGTTGATTATGATTTAAAACTATCTCTTCCAATGCCTCATAGAGCTGTTCATATTTAAAGGTATATCCCGCTTCTAGAATATTTCGGGGGTAAACCTCTTTAGAATTTGTAAGCACTGAAGATGCTTCACCGTACATGATACGTAGAATAAATTTGGGTATAGGCAAAATGGTAGGACGGTGAAGTACACTCCCCAGCGTTTTTGTAAATGTATAGTTACTCACGGGATAGGGAGATGTAGCATTGAAGATACCAGTGAGCCTCTGCTTGATAATGTGTTGATAGATACCGATAAGATCATCCAAGTGTATCCAACTGCTGATCATCTTCCCATCACCGATCATACCGCCTAATCCCAATTTAAATGGAGTCATCATTTGTCTCAATTCACCACCATTTTTACCTAAAATGACACCAAAGCGTAAAATTGTTGTAGGTTTTTCACAGCGTAAGGCTTCAGATTCCCACTTATAGGCAAGGGTTCCCAAAAAGTCATGGGCCGTTTCCGGACATCTTTCATCACAAGCCTGATTATCCGGATAGATACCAATGGCAGAGGTAGAGATAAAATGATCTATATTACTTTTATTGATAGCTTTGACCAATATTTTAGTGGTATCTATACGACTGTCCAATAATATATTCTTGTAAGGATTACTCCATCGTTTGATGATAGGTGCACCTGCAAGATTTATAACGACATTCACATCTTTTAGTTTTTCAAGGATAGATGCTTCATCATCAACTCTATGGATATAAACAGTGTCATTAAAATGATTTTGTAACGCAGTTCCTACAAAACCACTGGCACCTGTAAGGGCTATTTTCATGAAAAATCCTTTTAGAGTAAAGAGTTAAACATCATAATGAAAATATTGAAACATCTTTTTTAGGCTTTTTAGTAACTCTCTTTAATAAAGCATAAGAATAGTTGATAACATATCATAAATGAGTTTACTCTATTGTAATATTCAGAGTATACAAAAAATGTCCTATTATTTCAACTTGATATAACTTAATCACCTTTCAGATAAAATATAAGTAAGAAAACACTGAAAGAGATGCATGAACTTAATCTACCCTATAAACGTCAATAATGAATTTGTATTTAACTCCTCTGCACGGGATTTTACCGTAGAAGAGATACCCCTGTATCCGTTTAGCGGTGAGGGGGAGCACCTAGTACTGTATGTACGAAAAAAAGATTTGACCACATGGGAGATGCTTGATATACTATCAAATCATGTGGGTATTCGTCGTCGTGATATGGGGTATGCAGGGCTCAAGGACAAGCATGCCATGACCTTACAGTATGTCTCTGTGTTAGCTCTACATGAGGAGAAACTTAAAGCATTTACCCATGAGAAGATAAAGATACTCTCTATGGTTCGTCATAGCAACAAGATACGTGTAGGACACCTCAAAGGTAATCGTTTTAATATTCGCTTGAAAAAGGTTCTGGGTGTACAAAAAGACAAATTGGACTCTGTACTCAAATGGATAAAGGCCAATGGTGTTCCAAATTATTTTGGCAATCAGCGTTTTGGTGTAGAAGGAGACAATTGGGAAGAGGGTAAAAAGCTTTGTGAGGGTACATTGAAGATGCGTGACCGTAAAACCAGGGAGTTTCTGATAGGATCGTATCAATCCTACCTCTTTAACCAATGGTTATCTCGTCGTATGGAGCTAAATCATCTACTTGAAACGTTTACAGAAAATGAGGCTGAAGAGGTCATGGGGTTACCGCAAGGATCACTTAAGGGTACCAAATCTCAGCCAAACTTTTTTAAACTTGTTGAGGGAGATGTGATGATGCACTACCCTTACGGGCGTCTGTTTAACGTCGAAAATCTAGAGGAGGAAGCCAAACGGTTTATGCAAAAAGATATCATGCCTGCAGGTTTACTCCCTGGCAAGAAGACTAAACATGCACAAGGTAGCGCAGGGATTATTGAAGCTCCGTTTATAAAAGAGATTATGCTAAACGGTGCAAGAAGATACGCGTGGATAGAAGTGACGGAGATTAGCAAAAACTATGTGGAAGAGAAAGCACAGTATGAACTCTCTTTTGTTTTACCAAAAGGGTGTTATGCAACCAATGTTTTGGATGTCTTGAGAGGTAAAAGCCTTTAAAGAGACCATTGTAAGCACAATTTCTTCACATTTCTCCTATATTATATAGATAAAACAATTGAAAGGAATCTAAAATGATAAGAAATACAATAAAACAGATAGGTGCTATTAGCATTCTCTCCACCTCTCTTTTTTTTACTGCCTGTACACCACAAGAGCAGGCTTTCGCAACAGGTGTCGGTGTGGGTGTGGTCGCAGCTTCTGCTTATAGTTATCCCTATTATTATAATCAACCCTATTACTATTACGGTGGAAGATATTACTATGGAGGGTATTATAGAGGGGGATATTATTATTACAATGGTCGCAGATATAGAAGTGGACACTATTATCATGGCGGATACAGATATTATAATGGACGCAGATATAGGGCAGAAGTAGGACGTTACGGCCACTACAATAATAGAAAACAATATAATAACCGTGAAAAATATAGAACGAAACATAGAAAATATGATAAACAAAACAGATACGATAAAAAGTATCAAAAACATACCAATAGAAATGAAAAATATGATAAAAAAAGAGATAGATATGCAAATCAAACGAATACAAGGCAAACTAGACAAAAAGATGTCCGTCAATCTAGAACACGTGATAGAGACGATCGGATAGAGAGACGTGATTACTAAAAGAAAATTCAATTTATCTTAGGTACAAAAGGAGGGGATTGTGTTTATTGGTAATAAATACAATTTTTTATAAAAGGAGGAAGAATAAAAAACTTTGTACCTAAGATATGAACAGATTATAACTAAATAAGATAAAATTAGTCTTAATTATAGCCTTATAATTATATTTTGTTCAAATTATTCTTTTTTTAGCATACAAGCCAGTTTTCCATTTTAAAAATCTCTTCTGTTACTAGCATGCCTTTCCATCCGTTAGATTCTAAATACATCATTTTATTTCCAAAGTATCCTACAATGTATTTCTCTTTATAGATAGGAAACATACCTGTATGAAACATTGCAAAAATATCATCATGATTTTTTGCCTCTTCATAATAGGAAAAATCATAACTGTGCAGTGCAGTGATTGCACTAATGAGCATTTCATTTTTATGCATGGAGAGACTCAATAGATAAAAAGAGGGATATGCAACTGCTGGATTTTCGAGTAACTCTGATATATAGAGACGTTCTTTCTTTTTGTTATACATAGTGACATTATAGGATATATTTATCATGCATTGGAAAAATATTTCAAAATGACATATTTTTATGAATGAGTAATACAAACAAACAAAGGCAAGAGAAGCTTAAGTATTTTACCTTTGCATAAGTATTTTTACTTTCAATAAATCCTGAAAAACCTCTTTTTTAGCACTAGGGTTTCTGAGTAAATAGCTTGGATGATAGGTCGGCAAGACCGTATATCTCTCTTGCTTATGTATGGTACCTCTGACCTTGCTGATTTCTGTGTCATCCCCTGTAAGATAGTGATAGGCTGTAGCCCCTAAAGTAATAATAAGTTTTGGTTGTATCAGTTCTATCTGTTTCATGAGGTAGGGTTGACAGGTATGGGCCTGTGCAGGAGTAGGTGTCTCATTGTTAGGAGGTCTGCACATTACAATATTGCTTATATAGACATCAGCTCTGGAGATATGCAATACATTTTCTATCATCTTGGTTAACAGTTCACCGGAACGACCTACAAAAGGTTTACCCAAACTCTCTTCCATTGCTCCGGGTGCTTCACCGATAAAGAGTAGGTCAGCCTTTAGATTTCCCTCTCCGAACACAACTTTTTGTCGGTTCTTACTTAGCTCACACAGATGGCACTCCATCGCCTGTTTCTTTAAAGATTCAAGTGTATTTGGCAGCATGAAGTGCTCTTCTTCTTTAAACGGGGTTACGGATGTATATTTGTATCCTAACTGTTTAAGTTGGTAGAGTTGTTTTAAGAGGAGAGCATTTTTGAGATTTTTCATAGATGTATTATAACGCATAAGCTGTTAAGGGTATGCCCTTATGGACAAACACCTGTTTGAATGTATGAAAGTGCCGTTTTTAACATGCTCTCCTCTCTATCACCCAAGAGATGGGTGATATCATCTTGTGCCAAACAGGTTACAGGAATACCGTCAAAGCTTGTTGAATCACCCGCAGCGTTTCTTACAATGAAGTTAATAAGAAAATAATAATTGTCATCATAGACACGTCCCGCCATGCCCACAGGTTTTCCATGGGTATCCTCGCCTATGGTAATGATATTGGATGCACCTAGGTAGGGGATAAGTGCAGAGATAATCGCTTCACTTGCAGAAGCAGA
Source organism: Campylobacterota bacterium (assembly GCA_034660455.1). Lineage (GTDB taxonomy): Bacteria > Campylobacterota > Campylobacteria > Campylobacterales > Sulfurovaceae > Sulfurovum. The sequence goes on along the minus strand of JAYEJF010000011.1, from coordinate 16,353 downwards.
GCTTTGGGTGACAAGAAAGAAAACACGTTTCATATTGAGTTCATTACCGTCTTGAAACAGTGCATCTTCAAAATAATAGGAGTCGTTATTGTGTTGATAATTGATATTCCAGTCAAGATAGAGTTGGCGCTCCCCGGGATAAACATTTGAGATATTATCGATAAGTGCAGAGGTAGTTGCTATCGAACCGCCTCCATTATAGCGTAAGTCTATGACCAATTCATCTATATCTTCTGTTTTAAAGCTTGTAAAGATATTTTCAAACTCTGCGACGGAACTTTCAGTAAAAGAGTCATAGCGAAGATAACCTATTTTTTGATTATCTTGTTGAATGATTTTGCCTAAAGAGACTTTAAAATTATATTCTCTAGAGGTAAGAGAGACATCTATCTCCTGTGATTCTCTTAAGAGGGTAAATGTTGTTTCCATATTCACGCTTTGACTCGCTTCACTGATCAGTGCAGGGGTAGCAGCTATCCCATTGACTTCCAATATCGTATCTCCCCTGAAAAGATTTCCATAGGCAGGAGAGTCAATGCGTACCAGATAAATAGTGAAAGTTTCACTCTCATACCCAAACCCAAAACCAATGGTCTTCTGATTGGCAAAGTCTTCGTATTGCTCTGTCGTCATGGTAAAACTCCAGAGGTCAGGGGGCATAACTTTCAGTTCGTTTATCATGGATTGTGGCGTAGTTAACATATCATAATCAATATTTGATGCCACCTGATCATACCAGAGGTATTCAGTTAAAAATAAATTATGTAAAAACTGTTTTTCACTTAAAGTAAAGGATTCATTCGTATCATTAACCGAAGATGAAGTACCAGATGAACCGCAAGCATTAAAAATAAATATACTTATAAATAGTACGGGAAATATTTGACGCTTGAACATCATTTTGTCCTTACTTTAAAATATGGCTAATTTGGAACAAAAATTATTATAGCAAAAAACAGTTACATACTTGTATTATAGTTATCTTATTATAATATACGTTTGAAGTTACCGTATTCTACAGAGAGGGTATATATCAGATAAAATGAAAGATATGAGTTTTTTTAATTATTTTATATGATAATATGTAAAACAAAATCGAATAAAGAAGAAATCCATGACAATTAAAAGAAAAATATTCACCGGTATAATGGAAATCTTGAAACAAGATACAAAAAGTGTTTTTTATCTGATCTATTATTCATTCATTGAAGCCATGCTTCTTTTAACTATTCCCTTAACGGCATCTTTTATTATTAACAGTATTTTAGCACATGCACAGCTCTCTGTCATTGTTTTGGGGTTTATTGTAGTGATTGCCTTTCTTTTTGTAGTTTTTTTAAAAGTTCTGCAAGAGTATATTGTCGAAAACTTCGAACAAAAAATCTTTGTCAACACAGGTATAAAAATTATGGAACTTATTTGTGAATTAAAAGAAAACTCCCCAACATTAGAGGCGAATACGCATGAGAAAAAAACTTTAGACAAATATATGAACTACTTTTTTGATGTTTTATCAATTCAAAAAGTAATTCCCGCTGTCTTACTTGAAGGTTCAGGATTCATGATGAAAATAATTGCAAGTTTGGTACTTTTATTTATCTTTAATACCACACTCTTTTTCTCCGGATTACTCATTTTTACTATCTATCTTATTTTATTGGTTTATTTCGGAAAAGGGGGTATAGATTATGCGATAAAACGTTCAGATGCAAAACATAAAAGTATTTACTACCTGCAACACGCGTTTGAAATAGATAAACCACGTAAGGAAATTTTAAAAACCTTTGATGGATACCTTAATGATTTAGTCACTGCAAGAAAAAACAGTTTTAAAGTAATTATACGCCAACTCTCCCTTACTTTTTTCATGGAAGGTCTTATTGTAAGCGGTTTTTTAATATTAGGAGGCTATTTGGTAATTAACGGAACTTTACCTATTGGTGAATTTGTTGCAGCTGAAATCATTGTAGTCTCCATCGGTTATGCACTAAAATCATTTGTGAAGCAGATCGATTTTATTTATGATATGATTGAATCATTCTATAAGCTTGATAAACTTTCCGGAACATTGGGAGATAAATAATTCATGAGTAACTATCAATTTACCGTCAAAGATGCACTGAATCTATCCACACATATACGACGATTTGGACGTACCACTTTTATTATTATCGCAGTGGGAATAGCATTTTTATTTTTGCCTTGGGAACAAACCATAAAAGGAAAAGGTACATTAATCGCCTATGACCCAACAGAAAGACCCTACACCTTTTTAGCAACGATTGATGGATTTATAAAGAAATTTCATGTCACCGAAGATCAATACGTAAAAGAGGGAACCGCCCTGTTTGAAATGGTGGACTTAGATGACAAATATATACAAAAACTCCATACGATTACTAGCAACATAGAAAGCCAGATAGTCAATACAGAAGAGACGATTCGTTTAACACAAGAGAAATACAACAATACAAAAGAGTATTTGGAAGTAGGGCTCAATGTGTATGATCAAAAACTTTCTCAGTCAAAAGACAAGATAAGAAGTTTGAAACTCAAAAAGGTATCACTAGAGAAAAACAGTGCAGTAGAGACACTTCAATTTCAACGAATAAAGCATTTATTTAATGAAGGAATACAATCAAAAAGAGTCTATGAGAGTGCTGAAAATACAAAAGTAACTGCAAATGCAGAACTAGAAAAAAATAGTGTTGACATCACCATAGAGATGAAAAATATTGATATTATTAAAAATGAAAAAGAGAAATTTCTAAATGATACGAACAATAAGCTCAAATCTTTAGAGAGTCTAATATTAACATCTAAAAATAGATCATCTTCCCTAAAAGAGAAACTACAGTTACAATCGATGAATATTTCAAGATACAAAACCTCAAAAGCGTATGCTGCTAAAGATGGATATGTCGTGCGCATGTACCAAAATGACACCAATAAACTCATTAAAAAAGGAGAGAAAATTCTATTTTTTTCTCCTGATGTTAGCGTGAGAACACTTTTACTTAAAGTCTCCGACTTTAACATGCCTTTAATGAGAGCAGGGAACAAGGTACGTATTATGTTCTATGGATGGCCAGCAATGCAAGTTCCCGGATGGCCGGAAATTAAATTTGGAACGTTTGGGGGGATTGTCAAAAGAGTAGACCCCATTTCTCATGAGTCAGGTTTTCATTATGCTTACATCATTGAAGACCCCAATGATCCGTGGCCATCCCATGAACTACTAAAATTGGGAACGCGTGCAAATGCATGGGTACGTCTTGAAACCGTCTCTTTATGGTACCAGCTATGGCGACTTATGAATGCACTACCCCCACAAATGGGAAGACAGCAGGCAGGTTTGGAAGAATGAAGTTAATCTTGCTGAGTATGGGCTTATTGTCTATCAGTTCAATGATGGCCAAAGAGGTGTTTGAAAAAAAAGATATTGCCCAATATTTAACACTAAAAAACCCTTTTTACTACTCTGCAGTGGGTGAAAAATTCATTTATGAAGAGAAAAAGAAGTACCATCTAGGTGCATTTGACACAAAATTAAAAGCAAAATATGACAATAAAGACTATAAGGTGAGTGAAGGGGAGTTTCTTAATTTGGGTGTTGAAAAACCCCTAGATCATGGTATTGATCTAAGTCTGGATTATCGTAAAGCCACCGGAGTACAAGAGTATAATAATATTAAAACAGGTAAGGAAGGAGAACTTCTTCTGGGTGTAAAAGTTCCAGTTTTTTCCGTAATAGAAAAGATTAATAAACGTGACTATAATCTTAATGCCGCTTCTATTGAAAGTAAAAAAGTAACTTCTCTTAGCAAGAATAATCTGCGTTTGCTCCACTATGAAATTCTCTACAGTTATTATACACTTCTGTACTATAAAGGTGTACATCTACTGGTGGAAGATCTTTTAAGCAATGCAAAAAAGAGAAAAAAGTTTATTCATTCAAGTGTATTAAGCGGTACAATGGCGGAGATAGAATTGTTGGAAATAGAGCAGCAAATTATTAATAGAGAACAGAATCTTATCTCTGTAAAAAATATTTATCAGAGTGCTCTACTTGATTTTCTTAAATATCTCAATATGGATAAAAAAACATTTTTTAAACTCTATTCACTCTCAAGTCTAGAGAATAGCTCTCATACACATAAGAGTATCAAGGAAGCCATTCAGTTTGCACTAGAGCATAGACCCGATCTTAAAGTCTTTGACTTTGATAGAGAAAAACTCATGTTAGAGGGTCAATATAGCAATTTATTGAAATACCCTGATTTAAAACTAGGCCTCTATGGCTCCCATGATATCCAATATGGAAATGGTTTTAAGTTTTCATTAGAGATGGATTTCCCTGTAGAACAGCGTAAATATCGTGCTAAAAATCTTGAAATAAAAAGTAGTCTGTTAAACCTTGAAAAAAAGATGGAAATGAAAATTATCAATATTAAAATCTCTGTGAGAAATATTGTTAATTCACTTAATACACTTTTAGACAATATTAAAAAATCGAAGTCTGAGACGAGACTTGTAGAGAAACTAGAGAATGCTGAAAATAAAAAATATAAATTAGGGTTGAGCAATATCTTTATGGTCAATCAAAGAGAGATGCAAACACTCAAGGTAAAACAAAAACTTTTAAAATATCATTTAGACTATTTGCTTTTAAAAGAAGAGTTAAACAAAGAGATTAATGCACCCATATAGTTATAATAAATATTACATATACTAATATTATATGGTATACTACGGTTAAACTCATCATAATAGGGGCATATATGAATTATTGTAATTGTAAAGATATTGTTTGGATAGATGTGATTTTCGGCGTGACTGTGTTTATGATTGTACTCTATACGCTTGGAGAGACATTCTTGGTATTGTATGATCAGAGTGAATGGTACAGAGCGGTAGGTGTAACGCTCGGCAGTATTACGGTGGCTGCAACCGTAGGCGTTGTTGCAAGTCTCTCTGCTAAATGGATTATTCAAAATATAGTATTGGTAATAGTTACAGTAGGTGGTATTTGGGCATACAGTTTGACTCTGTGATGTAGATAGAGTAGAGAATCTATTTTTTTAATAGAATTTATATTATGTTAACCAAACTATATTTTTTTAGATTAATATCGTTATTTGTGGTATCTTTACACAAATAACTGTTTGTTCATCTTTGCTATAGAACTTAGCTCTTTTAAGGTATTTTGATTTAGTACCTCTTTTTTGATCTTTCTAACCATCCCTACAAGATTGTCATATTGTTTAAAATCTATTTTTTCTCTATAGAGTGCTGCAGTACTCAAATACTCTAAAACTTCTCCATGTGTTACAATATTCTTTTGCTCAAGCATTTGTATCATGAGAGATAAAAAAACTTCATCAGCTTTATTGACTATCTCTTGTGCCATTTCATTTGCTTTCTCTTTATCTATCCCTCTATCATATAAAATCGATGATATACTGTTTGAAACGGAACGTGTAATATTTTGACGTTCTTTATTGACTCTTATAATTTCATCACTGTCAGCAACTACAGGATTGATAGCTAAACCTGAAATGATAAGTGATAGTGTTATAATATTCTGTTTATGCATCTAATATCCTTTTCTTACTACACATGATAGTTAAAAAAGGTTAACCAAAATAATTATGGTAAACTTCCAAGATATTACATAATGTAAGGAACTCTCTTGTTTAACATTCAAAACTACTCAAAACAGAACATTAAAAATGACATTCTCTCCGGTGCTCTTGTTGCTGTTGCACTTGTACCTGAAGCAATTGCATTTTCATTTATTGCAGGGGTCTCACCTGTAGTGGGTCTCTACGGAGCATTCATCATTGGACTGATCACCTCTCTTCTAGGTGGAAAACCTGGAATGATCTCAGGGGCTACAGGTTCAGTGGCTGTTGTATTTGTCTCTCTTGGAATCTCTGTAAAATATATGTACCCTGATCTCTCTACCGAAGATCTATCTATGATGATTTTGCACTATATCTTACTGACTTCTATCCTTGCAGGTCTCATTCAAATTATCATAGGTCTTATGAAAATGGGTAAGTTCATCCGTCTTGTGCCCCAACCTGCACTGTTTGGATTTGTAAATGGTCTAGCGATTGTCATTGCATTAGCACAACTCCCCTTCCTTGCCCCTCTCCATAGTGAACAGTACAGCTCATGGATAGAGATAATCAAAGCAAGTATTTCCGAGAACTACATTATGTATATTATCATCATTGTTACAATGGCAACGATGCAGTATTTACCAAAGGTAAGTAAGGCAGTACCGGCTGGTTTAGTGGCGATAGTTGTGGTAACGATTGTCGTATATTTTGGTGATATCAATACAAAAACCGTGGGTGATCTTGCCAACCTTTCAGATGTATCGATGCCAAGTTTTATAGTGCCTGATCTGTCACTCTTTACATGGGATTCCCTAGCGATTATCCTTCCTACTGCAATTATTGTTGCACTTGTCGGACTGATAGAGTCACTTTTAACACTCTCCGTACTTGATGAAATGGGTGGAGAGCGTGGCTCAGGAAATAAAGAGTGTATTGCTTTAGGTGTTGGAAACAGTACTTCAGGACTTTTTGGCGGTATGGCGGGTTGTGCAATGATCGGTCAATCGGTCATTAACTTTACATCCGGTGGTCTTGGACGACTCTCCTCTTTTACCGCAGCGGTTTTACTCATTATCCTTGTTGTAAGTTTTTCAAATGTCATTGCGGCTATTCCTGTTGCAGTACTTGTGGGTATCATGTTTATGGTGAGTATCGGTACCTTTGAATTCTCTTCGATCAAACGTATCAAACACATGCCGCGTTCAGATGCCTTTGTCCTTATCACTGTCACGATCATTACCGTGTTTGAAGATCTTGCCGTTGCTGTCATAGCCGGTATCATCATCTCTGCACTGGTATTTGCATGGAAACATGCAAGAATCTTTGCACATACCGCTACCGATGAAATCGGTAGAAAGATTTACACACTCAACGGTCCCCTATTCTTTGCTTCTGTCACCTCTTTTAACGAGCAGTTTGATGTTGAGAATGATCCCAAAGAGGTGATTATCAACTTTAAAGATGCCAGAGTAATGGACTCTTCAGGTGCTGAAGCAATCGATGCAATTACGGATAAATATAAAAATGCAGGTAAAAAATTGACGCTGAGACACCTCTCTAAAGATTGTAAAAAAATGCTTAAAATTGCAGGGCCATTTTGTAGTTATGAAGAGGATGATCCTACATATAAGGTTGCAAAAAATATTTAAGGGGTTTACCCCCTACTCTCACTATCTCCCAATTGTAATATGCATTTTTTGCATATTGCTTTTTTTCCTTCTAAACTACTAAATTTCAAGACTTGATTTTATATCAGCTACTGTTATAAACAACCTATTCTCTTCATCTAAAAAGGAGACAAACCCAAACTGCTTATAAAAATCAGAGGCTCCCTCTTTAGCATCTACTACTATTATGGGGAAACCTACTATCTCACTGGCTTCTAATAATTTTTTTATAGCGTCAATCAACAACCAAGCTCCATATCCTTGTTTAGCATAGCGTTTATCAACAGCCAAACGAGCAATAAGCCCAGCTGAGTTGCTATTTTGATGTTTTTTCTCTAAGTGACTAGGAAGTACTTTAAAATCAATGCTTGTCATGGTTAAGGTGTAAAAACCTATAATTTTATTTCTATCGGTAGAATCTTCTAAGACATAGGTACGGCTATTATCTTTTGAAGATTGCTGATTTGCCATCAGTTTCAAGTAGTTATTTAAAGCCTCAACACCACAATCAAAACCTTTACGCTCATGTCTTTTTTTGTCAAGTTGAACACTCTGCATTAAAGCTTTTTCTCTTCATAAGCCTTAAATGCTTCATTTAACTTTTTATTTGGTTTAGCTGGTCTATCAAGTGCATCTACTAAAAGCATTGCATCACGTTTACTGAGTTTTAAAGTCTCTTCACGTTCCATGATTTTGTTTGCTTTTTCTATGGCAGCAGAGAGAACAAAAGAGTTAATACTTGAGATACCACTCAAAGCTGCTGCCCTACTCAATAGCTCTTGAGTATCAAGGCTTACCCTAGCTGTAATACGAGGAGATGATGTTGTCATAGCCAATCCTTTATATGTGTCATTTTGGCACATTTTAGTTTAGTATATCATTTTTGGGATGGGTTGTCAAATTCTAATTTTCTAATTAATGTTAAACTTTTTTCTATGCTTTGCTTCATACTAACAGAGACTCCTGCCAATGTAGCAAAATTTGTCCACTGTACAACTACATCTTCAACTTCTAAAACAATTTGTTCTGAACTTTTAACACCATGTTTTTCGCCCAACTCTAACAAGTGTTGCTTTGTTGGGTTCTTACCCTCACCTAAATACATAGTACTATGCTCACCCCCTGGACCAGAAGAATAAGTAATGTCATAAGCAGGTGAAAAACTCCAAACACCTTTTTCATCCATAAGAAATGAAAAGTTCTTAGCATGGTCGTCTCGGTTATGTGTAAAAAGATTAAAACAAGCCAATCTAAATACTTTTTCTACCTCTTTCACATTTTTAGTCAAATGCAAAGCTAACGATAACAAATCATCATAATCAAGCGTTGGATATCTAAAATCACTATGCGTTAATCCTGCTACAGAGTGCATGTGTACCCGTTTGTCTCCCACTCTGTCAAACCGTTCTATGGCAAAATATCGTCCTTTTTTACCCTCTAGTAATGCCGTACGAGGCATAACTAAACCAGCCTCTTTTGCCATTAACGAGTAAGCATATTCTACAGCCCCTATCTCTTTACTATCTACCGATGAAGCAAACTTGACCATCCAATGAGAAAAACCAACTTTGAGTTTTTGTTGTCCATGAATTATCTGCTTTTTGTCTTCACTTATTTGAACCAATACTTTAGGATTTTCCCCTGCTAATGAACCATTCAGGCTCAAAAGCTCATCAATCATTGTTTCACTAGAGCCTTCTAAAATCTCTTGTGAACTCTCTGCCAAATCATCCAATACAATCTCATTTAAAAATGTATCTTCCAATTCTCGTTCAGGCTCATAACTCAAAGCTCCCATCGCATGGTTACCCATATATGCGAGTCTATCCAAAGGGGTTAACGCATTTGCATTGACCCCAAGTCGCATCAAGTGTCTGTCCATCAACAACCGACCCCAACCATCAGGTAATGAGTCAGAAAACACACCCCAAAGCCCTTCAAAAGTATTATCATCACACCTTTGTACACCTGCTTTTAGTGGTAGTTTGTAGGGACTTATTTGTATGCCTGTTTTTAGGAACTCTTTGTCGTACTCGAAGTAGATTTTTTTGTCTTTTTGGGCTAAGGTTCCTAGTTTTTGTTTTTTGGATTGGCTTAGGTGGATGGTTAGCTTTTGAGTCATTTACTTTTAAACTCTAACTATAACTTCTAATCTCTGTATCATAATTTGGAAAAGTATATATACCATTTACTTGAAGCCAATATCCATCTTTTCCATCTGGACTTTTATATCTTCCACTTAAACCTATTCTTAAATATAGTTCATCTTGACTACTAATAAAACTATTTAAATTATCAGGAAAACCTTCATCATTAAAATGCTTCATTGCATAATTATAAAAACCTAAATCAGTAATAGGTAAATAAGAATATTTCTTACCATCATTATCTTGAAAGTTTAGTTTTATTTTTCCTTCATTATAGCTATCTTTTACTACTTTAATCTGAGAGGAACTAACCCTTAAAGTTATTATAGAGTGTTGAGGTGGATTTGTATATGGAATAACTTTTCCTCCCTCAACGAATGGATATCCAAATCCTTGAGAAATTGAATTGAAAAGTGATTGATTTAAAGCCTCATAAAACTCATTACTTGTAGACTGTCCAATATAATTTAAATTTTCATAATTACTATCTTCAATATGAGGGTTTCCTCTATGATTATTTTGAGTAAAGTTACCTATTAATTTAGAGCCAGGCAAAATATTTAATCTTTTACAATCATCAAGCTGAATATATGGAAGTGGTCTAACACACTCTCCAGTTATTGCATTTATACCTGCAATACAAACTGTTTGAGGTCTACTAAATCGCGTTAAATCTGTTATAATTATTTCCACTTTCGTTCCTTTTTTATAAATGTTTGATTTTAATTTTTTCAAAATTTTTAGCTAAATACTCTGCCATCAATCGTCTATGACACTGTTTTGCTATTGGTTCGCTACATAACAATACAATATTATCCCATTCATTAATAGAAATATTTTTTATAATATCTCTATCTATTAATATTTTGTTATAAACTTTAATATACTCTTCCCAATTTATAGATTTATCTTTATATCCATTTAATAGCTCTTTTGATGGAGCTAATTCAGGTTTATATTCATATCCAATATTATGCAGTTTTAAAAAATATGGTAAATGCTTTGCATTTGCAAAACCAGCAAGTTGAGATTTATTATTTAATCGAATATCAATAAGCTTCTTCACACCATTATCCGTTAATAACGTAAAAAATTCTTCAGCACTTTTTTGAGCAAAGCCTATTGTAAAAACATTCATTATTCATCACCCTCCTTTGTTATAGCATTATAAGCTATCTCCTCATTTCTAAAAAAATAAGCTTGTTCTAAGGGGTTTTTATCTGTTTCCAACCCAAGATAATCAATATGTTTATTATATTTTTTAAGCAATTGGTGTTCCAAATCTTTTTGAGATAAAATTTTATCAGGATATATGTGTTTTATATCAATATCATTAAAATGTTTATTTATATATTCAGATATTAAACCAAAACGATGACAATCAAAAGCTTCTTTTTCAGAACACATTAAAGATATATTGTATCCTTTTGTTATCCCTTTATCTAGTCGACTAATAGCACTTTGAAAAGCTGTTGTTTTCTGAACTTTTTTAAAATTCACTTTTCCACTATCAAATAATAAATCTTTATCTTCATATCTTGCACCAAGTAAATCTCCCATAAAAATATAGCATATTTGATTTTCTTTTAAATATTGTTTTAAGGTTTCTCTATTGTATTGAGAAGCAAACTTACTATATGGAGTACTTCGCACATCTACAATAGTATTAATATGATTTTTTTTCAATAATGCTATAAAATCATCTGGCTCATATATCGAATGTCCTACAGTATAAAGCTCTTTCAATAACTTTCCTTTCCATGATTTTATTTATTTTATCAAAATAGTTTATATATTGTCTAAAAGACTCATCAAGTTAATAATTGTCATTGCCAAAAACCTCATCAATACTCCCAAACCTCTCCTCTTCCACCTCACACAAACCAGAAAAATCCTCCAGACACTTCAAAACCAAAGCCAACTTCAACAACGACTCCAACGAAATCTTCCCCGAACTCTCAAAACGTTTGAGTGAACCAAGGCTCACACCTGAACGTGTAGCCCATTCATTTTGGGTATAGTTCAAACGCTTTCGTTTAGTTTTAAATTTAACGCGAAGTTCTTCGGTAATGTCTTTTGGTATTTTCGGTAAAAAAGATAGTATATTAGCCTTTTTAGGATTATTTTTACTATTATAGCTAAATAATTATCTATATAAAATAATTTCTTTTAGCCTTTCGGCGAAATTTTTATTTTATGCCAATGTTATTAATGGTGGGTTAAAACCCACCCTACGCATCTACCAACATATTAACAACCAAAGCAATCACTGTATCTTTCTGCACAGGCAAAGCCACCAAAGCATCTTCATCATACCCCTCCAAAAGTGACCAGCTACGACCATACCCAACAATCACGTCTAACAGACCTTTTGCCTCATCGCACTATTTGCCCATATACGAAACTTTGTACCCTCTTTGGACTTCACTCTGTATCCTACTGAGATAATGACATCAAGAGTATAAAAATCAATAACCCTTGCAACCTCTCTTTTCCCTTCAGTTTGAACTGTCCGGAAATTCCGGATAGTTGACCCTTCATCTAATTCACCCTCTTTGAATATATTATTTACATGTTCATTGATGGTTTTAACACTCTTTCCAAATAACTCTGCCATCTGCTTCTGATTTAACCAAATAGTCTCATCGTCCACCGTAGCATTTAATAAAAAATCTCCATCCTCATAAATCACAATCTCACTCATAACAACTCCTCTATACTCTTTGGCATCTCCTCTTTCTCTTCACACAAAGAAGCAAAGCTATCTAAACACTCCAAAACCAAAGCCAACTTCAACAGCGACTCAAAATTAATCTGACCACTCTGCTCAAAACGTTTAAGTGAACCAAGGCTCACACCTGAACGGGAAGAGAGTTCTAATTGTGTATACCCTAAAGCTTTTCGCTTCTTTCTAAATTTGGTACTGGTTTCAATTAAAATTTCTTGTGGGGTTTTTGGTAAAAAGGATAACATATCTATTCTCTATAAAATTTATTTTCTCTATTATAGCCAAGATATTAGCCATTTAAAAGTAAACTTTATGAATCCTTTTGGCGTGGGTTTTATTTTAGATTTGTTTATCCTACTTTAAGGTAAAATACCCCATGACCTACCTCGTACCCAACTACTATTTAGAAGAAGAACCCTCAGCTTTAATCAGCTCTGATACTCTTTTCAGTATGAGCTACTCAACCAAAAGAGCCCAAGACAAAATCTATATTCGTAACACAACACATGTGATGATTTTACTCAAAAAAGGCGAGAAAAAGCTCACCACAGACCAAGAGAAACGGCTTTTACAAAAGGGGGACATACTCTTTTTAACACAAGGCAACTACTTTATGAGTGAAGTGCTAAGTCATGATGGTGTCTACGAAGCACTGCTTGTCTATTTTAATGATGAGTTCATTATGAATTTTCTTACAAAATACAGTGTTCAACTCAATGACAACCAAAGTAAAAACATCGTTTCATTCTCTTCCAACAAACTTCTTGGGTCACTGATTGACTCTTTTGGACTCTACATCGACAAAAAACTAGTACACCAAAATGCAATCGTCAAACTGAAAACAGAAGAGATATTTCTGCACCTCTTAAGTGAAAACCGAGATGAATTTTGCTCCTTTTTAAAAGCCATACAACGCTCTGCAAAAGATAGGGTTAAACAGATTCTTGAAGCCAACATTGACCTCATAGAGAGTGTTGACGACATGTGTAAGGTCGCAAGGGTAAGCAAAAATGAGTTGCGTATTGCCATGAAAAACTCTGTGGGTATGCAACCCAAAGCATGGCTAGACAGCAAACGTTTAGAGCAAGCTTCTCTACTTTTAAAAAATTCCAATGAAACCATCTCTTCCATCGCCACAAGCTGTGGGTACAACACCGTCTCTTGGTTTGGCATACAGTTTAAAAAAGCTTATGGCATTACCCCAAAAGAGTATAGAGAACAAAACTCATAAAAGTTTGACCGTTTCTTATACACCTTCTTTTGACTTCAAGCTATCATACAAAATATCTTAAAAATCAAGGACAAACAATGAAACATCTCATTCTAACACTACTGCTACTCTCTGGTTTAGTAGCTGACAACTTTACACTAGAGAGTAAAGATTTAAAAGGACAACTCACCAAAACCCAAGAGTTTAACAGTTTTGGCTGTAGTGGAGAAAACAAATCGCCCCAGCTACAATGGTCAAATGCACCCAAAGGCACAAAAAGTTTTGCCATTACCGTTTATGACCCTGATGCACCAACAGGAAGTGGCTGGTGGCACTGGTTGATTGTGAACATTCCAACAACAGCCAATAGCATAGCTACCGATGCATCTAACACACAAAAGTTACCAAAAGGGGCGTTAGAGACCATCAATGACTACGGCACAACAAACTTTGGTGGGGCATGTCCTCCAGAAGGTGACAAAGCCCACACTTACATTTTCACCGTGTATGCTTTAGATGTGGAGAAGCTTGACTTAACAGCAAAGAGTGACAGTGCTTTAGTGGGCTATATGATTAACAAACATACGATTCAAAAAGCGACAGTTGTTTCGTATTATGAGCGTTAAAACTACGGACAAAAGCCTTTAATTCTTTTGTCCACTCCTCATTCCTTCTCAACAAACAGCCTCTAAAAAATCATACTATTTAGCTACAATGCGAAAATTCAATAAGTAAGCAAAGGAAACCCATGACCAAAGAACGTGAAGGTGAACTCCTCATGCTAGGACTTAGCATTTTAGAAGCATGGTTTCCCTACTCTCTATCGTAGCTATGTCTTATATTGGGGCTTTACACACCTACATGTATAGCCTCATGATTGCCCTTGTTTTTTATATGGTCATTATGTATAAACGTAAACGATTTGTTGAACTTAAACAGTTGCTTTAAAAACATAGTCAGTAAGTACCCTCGCAAAAGCTTGTAAATCATCATTCTCATCAACAATTCCAATGACTATAGATGAGTTCTTTATGGCTATTTCAGTCTCTTCTAATGTTCTTTCATTTGTCCACCACTCACCTAAATAGAGTTGATGGAGTTGCTTCAGTTGTTTTTGATTTAATCTATGTACTACTTTCATCAATACAAAAACCCAAATAACCAAAGTGGAATCTTATTGCCAAACCCAACCTCAATATCATCAGCTACAACAAAAGAATTGGGAACATCTTTAATTTGCTTAAAGCTTTTATTTTTCCCTCCTACTTCAAAGAGATGCTCCTCATCTACTAAAAAGTCGCCTTTTTTAGGGATAGATAAGTCATGATTGGTCTTCAAAAATGTAGTAAAAATTGTCTCCCGTACCATGCCAATACTTGCTTGACTACAGTAACTATAGTTTAAATTGGGATTATTCAAATAGATTTTATCAGGTTTAGAGAAGATATTATCTCCTTTTGACTTTGCACGAATTACATTAAAAATCTTGCCTCGATGCAGATACTCAAAATAGAGATAGAGTGTGTCTCGGTCTATCCCTATCTTGGAGCTTAACTCTTGAATATTCAATGTAAATGGCTCAGAAGCACAAATAAGTTTCACAAGCTTTTTGAGATTAATAATATACTCATATTTAATTTTAAAAACAGAGGGAATATCAACCTCTATCGCTGTGTTAATGGTTTCATTGAGTTTGATGCTGTATCGCTTTGGATTTTCAAAATAGAAAGGATAATAGCCATATTGTAAATACTCTTCCCAAAACTCCAAGGGTTTAACTTTATTTTTGATTTCAAAGGCGATATCACTATGTCTCTCTAAAATCTCCTCTAAAGCATAAGCATTCAGACTAATCCCTTTTTTAAACTCCAAAAATTCTCTAAAGCTCAGCCCATTCACTCGATAAATAACAGCCCTACGGCTCAAGTCAGCCTTGGCATGTTCCAGTTCAATCGCTGATGAGCCAGAGAATATAACCTTTAATGGGAGCATATCATATATCTGTTTTAGTTCGATTTCAAAATTCTTATATTTATGTATCTCATCAATGGCTAAAAGTTCTCCCCCTTTAGCTGCAAACTCTTTGGCTATATCAACCAGTGAAGTGTTAGAGAGGTCAATATTATCAGCACTGAGGTAAAGTTTTTTGGATAAAGGTACAGAACTGTTTTTGAGATAGTTCAGAATATAAGTCGTTTTACCAACCCCTCTAGCCCCAATAATTCCTATAAGTTTGTCTGTATGGTCTACCTCATCATAGAAGTAACGTTTTCTGGGTGTTGAAACAAGATTAATATAGAGTGCTGAGTTCTCTAGGAGTTTGTTTAACATTTAGATGACCTTTTTTAATGATTATATCAAAAATCGGGTTAGACTCCTAATTTTAAGAGTATTTATTTGGTTTTACTCCAAACTAAGGAGCTAAAATCCAAGCCGATGGATGCTGAGTAAACCCAACCTTTGGGTAATACTCCACAGCTGCAGGAGCAGACAAAAGAATAATCTTACACCCCTCTTCTAACTGCTCTTGCACTTTTTTAATAAGTTCTTCACCTATACCCATCTTCTGATACGCCACATCAACAGCCAAATCTGAGAGGTAACATGCATAGTTAAAATCACTAATGGCTCTTGCCACACCCACTATCTTCTCTCCATCCATTGCCAACACTAAAATATCGGCATAATCTAACATGCCTTGTATGCATTTTTCATCCTCTACAGGTCTTCGCTCTCCTAAGGTAGAACGGTTTAAAATGTCTATGAATGCTTGTGATGTTATTTTTTGCTTTGTTGTGTAGTTAATTTTCACTGTTTTTTCTTTCATGTTATTTTTTAGGACTTCTTTGCAATGAAGCTCCTCGACCCAAGGGTGCGAGGTATCTTCATAACTCCAGGTTTAATTGCCCTTCATGAAGTTTAGTATACTTCACATCTTTACCTTGATTTTGAATGTACTTTTTTATCACATCTT
>JAYEJF010000010.1:0-24690 GCA_034660455.1 Campylobacterota bacterium | reverse complement strand
TTTGAAATCGGCACTATAACTTTTTCTTTTTACGCTCATCTATTATCCCTCATATTTCTTATTTTTATTCTAACATTTGGAATAAGAAAGTTGATTTAAGTGGTCTAGTTTATGGGGAGCATTATACCCCCATAGGACCACCCATACCTCCACCGACAATGGCTCCTTTTCCTGCAGCTATCAATCCACCCACAGCACTAAGTGTCACTCTTTGCATTCTATCAAGCCCTTCTGAAACACTCAATTTCCCTTGACCTATCTGATACATTACTTTGGCATTTTGCAAACCAACATAAACAAAACTTGCAATTTTACCTGCAGGCGTATACTGTAAAGGCTTAATCCATCCATTTCTTGCAGCGATTAATATAGCTCCACTTACAACAGATTGGGTTGCTATATTTTTTGTACCTATCCAACTACTATGAAACCACTCTTGCATATCTTCTTTCAGACTATTAGTTTTTTTCCCATTCACTCTATTCCAAATGTTTTTACCAAAAATGCGCCCACCTTGAAAAAGTGCATGAAACATAGCCATTTTAGCTGTTTCACCCATGACCGACTTAGTTAAACTTATCTTATCTAGCCCATCCCATTGATACTGCTTGATTTCTCTGTCTACTTGTATCTGTTCTTTTATCTGTTGTGAATCTGCATAACTTAATGACTGAGATCGACTACCATCAGGTGCTTCTATGTAACTTGTTGCACCTTTTATATCTGCTTCCTGTCCATCAGGGACAAGTTTACGCTGACCACGGTAATCACCATGATCAAGGTATTTTTCCGTGGCTTGACTATCGTAACCATATTTTGCCTGATATCTTCGAACTACAGCACCATCTTCTATCTTGTCAATCACTATATCTACAGAATTCTTTCCCGTACCCTCAAGCATCCTCGCACGAAAATCACTTTGATTTTCTATGGCACTGAGATTAAATGTATTCACATGATGATTTTCTGCAACAAAACCATGCAAGTTAGGGTTTAAGTTAATACTACCATCAAGATTGGTATAGGTTTTAAAGGAGAGATCATTTGCATTAATCAAAGTCTGATCTATCTCATTCGCATATGTTGTTATATTTGTAATATTTGCCGCCAATGCCCCCTCTTCTATCTTTTTACCTAACCACTTACTCTCAGAAACATCTTTTTTTTCATTTTCTTCAAGTTCGTTATAAGCTTTATCAAATCCTGTAGATATTTGCACAATTTCATGAGCACTTTTTTTCATCTCTGCTTCATTTTCAAAAGATGTCGAGTATTTTTGAAACTGCTTATGTAGCCATTCTTCCAATGAGTGTGTTTCAGGCTTAGCCTTGTAGTCTATCAACATCTCTTTAATGAGAGAAACCGTATTTTGTGCATTTTCTTTGTTTTCAAAGATTTCTGTCACAAGTCTTTCCTGATTTTCCTCTATTAGCTGATCTACCGCATTTACTATAGGTGCATTTTTCATTAGCTTCATCTCCTTTATATCTACTTACAATTCTAAGCAAAAAAAACGAACCTACCCTTCGCTTTTTATCCTCTCCAGCAAAACCTCTACACTTTCATCATCAGGATTTTTTTTTGGGGGGGGACGAGTAAAGCGATGTTAAGATGTTAAATTGTGAAGCAATATCTTTTGCCAGTGCTTCAGCAAGCTGTCGAAGCTTTACGATGGTTGTGTTGGGGTCATGCTGTTTTAGAAATTGAAAATTGGATGTGAGTTGTTGAATAGTGCTAGGTACTACTCCTGTATAAAGCAAGCCGGCATCTTCAACCAGCTCTGCTTTTGCTGTATCTATGGACTTTTGATATTTGCCAGACATATACCCCTATACTCCCACCTTTTACTTGATATATTTTAACGTAAAAAAGTATAGGATTGTTTAGACTTAAAGAAAAGAATCTGCTCAAAAATATGGCTATTTAATGATTATCTATCACTAGACTTCTTGCAAAATTCATAAATTGAGCACATTTTTTACTCTGCAAGAAGTCCACTAATACCATATTTTCAATTCCTTAAATCTACCGACCAAAAAAAATCTATCCATCCTTTTGGTTCTTTGACATACCATGTTGGTTCTATCTTTGCCGTTGTTTTATAAAAAAGTGAGGCTGTAAGAAAAGTAACTCCCGGATACTTTGTATTTAGAACAGCCAGAACTTCAATCAAAGTATCACCGGAATCTACGATATCATCAACGATCAACACAGTTGTGGACAATTTAAATTCAGGCATATTAAAGACCCTAACGGAGTCCTTTTTATCTGTATCTTCATACCCTATAGTATTGATACTATAGACTTCCCGAAGATTATAATATTCACCCAAGAGTTGAGAGAGAGACAAACCACCTCTTGCAATACCTAAAATTGCGTCAAAATCCCGATCTATCTTTTGAACAAGACGTTTCACATCTTCTCTATATTCTTCATAAGGGTAATAGATTTTCTCCATACTAATACGCTTTCAACTCACTATAAAGACTATCACGCTCAATAGGGTCAAACCCTGAATTTTTGATGAGTGCTACAAAGTCATCTAAATTCATCCCTTTAGCACTCGCAGCCCCTGCAGCTGACTGAATAGACTCTTTTTCTATTGTACCGTCGAGATCATCACATCCAAACTCTTGAGCAATCAGAGCCAGATTGACTGATGCCGTAACCCAATATGCTTTGATATGTGGAATGTTATCTAAAATAATACGTGAAATTGCATAGGTTTTAAGTATCTCCTGCCCCGAAGGAAATGCTTCAACTTTTAAAAAATTGTTATCTCTTTGATAGACAAGAGGGATAAAGGCATTAAACCCCCCTGTCTTATCTTGCAGATCACGTAAACGTATCATATGATCAATACGGTGTGCTCTTGTTTCAACATGTCCAAAGAGCATCGTAGCATTACTCTGCTTACCTCTCTCATGCCATTTTTGATGTATCTGCAACCATTGGTCAGAGGTGACTTTTCCTTTGCACAGGTACTCACGTACCCCTTCATCAAAAATTTCTGCACCACCACCGGGCATAGAATCAACGCCATTTTCAATCATCATATCAAGCACCTCATCATAGCTCAGACCATAGTGTCGTGTAAGAAAATCAATCTCGGCAGCAGTCATCGCTTTGACATGTAAATTTGGATATTTCTCTTTAATTTTTCTAAAAGCCCCCATATACCAATCTACACCATCATTGGGATTGTGTGCGGAAACAATATGCACTTCTTTCGCACCCAACTCATTTGACTTCTTCACAATTTTTAAAATTTGTTCATGTGTCATCGTATATTGATTTGGATTTTTTCTACTCGCGGAATACGCACAAAATTTACAAATATCAGCACATACATTTGTAGGATTAATATGGCGATTGATATTAAAATAACTTTTATTACCATATTTTTCTCTGCGTATTTCATCTGCCAATTCACCTAAAGTATAAAGATCCAAATCATAAAGTGCTTCACCCTCTTTTTGAGTCAGTCTCACTTTACTGCGTACTTTTTTTACTAAATCCATCAAACCATCCGTTTGTAATTTTTAGCTATTATATCAATAATAGATTAGGGGTGACTAAGTGAAGAAAATAAAAGCTGAAATTGAAGAACTTTTATATGCAAATGCTGAAGATTTTAAGATAGCTCAGGTGCTTAAAAAAGAGATTCATACCTATTTTAATACACTTGAAGAGACTTTTTCCACATCCGGCGGAAAAGATTTTCTTGTCAAACATACAAAAAAAATAGACAGTATCCTTCAGCTCATTTTCAAAGTAGCACAAAGAGAGATGTTCGGAGACTATGCACCGATGAAAAACTCCATTCCCATCGCAATGGTAGCACTTGGGTCATATGGCAGGGAACAGCTCTGTGTACACTCAGATATAGACCTTATGATTGTCTATAAAGAGATACCGGGATACAACCTGAAAGAGATGATTGAAAAAATACTCTATATACTCTGGGATACTGGTTTAAAATTAGGACACAGGGTACATACCATTGATGAGCTGTTTGCAGTATCTCAAACAGATATTACCATTAAAACAGCACTTCTTGAGTCTCGTTATATCGAAGGCTCAAATTTTATTTGGACGGAAACACAAAATGCAATTACACAGATACGTCACAATAACATTGAAGCGTTTATGCGACTTAAACTTGAAGAACAAGCGAAAAAACACAGCAAATACCTACTTACTATGGAGCCCAATCTAAAAGAAGGAGTTGGCGGTTTTCGTGATGCAAACCTTGTTTACTGGCTAGGGAAAATACTCTACAATGCAAACAATATTAAAAACCTACCTTCTCAAATCATACAAGAAAAAGAGTACCGCAGTTTTCGCATTGCTTTAGAGTTTTTATTTCGTGTACGTTCAGCTTTACATCTTGTCAGCCACAAGAAAGAGGATAAGTTAAGGCTTGACCTTATCCCTAGTATATCACTGCTGCTTGGTTATGCAAAAGGTCAAACAGGTCAAATGAAATTTGCTCAAAAAGTCACAGAGAGTTTAAAAATTATTCGACTTTACAATATAATTTGGGTTGATAGATTAACCGGTACATACAAAATAGGAGATCATGGAAAAAACTTTATTTACCCGCCAAAGAAAAGTCAGGATTTTAATACTCTGTTGAAGCAACTCTGTGTGCATGCCAAAGAACCTTTTCATCCTCACCCTACATTTCTTGAAGCACTTATCAATGCAAAAAAACCTGAACGCCCCGATAAGGCACTCTATAAAACAATGTATACCCTATTTGAACAGCCCTATAGTTATGCAATTCTTAGAACACTCTCCCATGTAAGACTGTTAAAATACGCCATTCCACCTATTAAAAAAGTCGTTGATTTACCACAATTTGACGGGTATCATCAGTATGCTGTAGATATACACTCCATCTATTGTGTCTATCACTTAGAGCATATTGGAGATCCTTTCATTCTGTCACTGTATGAAGCACTGACACATGAGGAAAAAGTCATGTTAAAAGTTGTTACCTTTCTTCATGATGCTGGGAAAGGACGTAAAAGGGACCACCATTTTGTCGGTGCCTCTTTGTTTAAAGTTTTTGCAGGAAGGTTGAATATTGATGCATCACTCATTCAAATGGGAGAGAGACTCATTCATTACCACACACTTATGAGCAAGGTGGCGCAAAGGGAAGACCTCTATAGTGAAAAAATTATTTTTAAATTTGCTGCACACTTTAAAAGCAAAAAGCTCCTGGACATGATCTACGTTCTCACTTATGCGGATATGAACGGGGTAGGAGGAGAGATTTACAACTCATTTTCATCCAAACTGATAAGAACACTCTATACCCACTCTTTAGAAGTTTTGGGACGTACCGATATACTTGATGAAGCTGCAAAACGTGTTAAGAAAGAAGAGAGTATCAAAAGAAATGCCAAATTTAATTCACTTAAAAAAACAGAACAAAAGAAAATACTACAGATTCCTTCAAATCTCTTGTTTTTACGCTATAACGCACATAGAATCATAGATATTGCCATAAAAGGGTTTGAGACAAAAACATATGAATACCACATTTCTAATCAAAAACATCTCACTATTGAAATCATTCGGATGCGTTCTTTTAATTTAAGTTATCTTTTAGGAAAACTCTCTAACTTTGACATAGTCAATATGGACATCTGTAAACTTTTCGATAATTTAAAATATTTTAAAATTGATTTTGCACAAAATGCAAATACGGAAGAGATAAAATTAATAGAAGAAATTATTCATGACTCTTTTGATACAATAAAAAAATACACTCCCTATGTAGCTCATATCAAAGAAGAAGAACTTACCATAGATTGTGAACACACGAAAACCAATGCCATTATGTACCTCAACAGTAAAAATCAAAAAGGTTTGCTGGCTTTCGTGATAGATATGTTTGATGAAATGGAAATAGAGATTATTACGGCAAAAATACATACCCTTAAAAATCGTGTTAGAGATATGTTTCTCATCGAAAAGAATGGAAATTTTTGTCATAATGCTGAGACTGTTATAGAAAAATTGACCAAAGGCTAAATATGTGTGGAATTGTAGGTTACTTAGGAAAAAGTGAAAAAAAAGAGATACTCCTTGAGGGTTTGCAGGAACTTGAATACCGTGGCTATGACTCCGCAGGTATCGCCGTCATAGAGGGAAAGAAACTCAGCAACTTCAAAGCCATTGGAAAACTTGAAAATCTAAGAGAAAAAACAAAAACGTACCATACAGAGGGATTTGGTATCTCTATTGGGCATACAAGATGGGCAACGCACGGCAAACCCACCGAGCTCAACGCACATCCCCATTTAGGTGCCTACTCCTATGTTGTGCATAACGGTATTATAGAAAACTATCAAGAACTCAAAATGGAGTTACAAGCAGACGGCATTGACTTTTTAAGCCAAACAGATACTGAAACCATTGTGCATCTCTTTGAAAAGAACCATAAAAATTCTAACTCTGTTTTTTTAGCTTTTGAACAAACGATCAAAAGATTGGAGGGTGCCTATGCAACACTTCTTATTAGTGAAGCAGATGCAGAGACAATCTATTTTGCAAAACATGGTTCTCCTATGCTGGTTGGGTTTAATGGTGATGAGATCTTTTTTGCCTCTTCAGATACACCCATTATTGGGAAAGCCACTGAGGTATATTATCTTGAAGATGGGGAATATGGTTTTGCACAAGCGGGTCAATTGAAACTTTTTGATGCCAATGGTGAAAAAAGCTTTACAAAACAAGCACTCACTGCAAATAAGATTTCTGCTCAAAAAGATGGATATCGATTTTTTATGGAGAAAGAGATCTACGAGCAGAGTCGTGTGATGTCTGAAACCATGATGGGACGTGTGCTTGATGATGCGATTGCACTCGATGAACTCGATGAAAACTTTTTTGAGGGTATTACCTCTATCAAAATTTGTGCCTGTGGTACCTCCTACCACTCCGCCCTTACATCTGCCTATCTTTTTGAACGTATTGCAAAAGTACGATGTGACATTGAAATTGCTTCAGAATTTCGATACAAAGAACCTCTTTTAACCTCTGATACCCTCTTTATTACCATCTCCCAAAGTGGAGAGACTGCAGACACACTTGAAGCGCTTAAAATGGCAAAAAGAGCAGGACTCAAAAGTCTTAGTATCTGTAACGTAGATAACTCCTCTATAGTAAGAGAGAGTGATGCAGCCATACTCACAAGAGCAGGTATTGAAAAAGGGGTAGCAAGTACGAAGGCATTTGCAACGCAGACGATGGTGCTGTGGATTCTTGCACTTTATGTTGGACAAGAGAAAAAGTGTATTACAAAAGAAATTTTACACAGAGAAATTGATGCCATGCTGCATACGCCTAAAGCATTGATTGTCACCGATGCACTCCATGCAAAGCTACACCGTCTCTCAAAACGCTACCTACATGGACATGGGTTCTTTTTTATCGGAAGAGATATTTTCTTTCCTCTTGCGCTTGAGGGTGCCTTAAAACTCAAAGAGATCTCTTATCTTCATGCAGAGGGGTATCCTGCGGGTGAAATGAAACATGGCCCAATCGCACTTGCAGATGCAGAACTCTTTACGATTGCACTCATGCCAAGTACGATGCACTATGAAAAAATCAAATCAAATGTAGAGGAGCTATCGGCAAGAGATGCAACTATTTGCGCCATAAGCCCCCTACCTTTTGACCTAGCAGATGACTTTATACAAACCACCTATGATTCTCACCCAATGTTGGAATTTTTTGAAATGATGGTCGTCACACAACTGCTCGCACTTGAAATTTCTGTCAGGCTGGGTAATGATGTGGATATGCCGAGAAATTTGGCTAAATCTGTCACGGTTGAGTAACAAATCATAGATATACACTTACCTCGTATAAATTGTTTCAGGAAGAGTAGGAATACGGCATGTGGAGTATTCCGATACACTCTTAGATACCCAGTGGATAGGTTTTTTACGTAAGTTTACGATTGCCAATATAAAAATTATATTATCAGCCTTATGATACAAAATCCCATAAGGAAACCCCTTGATGAAACATCTTTGGGTATGCTCAGAACTTTTTGGCCATGCATCAGGATAGCTTTTTATCATTTCAAAGGTATTTTTAACTTCTTGTACAAAGCGATATCCTAAATCTTTTTTCTGATATTCATAGGCTTCAAAAGCATCATCTAACTCACTTTGAGCCAATTCCAACAATTGAACAGAAATCATGATTTACGATACTTTTGGAGTACATCTTCTTCATCCAAAGCCATCACACGTCCTTGATGATACGCCTCTATTCTCTCGTGACCTTCTTCCTCCCAAATCTTCTCTACACCTTTATTTTTAGGATACAGTGATGCTAGTATTGTATCAATCACTATTAATTTATCATTGGTGTTAAGAGGTAAAATATCAGCTATAATTTTGTCTAAAGATGACATGGCTATCCTTTTTCATCATTTAGATAATTATAACATATTTACTAAATCTATCAAAATCATAAGGTATTATAATGAATATGATTAGACTGGATATCTATGCATCCCCTATCAAATGATTTTCATCAAACCACTCTTTGCACAATACATTATAGAGTGTTTTATATGCTTCAAGCTTTTGTAAACTATATGGATTGGCTGAAAAATAGACCTCTAAAAAGAGTGCTTGCATTGCTTTATCTAATTTAAATTCAACACAAACAGACGCTAAATCAAAATACCTATCATTGATACCTGCATACTCCCAGTCTATCAACTTAATCTCTTTAGACCATAGTATGTTTTGAGGGTTTAAGTCATTATGGCAAAGGACATACTCTTTTTCATACGCTTCAATAATTTCAAATGCTTTTACTGTCTCCTCTGTTTCATTTTCTATCTCTATTGCTATAGGCTTTCTCTCTCGTGTGATAGTATGAAGTTTTTGCAAAGTGTGTGCTAACGCTTTAAGATCATCTCTTTTAAGTAAGGCTTTGTGTTCACCCTCTACAAACTCTGAGAGCATAAGTGCATTTTTTTTGTCATACATAAGCGGTTTGGCAGTAATGCCTTCTTTAAAAGCCAAACCCTGTACTTCATACTCAAACTTTCTATCTATATCTGTACGTATAAGTTTACGGGCAATATATTTTTTTTTATCTGTGATGACAAGGTAATTCTCATTACAAAAACCTTGTGCTTCAAGTAGGGTAACACGCTGTATCGTCTCTTTTTCAAACAGATGATACCAAGCTATGCTATCTTGCACGCTTAACCTTACGCCAGCTTGCATAACCGTAAAATGCCAAAATGATATAAAGAATAAAAAGAATAATAGTAGCAAGGTATCCTGATTGCCAATACAACACAATCGCCGCTGAATCAATCACGATCCAATAGAGCCAGTTTTCAAGTATTTTGTTTGCTAACATCCAAGTGGCAAGTACTGAGAAGACCATAACAAAAGTATCCAAATAAGCAAATTTTGCATCGGTATAGGTATCCGACAGATACCCAAGTACAAGAGCGATACCCACCCCTGAAAGAATCATGGACATATTCTGTTGAAGTGACCAACTTGTTACTTCAAGTGCGTCCCCCTTCTCTCCTCCGCTACGCCATAAGATATAACCATACACAGCCATGCCCATATAGTAAAAATTTAAAAGAGAAGAAGATACAAGTGCACCTTCCCAAAAAAGAAGGGTATAGATAAGGGTACTTAAAAAACCAAAAAACCATGCCCAAAGAGACTCTTTTGCTGCGAGAATCACATATGCAATACCAAAAATAACTGCTAGTATCTCCCAGCCTGACATTTGTGCAAACGCATTTGCTATGGCTTCAAACGAGAAGTCCATTGATTAGTCCTTTTTAAAAATCATAAGAGAGTGTCAAACCTGCTGTTCTGGGTGTACCTAATTGTACATACTCTTCCGTAATATACCCATTTCCCGGATTGTTTCCAAAAGAACCAAAACCTCTTACTTGATACTCTTCATCTGTAATGTTTCTTATCCATACAGAAGCAGTAAATGCACCTGTCGTGTATTCTAAACTTGAATGCCATAATGTGTATGAATCTGCTTTTTCATCATGTCTGTTTGAAAAATAGTAAGATCCTTTACCTTCAACATTGGTTTTAAATGTCCATGCATCCAAGAAAAAATAATCCAAACCTACATTATATTGGTATTCTGGAGAATTTGCAGGTGTTCTTCCTGTCATTGCAGGGTTATTAGGGTACTCGTCAAACTCTGCTTGAAGTAGTCCGAAACTTGTAAATAGGTGTAAAGTATCTAAAGGAAAATAATCAATTTGTGATTCTAAACCATAATAGTTACCCTCTGCGGCATTACTAATATAACCAACAAACTCTGTACTTCCTCCAGGTTGAGGAATCACTAAAGAGTCATTAACCTGTTGATCTTTACGTTTTCCATAAAAGAGGTTAAAACGGCTTTTTACCATGTTGTTATAATAATTAGAGTTTAAACCTGCATCAATGTTCCACAGTGTTTCTGTTTCATATTGTCTTTCAGCTAAAGATAATCGGCTATCAGCATTCACACCACCGGGCTTATAACCTTTGGCTAAAGTGACATAATATAAGCGGTCGGCAGACGCTTGGTAATTAAGTCCGATTTTACCACCTGTTAACAACTCATCTGTCTTAATATTTACATTTTCAGAGTCAGAATATTTAGAATCCCACTGCTCAACTCTAAGTCCTGTTACTAGCGTTAACTTATCTGAGAAGTGTGTGTCCAATTGTCCGTAGATTGCTGTATTTTTTGTATCATAGAGTGAACTAAATGGTGCAATGAAGTCATACTCACGTGACATATCTTCAGAATAGTCTTTATAATAGACCCCAATCGTCCAATCTGTCATCCCTGAAAAAATGCGACCAGCTTCATCTGACACCAAACGTACATCGATATCTAGCTGTTCTCTCTCTCTTAAATATTGGTCAAAAGCACTATATGGATAGAGTGCATCATCAAATTCTCCAACATACGACCAATCCACATCAAAAGAGTATTCCAAATCACTTTTACTGTAACTTACAGAAGAGATTAAATGCATTGCATTATTGACTTGATAGGTTGATTGAAGTGCAAAAGCATTGGTTTCTTGTGCATCTTTTCCTGGCTCATCTGCATGAGAATTTCTTGAATTATCAAAGGTAAATGCATCATAGCCATTATCTATATCAATATGTTGCAAGGTGAGGTCAATGGTGTGATTGTCTGCTGCAAACCATCGGAATTTTGCCTTAGCTGAAAGTTCATCAATGTTCTGAGTATCTTCTCGGCCCAAAAAGGTATTATTCATATATCCGTCACTCTGATTTGTATAGAGTGAAAATCTTGAAAGTAAAGTATCTTCCACAATAGGTGCATTGAGGGTAAGTCCTAGTGCTTTCGTATTATAGTTTCCTACTGTAGCTTCAATGTGTCCACCAGGTTCATCCGTTGGCTCATTGCTTTCAACATTAATGACACCTGCGAGTCCATTAGCACCGAATGTAGTCCCTTGTGGTCCCCTAAGGACTTCAATCTGTTTTAAATCATACATTGTTACACCCAAGGCAGATTGTGAAAAGTCAATACCGTCTACAATAATCCCTACGGAAGGATTGATAGGTGTTACGAATTGACTTCTTTCACCAATACCCCGTATTTGAATATATTTTGCTTTTGATGCACCCGAAGAGAAGTTAACATTGGGTTCAGCCGCAATCACTTCCACAAAAGATTGTGAAGCCTTATCATAAATGTCTGCTTCAGATATAATGCTCATTGAGCCTGCCACTTTTGAAAGGTTCTGTTCTCTAAAATCAGCCCCTACAACAATGGGATCGAGTGTAGCCTCTTCTGCAAATGCAGAGATAGTCATGATTGCACATGCAGTAGCAATTGACACTGTAAAAGTATTGAATTTCATTGTGTTCCCTTAAGTATTATTACGGGAATGAGAGGTAAATAATCATGATAAATAATTTATCAAAGCAGTTTATATACGTTTCTCTTCCCTACGCTGGTATTATCCAGTTCAAGTTCGGCGGGTTTTCTCAGCCATATTTTTATACATACTTGGCACCCCGAGAGATTGATGTTTTAGCTTATATAGAATATCTATTTATGTTAAGTTGAAATAGAAAAAGTTCATTAATTTAAAAAATTTAATGGGTAAAATATACACACTTAATATCAAAGATACCTCTCTAACTAATCAAACTGATGCCAAAAAGGTGTACCCACCGTGGGGGTAGAAGGAGATGCAAATGCACGCTCTTTCATCACCCCTGCTTCATACCCCAAACGTCCTGCTTCTATGGCTACCCTAAAGGCATCTGCCATCTTTACAGGGTCTTGTGCAAGTGCAATGGCGGAGTTAAGTAGTACCCCATCATACCCAAGCTCCATCGCTTGCGTGGCATGAGAGGGTTTGCCTATCCCTGCATCAACGACCAGTTGGAGTTGTGGAAACTGTTTACGAATGGCTATGAGATTGTCAGGGTTCATCAACCCTTTTCCAGAGCCAATCATCGACCCCCATGGCATGATGATTTTACAGCCCACATCGGCCAGACGTTTGGCTACAACCAAATCATCGGTAGTATAAGGGAAGACTTCAAACCCCTCTTTGATAAGCACTTCAGCAGCCTTGACTGTTTCAAAAGGGTCTGGCTGCAAGTTATACTGGTCTCCAATCACTTCAAGTTTGACCCAGTTGGTACCAAAGACCTCTCTTGCCATCTGGGCAGTGGTGATTGCCTCTTTGGCTGAGTGTGACCCTGCTGTATTGGGCAGTACTTCAATACCCAAAGATTTGATAATATCCCAAAAGGGATTACCTCCACCCTCTCCTGCACTTTGTCGTCTGAGTGAAACGGTTACAATTTGTGCTTTTGATACCCTGATCGCATCTTCCATATTGGCAGGGCTAGGGTATAAAGCAGAACCAATAAGCAGTCTGCTCTGTAGGGTTTTACCCCCAATTTCCCATTGTTGGTTTGTCTCTAACTGTTGGGTCATCTTATCCTCCTTGTACAGGAGCCAAAATATCTATAGTGTCTCCTGATTTTATCGTAGTCTGTTCATACTTGGCAATAGGTACAAACGTGGTATTGACTGCCACGGCAAACCCTTTGATTTTGTACTCTAACGCCTCTATCATTTCCGATACATTAAGTCCTTCTTGAAGCTCTTTGACTTCACCATTGACTGATACTTTTATCATGCCCATACTCCTGTGTTTAACGCCTCTTCTACCACTGCAGGGGCTAAAAGGTAGCCATGCCGATAGAGACCATTGATACGTGTCATTTTATCATACTGTTCAATCTTTGGCAAATTATCTCGTAGTGAAGGGCGACAGTTGGTTAGCATATTGACAATTCTAGCTTCTGCAAACCCCGAATGCATACTATAGACCGCCGAAAGCAGCTCCAAACTTGAACGTACCGACATCGGACTTTTGTCTTCACTCTCTATCTCAGTGGCACCAATAACATAACGGTTGTTACGTCTTGGGACAATATAGATTTTGTAACGAGGGTGAAGCATACGGGTAGGACGTGTGATATTCACTTCAGGCGCGTCAAGCCAAAAGACTTCTCCTCGTACCCCACGCAAGTTATCCATATCCTCTTTTGCACCCAGTCCCCTAGCATCAAATACCCAATCAAATGTCTCTAGGCTATTTTCAGTATTAATGGCAGCACTCGAAACCTCTTTGACTTTAGTCTCTTGATGCCATGTCACATTTGGATGTGCTAAAAGATAGTCACTTGAGGCTTGCATAAATCGTTGTGCATCCACTTGCCCCTCATGAGGGATAAAAAAGGCTTTGGCATGTTGCGATAAATCAGGCTCTAATGCCGTAATTCCTTCTCTATCCAAGTGCTCTATTTGTGAGGCTTCGGGTATTTTTGCTTGTAAAGTGGCAATAAAATGCTCTAACTCATTATAGTCTTGAGGATGGGCAGTGATAATACTCCCTTCTTGTTGAAACGCATCGCCAATATCCACTTGCTCCAAAAGGCTAGGCCAGAGGGCTGTAGAGCGTTTACCATGCTCAAATATCACCGATTCAGCACTCTCTAACTCTGCGAACATTGCCAACATTCCAGCAGCTGTCATGCCTGCTGGCTTGTCACCATAAGCTCTGTCTTCATCAAAAAGTGTAAGGGTATGCCCTTGTCGCAAAAGATTTAATGCCAAAACTCTTCCAACAAGACCTACACCTGCTATACCAATATGCATATCTTTATTCCTTTATAACGCTTTATCATCATTTATTTTATCAACTTTCCCCATTCGATAACTCGAGGCGTTGTTTCTCTCTTCATTTTTTTAAAAAAACGAAGCAAAAAAGCGTCGTCCCTCTCAAAACGCTCTGCTTTCAAAGGTGTTCGGGACGACAAGGCACGCATCCGCGTGATTTAATGGAAAAACTTAAACATTTTTTAATTTGTCTGCTTCCACATAGACTTCTGAACCCATCTCCTGAAATTTCATAGACATGGTATCCATCCCCTGCTGTTTGGCTGTCTCTACATCCGTACCCAAAGAATCAGCATACTCACGTACATCCGCTGAAATCTTCATAGAACAAAACTTAGGTCCGCACATAGAACAAAAGTGTGCCACTTTTGCTGCTTCCATCGGAAGTGTATCATCATGATAATCACGTGCACGTTCAGGGTCAAGACCGATATTGAACTGATCTACCCATCTAAACTCAAAACGGGCTAACGACATTGCATCATCTCTTGCACGCGCACCGGGATGACCTTTGGCGACATCTGCTGCGTGAGCGGCAATTTTATAGGTGATGAGTCCCTCTTTTACATCTTCTCTATTTGGAAGCCCTAAGTGCTCTTTAGGTGTTACATAACAGAGCATTGCACATCCGTACCAACCTATCATTGCCGCCCCTATACCTGAAGTGAAATGATCATACCCCGGAGCGATATCCGTCGTTAACGGCCCTAGTGTGTAGAACGGTGCTTCATCACACCACTCAAGTTGTTTTTCCATATTCTCTTTAATCATATGCATCGGCACGTGACCCGGCCCTTCGATAATCGTCTGAACATCATGTTTCCAGGCAATTTGTGTTAAACGCCCCAACTCTTTGAGCTCGGCAAACTGTGCTTCATCATTTGCATCAGCACCTGAACCCGGACGTAGACCGTCACCTAAAGAGAAAGTCACATCATACGCTTTCATAATCTCACAAATATCTTCAAAGTGTGTATTAAGAAAGTTCTCTTGATGGTGGTGAATCATCCATTTTGCCATAATTGCCCCACCGCGAGATACAATACCTGTCACACGTTTTGTGGTCATAGGTACATGATGCAATAAAAGTCCTGCATGAATGGTAAAATAATCCACACCCTGCTCTGCTTGCTCGATGAGTGTATCACGGAATACTTCCCATGTCAAATCTTCCGCAATGCCGTTTACCTTTTCAAGCGCTTGGTAAATCGGTACCGTCCCGATAGGCACGGGAGAGTTACGTAAGATCCAATCACGCGTGGTGTGAATGTTTTTACCTGTAGAGAGATCCATGACCGTATCTCCACCCCAACGCGTCGACCATACCATCTTTTCCACCTCTTCAGCAATGCTTGATGTTGTTGCAGAGTTACCGATATTGGCATTTACTTTTACCAAAAAGTTACGCCCGATGATCATAGGTTCTACTTCGGGGTGGTTAATGTTACATGGGATTACGGCTCTACCAGCTGCTACTTCTTGACGTACAAATTCCGCAGTAATTTTTTCTGGAAGATTCGCACCAAAACTCTCACCTTTCAGTCTTGCTTCTCTCTCTGCATCTTGAAGGTATGCCTCATTCATTGCAGCATCTTGATTTTCACGTAAAGCAATAAATTCCATTTCAGGAGTGATAATCCCTTGACGTGCATACCAAAGTTGGGAAACGTTTTTACTTTTTCCATTTGCCTCTTTTTTGGCACGAAGCGGTGTTCGTACAAGCCCTGTTGCTCCGGCTGTTACAAAGTCAAGTTGCTCATCTGTAGAGTACCCATTGTCTTCAGGTGCCATGATGCGCCCCTCATACTCCTCTACATCACCACGTCCCATAATCCACTCTTTACGAATTGCAGGAATCCCTTCTCCTACATCTATCTCAACACTTGGATCGGTATAAGGTCCTGAAGTATCATAGACTCTGAGTTTTGTTTCATTCCCCAAAGTAATCTCACGCACAGGTACGCGTATCTCTTTATGGATTTCACCCTCTAGGTATACTTTCTGTGAAGCAGGAAATGGCTCACGGGTGAGCATCTCGTTTGAAGTTGTTAATGTATCTTTATATGGTTTAGTCATGTTGTTTCCCTTAAAAATGATATGTCAAATTTTTTGGGAAGAGGCGTAAATAGTAGATAAATCTAGTTTTATAAATTTATAATATTAGTCACAAGTCTCTTCCTTACGCTGGTTCTAACCAGTTCAAGTTCTACGGGTCAAGCATTTCAGCTATCTCAGCGATATATTTCAATATCGCTCCCCGAGAGGTTGACAAGGAAACTATAGTGTAAATACTATAAATGTATTCTTAAAGGAATAGAGAGGGTTTATGTAAGAAGAAGCGTAGTAATAGTTGATAATACGACCAACTGGCATAGATGTAACATCAAACAACATATATAAACTATATATAAACAAAAACGTAAAACAAATATTTTTTTACGTTTTTTACAGAAAAAGTGTCATTTCTGCGTCTTCTCTTCTACAAGTCCCTCAAGGAGCTCATCAATCTCGTCACTTTCAAGTTCATCTCGCCCAAGTTCTTCGATGATAGCAAAACACTCTGTACGCATCTCACGCATCTCTTCTAAATCCTCTTTTTGCTCTTTAGATGCATTTTTACTCTTATCGATAGAGGCAAAAAGTTCATCGATTGCCGCTTCAAGGTCAGGGATAATTTCTAGTTCTAAAAGGTTTTTAAGTTTTTGAGCATTTGTCATGATAGGTTCCATATAGTAATTTTTATGTATTGTATCCAAAAAGCTCATAATAAGGTGCCTGAATGCACCTTATTACAGTAATGGTATTAAAATTTATAATCGATCCCTAAAGTCACAGACCTACCTGGTAGAGGGGCAGTATCTTTAAGAAAAGAAAGGTTGTTCTGAGCAACAACGTCTGTAAGGTTATTTCCTATCAACCAAAACTCAAGAGAGCCTTTAGTCAGCTGATGATGATACCTCATACTGAAATTCAACATACTATACCCGTCTGTAGGAGTCTCATTGTCTGCCGGATTACTATCATCTACCCATTCATAGGTTAATTCACTGTGCAGTCCCATATAATCATGCTCTACACAGAATGTTGCATTGTAAGGCGGCATTCTCGGGATATACCCTTCATCATCCAGTTTACCCTGCATAAAGTTAAATTGCGCAGAAAGGGTAAATAGATGAAGTCCTACTGCTTTTTTATATGTCTCTTCAATCCCTACTCCGTATATCTTTGCAGCATCCCCTTCAATTTGATACACCGGACTGTTATGGAAAGGGTCATACACAGGATTACCGTTCCCATCTACGAGTTGGGACTGATAGATATAGTTGTCAAAGTCATAATAGTAGAAACTTACTCTGGAGCTCAGATTATCACTATGTTTATAGACAGCATCTATATCAAGATTGATTGACTGCTCTTTATCCAAATCTCTGTTACCTATGATATAACTCTCAGTTGCATGGTGAAAACCATTCCAAAATAACTCCGGTGCTGACGGTAAGCGTTCCATATACGCCAAAGAGGCTTGTGTTTCAATCTTGTCACTCCAACTATGCCACCACCCTAAAGAGAGACTAAATGCCACATCGTCATCTTCACTGTAGTAGTCAGGATCAATACTCTCATGCACCAGCCATGTCTCTTGTATATTCACCGGATCGGGTGTAAGTTTTCTTGCCACGATATTGGCTCCCAAACTAAGTTCATCCGCATCACTCAGATAGTGTTTGATATTCGGTGCCAAAAGGATCTTCTGTTCCTCTGTATCTGGCATTGGATGTCCATGTGAGTAAGGGATCCCCGTAGCATTATAGTAGTTTAAAAGAGAACGCCCATCTTCAGCAGGTGTTCTAATCGCATCCTCAAACGTTTCACATCTTCCGTGTTCATGACATACTTTGAGTGCATTGCCTATCCATTCGAGTCGGAAACTAAGATCCGTGCTCTGCGCAATCTGATAGTCAAACTCACTACTTAAGCTGTGTTGCTGCTGGTCAAATGCACCATCGTATCTTCCTGCCTCAAGTTCAAAGTGATTGTAGTCGCTGTATTGGTACTCTGTAACCACATTTTTTAGCTCCCCAATCGCTTCGCTATGCAATACAACACCATAGCGTTGCTGTTCCATGAGAATTTCGGTACGTTCAGAGGTTCTGTTGGGTATCCCGTAGGTTTTATCCATCGTATCGGCATACAACTTGATGGTATGTAGAGGTGAAATCTTCCAACCCAACACCCCATGAAGCTGTTCACTGAATGTATCAGAATTTGGTACGATCTCTCCGCCACTCTCATAAGAGTCTGCATCATTGCGATAGTAATTGAGGTTAAAAGAGTAATCATCCACCGCATAAGCACTTTTGAGACTGCTTGTTCCAAACCCTGTAACTGAATCTGCTGATAGGGACGCATCTACAGACAAACCTTTTTTAGGCAACTTTGCTTCATGCTCTTCACCAAGTGTTCGTATAACCCCTCCACTATAAGACCCATAGAGCAAAGAGGCAGGTCCTTTGACCATCTCAATGCGTTCTGCTACTCTGGCATTGAGACCTACTGCGTGGTCTTGACTCATAGCAGAGAGGTCATTGAGCATGACCCCCCCTTGCACGATACCCACACGATACCCTTCCATACCACGAACTACAGGTCTTCCGACCGCAGGGCCATAGCTTGCACTATCAACCCCCAATTGGCTGGAAAGATAATCCCCCAATGTTTCACCTGTAGTGTGATTTGCCAAAATATCAGTCTCAAGCGATGTACTATAAGAGACTTCATCTTCTTGCTGGTAGATACTATGGGTTTCTACATTGATCTGCTCAAGTTCTACCTCATCTGCAAGCAAACCGGTACCCAAAAGTACCAGACATGCACTCACAGATAAATAGTTTTTAGTGGGCATCATGATCGTGTTCACCCTCGCCGATTGCTACCACACTTGTAGGAGTAAATCCAGCTGGCATAACCTCATCAATCTCTACAGTACTATGTACATGAAAGTCTGTACCATACTCTGATGATTCGTCATCTGCATGTCTATCTACCAAATAAAGTTTTTGTGTCTCTGCTGAGAAAATAGCTACACCTTCTTCTTCAATTTGGACAATATCACTCTCATTTTCTGTACAATTTTGCACACCGTCAAGTAAAAAGTGTATACCATCTTGCTCTAAGACATTCTCACCATTTTCTTCATGCTCATTAAAGACATACACATACCCATCTGTTGTCAATGCAATGTGTGGTATACCATGTTCTTCATGTTCCTCTTCTTCCTCTCCCTCATCATCATGCTCTTCATGTTCTCCAAGTATTATGAAGTTACATAACTCGATTGCTGGATCTATCTCTCCAAGTGCATCTTCAAGCTCTTCTCTAATGACCTCTTGCTCCAAGAGATGTGCACTTAGCGAGTCAAGCGCAGCTAGTTTTTGTGCCAATATCGTCTCATTGTCTTCTTCATCTGGATTAAACTCATCTGCACTGTGTGCGGCGAAACCATCATCATGGAAATGTCCAAGATAATGAATATTCTCATAAGTCACATTGCCATCATTTAAGATATTATAATCAACATCATTAAGCATCACAACTTTTTGCTCTTCTGTCTCTTCTCCATCTATTTCCATATGCTGTGTCCACACCACCAGTTTACCGTTTTTACCGGTCATATCGTAGTTTTCACCATCAATATTCATATCTTCAACCTCTTCATGTTCAGTATCAACACTATACTGCTCTGAAGTTGTGTTATCAAACATTAGAAATGTCAATCCTGCAGGAAGTGCATCTTCATGTTCTTCCTCTGTATTATCACTGCTTGAGCTTCCGCCACCACATCCTGTCATTATGATTGCAGCAGCTGCTGCACTTGCCATTAATATTTTTTTCATTTGTTATTCCTTTTATTTTATTTTTTGTATTTTTTATTCTCTTTGTATTGGCTTATAAAAGATATACTGGTTGTTTCAATTTCATAGAGAGCCTCTCCTTTCAAACTTTAATCCTTATTATTTTTCACGCATAAATTTAGAGGGTTTCTAAGCACGTTGGACATATGCCATTCATAATCACATTGTTAATTTCGTAACCTGGTAACATGATGTCAATATTTTTAATGCACTCCACACCATTACACTTTATACAAACAAAGTGTGCATGGGGTGCCATTTTCACCTCAAAGTATCTTTTTTTATCATTAGATTCAAAGGCATTTAAAATACCCTCTTCCTCAAACTTGGAGATATTTCTATAAAAAGTCGCTTTATCCATAGAGATATCTTTTTTAATCTCTTCATAACATAATGGTTTATCTGCTTCTTTGAGTATCTCTAAAAGCTTTACTCTTGCAGTGGTAAGCTTAATAT
The DNA here is from genome assembly GCA_034660455.1 of Campylobacterota bacterium. GTDB lineage: Bacteria > Campylobacterota > Campylobacteria > Campylobacterales > Sulfurovaceae > Sulfurovum. Next base: position 4,048 of record JAYEJF010000010.1, on the reverse strand, counting down.
TTTTACCTTTGATTAGTTCTTCAATTTTCATGGCGGGATTATAGCCCAAAGTTTATTAAATGCGACTAAGTTGCATTTAATAAACATTAAAATAAAATGCCACAAATGCAAGTTGCACTAAAACAGATTTAAAGTAGAACCTTATGGAAAGCATAACAAAAAACACACTCGTCGCTATCTCACTTATCACAAAAGATGAAGCAGGCAACCTTTTAGAGGAGAATGAAGAGATCATGTATCTTCACGGAAACTATGGACAAATTTTTCAAAAACTTGAAGAGGAGTTAGAAGGTAAAACGTATGGTGATCATTTTGAGCTGTTTCTTACAGAAGAAGAGGCTTTTGGTCCCTATGACGATGCCCTTGTAACAAAAGTATCACTAGAAGAGTTACCCGAAGATATCGCTTTAGGTATGGAGTTTGAGTCTGAAAATGAGGATATCATATGGATGGTTGAACATATAGAAGATGGGTATGCCACACTCAATGCAAATCATGAATTAGCAGGGTTACCATTAAGAGTCTCAGGCGAAGTGTTAGAACTTGAACAACTCTCAGACAAAGGCGCTCAAGAGATTCTTATTATGGAACATACGCATTGATATCTCTTGAAATACATCTCAAGAAAATAAAGTAATAAACTCCTCCCCTTTAAACGACACATATCGCTACTTAAGTATTAAATTAAATATTAAAAAGGATATATACACTTGAAATATAAAGCAGTATTTATTATTTCATTTCTAATTGTCACGTTTATACATGCCTATATATTACATTCTAAAGTAGAACCGAGGGTGGTAAAGAGATTTTTTCCTCCTGTAGATAAAGTCTCCCCTATCATAAACCTTCAACAGGTTTCCATCAAAGAGCCTGAACCCATCGTTGAAGCAGAGCCAAAACCTGAGCCTATTGTAGAACCTGAGGTCACTAAACCTGAGCCTATTATTGAAAAAGCCATACCAACACCCAAAAAGAAAAAAATTAAAAAGAAAAAAAAAGTTGTCAAAAAGAAGAGACATAAAAAAAAGAGAGTCAATAAGCAAACTTCCTCTTCTCAAATCTCTGCACCAAAACGAAAAGCAATAAAAGATACCTATCTTGCAAAAGTAAGAAGAGTCATAGAGGGAAAAAAGAAATATCCAAAAATATCAAAAAGAAGAAGAGAAGAAGGTACAGTGTACATTCAATTTACAATCAATAAAAATGGCAATATCATAAATATTGTTTTGAAAAAAAAGTCTCGCTATACAAAGCTAAATCAAGCAGCGATGAAGATACTTAAAGAAATTGGCTCTTTTCCTTCTATTCCAAAAGAAATTTCTAAAAGTTCACTCACAATCACTGTTCCAATCAAATATAATATCAAAACATAGGAGTTTAAATGATAGATATAATGTATTATGTAGACAAAGGGGGTATGATTGTCTATATCCTTATGGGATTAAATGTCATTGGTTTGACAATCATGTTATGGAAACTTGTTGTTTTAGCAATCTCAAGATGGCGTAAAGAATCTATTGTCAATGATATTCTGATGTTTGTAGATAAATATGAACAGCCTACGAAAGAAAAAATCATACAAAATGCTATTGATACTCAAATCAAATCCATGGAGTTTGGTCTAGATACGATTAAAATCATTGCATCTATTGCACCACTTTTGGGACTTTTAGGCACAGTCTTAGGCGTACTAAGTGCATTTGAAGCCATAAGCAAAGAAGGTCTAGGAGATCCTGCCGTCTTCTCCTCTGGTATTTCAATTGCACTTATTACAACTATTGCCGGACTCATTGTTGCCATTCCTCACTATATTGCCTATAACTATTTTATCAGTCTTCTGGACAGAATTGAAACGACTCTTGAAAAAGATGTTTTGGAGAAATTATGAAGCGGCGAGAACCTTTAGTACCTGACATGACACCACTGATAGATGTCGTGTTCATTTTGCTTATATTTTTCATTGTAACATCAGTATTTAAAAAAGAGGAACTGGCACTGCTTTTGAACCTTCCCTCTTCCAACGCAAAAAAACATGAAGTGGATCAAGAGCAGGTTACAATCGAACTCTCACAAAAGAAGATTGCTTTTAGAGGTAAAGAGGTGACACTGGAAGTACTAGAAGAGGCGCTAAAAAAAATAACCGATAAAAAGAGAGCTGTTATTATAAGAATAGACGAGGAAGTCATGTATAAAAAGATAGTTCACGTTCTAGATTTACTCCAAAAGCATCAATTAAATAATCTAGCATTCGTTACAAATCAAAAATAGCAACAACCAATTCATAATAAACTTACTCAGGTAATTGCCTGAGTAAGTTTTGCTTTCTATTAATAGTCTATTTTTTGTCGTTCTTCTCTATCTCCACTGGACCGTGATCATCACAATGATCTCCATGAGGGTGGTGAAGTCTTCCATCAACGATATAGTCAACATGATCTCCGTGAGGAACCGCTTCATGTCCACAATCAGGCCCATGAACATGTCCATCGTCATGCTCTACAGGCTTACACTGATCGGGGTTGGTCTCATTCACTTCTAGCGTATGTTCATCATAGTGGTCTCCATGCTTATGATGCATATGCCCATCATGCAGATAATCAGTGTGATTACCATGTTTAATCTTTGTATGTCCGCAGTTTTCACCATGATCGTGGTCATGGTGCTCATGTTTTTCACATTTTTCGTTTGCCATCATTGACTCCTTTATTTAGATATCTATACTATAGCACAACCTGTCAAGTCAAATCAAATCAAATCAAATATTTTTTTGATGAAAATACTTAAAGACACGCTTCACACACACCATTGAGTGTGATATTGATTGATTTTACTTTATGCTTTTTTGCCATGTTGGCGAAGTGAAGTGCATCATCAAACCCTAGTTCACCCAAACAGAAAACCTTATTGCACTTTTCACACTGAAAATGAGGGTGGGCCTTTGAACCATGGTGGATATATTCATACTGAACCACACCATCTTTTCCTAAAAACTCCTGCACCAGTTCCCTTTCATGGAACTGTTGCAAGCTTCGATAGACTGTTACCAGGTTTACCGAAGTCACTTTTTGACACTGTGCATGCAAAGTGTTGACATCTAGAGGTCCATGGCTACTTTTAAGGATATGCAGCAAAACACCTTTGGCCTTGGTATTTTTGATACCTTTTTCTCTGAGTTCTTCTTTTATTTCATCGTGATTCATGTAAACCATTATAAACCCTATTACTTAAAGCAGATGACCCATCTGATTTTTTTTCACTTGTAAATATCTTTCATTATAGGTTTGTACTTCAGTAATAGCAGGAATTTGCTGGATAATCTCTATCCCTAAGCTTTCAATAAAGTCTATTTTTCTAGGGTTATTGGTCACAAGCCTTAACTGTGTCACCCCCAAATCTTTCAATATGAATCCCACAGCATCATAATCTCTCTCATCTGCCTTAAAGCCAAGTTTCAGATTTGCCTCTACAGTGTTATATCCTTCATCTTGTAACTGATAGGCATTGACCTTATTGACCAGCCCAATATTTCTTCCCTCCTGACGATGGTAGATAACCATGCCACCTTTTTGGGAAATCAACTTTAGTGCCAGATCCAGCTGATTATTACAATCACACTTCAGACTTCCAAGTACATCACCCGTAAGACACTCTGAGTGGATACGTACAATAGGAGCATCCAATGTAGAGAAATCCTGACTCATAATGGCTAAATGTTCCTGATGTTCATCTCTATACGCTTTTATCTGAAATGTACCATGCCTTGTTGGCAACTTTGCTATATTGGATTGGACGATGGCATCCATTCTCTCTTTACTCACCGATCCTTCTGATCCGTCAAGCATTATATTTTTCATCTTATCTCCTATGAGTATCATTTTTTTTAAGTTATAAATGCAAGTCTAATGCGTTTATAGTTCATTCTTCTATCGTTTATCTTCACCATAGGCAAAAGTAATGTGTGATGCCCTTTCTACGATCTCAAGTTCTAACTGCTGTGCAACATGTACGACATCGATATCATTCGTAACCAATTTGATGCGTGAGA
>JAYEJF010000009.1:0-60034 GCA_034660455.1 Campylobacterota bacterium | reverse complement strand
TACGCCATGCACGCCCTGTGGGATTGTGTGGAGAACAGAGTAAAAAAAGTTTGGCCTCTTTTGCTTTGACTTCAAAATCCTCAAAATCTATCTGGTAACTCCCCTCTGCATAAGAGAGTCTGTTGTCAAGAACCCTTCGTTTTTTCTCTTGAACAGAACTTACAAAAGGTGGATAGATTGGTGTTTGAATGAGTATGCCATCCCCCTCTTGAGTATAGGCGGTCATCGCAAAATTGATTGAAGGGACGACGCCGTAACAAGGGATAATCCACTCCTGACTCACACGCCATCCAAACTGTTTTTCCATCCAATTTTGAATCGCTTTAAAATAGGATTGGGGGTAAGTTGTATACCCATAAATCGGATGTGATGCTCTTTTTATCATGCTGTTTTGTACACATAAAGGAGATGCAATATCCATATCCGCCACCCATAAAGGGAGCAGATCATCCGTGCCGAATTTTTTTAGGGCATCATCATATTTTGTGCTATAGGTACCATGACGGTCTATTACTTCAAACGTTTTATCTACTTGTGTTGACACGCTCTATACCCCTTATCTTTTTTGCCAAATAGACATTTGAGCAATGGTATGCTGATGTTTTCTAGCTGTCTCTTGTATCACAAAAGGGACATCCTTGGTCTCTATCAGTTTAAAATCTTCACCAAGTATCTCTTGCAGTCCATCGAGCGTAGAGACCTTTTCTCCATCTTTTTTATAACCGCCTATCCATTTCTCTTTGGGTGTAGACTCCTCCTGCCAAGTATAAGGAGAGGTTAGAATAAGCATCCCCTCTTCATTTAATCGTGGTGCCAAATCTTCTAAAAACTTTCTAGGATCATAGAGCCTATCAATAAGATTACCGGCAAAAATAAGATCAAAATCTCTATATATCTCTTTTAAATTACAGGCATCTGCCTGCCAAAATGCTACTTTAGCGCGCTCTTTTTCCAAATTAAACGCTGAAAGATTGACTTCGTAAAAATCTTCAAGTTCACCCTCTGTAACGATGGAATAGCGTAAAAAACCATTTTGCTTTAAAGATTCTGCCTCCTGAATAAAACGTGCTGAAAAATCGACGCCTATCACTTTCTCAAAACCGCGTGCAAGTTCAAAAGTACTTCTTCCTATAGCACAACCGATATCAAATGCTTTTTTTCTACTCCTATTTTTCATATACTCTAAAGCGATTCTAGCACAGTGTGCAGGATAATTTTCAACATGTAACGCATTATCTCCCCAGCCAAAGTGGCAATACTGAGAGATAACAGTGTCAGTCGTATAGTAGTCAATCTCCACTTTTTCTTCATAATCACTCTGTATATACCGAAATCCTGCATGCTGGTAAAAATGTCTTCTAAAACCGTAACGGCTCTTTTGGGTTGCTAAATTTCCGCAAGAGATCCATGAACCCCCATTGATAAGCATATGTTTTCCATCAAAAGTCGGTACGGTAAAGTCATCATACATCGGATGTACTTTAAAGCCTTTAAACGGATACATTGGCGTACGTGACCACTGCCAAACATTTCCTACTACGTCATAAAAATCCCCATGCTTACATTGATTTACAGGTACGGGGGAAGCAAAACTTTCCAAATTAATATTTGCAATACTCTCCCCTTCTTGGGTCCACTCTAGATAGGAGGGGACTTCACTCACCTCTCTTAATCGAATATATTCATCTTCAGTGGGCAAGGTAATAGACTTACCCTCTTTTAAACTTTTCCATTTACAAAAGGCAGATGCTTCCAAATGATTCACTTCAACGGGCCAATTTTTAGGCAGCTCTACTCTTTTACCCATCGTTCGAAGCATATACCCCTCTTTTGAGAGAGACCAAAAAAGAGGATGTTTTGCATTGCTATATGCTTTCCATAACTTCCCCTCTTCACACCAAAAGTCATCGGTACTGTAGCCACCACTTTGTACAAATTCAAGATATTCACCATTAGATGTCAAATATTTTGCTGCTTTAAATGCAGGAATAGCGCTTTGATGTTCGCCATATTCATTATCCCAACCAAAAAGTTTGGCATTGTTATTTTTACCCAATGTTACCTCACCGGCACTTACCTCTAAAAGTTGATTTAAGGGGGCTTCCCCCACAACACTGCACAGTTCCCAATTGGCATTTTCTTCTACCGCCCAAAGAGGCAGTTGACGAATCAGCACAGAAGAGGTTTCAAGGTGAATATTCTCATGTTCAATACCCATGAGTATCACCCACCATGGTGAGAGTTGAGAAATAGGAAGGTCTAAAGGCAATCTCTCTATCAGTGTGGAGACAACCTCATAGACCTTATCCCGATAACTTTGTGTCTGTGCTAGCGTAGGCCAGTCATAATGTTTTTCATTGAGATCATCCCATGACATTTCATCTACACCCACTGCAAACAGTGATTCAAGTCTTGGGTCTATACGTGCATCTATAAGTTTGGCTAATTTCAGTTTATTGATAAAAAAGGTCGCGGTATGTCCGTAGTAAAAAATAATAGGATGACGCAGAGGATCGGCTTTTTGATAGTATGCCTCCTCTTTACATACCACGGTAAAAAGAGACTCATATCGTTTATAGCAGTACTGAAAATACGCTTTGATCTCTTGACGCTTCTTTTCACTATCGCTTCCATCAAGCGTAGGCATTCTTAGCAACTCTCACTCCTTTGGAATCATCATTCGTTTTCTTAGAAATCTGTCTTTTGTTTTGAACTCTCTATCATCGATACGATAATGGTATAGACATTCGCTACGACTGCCCCTATTACAAGACCTACAGACAAAGGGTGATTATCATAAAACTGTAAAGCAAAAAATGCCGGTATAAGGTGTAAATCTGCTACCAAAGAACCTGCTAAAAGTTCAGCAGAGAGTACATTTCTTACCCCTATCTTCATCAAAGTAGATATAATATTGACCGAACCGGCAATAAACAGTGCCACTACACTATGTTCATATAAAAATGCTGCGGATGTTGTCAGTGACATCAACGTAAAAAATATATAAAAAACTTTTCCCCAATCCATAAAACACTCCCTAATCTCTTTTTTGGTAAAGCATAAAACTTTCTATACCATAATCTCACTCAAACTTCCCAAAAAGCTTCAGTGAAGTATAACGTAATTAAATCGTCCCTTTTTCATACATGGCACGCATTTTATCTTTCTCTTTTTCTCGTTTCAGTTGCGCTGCCTCTTTTTCTCTGAAGCCTCCCACTGAGAAACCAAGCCACATCAATATAGGTGATGCAACAAAGATTGAAGAGTAGGTACCCACTATGATACCTACAAGTAACGTGAAGCTGAACCCGTTTATAATCTCTCCCCCAAAAAGGAAAAGTGTCAATACAACAAAAAAAGTTGTCAAAGAGGTTAAGGTTGTACGAGAGAGTGTACGCGATACGGACTCATCAATAATACCACCAAGATCAGGGTCTTTAATCGTCCTCACCCCTTCACGTATACGGTCAAAGACAATGATCGTATCGTTCAATGAGTATCCCAATATCGTTAAAAGTGCTGCTAAAATATCAAGGTTTACTTCAACATTGAACAAGACTATCATCCCCATAGCAATGGTAACATCATGGACAAGCGCCATCACTGAAGCCACCGCAAAACGCCACTCAAAGCGAAAAGAGACGTAAATTAAGATACCAATAATGGCAAGTACCATAGCCATGATACCCTGTTCACGCAGTTCAGAGCCTACTTTGGCACCTACCATATCAACCCTACGTACTTCAAATGTACCGGTATCTTTGAGCAATGCCCTTACTTTATCACCAACATCTTCCCCTAAGCTTTTAGAAGACATCTTGGTCTTAATAACCACTTCATCTTCCCCACCAAAAAAGGTCACGGTAGCACCCTCATACGTTTTGTCCGTCTCTATGGCATCTCGTACTTTATCAATGGGTGCTTTGCCTTCATACTGTACCTGTATCAGTGTACCGCCAGCAAAATCAATACCATAGTTAAACCCTTTTCCAATGATCAATCCCAGTGCAAGAAGCACTACCACAATAGAGAGCAAACCGAAGCGTTTGCTTTTGTCCATCAAGGAGAGAGGTTTTTTATATTTAAAGATTTCCATTATTTTGCTCCCTCTTGTTTTATACCAAACCAAAAGCCAAGTTTTCTCTTGTCAATCTTTGGAAGTATCCATTGGTAAATACCGTGTGTACCGACAATCGCAGTGAGCATAGAGGCTAAGATACCAATACTCATCGTAAGTGCAAACCCTTTAATGGCACCTGTACCATAGGCATAGAGTACAGTTGCTGCAATCAGTGTTGTCACATTGGCATCCCAAATGGCAGTAAAGGCATTTTCATAGCCATTTTCAATCGATTTAGCCACGGATTTTCCCTTATAGAGTAATTCACGAATACGCTCATTAATGATCACGTTGGCATCCACCGCCATACCCACCGTCAAGACAATACCTGCCATACCAGGAAGCGTTAATGTCGCACCAAAAAGTGACATAATCGCTAAGATAAGGAAGAGGTTTCCAATCAATGCAACGTTGGCGATAACTCCTGCCACACCATAATAGAGGAACATAAAGATGATGACGAGGATAAATCCAAACATCAAGGCAAGTGAACTCGATCGAATACTATCTGCTCCAAGACTTGGCCCCACAGAACGTTTTTCCATCACATATACGGGTGCGAGTAGTGCCCCTGAACGAAGTGCAATGGCCAGGTCATGTGCTTCTGAGAGTTCAAAATGTCCCGAGATCTGTACACGGCCACCCCCAATACGTTCATTGATCACCGGTGCGGAGTAGACTTTGTTATCTAACACAACCGCCATACGTTTACCGACATACTTGCCTGTAAAATCACCAAATATTTTAGCCCCTTGTCCATTGAGAGAAAAATTAATTACCGGTTGATTCCCCTCATCAAACCCGACCTTTGCATCTGTCAGCATAGAACCATCAAGTACGGGAATAGCACGAAGCAGGTATTTTTCAGGGCTATTTACATCCGTGAGTATGACATCCCCAAAACTTTTTGCCTCTTGAAGACTCATCGTATTGACCCTTGCGATTCTATCTTCATCAACTGCCATAAGTTGTAAATGCGCCGCGCGCGCGATAAGTTCACGGATACGCTGTTCATCCTCTTGTGTTTTAATACCCGGTACCTCGACAAGTATCTTATCTTCTCCCTGTTTAGCGACTGTCGGTTCAGCCAGTCCAAACTCATTGAGCCTGTTTCTAATGGTATCGACGGCTTGTTGGATCGCGTTTTGTTTTGTACGTTCGACCTCTTCAGTGGTCATCCTCAAGGTAAACTTGAGACCATCCGCTAAGAGTGTACTCCCTTCAATCTCTTTTTTCAAAAGATCTTTAGCTTTGATGACATCATCAGCATCAAGCAGTTCAAAGGTGATCTTTTCACCCTCTACCATACGAAGTTCATCAAAAATGATCTCTTCATCATCAAAAATGTATTTTACAGATGCAGCCATAGATTTGATACGGGATGCAATAGCGATCTCACTTTTAATGCCAAGAAGCATATGTAATCCCCCCTGAAGGTCTAACCCCAAAGTGATCTTTTTTCCACTCTCGCTTTGCGTCAAAGAGGGAATGGAGAATACAACACCAAAAATCAGTGCAAAGGCAAAAAGAATAACCCTAAAATTAAGCGTTTTCACCAATCTCAACCTTTTTTGCAACATATGCCCTATCTAACTTTACGATAGTGTCATCATTTAGTTTGATTTTGATAAAATCTTCCTCAGGTTTAACAATCACCGCCATCAGTCCGCCGGTTGTAATGATTTCATCACCTTTAGCCAAACTTTCAAGCATCGCTTTATGTGCTTTTTGATGTTGTTGCTGTGGTCTTATAATCAAAAAATAAAAAATTGCAAATAAAAGAATGAGGGGTAAAAATGAGCCAAGTTGTTCCATGGAAAGCCTTTATATATAAAATTAGAGAGTATTTTAGCACTTTAGAGATAACAAGAGGCTTGCTCATATCACTTTTAAGTTCTGCATTTATTTACCTTGAATTTTATGATTATTCCTACCCTCTTTTCAACACATTTCTAGGACTTTTAGCCCTCTATTTACTTCTAGATTCAAACACAAAAACATGGTTTATTACCGGTGCTTTTACTGCACTTTTTTGGTTTTGGTGGATTGCACGAAGTCTTGTGCATTATGAGTTGCTCTATGGTGTACCTTTGGTCATACTTATTATTATGCTCTCTTACGGTTTGATTTTTGCTTTCATTGCATGGCTAAGTCATAAAGTCTCAAAACTATTTCCCAAAAATGAAGCGTTGCTTTCATTAATTTTTAAATCATTGGGGATATTGACATTAAGCACTATTCACCCTTTCTCTTTTGATTGGTTCAAGCCTGAATTGATGTTTATAGAGAGTTATTTAGGCATAGAGAAGTGGCAATTTGCAATCACGCTTTCCGCAATGACACTCACTATCTGGAGAAGGCACTTTCTCTATCTTTCTTTCATTATGTTTGCCTACCAGCCTAGTACATATGCACCTTTAAAAACAGATGGGGATATTGCACTGATGACTACATCCACCAGCGTGAAGGAGAAATGGAACGAAACACTGCACCCCGAACAGTTTCAAGAGGTTTTTAAACGCATAGACCACGCTATTGATACAGGTAAAACGCTGGTTGTACTCCCTGAATCGGTCTTTCCTCTTTTTCTCAACCGCTCACAAAAGCTTATAGATACCCTAGAGGAAAAAGCAAAACATATTTCTATTGTCACGGGTGGGCTCTATTGGGATGGGAAAACACCTCGAAACTCAACTTATATCTTTACAAATGGCAAAATTACTGTTGCCAATAAAGTTATCCTTGTTCCTTTTGGAGAGCGTAACCCGCTGCCGGACTTTTTAAGCGATTGGATAAATCAGATTTTTTATGACGGTGCAGTAGATTACAAAGCCAGCAGCAGTGTTGTAGATTATGTCATCGACGGTAAAACGTATAGAAATGCCATCTGTTTTGAAGCCACTTCCGAACAACTCTATAGTAAAGATAGAGAGGGAAAACGACCCGAAAATATGATAGTCCTCAGTAACAATGGATGGTTCACCCCCTCAACGGAACCAACACTTCAAAAACTGCTACTAAAGTACTACAGTAAAAAATACGGTACGACCATCTATCACGCTATCAATATGTCTGACTCATATATGATACAAAAAGGGAAAGTTTCAGATATAAAACCTTGAACTTCTTAACAATTTCAAAGAATCTTCTATCCTCTCTTTGAGTTCAGCTTCATGCTCACATAACAAGGGGGTAATGTTCAGTGTTTCATTTTGAGACTGCTTTCTTATATCATTCAGAATAATTCCGCGTTCTTTACAGTTGCGATACTCTCGTAAGGGTTTTAAAAGAATATTCATTTCATCCACAATCATCTGTGTCTCTTTTTCTCCGATGATATGGAAAAAATCTTCCAAAAGGGTCTGAAGCGTCTCCATAGCACGATAAATTCTCTCAAGCATCTTCTCATCATACCCCTCTTTTGTTTGGGCAAGCAAGATTTCAAATGCTTCTAAATGCTCTCTTACTACTTTTTTAACCTCTTTTTTTAATGGTTTATACTGTTCAAATTCCTGATCATGAAGTTCTCTCGTGAGAATCTGTATTAGGTGCACAAAAGGTTGAGATAAGAGCATCTGAGTCACTGCCATCTCCTCTTCTGAGATGAGACTTTTTAGGGTAGTATAAAAACTCAGTGAAACATTTTCACGGGTACCACTATACTCTTCTAAAAAATAGAGATAGCGCAAAAATTTTGTTTCTTCATAGTATCGTGACAGTAAATTAGTTGAAAAATGTTGAATTTTTGGATTAAAAAAGTCTGAAAATGTTTCCAGTATTGTTGCTGTTCTTCGTAAAATAACACGCAAACGATGTAAGGTTGCACTAAAGTGTTTTCCTTGATAATTCATTTTATAATAGTGTAAAAGACGAAGATTTTTATACAAAAGCAATGCAACACCGTCACGTACATAGATGCGTGAGGGTACCTGCCAGAAAAAGAGGTTTGCTGCTTCAAACGCATCAATGTTTTCAAACTCTTTCTCTAGATTATACTCCATGGGTTTAATACACAAAGCGAGCGATTTGTCGCTATACTTTTCATCTTTATCGATCTCTTTGAGAATAAAAGGTTGCAGTGTCTCTAAGGTTTCAGACTCTCTCATAAATTTTGCTTCTTCAAAAGAGGCTTCAAGGATATAAAGACCGTTCAACCCTTTTAAGTACTCTGAAAAAACAAAAACAGATTCACCCTCTCCTTTTGCGACAGTAACCGTATAATTTTTTTTAAGTACCTTCCTACCGACATTGTTTTTGGCTTGTGAGATATACTCCCCTTCTTTTATATGCTGCAACGCTTCTTTACCTTCGGAATCAATGATTATTTTTATGTAAGTATCGGGGAAATACTTCAGATAATAACCTGCTCTATTCTCATCTGTTTTAGTATAAAACTGCTCTATCTTATCAAGGGTAAATATCTGTTTTTGCAACCAACGTTGAATATCTGCTGAGAGTAAAAACTTCCGTTGTATTTTATTCATAGTGCCGATTATAGCAAAGAATACTTGAGTTGTGATATAGGTTTTCAAAATTGACATTCAACCCATTTTAAACTATAATCCTTGCTATGAATGTAACACGTTTCTACCTCGCCCCCATCAAAGGGTACCAATACATTTCCAAAATGCTTCCTGCATCCTGCCGTTATTACCCCAGTTGCTCAGAGTATGCATCATGGCAATTTGAATTTAATGCACCGCATAAAGCACTTCTTGCAAGCTCTTTACGTATTTTACGCTGTAATCAGTTCTTTCGTGGAGGTATTGACTACCCGCTAGTGGACTATCACCCTCCCAAATATCTCTCTATATTCAAATTTAAACCATTTTACGGCAAAATAGAGATGCACTATTGGCTCATACCCCAAGGTATCTCTGCCAATCAAACCAAATATTATATTGTAAAGGATTTTGATGCAATTAACCGCACCACTTGACATGCACCTGCACCTTAGAGATGGTGAAATGTTGGAAAATATCGCAAAAGAGAGTGCTCGTACTTTCTCCGGTGCGATTATCATGCCCAATCTTGTACCGCCAGTAACTACAAAAGAAGGGGTTATCGCCTATAAACAGCGTATTCTCTCTGCTATAGGAGATGAAAATTTTACGCCCTATATGACACTTTTTTTTCAACCTACCTATGACAAAGCCCTCTTATCCTCAGTCAAAGATGAGATTACTGCCATTAAGCTTTATCCTGCGGGTATTACCACAAATTCAGAAGGTGGCGTGAGTGGTTTTGATGTAGAGGAGTTACGCCCCACACTTGAAGCAATGTCTGAATTGAATATTCCACTGTGTGTACATGGTGAAACCAATGGCTTTGTGATGGATAGGGAAGCGGAATTTGTCTCAATTTATGAAAAACTTGCCCGAGCATTTCCCAAACTAAAAATTATCATGGAACATATTACAACTAAAGAGAGTGTCGAAGCACTTGATAGATTTGAAAATCTCTATGCCACGATAACCCTGCACCATCTTCTCATTACCTTAGATGACGTTGCAGGCGGTATGCTCAAACCTCATCTTTTTTGTAAACCTATTGCCAAACGTCCCGAAGATCGATCGGCACTGCTTAAAGTGGCATTGGAAGCACATCCCAAAGTAATGTTCGGTTCCGATTCCGCACCACACCCAAAACATGCTAAAGAGTCTTGTGGTTGTGCAGCCGGTGTCTTCACTGCACCCATTGCCCTGCAAGTTTTAGCTGAACTTTTTGAACGGGAAAATGCTTCACTAGAAAAACTGCAAGCCTTTGTTTCGGGTAACGCCCAGATAATCTATGGCATAAAACCGCCTCAAAAGAGCGTTATACTTGAAAAACAGACGTTTAAAGTACCTTCTGACTACAAAGGTGTTGTACCTATCTACGCAGAAGATGAGATTGCATATAGTGTTAAAGAGGTCAAAAATATCTGACAATAGAACACTTTTTGCATATAGTATGCTATACAAAAGTGAGAAGTCATCAAATAGTGATAAAAATATAGATTAAGGATAGAGAATGATTGCAAATAATATTGAAGGATTGGTAGGAAATACCCCTTTAGTAAAGATCAATACCCTTTCGAAGGAGACAGGTACAACCATACTGGGTAAATGTGAATTTATGAACCCTACCTCTTCAGTGAAAGATAGAATTGCGTTTAATATGATCAATGAAGCACTTAAGGCAGGGATCATTGATGAGAGTACAACGATTATTGAGCCTACCAGTGGAAATACAGGTATCGGTCTGGCTGCTATTTGTGCGGCAAAGGGACTTAAGCTTATTCTTACAATGCCGGAGTCTATGAGTATTGAACGCCGTAAGATTCTTAGCCACTTAGGTGCCCAACTGGTACTCACTCCGGCTATTGACGGAATGGGTGGCGCAATAGAAAAAGCCTATCTCTTGGAGAAAGAGCTTAAAAATGCCAAAGTACTTCAACAATTTAAAAATACGGACAACCCCGATATCCACCGCAAAACGACTGCACCGGAGATACTAAAAGATACACAAAATACGTTAGATATCTTTGTTTCCGGCGTTGGCACAGGCGGTACCCTAACAGGTACGGCAGAAGTACTCAAAGAGAGTATCCCTGCACTTTTTACAGTAGCCGTAGAACCCTCTGCATCAGCTGTATTAGAGGGGCAGAGTGCCGGACCACATAAAATTCAAGGTATCGGTGCAGGATTTATCCCCGACATTCTCAACACTGAAATATATGATGAAGTAATCTCTGTAAGCAATGAAGCCTCTTTTGCCATGGCACAAAAAATTGCCAAAGAAGAGGGGCTTCTTATCGGTATCTCTGCAGGTGCCAATCTACACGCTGCCTATGCGCTTGCCTCTAGACCCGAGAACAAAGGCAAAACAATTGTTACCATACTTTGTGATACGGCGGAACGCTATCTCTCAACAGAGTTATTTGATACCTAATGTCACATGAAGCACACCCTCTTCTTCTTGAAACAATCAAAATTGAAGCGGGTCACATAAAAAACCTTGCTTATCATCAAAAAAGATGTGACCAAAGCCGTCACTCACTTTTTAACGTTCAAAATAGTATCAATCTATCTACCTCTATCCATCCGCCTCAAGAGGGAGTATACCGTTGCCGTATTCTTTACACCCAAAAGATACACTCTATTGAATACCTTCCCTATCTCTACAAAGAGATCAAAAGACTAAAAATTGTCCCCTCCGACATTGACTATGCGCATAAATATGCCAATAGAGAAGCACTCAATCATCTACGTATCTCAAATCCGAATGTGGATGAAGTAATCATAGAAAAAGGGGGCTACCTCACGGATACAACCATTTCAAATATTGCTTTTTATGACGGTAAGCGCTGGATAACACCTAAAACCCCTCTCTTGCAAGGCACAATGAGATCAAAGTTGATAGATGAAGGGTATCTTCGTTTGGAAGATATTAGTAAAGTAAATCTTCACACCTATACACACGTGGCTTTAATGAATGCTATGATAGGATTTAAAGTTATAAATATTGATCCTGTACAAATACGCTAGAACTTTCATTTTTCTTTCTCCTTAGTACCAAGTAAATGAAAAAAATTCTAATTTGCCGTTTTGGGATATTCACTGACCAAAAAATATGTTATAATTAATATAAGCCAATCGTAATTTGGTTAAATATAATAAGTATTAAGGATATATAAATGAAAAAGATTGTTTTATCAGCAGTAGCTGTAGCAGCAATGGGTACATTTGCAATTGCAGGTGGAGATATTGCTCCAGTAGAGCCAGTGGTAGAAACACCATATGTAGAACCAGTAGCAGAAGTGGGTGGTTTTTATTTGGGTCTTGCTTATGGATGGCAAAATTTGACACTAGACAATACTGTTCCTGGCGACGGAAATCTTGATGCTGATTTTGGTTCAATTATGATTGATGCTGGTTATAAATTTAACCCTTATATCGCTGTTGAAGGTAGATACTGGTTTGGTTTGAGTTCAAGCAATGATCTTAGTTGGAAAAGTGATCTTAATTCTGACATAACAGTAGATTCATGGGCTCTTTATGTAAAACCTATGTATCCAGTAACAGATGCAATAAATATCTATGCTCTATTAGGTTATGGTTCAACGGATGTAACATATGATATTCCTACTGGTGGATCATTAACATCAGACAGTGTTGATGGTTTCTCTTGGGGTATAGGTGCAGATTACGCCTTCACAGACAACTGGGCGGTGTTTATTGATTATACATCAGCAATCAATGATGAGTCTGTATATGTTGATGGAGATAAGTTTGATGCTTCAGTTGACATGGTTAACTTTGGTGTAAACTATACATTCTAAAAACACTTTCTGTTAAGCCTCTTGGCTTAGCAGACTTACCCTATAACTACCTCTAAAAAGTACTATTTTAACAATTAGAAACAGACAATCATTTAATCTATTTTATAGTATCATTTCTTAACTCTGTACCAATCTCAAGGTACAAATCATCTATAATCATTTTATGGCATTCTGTAGATTGTTCAGAGAAATAGTTAGGAGACATAGGAAAAGCCTTATAATCATGTGCTATAATTGAGTGAAAATTATAGCACAAAGTTTACCATCTCAAAATATAAAAGCAAGTCTTTTTTAATTTTATGTGTAAATTATGTATAAAATTTAACAATTAGAAACCTGTAAATATTCGCATTATAGGGTGATATAGAGTTTTATAATGAATGCTATGATGAATTTAAAGTCTTAAATCATTTTAATATAGATTATTAACGAAGGTAAGTACCATGACTGCAAATATATTTCAAACACCTGAGTATCGAAAACTCATACAAACACACATCTTTCAATCCATTGACTATCTCTTTCAAAAAGATCAAGAGTTTGCACTTGCCTGTGAAGTCAAATATATCAACTTTAATCCGGAATTACCCTCAAATATATCAGACTCTTTTGATGATACCGTACTCTTTATATTGAGTGGATTTACATTAGAGAGTGCACAGTTACAGGATGATCTCTTTTTGTTTGAAGCAGGGTTTGGAAGTGAAAATTTCGGCTCCATGGTATCCGTACCCCTCCTTGCTATTAAACAAATCTTTGTTGGAGATACGCCTATTGTCATTAATCTTGCAAATCCTGTCATGAAAAGTAGTGATACGACACCTAAAAAATCATCTTCAATGGAAGCACTTTTAAATAATCCTGAAAATAAAAAACTTCTCCGAAAAAAGAAGTGAAAGAGAAGAAGTAGTGAAAATCCCATGAATAGCGACTTAAAGCAAGCCGCTCCTTTTACACCTTAACAGTGCCCTGCCAAGATAAAGTTAACGACGTTATCTACATAGGCATTGTGTTTATTCTCTTTAGAGTAAACAATGAAGAACTTACGTGTCATGGTATATCCTCTTAGCCTAGCTTCAAAAAGCTCGCCATTGGCAACTTCATCCAAGACAGAGTATTTCGATAGAATGGAAACAACGGGTCTCTCCTGATTTCTCTCACTCTTTTTAAGTGTTTGAAGCACGGTTGTCGTATTACTTACCTCTGAGAGGACATTAAAACTTTTACAAGAGACACCCAATTCGTCAAATACTTCAGAGACGACTCTTCTTGTATGTGACCCCTCATTACGGCAAATCCAGTCAAAATCATACAGCTCTTCCGTTTTGAGAATTTTAGCTATGGGAACGTTACTTACAACCACAAGCTCATCTTCTAACCACTCTCTGTAGATAAGGTCATTATCCATCACGGGAGATTCAATCAGTCCAACATCCAATTTTCTATCTTTAAGTTTAGTGATGATGTTGTCACTCACATCAATATCTAAACTCACGCTGTTATGGATTGCATCCGCAATCGTGTTGAGACATTTCCCCGGAATAATACTTGTACCGATGGTATACGAAGCACCTAGCTTGAAGGTAATCTCTTTATTGATGATCTTCAATATATCTTGTTCGGAAGCGTTAATCTCTTTTTCCAACCTTGTTGCTATTTTATAGAGCTCTTCACCCTCATTTGTGAGTTTTATACCATTTTTCTTACGTTCTATAACCTTACAGGCAAGATATTTTTCAATAAATTTAATCTGTTGCGTCACTGCCGGTTGTGAAATTCCCAATTTAGCAGATGCTTTAGAAAAACTTCTTTCCCGTGCAACGGTAAGAAATGTTTCTAGTTTAATAAAATCTTTTAACATATAGTATGTCCTTGTTTCAAATAAATAAGTTAATATTATCATTATATCTAATTATACTTAAAGATACATAAGATATTCTTATTAGAATAATTTTATTTTTTACATTTTATTAGAGCCGCCCTTATGTCACTTCTAAACAATTAAAAGGTATAATCAATCTCTATATAGGAGCACAAAACGTATGGAATCAATTTTAAATGCATTAAATCCTGCACAAAAAGAAGCAGTTGAACATATTGACGGTGCGATGCTCATACTTGCAGGTGCAGGCAGTGGAAAAACGAAAACCCTCACCACTAGACTTGCATACCTTATTGGAGAAGTAGGTATTGACCCTGCGAGTACGCTCACACTCACCTTTACCAATAAAGCCGCGGCAGAAATGCGTGAACGTGCACTCAAACTTATGCCTTCAAAGGTCTCTTACCCTCCACTTCTATGTACCTTTCACAAATTTGGTTTACTTTTTTTAAAATTTCATATTGAAAAACTAGGCAGAAGCAATGCCTTTGTCATCATAGACAGTGATGACAAGAAACGTCTTTTACGCAACATTGCCAAGGCGTTAAAAATTGACCTCAATATCGCTTTTATCGCTTCAGAAATTTCAAAATATAAAAACTCTATACTCTCACCTCAAGTTGCTATAGAAAAAGCGGAACTCTCTGACTATAAAAAAGTGGCAGCCATTTATGAAAAATATCAAAAGAACATTGAAGAGAATAATCTTGTTGATTTTGATGATCTCCTTATGCTCACCTATAAGATACTCAGTGACAATGATGACTTACGCAAAGAGACCAGTCATCGGTATCAATATATTATGGTAGATGAGTATCAAGACACCAACGAACTACAATTTAGACTGCTTGAACTTCTCTCGTCTGAACACAATAATCTCTGTGTTGTCGGGGATGATGATCAAAGTATCTATGGCTGGCGGGGTGCGAACATTCGTAATATTTTAGAGTTTTCAAATCATTTTGAGACCTGTAAAACCGTGAAGCTTGAAACCAATTACCGATCTAGCGATCCTATACTCAAGGCCGCCAATACACTCATAGAACACAACTCAACACGTTTAGGAAAAACATTGACCTCCCACAAAGGTCAGGGCAGCGATGTTAAACTTTTGCACTCTCTTGATGAATCTATGGAAGCCAAATCCATTGCGCATGAAATACAACAACTCATAGAAAAGGGAACAGACCCTGAAGAGATTGCTGTTTTATACCGTATCAATGCACTTTCACGTTCGCTTGAAGAGGGGTTTACAAAAACAGGTGTAGGCTTCAAACTCATAGGCGGTATGCGTTTTTATGAACGTGCAGAGATCAAAGATATCATCTCTTATTTTAGGGTGCTTTCCAATCCGCATGATGATTTTTCACTTATCCGTATTATCAATAAACCTAAAAGGGGTATTGGTAAAGCCTCATTAGATAAACTGCAAAAAGCTGCTTTTGATGCACAAGTATCACTCTATGAATATATTGACAAGTCTGTCAGCGGTTCACTGCCTACGGTTGTCAGTAAAAAAGTATCTACGTCACTTACGCTATTCATTGAAGATATTAAACTCCTGCAAGATGAGATTAAACATAGCATAGGAAACTTCATCAGTACCTTTGAGGCACGCATCAAACTTAAAGACCATTATGCAATGACGGTAGATGGCTTTGACCGTATTTTAAATATCGATGAATTTTATGGCTTTTTTAGAGATGCCATTGTAAAAAACCCCGACCTGACCCTCGATGAATTTCTAAATGACATATCACTTCAATCCGATCAAGATCAAATTGAAGAGAATGCCATTACCATCATGAGTATCCATGCTGCCAAAGGACTTGAGTTTGAACATCTCTTTGTGATAGGGTTAGAAGAGGAGTTCTTCCCTCTCCTTGGTGAGGGGTGCAACATGGAAGAGGAGCGTCGCTTAGGCTATGTCGCCATCACTAGAGCAAAATCCGACCTGACGCTCTGTTACGTTGACAGCCGCTTTTACAAAGGTCGCAGAAAAATGATTGATAAGAGCCGTTTTCTGGGTGAAGCTGGACTCATACAAGATACCAGTCTGAAGATTACCAAAAGCTCTACTTACAAAAAAGGAGATCTTGTTAAACATAAAATATTCGGTATCGGTCGGGTTCAAGCAGCAAATAAGTCAGGAAAAGAGTATAAACTGCTCATCAATTTCGGTGGCAATAAAAAAGAGATTTTAAGCTCTTTTGTACAATCTATATAGCCCAATAGGAAGAGTATTTGAACAGATTATTTGTTGTGAATAAACCCATCTTCAAATCATCCAATGGCTATATGGGTTACGTGAAACGTAAATACGGTACTAAAAAAGTAGGCTTTTCGGGTACACTCGATCCCTTTGCTACAGGCTGTCTCATTGTCGCTACGGGACAATACACTAAACTCTTCCAATACCTCAATAAAACACCTAAAAGCTATAAAGCGACCCTATGGTTAGGTGCAAACTCCCCCACGCTTGATATTGAGAAAATAGAGAGTATCACAGAGGTAGCACCCTTTGAAGAGAAGCATATCCACGAGGTTATCTCCTCATTTAAAGGTGAACTAAACTATTATCCCCCAAAATTCTGTGCTAAAAAAATAGAGGGCAAAAGGGCGTATGCACTTGCACGTGAGGGCAAAGAAGTCGCACTAAAAACCATTACTTCCACGATCTATGAGATTCAACTTTTAAGCTACAATCACCCTTTCATACACTTTGAAGCAAAAGTCAGTGAAGGTACCTATATACGTAGTCTAGGTGCGCTTATTGCAGATAAATTAGGGGTAGACGGTACACTTTCAAGTTTGCATCGTATCCATGAGGGGCAATTTTATTATGAAAATGAAAAAGCCTTAGACCCATTTACACACTTGGCACTTACACGCAATACCTATACAGGTGATGAAACAGATATAGACCTAGGGAAAAAACTCTCAATTGAATATTTCGAAACACAAAAAGACGACATATATCTTGTTGAGACAAAGCAATTTTTTTCTATCATTGAAATTCAGAACAAAGAGATAAGATATAGGTTTAATAGGATAGCTAAGTTTAATAAGGCTAAGCTATTGTAAAATATTGGTTGCTTTCATAGTATTAAAATGTGATATTTAACAACGACAAGCTAAACTAGGAGTTGTATGGGTTTTCTTGATTGGTCAATTATAGTTTTTTACTTTATATTCTTACTCTATTTTGGTTACTGGGTAGGTCGTAAAAACAGTAATGAAGAAGGTTATTATGTAGCAAATCGTAATCTCTCTTGGTGGGCAGTAGGTATTTCAACCATGGCTACTCATAAGAAGGGGGTTCAGGTGATAATGATAATTGAATTAACTTTGATATTGGTGAAAAAACATAACAAGTACTTGGAGAGAAATAGTTTCCCCTGTGGGAAAACTATTTCTCAAGAAAGTCGTTATACACCTACATTAACTTTCATAAAATTTACAATTTAATATAAAAATGATATACTTCTTATATGAAGTATGAATACGACAACAATAAAAGCCTATCAAACAAGCAAAAGCATGGTATTGATTTTGAAGAAGCAAAACTTCTTTGGAATGATGACAAGATGGTTGAGATTAGAACACTATATGAAGATGAGGAACGATTTATTAACATTGGAAAAATCAACCCTAAAGTTTATGCTGTTGTTACAACACTTCGTGGAGAAAAAATTAGAATTATTTCTGCAAGAAGAGCAAGAAAAAAGGAGATTGAAATTTATGAAAGCTGAAGAATTTGATAAAATATTTGATGACAATGAAGAAGATATAATTGAATACCTTGATTTATCAACAATAAAAAGACCAAACCTAGAACCAAAAAGAATAAATATTGACTTTCCAACATGGATGGTTAAAAAACTTGATGAAGAAGCACAACATATAGGGGTTAGTCGTCAAGCTATTATAAAAACTTGGTTAGCTGATAAACTTATACAAAATGAGCATCACAAAGTAGATGTATAACAAAACAGAGTAGCCAATAAATTACCTAGTGGCAATTTATTGGCTATCTTCAACCGTTATCCATAAAAATAATATTATCCAAGGGAGTTTAAAACTCCCCAATCCTTCTGGTCATATTTTCTTAACCGATGCCAAAATTGATACAGAGAAAAAACTGGTCAATGCCAACTTTGATAAGTACCTAGCCAAAATTAATGACATATTCCTTTGCAAATCCATCTAAGAGTTTTTGCACATGCTCCCATAGCGTCTCAAAAGAGACAAAAGCATTTAAGTCAACCCATCTATATTTCATCTCTCTCCATAATATTTCAATTAGATTTAATTCAGGAGAATAAGGAGGAAGATAGAGTAAATGAAGTCCTTTTTCTTCCCATATTGCTTGGGTGGAAATTTCAGCCAAAGGTATATATAGAGAAGATCTTCTATTCAATATGGTCTGACACAAAACTTCTAACACTCCCAAAAGCTTTAGTGTTTTTCATGTGTGCCACATCCACCTTCACTTGATCCACATCCACACCCGCCTTCTAGCATTCCAATAACATAATGATGATTAACTTCAGTAATGTCAAAATTATGTTTTCCACAAAAACCTTCATTAAATAGTAAAAGCTTAACATCAGCAGCATCTTTGGCATTCTCTTTTGTATCAAAACTGACTACTTTTTCTAACCCTTCTCTTTTTGCACATGAGCATAACTTATCTATAATTACATAATGTTCCATAACTTTTTCCTTTTTGAATATAAATTGCATATATCATTCCAACAAAGGAAAATAATGTTAAAAAAATTTAAAGAACTAATAGATACATATGCTTCTAAAGAGATTACAATGGAAGATTTACAAAGTATACAAAAAGTTGGTTTTGTCAGCTTTAACAACACTGGAATTGCCCGTTCTAATAAAGATTGCCTTTTATGTATTGTTACATACGATAAGCTCTTTGAGTTCAAAAATAAACTACTGGCTAAAACGTTAAACTCCTATGATGAATATGAAGATTTTATTCTTACTTCGGGTTTTGGTTTTCTCAGAGATAAAGATGTTTCACTTGAATGTACTTCTTTTAAAGATGAGGAAGAGTTTTTTGAGATTCATTTGAGTGTAGATAAAAATGGACAAATCGAATTTGAGAGTGAAGATATAGAGATTGTTACCTCTTTTAATGTCTATTTACGTATTTAAAAATTTTAAAGGGGATTTAAATTCGGGAATTTCTTATTTTTCAAAGGACAATATTACATTACCATATATAAAAACTTTACAAAACACAACCTTTGTGTCACAATTAATAAAAAAGGATTGATTATGGCAGTAGAAAAATCAAGAACTAACGTTTACCTCGATACAAACCTCAAAGAACAGGCTAAAGAGATATATAAACATTATGGACTGAGTCTTAGTGAAGCAGTCAACATGTTTTTAGCACAGTCTGTATTTAACAGAGGGTTGCCATTTGAGGTTAAGATACCTAATGATATGACATTACAAACTATGCATGACATTGAAACTGGTGAAAACTATGAAGATGTAACTTTAGATGAGTTGGCTAAATAATAACTCTTAAGAGACACAAGTTTTTCAAGGGCATCTCTAATAATAGGTAATGCTCACAATGGGCTTTGCAAATGTAAGATGTTGCAAGAGGCTTTCAAGTCCTAGCCATAGCTAAGACGAAGTAAGTATCTTGTGACAGATTGCATTTGCAAAGCCCACCCTGCGGGCACTTACAGCTTTAGCCTATGCGTCGTTACTCTTTTTTGACTTAGCTAAGGCTAGGACTGCAAAAGAGTGCCTAGCCTAGACTAAAGCTGTAAGTGTTGTGAGTATCACCTATTATTAGAGGTGCCCTTAAGAAAGATGAGTTAAAAGCAAAACTCACTGATGTACAGTATACGAAAAGACTTATCTATCTTACTCTTATACTAGAAGGTAAACCTTTACCTGCCGAAGCAAAAGATCATGAGTTGCTTGGAGAATATAAGGGAATGAGAGAATTTCATTTAGGTGGAGATATGCTACTCATTTATACAGTTATAGATGATGTATTGTATCTACAAAGATTAGGTACACATAGCCAACTGTTCAAATAGAAAAGGAGGTTTTGGTTACCAATTAGTAAAATAGTGAAATCTTAAAATAGTAGTTAAAGTTCGTTATAATTGTTGATTATGATTGTTAACATTTTGTTCTCTTTTTAGAAATAAGGGTATACTTAAATGCTTAGAAAATGAATGAAGCTTTCCTATAGTATAATGCATATCCAATTTATTTAAAAAGGTATAGCATGGGTGGTTTTGAAGGTGATGGTGAGGGTGGATATTGGGAGAGTGACCAAGTTTCTAGACTCCTCTCCAAAAGTGAAACAGATCAAAAGAGGGTTCATCAATCAACCTCTGATATAGAGAAAAAAGATTCGGTCTATCGTATTAAAGCCCATGCGAAGGTTAATATATTTTTAAAAATCACTGGGCATAAAGATGGATACCATACCCTCCTTTCCCGCTTTATGCAAGTGAAAGATCTCTATGATACGATAGCTTTTGTACCTTGTGAATGTGACACTTTTACCCTTGAAGGATGTGAAAATATACCATTGGAGTCAAATACCATATACAAAGCCTACAAAGCACTCAACGACTATACGGGTGACTTGGACATCCTTGAGTTCTTTTATACACACAAAGTAGTTGTTACCAAACGTATCCCTGCTCAAGCAGGCTTAGGCGGCGGCAGTTCAAATGCCGCCGCATTCATGCGTCTTACGAAAGAAGTATGCAATCTTATGCTCAGTACGAATGAATTGGCTCAAATAGGAAGCCGCATTGGTGCAGATATACCTTTCTTTATCTATAATTATCCCTCAGCTAACGTTAGTGGCTTTGGAGAGATAGTAGAACCTTTTGAAGAGGAACCTCTTAATATTGAACTCTATACACCCAAACTAGGATGTGATACGACCCTCGTATATAAAACATTTAAAGAACGTTTACTTCAAAATATCAAACGCTCTTCATTTATAGGATGGGATAGTCTAAGTTCAAAACATCTCTTGGAAACAGTCAATGACCCTCTCCTACTTAACGATCTCTATGCTGCAGCAAAGATTGCCTATCCTGAACTACAGGATGTTGGTAAAAAAGGCTGGTTCTTCTCTGGCAGCGGTAGCACACTCTTTAGATTAAAATTGCCCTCTAAAGTGATAAATAGAGATTAATAGACTCTGTCAATTGATCAAGTTCTACATGATATCTCTCTACATAACTGTGTAAGAGTTCGGGTTTTTTATAGATAAAATGCTGGTGAATTTCATTGATAATGACATGCATCTCTTTAGCACCTATTGTACCGGTAAGCCCTTTCATCTCTAAACACAATACTTTTATCTGTCCGTAACGCTGCTCCTTGACTAAACTCTCAAATATATTACCGCTTTTGGCATAGGCATCTATAAACTCCTGCAAAACCTGTTTATACAAAGCGATATTACCATGAAGATTTTTAATCCCATCCTCTACATTCAAGCCTTCAAAAACCATCGGTCTGTTATTGGATACAACCATTGGGGAGATAAGAGGATTCTCTTTGTGTAAAAATATTTTTAATGCAGTGTATAGCTGTCCTATTTGAATGGGTTTGGGAAGATACCCATTCATACCGCTCTCACGCATCTTTTCTACTTCATGTTCAGATGCTAAAGCAGACAAAAATATGATGACTAAATCATGAAAACGGGAATCTTCTCGAATGATCTTTCCTGCAGTGTACCCATCCATTACAGGCATATTGATATCCATAAAGATCATATCAATATCTTCTTGCGTTTTGTGAAGAAAATCAATCGCCTCTTCCCCATTACTTGTGACCCAAACGCGTATATTCGATTTGGCTAAAATTTCCAAAAAGATATTTTGATTTACAATATCATCTTCAACAATGAGGATATGTGCATCTCCAAGAGAATAAAAACTTTCCAAAGTAATATCCGCTGTCTCTTTAAATGCCTCTGTATAGACCTGCATTGCAATATGCTCATCTTCTCCACTTCTCTTTACGGTATCCTCTTTGATGGTATATAACTCTACAAGCGTATCAAATACATACTCTTGAGTTAGCGGCTTTTTTAATCTTATATCTACATGAGGATGCAGCGGTGTTTCCTCAGAAGTAAAAAGATTCTCAAGACTGATGATCTTTAACGCTTGCTTCTCTTTTACTTTCGCTAGAGCTTCAAAGACTTTTGTATTAAACAACATATTTCCCAAAGCTACAATCTCATAAGATTTGAAATCCGGTATTTGCTCAGAAAACGTTTTTGCACTTATGACATCTATCTCTGCTTTAAAATATGCAAATAGTTTTTGCGTAGCCAGTGCTGAGCTGTGACTTCTATCAACAATAAGAATTTTTTTACCCACTAAATCTTTATTAGGTAGTCGATATTTTCTTTTTTCACTATTTTTCTCTTCGATAGGAATGGTAAAGATCAGCATTGTGCTGTCATAACTTCTATCTTTTATCTCTAATTCACCACCCATTAAATAGGTTAACTCTTTTGCAACAAACAATCCCAAACCAATATATCGTCTGCTCTCTTCATCATAATAAGAGTTAAATAAACGCTCCTTATCTTCTATATTGACATCGGCATTAATGTTAAATTTCAAATTGTGCCATTGGCGGTCATCTCCCGATGTCGTTACTTCAATTTTTACCTCTTTATTGTGACTCTTTTGTATAAAGTATTCAAGTAAATTAATCAAAATCTGTCCCAAATGAACAGAATCGGTAAGCATATTTTTTGGTACATCTTTATCAATATCAAACACCAACTCAATGTCATTGTGTTTATATTTAGTATTTAGGAGTCCCGCTACTTCATTTAAAACATGGTTAAAATTACAGACTTCATGATGTATCACTACTTTTTTAGATTTTAACCGTAAAAACTTCAAAAGATCCCCTGTCACATCAAGTAGTTCATTTTCATTATGCATCACCCTCGCCACATCTTCATAGAAAGGTGTCTCTTTCACCTTTTGCGCCAAATGGTGTGTATGATTCATGGTCTCTTTGGCAATAATCTGTATATTCTCACCCATACTTGAAAGTGCTTCATTCTGTTTGAGTTCAAGTTCATCATGTTTTAATTTTATTTTTTCATGTTCAAGTCTCATCCGCTTCATCTGTTCTGAGGAGAGAAACATAAAAAAGATACCCAAAAATGCTAAAGAAAACATTGCTATCCATACGGCATGATTTGCATTCGAACCTCCTCCTTCTTTCTCAACATAAACCTTTTTTTCAACTGTTCGTATAACAGGGGATTGAGATGAATAGAGTTTCTCTTCTAGTATAAATGCATTTGGAAAAGATATTTTAGATTTAAAATAGATGAGGGCCAGCAAATCACTGCTATCAAATGGCCCAACTTTCAAGATATAGGAGTCATCAAATTGCTTTACCTCAACGGGCAACTCCGATTTGTTAAAGAGTTCCTGAATAGTTCTATCTTGTTGTATGCTCTCTTCATAGATGCTCTTTTTTCCTTCTATCTCCTCTTTGTTATCTCCACTATCCAATACAATAAAATTTTCACCTGCCATACCAACTTGAAGCACTATAAACCATAGCAACACTATTCTAAATACTTTAAACATCAAGTACTCCTAATTTTTTAATTCCCTCTTCTGCCTCTTCTTGTTTATGACTTAAATCTTTTTGTATAGATGCCAACCTTGCCATTTTTCGTCTGCTATGCAGTGATGATATGAGTCCCACGCTCGACAAAAAAAGCAGTACAATCCATTCTAATCCAATCGCTTCTACCCATACTTTTACTTGCTCTATAAAATCTCTCTGCGATACACGCTCTGTATGACTACTAGAGATAGTATTATCTTCAGTTACATCATACTTCATCGAGATGATATCAGAGAAGCGGGGAGTCAAAAAAAGGAGAAGTTTATTGTTAACGTCCAATGAGTGAATAGGCGCGATCACAACCATTGAGTACCCATTGCGTTTTTCAAGTTTAACATCAAAGAGATGTTCTTTTTGTAATAATCTCATTTGGGCATTTTCCATCAAACCGGTTTTCAACTTCAGTAAATGCATTTGTGTCACTGTATGGTTTGTATCCGCAGCGACTATGAGCTTCCGTACAATCTCATTGGCAGATGACATTGTCGTAAATAGTATGATAATTATCATGAATCGCATCGATAAACCTTTTATGATATTAAATCATATTATATTGTATGTTTTACAAAGATTAAATATTAACCAAAGAATAGTATAATACTCAAAAATTAAATGAGGGAGAGTCATTTTGTCCACCTTAAGCATATATACAGATAGGTTCGATGAACTCAAAACACAAGTACGTGAAGCAGGATTACTAGAACGTGTACCGGTTAGAGGCACACTAGAGATGATTACAATTCTTATTTGTATGATTGGTACACTTGTCACTGCACAGGCATGGAACCCTATTCTCTTAGCTCTTTTTCTTACCATACTGTTCACACGGTCTGTTTTTGTTTCTCATGATATCCTGCATACACAATATTTTAAGAGTAAATCTCTTTCTAAAAAACTCTCATACCCCTTTTCTGCATTTATACTTTCAAACTCATCCTCATGGTGGGATTACAAACATAATGTGAACCATCATACCTACTGCAATATTGTAGAAAAAGATGAAGATATTCGTGCACTTGACGGTGCTTTTACACCTAATAAAGGGAGTAATCCCTTCATTAAAAAATATAAACACCTCATATTTTGGGGTGCCATGTTCTTCATGTTCCCGGCGTTCATTGTACAATCATATCAGTTTGTCATTAAGCGGAAATTATGGGGTGAATTGACACTCATGCTCATTCACTGGCCACTGATTTGGGGGACCCTCTACTATCAGATAGGGGCAATGGATACGCTTATCGTTGCACTCACATTAAATTTCATACTTTCACCTTGGCTTGCTTTTGGTTTCATTACCAATCACCTAGGGTGTGAAACTTTCTCGGCCCAAGAGGCAAAAGACTTTTCTTGGATGGAACTACAGATGAGAGGAAGCCGCTCCTTAAAAGGGGGAGTCTTTACCCATTGGTTTTACGGTGGTCTCAATACACAAATTGAACACCATCTCTTTCCTAAAGCACCCCGGTTCAACCTATTAAAAGTACAAAAGATTACAAAAGAGTTTGCTAAAAAATATAATATTCCCTATTTTGAAACCACACCTGTAATGGCTTATGTACAGATTAATCAGGCACTCAAGGCATATTAGCCCTCATACGTGGGTTCTAAGAATCTTGGATTGTTTTTATGTTCATCATTTATCATATCTTATCCTCCCAATGAAAAATTTTAATTAATTTTTTAAATGTAGCATCCAAAGAAGCTTTAATCACAACTTCTTGTTTGCTGACAGGGTGCACAAATGTCATACGATACGCATGTAAAAGTAATCTATGAGACGCAAACTTTTCCCGAAACAAAATATTATGTTCACCACGACCATGTTTGGTATCTCCGACAATAGGATGAAATATATGTTTCATGTGTCGTCTCAATTGATGTTTTCTTCCAGTCTTAGGTAATAATTTAACCAGAGAGTAGCGTGCTGAGGGATAACGACTCACAGCATAAGGTAACTCCACCGTACCCAAACGAACATATAGAGTTTGTGCTTCTTGTACTGCTTTAGTAATACCCATTTTTTTTTGCTCTTTCGTGTCTAACATCTGTTTAAGCGGATAATCAATACACTTTTCATCTGCTGTAAAACCACGTACTATGGCTATATACTCTTTGTGCACCTCATTCTTGCGAAATAACAATGACATTTTTTGTGCAATCTCATTATTCAAGGCAAAGAGTAAAGTACCTGAAGTCGGCTTATCTAAACGATGAACAGGATAAACATATTCTCCGATCTGATTGCGCAGCATCTGTAATGCAAACACTGTTTCATATTTATCTATTGGAGATTTATGTACCAACAAACCTGAAGGTTTGTTAATGGCTACCAAATAGGCATCCCGATAAAGGATCTGCAGTGGACTATATTCATTCTCTCTCAATGATACATTACCCCTACACAAGCATATACTTAGAGGTGTACACGACGTTCTGAGAAAGTATACTCTTTTAAAAAGAATCTGTCTGTCACGCCGATCTTTTTTGCCATCTCTTCGTTAATGAGCCTATACGAAAAGGTGTATTTAGCATAGATTGCCCCACTAGGAATCACAAATAGATAATCTTTACTGCTTTTTGCCGACAAGCGTGTATCTTTACCCTTTAGTATAGCCATATGAGGAATAGTCTTCTTCCCTTTCTTATCATGCCACTGCGTACCTAAAATTTTAGAGTCTTTACCTACTAATTTATCACTCTTATCAAAAAATGAGACCTTGAGGAAAATCTCTCTTAATCCATAACCTGTAGGAATACTGTGCGGTGTATTGTTTTTAATATTAATTACAAATTTTCCATCGCGTGTTGCACTTTTTACATCAATATAATCATTCAAGATGTTGCTATTATCCACACTGGCAAAACGGTGTTCTCTTATCATGCGCGGTATTGGCTTTTTCCCTGCGATGGCATGGTTGGAAGCAACACCTTCCCTCTTTTCACTCATATGACAAGATTTACACCCTTCCGTATCACTCTGTGTCTCCTTTAGAGATTTATCATACTCTTTTCCTGTAGCATAGACTTCAATGCCATGTTGATTTTCCGTACTATAGTGACAAGTGAAACAGAGTTTAGGATCATCACCAACAAAATAATCTCGTTTTTCTGTTTTATGGTACGGAGAATTAGCATCATCAAATGGACCATACATTGTACCTACTGGTCCAAAAGTCACACTATTCATACCCTCTGATCCTTTAGATTTGTCTAGATGAATTTCATCTATATTATGACAGACCATACAATTAATACCATTTTTCATATTTTTGGTATTGAGTGTTTTATCATAGGCTTTATTCACATGATCCAAATCCATAAGTAATAAATATTTATCAGACTGTGTCACTGATTTTTGACTTATTTTAGGGTTATGACATTTTGCACAACTTATTTTAAGTTCATTCAAAATTAAATCGCTGTTTTCCTGAACCATATAGACCAATGACTTTTTAAATAGATCATTTTTACTAAAATGTGAATTGGCATGCCGTGATGTTTCCCACTTACTTGATATCTCACTATGACAGGCTTCACAGTTCTTATTTGATTCCCACTTCTTATTCTGACTGCCTGATGCAGACAAAGATACCATTAATAGAATACCCATTAAAATAAATTTCATAGTACACTCCCCTTTTTAAAATCTGTTACTATAACAATATATTTTATCTTACAATAAAAACACTTTATTGCTCCAATATATAAACCGTTAAACTATACCAGTCTATGCTATAATAGTCTTAAAAAAGGAGTCTCATTATGGCCATTAACATCGTAGCCCAAAATAAAAAAGTCAGGCACGACTATGAGATCCTTGAAAAGTTTGAAGCAGGCATTGTCCTAGCTGGGGCAGAGGTAAAAGCACTGCGTGCCAAACGTGCAAATCTAGCAGATGCCTTTTGTCGTTTTATTCAAGGTGAACTGCATATAATGAATGCACATATTGCACACCTTGAAACAACCAATAGAAACTTTGTACCCGATACAAGAACACCTAGAAAACTGCTTTTGCATAAAAAACAGTTGGAGAAACTCTATGTCAAAGTTCACAAAGATGGATTAACGATTGTGCCTCTAATGATATACTTTAATGAACGCAATCTTGCCAAAGTAAGCATCGCACTTGCCAAAGGTAAAAAACTGCATGATAAGCGTGCAGATATGAAAGCAAAAACGCTTGACCGTGAAGCAAATCAAGCCATGAAAAACAGAAGTTATTGATATATCTTCTCTAGATGAGAAACCCAAGTGCACCCCTAGTGTTTCAATTTTCTCTTCTCTTGTAACTTTTGATAGGCACAAATATAATGTTTATCTTTTCTCTTTTCTCTCTCTTTTCGTCTCTTAAGAAGTCGAACATATGCATTTGGCGTGAGTAACCTGTATTGCTTCAAACGTTTTTGGGAGGAGACTCTTTGATAGCCGATAAAATGATAAATGCCCCGTTTCACCCTCTTGACCAGCCATTTAAAAAACTTTTTTACGGGAATATGGAATACTTTTTCCAAGAAAAACTCTATCCCTCTGAACAGCTTCATAAAAAATCTAGATATCTTAGCCAATATTTTTGCTAAAAAAGGTACTTTTTCCATCCATGACAATATCCAGGAGAAGATGACAATCTCCACAATAGGTGCGATCCAGCTCCCCCACAAATAGTCTGTAAAAAAATAGACAATGGCCGTGCCTGTTTTGAGAAAAATCGCCAGTAAAAAACTCCAAAATTTTGCAATAAAGACTTTCATTGCAAGCATACCACCCATAAACTTACCTACAAACCCTAAAGAACCTAAAAATACAAAAATGGCAATCACCTGCTTCACAATCGGAAAATTCTTAAAATTATTTTTAATATAAGTGATTAAACGTTTGATATCCTCCATGATATGATCGAGAAAATGTATCTTAAAATGGTGTGTAATTACCTTTTCGATAATATAACGCTTCCCCAATCCCGTTGCAGAGAGAATGGCAATTTTTTTAAGAAAGAGGGTCAGAACAAATTTTCCTTTGACCAGGAAAAAAGCTGCCAAAAGAGCTAAAAGGTTTTCTCTTACAAAATAGTAGACTCCATGCAGTGGGGCCATTACATACGTACGACTCTCTTCAATACTGAAAATTACAACAGTGCCAATAAGTAGTAAAGGCAAAAGCCATGAAAGCATTTTATTTTTCATAGTAACGTTATTTTTTCAAAGAACCTTTCACCACGGCATAAAGATGTTTAATTTTTTCCATAAAAGGACTTTTAACCCTAAAGTACTTCTCTTTAATCCTAAGTAACAGTGCTTTTATACTTCTCTTGAGCTTTTTGAGCTGTTCTATTGTCTTGATATACATTTCTGATGACTTCAGCCAATCAATCGCTCTCATAATCCAATCATAGAGCCATTTGAACCAGGCAAACTGCATTAATTTATCTTCCGTCACCCTAAAAAGCCAAAATGTAAATGCTGCTATAGGTATCTTTGAAATATACAATATCAAACCTAAAAAAACTTGACCGGAGATAAATAACATCCCCGCATATATACCAGCGGCTTCTACAACAATAAGCAGTATGACAAAAAGTCCCAAGACAATAGAAGGGGTCACATGTTGTAAGCGGACTTCTACTTTTTGGAGTATTTTTAACCCGTGTACAAATCTATACACAGGCTTTGCAATACCCTCCCATATCAACTCTTCAAAGATGATATAAAGCATCACAAGTATGAGTTGTAATAGTAAAATAATTTTGTTTTTTATCGCTGAAAGCATCGTAATATATCCCTACATAGATTCAATATGAGTCATTTTATCTAAATTAATTAGAAAGGAAAGTGTAAATTAGATTACTTTGTTTTAGTTTGCTTTAGATTTGGAGGAATTATGAAGGAGCTTACGTCAGTAACTGACTGAGTATGTCCTTCAGAGATGAAGTAAAATAAGACAAAAGAACTATTTTCTACGAAGCTCTTTGATACGTGCTGCCTTACCTTTAAGTTCTCTAAGATAAAAGAGTTTCGCTCTTCTGATTCTACCTCTTCTAAGTACTTCAATACTTTCAATAGAGTCTGAATAGAGTGGGAATATTCTTTCAACACCAACAGAGTTCGCACCCATTTTTCTTACCATAAATGTTCGACCTGTTCCCTGACCTCTAATAGCGATACAGAGACCTTCGTAGTTTTGTACTCTTGTTTTAGCACCTTCTTTAATTCTAACGGCAACACGCACTGTGTCACCCGCTCTAAATTCTGGTACAGCTCTATTTTCTAATTGTGATTGCTCAAAGCTTTCAATGTATTTATTTCTCATGTGTTATACCTTTTTTGTATAAGTCTGGCCGAAAATACTTTGTTTTACACAAAGCAAGCCCTCTTTTTAAGTCCGTGATTTTACTATGATTACCCTTTAGAAATTCTGAAACAACTGCATTGTTTTCATAATTTGTAGGTTTCGTAAAAGAGGGAGCCTCCAACAAGGCATCCTCAAAGCTCTCAACATGCAAAGAATCACTATTGCCAAGCACAGCTTCAACATTACGGGAAATAGCATCACACAGCACCATACTGGCCAATTCACCCCCCGTTAAAATAAAATCACCAATAGAAAAGAGTTCATCTGCATAGGTCTCGATTACCCGTTCATCTATCCCCTCATAACGACCCGATACAAAAACAATATGCTCTTTTTTAGCCAAACGTTTCGCATCATTTTGCCTAAAGGGTTTCGCCACGGGAGAGAGAAAGACTATATGTGCTTTCTCTGATACCTCTTTAATGTGCTTCAGCGTATCCATTAAGGGCTGCGGCGTCATTAACATACCTGCTCCACCACCAATCATAGGTGCATCCACACGATTATGCTTGTCTGTCGTAAAATCACGAGGGTTATAAAAGTCTATAACAATCTTTTCATCTTCGATTGCACGCTTTAAGATACTCTCTGAAAAATACCCTTTAATAAGGTTTGGAAACAGTGTGACAAAGCTAAAGTGCATAAGAATTAACTCGCTTCGAGGATGTCTTTGGCATCTTTACTATAGACTATTTTTTCTTCAGTATCTGCACGGATCACATAACGGTCTATATAAGGGAGTAAAAAGCTTTTCGAAAGCCCCTCTTTCGCTAAACTCTCTTCTGTTTTAATCGCTAAATAGTCAGTATCACCCATACGTTGGATATCTGTAATCTCACCCAATATCTCATCACCTTCTTTGAGAAGACATCCAATGATATCAAACCAAAAGTGTTGACCTTCATTCAAGTCACATGTCGCTTTTGTTTGTGCTTCATCGGCGAACAATTTAGTGTTGGTTAACTTTTTTGCAGCATCGACACTTTCGTATCCTCTAAACCTTACAATTCCTCTTGTAAAATTGATATCTGCAATCGTTAGATCACCACGGCTGCTTTTATAGGTATTCCCTACTTTAAATTGTTCTGGAAAATCTGTATGAAGATGAAATTTTAGGTCGCCCCAAAGTCCAATAGTTCGCCCTATCTGAGCGATAAGAGAAGCGTCATTTGACATAAATTTTACTCAGAAGCTTTGATATTCACACGGTAATTTTTACCGCCTTTTGCCTTACAGCCAGAGATGACTGTTTTAATGGCATTGATCATTCTACCCTCTTTACCAATGAGTTTACCTATATCTTCACTATTTGCAAAAATAATAATCTCATCGAACCCCTCATCAACCTCTGATATCTCAATAGCAATATCTTCAGGGTTGTTTACCAAAAGCTTGGTGTATGAGAGGAGAAAGTTTTTAACCATTAAAACTATTTTTTACCAGATATTCTTTTCACTGTCGGGCTCATTTGCGCACCAACGCTTAACCAGTAGTTCAATCTCTCTTCATCAAGTGTAAGATCTTTGTTTTCAGATACCGGGTTGTAGTGACCTATGGATTCAATCCACCCACCGTCTCTTCTTTTTCTGCTGTCTGTTACTACAATTCTGTAAAACGGTTTCTTTTTTCTACCCATTCTTGTCATTCTTATCGTTGTCATGTCTATTGTCCTTTGTTTATATGTATTCATCTTGTAATGTACTCGAGGTAAAGCGCATCATGAAATAAAGTCCTGACAACTACTTTTTAATGACTAAAGCACTCATCAAAACTTCATAAATTCTTTTTGGAACGCGATTTTACCATAGATATTATAAATATTTTATTAAACCCTAATACCTAAACATTTCCTGCAAGGTATCAAGGATGGCCTTACTCGTTTTAACATCAACTTTTCCTATCTTTTTAATAATTCTCATTTTATCAACAGCTCTTATTTGATCGAGTAAAACAAGTCCCTCTTTGTTTTCAAAATGAATACTCGGTCTAAAGATAAAAGAAAATCCTTTACTTGTCATAGGAGCAACTATCATCGTTTTAAGTGCTTTCATCTCATCGGGAGAAATAATGATACATGGTCTTGTTTTTTGTATTTCTGAGCCAACTGTAGGATTTAACTTCACTAAAACAATATCAAATCTATGAAGATTATTTACCATTCATGCTCTTCTAAATCACTATCATTCAATAGATCACCTAAAAATGCTTCATCTTTTTTATTTTTTTGATTGAGATATACTTGTTCTATATCACTGACCCAACTCTCTCTATTCATCTTAACAACAGGCTTAATAAGCAATCCCTCTTCTACGATAACAAGTT
Organism: Campylobacterota bacterium; assembly: GCA_034660455.1. Taxonomy (GTDB): domain Bacteria; phylum Campylobacterota; class Campylobacteria; order Campylobacterales; family Sulfurovaceae; genus Sulfurovum. Next base: position 27,343 of record JAYEJF010000009.1, on the reverse strand, counting down.
CCAATTCAGTATCTTCTAAATGGGCTTGTTTAATGATGGGCTTTGGTATGCGTATGCCTTGTGAGTTTCCTATGGTGATAAGTGTTGACATGATATATCCTTTTTCCAATCTCAAGTAATTATATTGTAATTACTTTTAGATGTCAAGGATTTGGCGAATAGTCACTAGCGAGGGAGATTTGGCATCCCACCGCCACCCTGCATCCCGGCCATCATATCTTGCATCTGTTTCATGCCACCTTTTGTAGACATCTTCTTTGCCATTTTTGCCGCATTTTTAAACTGCTTCAGTACACGGTTTACATGCATAGGATCGAGTCCTGCACCGGCAGCCAAACGTCTTTTGCGCATATTATTTAAAAGATCAGGATTCTCTCTCTCTTTTGGCGTCATTGAAGAGACAAGTGCCTTAATCTGTTTAATCTCCTGCGAATTTTCTAAATCCATATCCCCTATCTGCTTGGCCATATTACCCATACCGGGAATCATACCCATAATGGACTTCATGCTTCCAAGCTTTTTCATCTGTTCCATCTGAGCTAAAAAATCATTGAAATTAAACTGCCCTTTTTTAATCTTCTGCGTAAATTTCTTGGCTTCTTTAGGGTCTATAGCCGCAGCGGCTTTCTCTGCCAAAGATTCAACATCCCCTGCTCCCATCAAACGACTGACTATCCTGTCAGAAATAAACTGTTCCAAATCAGGCATCTTTTCACCCGCACCGATAAAACGAAGCGGTACCCCCACTTGTTGCGTAAGTCCAAGAGCCACCCCACCTTTAGAGTCACCATCAAACTTAGAAAGCACAACACCTGTAATGCCTATCTTCTTTTTAAACGTTTGTGCTGTTCTAACAGCATCCTGACCTGTCATCGCATCTGCTACGTAAAAGAGTTCATCCGGACTTGCCACTTTTTTAATCTCTGAGAGTTCATCCATCAACGCTTCATCAATCGCCAAACGCCCTGCCGTATCTATCAGTACCACATCATAAAGCTCTTTCTGTGCTTTTGCAAGACCCTGTTTTACAATCTGTGTCGGTGTAGCACTCTCATCTGCCACAAGCTCAACTTCAATACCCGCTGTAATTTGTCTAAGCTGTTCAACTGCAGCAAGTCTTTGAAGATCGGCTGCAATGACAAGTACCTTTTTCTTTTTTTGCTCTTTAAGGAAATATGCCAGTTTACCTGTAGTGGTTGTTTTACCCGACCCCTGCAGACCTATCATCAAAACTACAGTAGGTGGTTTAGAAGCAAAAGTAAACCCTTTTGGCGCACCCTCTATCGTTAGGATATCCGTTAATTTATCTTGAAGGGATTTAAGAAAGTTATCTTTACCTATACCGTGTTTTTTTGTTTCAAGCTCCACGGAAGCAATCAGTTCTTTTACGACTTTATGATGAACATCTGCTTTGAGCAATGATTTTTTTAGTTCAGTCGTTGCTTTTTTAAGCGCCTTATCGTCATCATGAAATCGAATTTTTCCTATGGCATTTTTAAAACTATCCGTTAATGTATCAAACATTTCTTACCCTATCATAGAACTTTTTCTCATTCTAAATTGTTTATATAATGACGCGATTTTACCCTACTTGGGCTTAAATCCCAATCTGTGCCTATGAGAAGGTTTCAGATATTTACTTATATTTTGCAATATCTTTAGGCTCACGTGCGTTAAACTCATAGTCAAATATTTTCATTTTGGAGGAGTGCAGCAATACACGTTTAGATTGTGTTCGGCTTCCATACTGTTCATCCCCGACTATAGGGTGTCCAATATGCGCTAAATGTACACGTATCTGATGTGTTCTTCCTGTTGTAATCTCTATATCTACTTTGGATTTTTTACCCTGTAACTCTTCAGGTTTGACAATGGTATGTGCTCTTTTACCGCGTACAGGGTCTATCATAGAAAAAGCTTTTCCTTTTTTCACTGTAAAAATAGGCTCATCTATCTCCACTTTTTCATAAATGACACCCTCTACCCATGCCACATAATGTTTCTCGACCCTACGAGCTTTAAACTCATTAATGGCACGATTGACAAATGCTTCATTTTTGCCCAGTAACAACACCCCCGAAGTATCTCTGTCAAGTCTATGTAAAAGTACGGCACCCGCTATGGTATCTTGTATCTCATAAGAGTCCACCTGTGCAGGTTTGTTGATAGCGATGATATCTTCATCCTGATAGAGAATCTCTATCTCCTCAGGGTACTCTATACGAAAGATCGTATCCGTATGAATCTCTGCCCTTGCAATCTTCACTTTTTTATCTTCCACAAATACAAGCCCTCTATCTATGAGCTCTTTTGCTTTATTATTTGAAATCCCCTGTTGTAGTGCGAGTACTTTATATGCTTTATCGGTAGCCATTGTGTTTTATCCTATGATTAATTGGTAAAATTATATCACTTTTAAAGCGTGTAACACATTTTAGAGGTACCCTACATTCTCAAAAGTTCCACAAGTGCCTCACCGTCAAACTTCTCTTCTTTGTTTTCACCCTCTTTGTAGATACCATCTTGCAGTGACTTTTTCTTCTCTTGAAGTTTAACTATCTGCTCTTCTATGGAGTTTTCTACGATGAGTTTATAGACAAATACTGCTTTATCTTGACCAATTCTATACGCTCTGTCGGTGGCTTGATTTTCCACGGCAGGATTCCACCATGGGTCATAGTGTATGACGGTATCTGCAGCGACCAAGTTCAGCCCTACCCCACCTGCTTTAAGGCTTATAAGGAAAATATTTGCATCCCCTTTGGTAAACTTCTCTATCGCCTCTTCTCTTTTTCTAGTAGCACCTGTAAGTTTGGTGTAGGTATATTTTCGTTTTTTTATCTCATTTTCTAAAATAGTTAACATAGAGGTAAACTGAGAGAAAACCAACACTTTTCGTCCCTCAGACTGTAACTCTTCAATGAGTTCTAAAAAAAGTAGAAGTTTGGCGGACTCTTTAACTTTTTTCGCACTCTCCAACTTTAAAAGACTTGGATGACAACAGACTTGACGCAACTTCAACAGGGCATCGAGTATGGTAATGTGACTTCGTGAAAGTCCTTTGCCTTTAATGGCTTCTCTTACCTTTTTCTCCATCGTTACACGAATGTTTTCATAGAGTGTCGCTTGTTTTTTATCAAAAGTAGCTCTTTTGATGATTTCTGTTTTACTAGGAAGTTCTAGTGCTACCTCATCTTTGGTACGTCTGAGTATAAAAGGGGCTACTTTTTTGTTGAGCAGACTCCTTCGTGTCATGTCATTCTCTTTTTCTATAGGATTTTGATAGAGTCCTTTAAAAAGTTTTAGATTATCCAAAAAACCGGGCATCACAAAATCAAATATCGACCACAACTCCCCCAAATGGTTCTCAATGGGTGTACCACTGAGTGCAAGCTTATACTCTGAAGAGAAAGATTTTATCGCCATTGCCATTTTCGTTTTAGGGTTTTTTATCTTTTGGGCTTCATCAAGTATGATGTAATAAAACTTCTCTTTTTGATACTTCGCTTCATCACGTTGAGCAAGTTGATAGGTCGTTAAGATAATGTCATGATTTGCTATCTCTTTAAACTTCTCTGCCCTCTCTATGCCGTAGAGTTCCAAATAGCTCAACTCTGCTGTAAACTTCTCTATCTCCGATTTCCAGTTTCCTATGAGTGAGGTAGGCATGATAATAAGTGTAGGAGCAGTCAACATATTTTTACTTTTTAGCAGTTGTAAAAATGCCAAAGTTTGTACTGTTTTTCCCAAGCCCATATCATCTGCTAAGATACCACCAAATCTAAAGGTGTGCAAAAAGTTTATCCAATCGAGTCCAAACTGTTGGTAGTCTCTTAGCTCGGCGTTGAGTGTTTTAGCAGGTGTGACAGAGGTTATACCTTTAAAGTTTTTAAGCTTTAAAGAGAGTTCTTTTAACTCCTTCGCTCCTTTCCATACAATGTCACTATCGAAGTCTAAAAGGTGTGCATCATATGGTTTGATAATCAGCGAATCACCCTCTTTTTTATCAAAAAGTTCAAAGATAGTCTTCAAGATAGGCTTAATATCTTTAGACTCTATATGTAAAAACTTACCCTCTTCCATTTCTAAGTTCAGTTTTTCAGGTATCTCCTCTATACTGTCATACTCTTGAAGCAGTGAAGAGACGATAGGCATCAATGCCACCGATTTACCCCCTACTTCTACAGAAAAAGAGAGTGAAAACCATGGGTTTGTATCATCACCCTCTTCACTTTGAATGATAACTTCATCAGCGTACTCAAAAGAGAAGTTAAAACTCTCATCTATCTCTATCATCCAACCTGATGCACGTAGAGGCTCTATATGGTTTTCCATAAAATCACGCCAACGCTCTATGGCTGCTTGCATGTTAGGATTTGCAAAACTAAGATAAGCTTTGACTGCATCTTCAAACTGAAACCCTAAAGATTCAACCCTCTCTCTGTACGCCTGCTCTTTGCTACTATCTCGTAACACTTTCACTACCCTATCATGTTCTGAAACCATCTCTTGCTCATTTAGAGGATAGACATTGACCTCATAATCTTCATACATAAAATGTAACTCCATCGCATGTACGGTATGGGATGCTTGTCGCTTTCCATATAAATAAAGGTATGGTTTTGGTTCGACTTCACAACGCTCTATTTTAAAACTCTTAGGTAGAGGAAAGTTAAAGCTTGGTAGTGTCTCTATGACTTGATGGGTCATCTTATGCATCTCTTCTTTAGACATAGCAGGTGCAGACAACATCAACAGAAGTCCCTCTTTGTCATACTCTGTCTCTGCCTCACATACAGTATTCTCTTTGACATTAAAACACAAAGCAGGTAGAGTATGGGGTATCAACTCCTCCTCTTCGCTAAGGTTAGATTTGAGTTTATGCTTCTGACCCTCCTCAACCCATGCAAAGGTTAATTTTTTAGACTCTTTTTTATACTCTAAAGGTATTGTGCTGTCATGAAGATAACACTTTCCTGTCTCTATAAGCCTCTTTATCATCAGTGCACCATACTCATCTCTAAAAGTATAGGAACTATTGTAGTAACTACCATCTGATGTATTGGAGAGTTGCTCTATCGTTGTTCTATCTTCTTGCGTTAAAAATGGATAGGAGTAGTCATTGTTATACCTATAGAACATATTATCATGCTCTATCTTCGTTCCTTTTGAGAGTGTACCATTTTTTAAATACTTCGCTTTACAAAAGTCAAAATGGTTTTGACTATCTCTAAAAAGCCTAAAAATCAGAAAAAATTCTTCTCTCTCCGCCTCTATTACTTTCTCTTTAGGTTGAAACAATTGCATAAACTGATCCATCCATTTTCTTGTATCACTCTTTGGTTGTAGCGAAACTTCTTTTGATAACATTTCAAACAATACTGCCACCACATGTTTGCATCGGTACCCCACAGGACAAGTACAGTCCCCTTCTATCTGCAAATTTTTAAAGTTACTAAACTCTATATGTTGTTTATAGGTCTTTGAACCTACTACTTTTCCACGAACAAAAGCAGTGTTATTGTCTCTATTAAACAAGGCATAACTTTCTACTCTATTTTGCCTATAATAATTAAAACCTTTTGCATAGGTTCTATCATCAAAGTTTTGAGCTATATCTCTTTTGGTCAATTTAAGTCTATCTGCCAATCTATTGTCTCCTTCACTCTATACATAAAAATAGCGTAAAAATAGGCTATTTAAACGCTGTCCCAACGTTTTTCTATATTCTCCCAATTCACATTTTTTAAAAAAGAATCAATATATTGATCCGCTTTCGTACCATAATCCATATGATATGAGTGTTCATACATATCCATCACCAGTAGCGGTCTTGACGTAGCAGCATTGTCACTATGGTCACTTGAAATTTGGTTTATCAATACACCTGCTTCTTTGACATATCCTAGTATCACCCACCCCGAACCGCCACTAAGGCTTTTTGCTGTTTGAATGAAATCTTTTTGCCACATCTCATAAGAACCGAAGCTCTCACTAAGAAGTTTTTTCATTTTTTCACTTACGCTACCCTTTCCTCCAAGGTTATCGAAGTAAAGTTCATGCAAAATCTTTGAGTTCAGTGCAATCAACTCTTCTCTCTTCAGTGCTCCATACTCAATAGGATGTGCGGTATCAGGAAGTAAAGAGATCTGCTTTTGTATCAGTCTCAGTTTTTTCACTGCTCCCGCATAATTATTGTCATGATGTGAGACAATCACTTTTTCTGAAATACCCTGTAATGATTTGGGATCAAACGGTAAAGGTTTAATCTCATGATTGGCGCCATACGCCATATTTACTTTTATCGTTTGTTTTACTTCAGCGTGCAACATGCTAGATGCAGCAAATATCCCTCCAAGAGTGAGTGCATTCCTACGATTCATCATAACCCCTTTTGTATTATCAGAGAGTATAGCACAGTAGAAAAATATTTTAGCTAAAAATATTTTGTGCTTCTATATAAGCTTTTAAAGACAGCTCTAATACACTTCCAAATCAATGCATTAGCGTTGGAAGTCATAGTAAAGACTCGTTTAAACTCTCCAAAATAGGAGAAATATTGGTTCTACACTTCAATGATGTTCGTTTTAACAGCGTATGTTGCAAGAGTCTGCGTGAGAGGTTCGAAGCTTCGACGATTGTAATTCCCTCTATGGCTTCAAAAATATCTTTTTGATTAAAATAATGTTTTCCTGAGATGATCTTGCATCCAAATTGGGCTGCTTCAGCTGCATTGTGTCCCCCTATAGGTTCAAAAGCACCACCGAGAATCACAATATCCGAAATAGCATACAGATTTACCAACTCCCCCAATACATCCACAACAATAATATCACTGTCAAAATTCTCTTCTTGAGAATATCTCTGCCATAAAAAGCCCTCTTTTTGTGAAAAAGATTCCACTTGAGAGGCAACCTTATTAAACCGTTCAGGGTGGCGGGGTACCACAAGCAGTCTAGCCTCTTTTGCTTCTCTCTTAAACTCTGTAAAAGCTTGTAATATAAGGCTCTCTTCCCCCTCATGGGTACTTGCAGCACATACAAGTAAAGAAGATGGTTTTGTTAACACTTTAGAGACGCAAGGCAGTGTGGAGAGTTTAATATTCCCCGTGACTCTCACATGGGAAGCCCCCAACAACTCCAAACGCTCTTTATCTAATGTCGTTTGTGCATAGACTTCATCAATGTGTTTAAAGATATGCCTATAGAGCCATGCGATTTTCATATATTTAGGGAATGATCTGTCAGACATCCTTGCATTGATAAGCAGTGTTTTTGCACCTCTTCTCTGTGCCAATGCAAAAAGAAGATACCAAAACTCCGCCTCCATAACCACCAATGCCTTTTGCGGTTTCATCCAAAAAAAGAGTAAAGGTTCAAAGGGAAGATATCTGCTCTGCTCCGTATAGGCTTTGATTGTTTTAAATCCCGTATTTGTTGTACTAGTCATACGTAACATATCAACCTCAAGAGCATCAACCAAAGGTTTTATGGCTTTTGCCTCACCCAAACTACAAGAGTGAAACCAGATACCATTTGACTTAAACGGTCTGTTTTTCCATAAAAAAAAACGAGCAGGAATAGCCTCTTTATATTTATTTTTAAAAGAAAAAAGGATTAAAAAAGGAAGTGCTATGAGGTAGAGTAGAACTGAAATGAAACTATAGAGAAAAAAGAAGCTTTTCTCCATACTTTTTCACTACTTAAGCTTCAGCTGTAACAGGCTCTATATAAAGAATTCTACCACAGTGGGGACAGTTACATATTTCATCTGCTTTAATGACCTCTGAGTAGGTTTTATCATTGAGTTTCATATAGCATCCGTAACACGCTTGTTTTTTTACAGGAACTACCGCGGTATTACCTGCCCAGATACGAATTTTTTCGTAAAATGCGAGTACTTTCTGCTCAATATTTCTACTAAGTTTTTCTCGTTTTACAAAAAGCTCACTCTTCTCTTTCTCGATGCCTTCTCTTTCCAATGATACGGAATCATTAATCGCAGTAAACTCATTTGTGAGTGTGTTTACTTTTTCACTCACATCTTCTAAAAGTGACTTTTTAGTCTCATTAATACTTTGAAGCCTCTCTATCTCTTCATTGGCAAAGGTCATTTTCTCTTTTGCAATATCCTCTTCCAAAGAGAGTGCTTTCATCTCTTTCTCTGTTGTAATATCCTTGGACTTTTTAGCATTCAATGTCAATTGCTCATTGAGTAGTGTCAATTGCTCTTCAAAGGTTTTGACACGCGCCTCATTGTCAACAATCTCTTCATTTAGGGTATCAAGCTCAGACTGTGCTGTATCAATCTTTTTACGTATTCTTGTTACTTTTTTATCTAAAGCTTCTAATTGTGGTGTATAACTGTCAATGGCTTGGTCATTTTTTGCAAGCTCAATAAGCTCATTTAAATGTTTGTTCAATCTCTGTCCTTTTGGGGTTTAAGGGTATTTCCGTAACTTGATTACGGTGTTTAGAACCTATACTTCATACATTTGGGTATGAAATGGGTTTTTAGAATTTGCAATTATAACTAAAATAGGTAAAACTTTCAATTCTTCCAACAAAATCTCAGCAAAAAACTGCTCAGATTCATAATGGCCAATATCGACCATCATCAAATCTTCACTCATCGCTTTCATTGCGTCATGATACTTGATATCTCCTGTTAAAAAACACTCCGCATCCACCTCATCTATCAAAGATGCCCCTGCCCCTGTACAAAGGGCGATAGAAGCGATTTTATCTTTTTTCCCCACTACTTTAAGTGTCGGTAAATTAAATTTCTCTTTCAGGTGCCTCAACAAACCCTTATAGGTAAAATCTACTTTTGCCGCACAGATAAAATCTGTTTTACGCTCCATTGTAAAACCCAACACTTTTTCAAACACATATTTGTTTAAATGGGTTTTATCAAAATTGGTATGCATCGCTATTAACGACTGCTTTTTTAGAATCATCTTTTCTATCAAGTTAGAAGGGTACTTTGAAAAATCAAGCTGCGTCAGTTTGCCAAAGATGAGGGGATGATGCACCAAAAAAAGTGTACCCTCTTGTGTCTCATCTATCATTTGATTGTCAATATCGAGCGAAAGTATAATCTGCGACACTTCTCTGCTCATATCTCCCACGATTAACCCTGAGTTATCCCACTTCTCTTGGAGTTCAAAGGGACTGATTGCGTCTAGTGTTTTATAAATTTGTTTTAGAGTCATCTTTCTTCTTTATATTTTCGTTTATATTGTCTGTCTTAAACTAACTCATGCACCCTACGGTCTAAACACAAAAATATCCAACCCTTTAATCACTCTATAGTGCTTATCATTGGCTGTATAGAGGGTCATTGCATGAGTGGTACAGGTTGCACCAATAAGGGCATCAGCTAATTGCATGGAATGTCTTAGGAAATACTCTTCTACATAAAAGAGTGCTTGTGCAGAAATCTCTTCATTCATATAAATAGTTTTGACTTTCCACTGCTTCAAGACTCTTTTAAAGGCTCTTAGTTCCTCTTTATTTTTCATACCTTGGACTAACTCCATATAGGTCACAGCAGATATAGTGAACTCTCCTATACTATGAATAAGGTCATAAGCATTTTGATTGCCCCTAAGATACCAAATAAGAATATCTGTATCTAAGAGTTTATCATATATCAAAAGTACGACCTGTTCTCATATTGCGTACAGTTGTATTGACATCCTCTTCTCTATCGCTCCACATCCCAAACATAGCATCACTTTTTTCTTCATGAGAGCTTTCATCTATAGCAATAAGTTTTGCTTTTGCCTTGCCTCTATAAGTGATAAGTACATCTTCACCTTTACTTAAGACATCAAAAAGCATAGAGACATTAAATCGTAAGTCTTTGGCTGTTACAATCACAACTAACTCCTTTAGTTTATAGTTTAAGTATAAACCAGTTCTAGTTAAAAAGAGATAAAAGCTTTCAGCTTTACCGTTTCACCCTCTCCGACTTCTCCATCACTTGCTCTTTTAGATCCTCTTTATATGCTATGATCTTCTCTTGAACACTCGCTGAACTTGCGCCTACGATTTGTCCTGCTAAAATACCTGCATTTTTAGCCCCATTGAGTGCCACGGTTGCTACAGGCACACCCCCGGGCATTTGGAGTATAGAGAGGATTGAATCCCATCCATCTATGGAGTTACTTGACTTTACAGGTACCCCTATAACAGGCAAGGGAGACATAGAGGCTATCATCCCTGGCAGATGTGCCGCACCGCCGGCTCCTGCGATGATGACTTGAATGCCACGTTTATGTGCATTTTGTGAATACTCATAGAGTTTTTGAGGGGTTCTGTGGGCTGAGACCACATCTAGCTCATACCCTACACCAAACACTTCTAACATTTTTGCTGCCGCTTCCATTACAGGTAGGTCAGAGTCCGATCCCATTACTATACTCACTACTACTTTTGCCATGCTTTTACCTTTATCAATCGTTTTACCTCTTCTGCTTTGCGCAATGCATCTTCCAATGAATCGGAGAGAATTGTGACATGCCCCATCTTCCTAGAGGGTCTTGTCTCTTTTTTACCATAGAGATGTATCTTCACACCCTCTATCGCCATACATGCCTCAAACCCTTCATAATAGACTGCACCTTCATATCCAGGTTCACCTAAAAGATTTAACATCACAGAAGGACTCAATATCTCAGTACTGCCCAGTGGCAGCCCCAGAATGGCACGCAATAACTGTTTAAGTTGTGAAGTTACAACTGCATCCACCGTATGGTGACCGCTGTTATGCGGTCTTGGTGCCACTTCATTAATAAGTAACTTACCCTCTTTATCTATAAAAAACTCAACGGCCAAAAGCCCTACCATTTCAAAGTTTTCTATAATATGCACAGCCAACGCTTCAGCCTCTTTAGCTTGACCTTCTGTAATATTTGCTGGACAAAAGAGGTCTTCAACCAGATTGGTTGTTGCATTAAACGTCATCTCGACGGCAGGGAAACAACGTACTTCTCCTGCACTGTTGCGTGCAGCAATAATAGCGATCTCTTTGTCTATCTCAACCATCGCCTCACACATAGACGCACCAAGCAACAGTTTGTCCTCTGCACTACGTATTAAAGAGACCCCTTGACCATCATAACCCCCTGTACGTAATTTTTGTACAAAAGGATACTTAAGGTTGCCACTTTGAATCGCTGCATCTATCTCACTGCTATCTTCATAACAGGCAAACGAAGAGGTTGGCAAGTCATGTTTCGCATAAAACGCTTTTTGTAACCCTTTATCTTGAATCAATGCCAAGGTATCGGGATCGGGTAAGATTCTCAACCCTTCACTTTTAAGCTTTTGGAGTGCTTTGATGTTAATATTTTCAAGCTCATAGGTAAGGATATCAACCTGTTTTCCAAAATTGTACACATCATCAAAGTCTCTAAAGTCACCTTTCACATACACAGAAGCAACGCCACGTGCTGAACAAGCGACATCTGGGTCAAGTACATAACTCACAATATCCCATCTGCTTGCCTCTTGAATGAGCATCTTACCCAATTGTCCACCGGCTATCACACCCATTTTCAAGTTTGAAGTGAGCAGTTTTTCAATCAAAACTTAACCTCTTACCCGTGCATTCCGCTCATCTTCTTGTGCTTTATACAATTGAGCACACCCAATGGAGAGTTCACGTACTTTCAGGATATAGTTTTGTCTTTGTGCCTGAGAGATAGCTTTTCTGGCATCCAGTACATTAAACGCATGAGAAGCCACCATACATTGATCATATGCAGGCAAAGGAAGCCCTGCATCCAAACAGACTTTACATTCATTAGAAGCATCTTCAAAATGCTGAAATAAATTCTCTACATTGGCTACCTCAAAGTGATACTTTGAAAACTCGTACTCTGTCTCTTTATGTACATCGCCATAGGTAGTCACTGAATCACCATTGGTATTCCATACCAAGTCATAGACCGAATCCACCCCTTGCAAGTACATCGCCAAACGCTCTGTACCATAAGTGATCTCTACTGCTACAGGATCACAAGAGATGCCTCCTACTTGCTGAAAATAGGTAAACTGTGTCACTTCCATCCCGTCTAGCCATACTTCCCATCCAAGCCCCCATGCTCCAAGTGTCGGTGACTCCCAGTTGTCTTCAACAAAACGGATGTCATGTTCTTGAAGATTAAGTCCCAAATACTCCAAAGACTTCAAGTACAGCTCCTGAATATTATCCGGGCTAGGTTTAATGAGTGCTTGAAACTGATAGTATGCACCCAGTCTGTTAGGGTTCTCCCCATAACGTCCATCCGTAGGACGGCGTGAAGGTGCCACATAGGCAGCAGACCAAGGCTTGGAGTCAAGGCTCCTTAACAGTGTAGCAGGATGAAATGTCCCTGCCCCACTTGGAATATCATAGGGTTGGACAATATTGCACCCTTGGTCTGCCCAGTATTGCTGGAGTTTGAGTAGTAGTTGGCTGAAGGTTAGCATTTTAGTTCCTTTGAAGTTTTCTTTTGAAATTGTTTTGTAAAAAAATTTACATCTTCTGTATAAATATCATCAATAAATCCATTTTCTTTATATTTATTTAGAAATTCAAAAGTCATACTTTTAAATAAACCTCTTTTATGCCGTTCATGCTTTGGTTTAAATTTATTATATACCAAACAAAATATAAATTTATACTCTTTTGTAGAAATTTTTAAATCATTCAGTAGTGAAATTAATTCTTTTTTTCCATCTAATAATTTGCCTTCTACTTCTTTTTTCTCAGGTTTCTTCTCATTTTTAAATTCTACTAAATAGATAGTATTATTATCTTTATCTAAATAAAGACTATCAAATGATTGAGGTCTCTTATTTGAGTCAGGATATTTTTCTTCTACAATTTTATCAAAATTTATTGTTTCAATACTCTCATCTGTACATAAAAAATAATTGTTGTGACTATCAAAACTAGTCTCTTTAAAAGTAGCTATGTATAATTTATATTCTTGTCTAAATAAACTATAATCAGCCATTTTGAAAACGGTCACTTTCCATCTCTTCAAATACATCATAAGGCTCTGATAATTTTTCATAAATTGAAACAAGCGTTTGAGAGTTACTATTATCTATTTGGTGAATATAACCATCTTCAGCCAAATAAAAATTAGTTTCATCTTGTCGTTTTTCTCTATCACTATATCTTTTCAATGCCTCAATCATATAAGGGCTATGCGAATTGACCACCACTTTCACCCCATTTTTTACCAAATCAACAATCACTTCTGCCATTTTAAGTTGCCATTTTGGATGAAGGTGGACTTCAGGTTCATCGAGTATAAGTACACTATTGACATTAAGATAATTATTTTGAGAAAGCACTTGAAAAATTCCAAAATATTTAATACCTGTAGCAGTATTAAGAAGTGATATTTTTTGCTTCTCTCGTTCAAAATAGAAATTTCCCATATCATCTCTTTTAAATTCACCATGGATAAGCTTTTTAATCTCTTCTTCTATCGAATAAGACTCTTTTTCAATACCTACCGTAAGCTTAAAATGCAAATCCTTTAATAAAAATGGGTAATCAATACTTAACTCATCACCATACATACCTGCTTGGCTTTGGATATTTGCCATTTGGTTAAAAAACTTATTTAAATTCCATACCAAAGGTGTTTCAATAAATATAGGAAATTTTATATCATTTTTTTCTATTTTAATACTATGAAAATCATTATTGGTAATACCATTATCTTTAATACCAAATTCATATTTTTGAGTTCCTATTTTTAAAGAAAATTTTGCCCCATCGCTTAATTGATTATCAAAAATAAGTTTGGGTAAACGAGAAGACCTTTTAAACTCATTTTTTACTTCTTTACCCCTCTGAGTTTGTATTTTTTCAAAATCTGACAAAAAAGAAAGTATTAAATAAACTCCTTTTCCTACTGTACTCTTCCCAGTATCATTTTCTCCAGCAATAACCGTCAGACCATCAAGCTTAACATTAGCCTCTTTTATCATCCCAATATTTTTTAGCTGAAGTTCCATAATCGTCCTTAGAGTATCGTCTCTATTTCACTAGAGTCTAGCTCTACTTTTTTTGCTTTGGAAATTCTATCTTCTTGAAGTTTTACCTGAAGTTCATCATCATGCAGTGCCATAATCTGTATGGCTAAATAGGCTGCATTGACTGCCCCTGCTTTCCCAATGGCAAGTGTACCCACAGGCATACCCTCTGACATCATCACCGTACTTAAAAGTGCATCTTCACCTTTTAATGCCCCTGATTCCATAGGAACACCGAGGACGGGTTTTGTGGTATTGGCTGCAACAGTACCTGCTAGATGCGCTGCCATTCCTGCGGCGGTAATGAACACTTGAGCCCCTTTGGCTTCAGCAGTTTGAATATAAGTCTTTGTTCTTTCAGGACTTTTATGCCCAGATGAGACAACAAGTTCATACGGTACACCGAATTTTTTGAATGTCTCGGTACACTCAACCATAACACCATAATCACTTTTGGAAGCAATCACAATCGATACAAATTTCACTGTTTCTCCTTTTTACCTTCATGCTCTAATACACCTTTTGATTCCAAATGCATCGGTGTGGATGTCTCTGTCAATCCTTTTTTCTCCAATGCCTCTACAATTTCACGTCTTAAGATCGTATATCCGGGTAATTTAGAGGGTAAAAGAATCTCGTTGACATTCCCGCTATGTACACACTCCATCTCTTTCCCCTCTTTGGTTATCAGCTTTTTGAAGGTGATACAATACGATCCGTCACGCTCCTCTATCGTTCCAATCTCATTGTCAACCGATTGTACCAAGGCACCTATGGGTAGAACAATCTCTACCAAATCTCCCAAACAAGTTTTATCTTTACATTTCCATGTTGTACCATCTTCACTTACCAATCCTGCAACTTGATGTGTCCCATACTGTATCGAAAAATCATTTGATTGTGTCTCATTTCTGTCAAAAGGGCGAGAGAGCAAATAGGCATCACTAAACCCACGGTTTTGCGTAGTATTTAACTCTTTTTGATACCGTGCAGCATCAAAATCACCTGCATAATAGTCATCTATGGCATGACGATAGGCTTTGGTGACAACACCCGCATAATAGGGTGACTTTGTACGTCCCTCAATTTTAAGAGAGTCTATCACCCCTGATTTCATAATTTCATCGACATGTGAAGCCATATTCATATCTTTCGCATTCATGATATAGGTTCCTATGCCCTCCTCTTCATCCAATCTAAATGTCGTACCCGATTCAGGATTGTGTGCATAGACTTCATAAGGGAAACGACAATCATTGGCACAAGAGCCGCGGTTGGGTACACGCCCTGTTTGTAAAGAGGAGATAAGACAACGTCCCGAATAGGCAAAACACATCGAGCCATGCACAAAGACTTCTAATTCCAAATCAGGCAGATGACTTTTAATTGCTTCACAATCTTTTAAACTTATCTCACGTGCCACAATGATACGCTTGACCCCTAAATCATAATAGACCTCTGCATCCATCGCATTCATCACATTGGCTTGGGTAGAGAGGTGTATAGGTATATTCGGTGCTATTTTTTTAGCTATTTTTACTACACCAGGACTTGAAACAATCAGGGCATCGGGTTGAAGCTCTGCAATCTTGGCAATATGATTTTCATACAACTTCATTTGTGAATTAAAAGGAAAAGAGTTGACCGTGGAGTAGACTTTTTTACCTCTGGCATGGGCATACTCTATCCCCTTTGCATAAGACTCTACATCAAACTCTTTACCCGAACGTATACGTAATGAAAAAGTGCTTGTTCCTCCATATACCGCGTCGGCACCATAGTTTAGAGCAATTTTCATCTTCTCTAAATTCCCTGCCGGTGCTAAAAGTTCTATTTTATCTTCTGCGTTCATTGATTGCCTATACCTAATTAATTTTGAACTTATTTTACCCTAGTTGTAGTAAAAAGTAGGTTTCTATGCTAAAATCACAGTATGATTAAGAAAAGAAGAATAGATTTACATAACCACACCACGCGCTGTAACCATGCTGAGGGCACTATAGATGAGTATATACAAAGAGCCATTGCACTAGGCATAGATATTTACGGGTTTTCCGAACATGCTCCCATGGATTTCGACCCAAAATACCGACTGGATTTTGATGAGATAGATGACTATGTTCATGATATATACACTGCAAAAGAGAAGTATAAAAATGAGATAGATATTTTACTTGGTTATGAAGTAGATTGGCTTGAAGGTCACATGAAAGAGCACATACTCAATGCAGATGTAGACTATCTTATAGGCTCGGTACATTTTATAGACAAATGGAGTTTTGACAATCCTGAATTTATAGGCGGCTGGAAAGAGAAAGATATAGATGAGATATGGAAAGCCTATTTCGAAGCGACTGAAGCAATGGCAAAATCGGGTAAATTTGATATTGTCGGGCATTTAGATCTGATTAAAGTTTTTAAATTTATGCCAAAACAAGATATCCGATTGTTGGCAAAAAATGTACTGCATGCGATTAAAAAATCCAATATGGTACTTGAAATCAATACCGCGGGATTACGTAAACCTATAGGAGAAATTTACCCCTCGAAACCTCTTCTTGAAGAAGCATATGCATTAGATATTCCCATTACCTTCTCTTCTGATGCACATTCAGTTGAGCAGATAGGCTTCAGTTATGACATCGCCACCAGCCTTGCAAAAGAGGTTGGATACACAAAAGCTGCTACTTTTGAAAGCCGTGATAGACAATTGGTTAATTTTTAAGCACAATCTCTAAGATAACTAATTTATTTATAGCTACAATATAAAGATAATTTAAATTTTAGGAGAAGTTACATGGGTAAATTTGTAAACAGCACAGATGAGTTTTTTAAATATTGTGAAGAGAATGAGGTAGAGTTTGTAGATTTTAGATTTACAGATATCAAAGGTAAATGGCACCACATATCATATAGAATGAGTGCAGTAAGTCCTGAGCAACTTGAGGGTGGTCTTCCTTTTGATGGTTCATCTATCGAAAACTGGCAGCCGATTAACAAATCAGATATGCTACTAAAGCCAGATGTACCAACTGCATTTCTTGACCCGTTTACTGCAGACAGTACTATCATTGTTTTCTGTGATGTTTATGATATCTACAAAAATGAACTTTATGAAAGATGTCCAAGATCTATCGCTAAAAAGACACTGAAGTATATGGAAGAGTCTGGTGTAGGTGATGATGCATTCTTTGGTCCTGAAAATGAATTCTTTATCTTTGATGATGTTAGAATTTGGTCTGGTGTCAACCAAACAGGGTATAGAGTTGATTCTGAAGAGGGTGACTGGAACCGCTCAACAGACTATGGTGAGCAAGGGAATATGGGTCACCAACCAGGTGTTAAAGGTGGGTACTTCCCGGTAATGCCTGTAGATACTATGGTTGACTTACGTGCTGAGATGATGTTACTTCTTGAAGAAGTAGGTTTGACTGTAATGTTGGGTCACCACGAAGTGGCACAAGCACAAGGTGAGATCGGTATCAAATTTGCTAACATGATCGAAGCGGCAGATAACGTACAAAAGTACAAGTACGTAGTGAAAATGGTAGCACACCTTAATGGTAAAACTGCAACATTTATGCCTAAACCACTTTACGGTGATAACGGAAACGGTATGCACGTACACCAGTCTATCTGGAAAGACGGTAAAAATCTTTTCTATAAAGAAGGTGAATATGCTAACCTCTCTGAGATGGCACTACAATACCTTGGCGGTATATTTAGACACTCTGGTGCAGTTGCATCATTTACAAACCCAAGTACAAACTCATACAAGAGACTTGTTCCTGGATTTGAAGCACCATCTATCTTGACTTACTCTAGCCAAAACAGATCAGCTGCTTGTCGTATCCCTTATGGTGCTGGTGAGATGGCTACTAGAATTGAGACTAGATTCCCAGATTCAACAGCAAACCCTTACCTTTGTTTTGCAGTACTCATGCTTGCAGGTCTTGATGGAATAAAAAATGCAGATGTACCTGTAGGACCTATGGATATCGACTTGTTTGAACTTACACTTGATGAGATCAAAGAGAAAAATATCCCTCAAATGCCTCGTACATTAAGAGAAGCACTTCTTGATCTTCGTGAAGATGATGACTTTCTTTTACCGGTTATGTCTAAAGAGTTCATTACTACTTACAGACAATATATGTTCTCTAGCCAAGTACACCCAGATGAAGCTAGACCCACAGGATTTGAGTTCCAAACAACTTATTCTTGTTAAGAGGTTTTGCCTCTTCTCTTTCCTCGGCACATGCCGGGGAAATTTACCTTCCTTTTAAACTTCAAATCCATTTTTAAAAATATAGGGCACCCCTAATATTACCACACTAAATTAAAAACCCTTTATTTTAAAACAGGGTACCGCTATCGTTAGAAACCGGTCTTAAGGGTACTTTTCTACCCGGATGCAATGCATCTCCTTCCTCTTCCGTATCTCCTGACATACCTGTATCATCCTCATACACTCCCCCTATTGGGCCTTCATCAATGTTAAGGGTAGGAGCCAACCCTATCTCTCCCTCTTCCATAGTGGGATCGATGTCAGGATCCATATCTTCTATTATATTTGTCTCTTCCATAGTCAGTGTCTCTTCTACGGGCATACCCTCATTCTCATCATAGACATCTATCTCTTTTTTATGGTTGGATGGCAGTGGGGAGTCTTCTGTGTAGAGTTCAGATTTTCCTTCATATTCTCCTCTGAATACACCTATGGGTATATCAAAAGCACGTTTTGTATCGGGGTAGAGTTCCAATAATTTTTTATAATAGTGTGCAAATGCAGGGGCTGCTATTGCACCTCCTGTTGCGCCACGCCCTATACGTTTATTGTCATCTCTTCCGAACCATACAATGGTCTCAATCGTCGGGGAGTAGCCACAAAACCATGCATCTATATTATTATTGGTTGTACCGGTCTTACCGGCAAGTTCTATGCCCTCTACACGTGCGTTTCGTCCCGTACCTCGTTTTATGACATCCATCAATACATCCGTCATCAAATAGGCTTGCTCAGGTGTGGTAAAACCTTCAATCTCTTTTGCACGTGTTTCATAGATAATCGCCCCCTCTTTTGAAATGATCTTACTGACCAATCTTGGCTCTATCATATGTCCTTTATTGGCAAATACGGAAAATATTTGTGCCATTTTAAGTGGACTGAGTCCCAAGTTTCCCAAAGCAATAGACATATCTCTGGGGATGTGCGGTACATCTAAAAATGCTAATCGTTTACGAATGGTACTTACCCCCAAATCAGCTACAAGATTAATCGTTGCTAAATTACGTGAATGGACAAGTGCTTCTCTAAGCGGGATAAACCCTTTAAAGTCATGTTCATAATTTTTCGGTGCCCATATCTTTGGTTTTCCTTTATAGTAGTACTGGAAGGTACGTGCAAGATCCGTCAATGGACTTGCAGGATTGTACCCCATATCTAATGCTGTCTGATAGATGAACGGTTTAAATGCAGATCCGGGTTGACGCTTGGATTGTGTGACTCTATTATATACAGATTTTTGATAATCCGTCGTACCGATCATTGCTAAAATATCACCTGTTTTACTCTCTACTGCAACCAGTGCTGCACTTAATGTAGAATCTTTTGCTTTTTCATGATACTTTTTCAGTGCTTTTTTGTAAGCAATATCAACAGCCTCCTGTGCAATCGCCTGCTGTTTCATATCAATTGTCGTATAAATTTCATATCCGCCGGTACGTATATCTCCTAATTTACCCTTAAAACGTCTCAACACTTCATCTACAATACCCGGTGCAATATTTTGTGTTAATGATGTTCGATAGACTTTAGGCGACTCTTTAACCGCTTTGAGATAATCACTTTGTGTAATCCAACCAATACTTTTCATCCGATAGAGTACATTATTGGCACGGTCTAAGGCACGCTTATAGTGTTTAAGAGGATTGTAAAAACTTGGTGCATTGGGCAAACCAACTAAAATAGCCGCTTCTTTCAAAGAGAGTTCATTGAGCTCTTTGTGAAAATATCCGTTTGCCGCCGTCTTCACACCAAAGTAATTATTACCATAAGATATCTCATTAAGATAACGCTCAATGATCTCCTCTTTACTCAATTCATGTTCAATCTTGATGGCTAAAATAGCCTCTTTTATTTTACGTGCAAGTTTTTTTTCATTGGATAAGATTTTATTTTTAATGAGTTGTTGCGTTAAGGTACTCCCACCCTCTACAAAACTTCCTGCCTGTATATCTTTAATAATGGCTCTCAATATAGCATCGGGATTCACACCGTTATGCTCAAAAAACTTTGTATCCTCCATTGCAATCAAGCCCTCAACCAAATAGCTAGGAAGCTCATCATACCGTGCATAAAGACGATGTTGTTTTTTAAAAACATAGGCGAGTTTATTCCCAGCCCTATCATAAATGACAGAAGATGTTTCGGGTTTATAGTTGATCAACTTCTCTGCATCTAAAGTGATCTCTTCATACGCGTAGATAAAAGCAGCGGTCAAGGCTACACCAAAAAGCATCGCTAATATGATGGAGCCTTTCACTAAACTATTGAACACATAAATCCTTTGTATTGCACTTTATTTTCATCCCTATTGTACCTTGTTGTGACTAATGAGTGCCAATGCATGCCTCATCTTCTGTATAGAAACCGAGAGATTAAGGATCACCCTCACAATAGGTTTTTTCACTGTCGGTTGCCGAATAGCCCCTATAAGATACCCCTGTGCCATCAAACCTTTTTGTACAAACAAGGCATGTTCATTGGTAGGCATTTCTATAGGCACAATCAAACTCTCACACACAACACCCAACTGTTTTCGTACAGCTATTTGCCGTTGTAGTATCTCATTTCTATATGCTTCAGCTTTTTTTCGTATATGACGTAAATTAGCAAGTGCCAAAGCTGTATCAAATACAGAGGGGGCTGTCGAGTAGATAATAGGTTTTGCTCTGTTGACCAAAAAAGAGATCACTGTTTTAGAGGCTAAAATATAGGCACCATAAGAGCCGTATGCCTTACCCAAAGTACCCATTTTAATATGCCGTTCATTAATTTTAATCCCATAATACTCAAAGATACCTAGCAACTTCAATCCTAGAACACCTGCTGAGTGGGCTTCATCTACAATCATCAAGGCTTGATACTTCTGCGCAAGATCAAATATTGCTTTTTTGCAAAGGTCACCCTCCATCGAGTAAACCCCTTCTACTGCAATAATCTGTCTTTTAGCCGGATGCTCTACTAATTTTTTTTCAAGATCATCCACATCATTATGTGCAAAAGTCACTACCCTCTCACCTAAAAGTTGTGATGCCATAACACCTGAGGCATGATATGCTTCATCCATAAAAAGCATATCCCCTTTACGTACCAGTGCTTCAATGAGTGCCATATTGGCTAAAAATCCAGAGCCTACCACAAGCCCCTCTTCAAAACCGTTCTGCTCTGCCATTTCAAGTTCAAAGATACGGTGTATGGGATGATACCCATTGATGAGCATACTGGCTTTAGAACTTTTAGTCTCGTACTCTTTCAGCAGTTTTACCGCTTTTTTAAACTGTTTTTTATTGCTTGACAACCCCAAATAATCATTGGAAGCCAGATCATCTAGGGTATCATCATAGAGTTTACGTTCTCGAAATCGTCCTGCATTTTGCAGTGCTTTTAGTTCACTTTCATACATATTAACCCTTTATCCATGGCAATAAAGTTTCCACTTGTAATCCCATTGCCGTACTCTCATACCCCTTAACAGATTGTATGTACTTTTTACAAAACCCTTCAACCATACAGCCTCCAGCCTTTCCTTGCCATAAACCACTCTGCAGATAGGCTTCCAAATCCGATGCTTCAAACTTGGAAAAATGGTAATGGGTCGCTGAAATATCTGAGAATGCAAGTAATTTTGACTTATAATGTAATGAAGAGATAATACTGATAGTAGAACCACTCTGTAGTGTTAAAATACGTCTGGCATCTTCTACATCTTTAGGCTTACGTAAAATTGTCCCATCTGAGGCTGCAATAACCGTATCTGCACACAGAAGTGGCATCTCAAGCCCAAACTCACGAATAGCCGACGCCAACTTTCCTTGACTGGCCGTATACACAAAGTCTTTGGCAACCGTTGTTGTAATCTGTTCCTCATCATAAGCAGGTGATTTTTGTATAAAATTAACATCAAATTGATGAAGGAGTAATGCTCTGCTTTGTGAAGAGGAACATAAACATATCTTCTGCATCATAATCCTCTAAGAGAAACACCCATCCATAATGCTACAATACCCAAGAGAATATTGAGTGGCAACAGTAGATGAGGCATCCAACTTAGTTGTGCTTTTGCAAGCGCAAGCTCTCCTTTGGCAAATAACCTTGCAGCCTTTGCCCGCTTGATGTACATATAGGTGTAATTGATTGCCATGATTGTCCAAATAATCTCTTTGGAAAGGAAAAGTGATTTTAAATCACCCTGATGTCCACCTGTAGCGATTGCCATGATCAAACCCGTCACAAACAACATGACGATAAAAAGCATTACAAGATTAAAAAGTTTTCCCATAATCTGTAGGGTAATACCCAATCTCTGTTTAGGTTGCAGCATCACAGACATCACATCACTTTGTAATTTCTGCTCTGCACTCACACCCCCACCGCTGATGACGGGATGCACAGCCAGACGAATCACAATCATACCCCCTACCCAGATAAAGGCAGACAACACATGTAAAAAAACGATCAAATGTCCATAGGTGTTAAATAATTCTGTCATCTTAATTTCCTCCCTCAAGGATTTCACTTAAATAGACTTTTGCTTCTTCTAATGCCGTCGTGATTTTACTTGCATCTTTTCCGCCTGCTTGTGCAAAATCAGGACGACCGCCACCACCGCCACCGACAATCGGAGCGATAGATTTAATCCAGTCTCCAGCTTTAATCGGTGTATTTTTAGAACCGGCTGCAAGCAGTACTTTATCTCCCTTCTTCATGAAGAGCATCACAGCGACATTCTCATACCTGTTTTTAATCTCATCTATCATCGTTTTAATATCGCCGTTTTCCACCTCTTCCACGATGACATTCATACCATTCACCTCAACGGCACTCAACTCTTTTTTACTTGCAGACTGCGCCTCTTGGAGTTCGACTTTAAGCCCTTTTATCTGTTCTTTAAGTTTCACGATACCTGCCAATGGATTGACATTTTTCAGTTCGGTTTTGACTTGATTTAACGCATGACGCAGTGCTTTGACTGCATCAATGGCTGCATTTCCGCAAACAGCTTCAATACGTCGTACCCCTGCAGAGACACCGGACTCTTTACTTATCATAAATAGTCCAATCTGTGCTACGTTTGAAACATGTGTACCACCACAAAGTTCTACCGATGCATCACCCATACTCACCACTCTTACCTCATCACCATACTTCTCACCAAACAGTGCCATAGCACCAGAATTTTTAGCCTCTTCTATGCTCATCACCTCCGTCTGTGCAGGAATGGCACGTGAAATCTTATCATTCACCCAGGCTTCTACTTTGGCTACCTCTTCTGATGTCATTGCTTGAGGATGAGAAAAGTCAAAACGTAAACGTTTGTCATCATTCAATGAACCTGCTTGACTTATATGATCTCCCAAAATTGCTCTAAGCCCTGCATGAAGCAAGTGTGTAGCGGAGTGATGTTTTTCTATCTCTGCACGTGACCCATCTACTACTGCCTCTACTTCATCACCTACACACAAATCACCTTCTACTTCTGAAAGATTCATATCTAGGAACTTTTTCGTGTCCAATACTTTTGCACTACCCAATATCCCAGTGTCACCAGTTTGTCCACCCGACTCAGCGTAAAATGGTGTTTTATCGAGTAAGACCCACCCTTTACCATCCATCACCATCGTCTCATTAAAATCTTCATCAAGCAGTGCCAACACTTTTGAGTGTGATGTCGTAGAGTGATATCCTACAAATTCATTCCCACCAAAACGCTCTTTTAATACTTTAAAGTCACCTGTAGTTACAGCATCTCCTGTACCTTTCCATCCTGCTTTAGACTGTGCTTTTTGCGCATCCATCTTTGCAGTAAACGCCTCTATATCAAGTGCTATCTCTTTTTCACGGAGCATATCCTCAGTAAGATCCAAAGGAAAACCATAGGTGTCATACAGTTTAAATGCCACTTCACCATCAAAAACTTCACTGCTAAGCCATGTTGGTTCAAATTCTAGTTTTTCTTTTAATGCTTTAAACATATTTTCTGCATTAAATCCATATGGTCTGCTATTTTTACTTGCTTTTCTCTCTTTGGTGTGGTGCATTCTTGCAAGCTCTTCATTAAAGAGTTTTATCCCTGCTTCAATGGTCATAAAAAAGCGCTCTTCTTCCATCTTCATAGAAGTTTTAATACCATCCGATTTAGTTTCGAGGTAGTCATACTCTCCACCCATGGTCTCCACAAGTACATCGACCATTTTATACATAAACGGTTCACGCAGACCCAAAAGGTATCCGTGTCGGATGGCACGACGCATAATACGACGCAGTACATATCCACGCCCCTCTTTGTCAAAGTTTACTCCTTGTGCAAGTAAAAACGAACAAGAACGCAAGTGATCGGCAATCACTCTATAAGAAGCAGAGTTTGCCGCATCAAAATCATACTTTGTACCCACAAGCTCACCTATTTTATCCAGGTATGGCATAAAGAGTGAAGAGTGGTAGTTATTGAGTTTTCCCTCTTTAATCGCAACAACCCTCTCAAGTCCCATACCCGTATCGATACTAGGTTTTGGCAGAGGATTCAGTCTGCCTGTCTCATCACGGAAGTATTGCATAAATACAAGGTTCCATATCTCTAAAAACCTGTCACCCTCTCCGCCCATTTTGTCTTCAGGACCATTAAAGTTTTCTTCACCCTGGTCATAGAAAATCTCGGAACAAGGGCCACAAGGACCTGTTTCACCCATTTGCCAAAAGTTATCTGCATCCCCAAAACGGACAATACGATCTGCAGCAATATGCTTTTTCCATATCTCTTCGGCTTCATCATCAGAGTCATGTACCGTGACCCATAATTTTTCTACCGGCAAGTTGAGATAGTGAGGAGAGGTAATAAACTCCCAAGCATATGCAATCGCATCCTCTTTAAAATAATCTGCAAATGAGAAATTACCAAGCATTTCAAAAAGGGTATGATGACGTGCGGTATATCCTACATTATCTAGGTCATTGTGTTTTCCGCCGGCCCTCAAACAAGTTTGAGAACTTGTTGCACGCGGTGTTTCGGGAATAGGTGCTTCACCCGTAAATATGTTTTTAAACTGAACCATACCGGCATTGGTAAACATCAGTGTGGCATCATCAGGTACAAGTGCTGAAGAGGGTATGAGCTGATGCCCTTTGCTTTGAAAAAAGTCTAAAAATTCTTTTCTGATATCCATGCTAAAATCATCCTATTATAAATTGAGCTATTTTATCTAAAATGTGGTTATTGTGAGATAAAAAGATAAATGCTGCTCTTTGATTGAGAAGAGTCGTAATCAATAAGCATAAGAGAGGCATAGATATTTTAGTCAGACCCATAATTTTATCTTTTTCTTGTATGATAATTGATACAGAGACTCATATGGGAAGTAGAGGAGATTAAGTGATGAAAAAAATAGGGATAGGACTAGACTATAACAACATATGTAAAGATTATAATACTGTCTATTTAGACAGAGATAATGATGACCCCGAAACAGTTCAATGTATGAAAAAAGTACTGCATTGGCTCAATGATTTTTTAGGTGAAATGATAGAGACATTTGAATATAAAATTTATAGAATGAACCATCAAACCCCACTAAAATTGAGTGAGATCGTCAGTAAAAGATTCCTCTTTTACTCTTTGGAAAAAGCATTAACTGCACAAACTTTCATTTTAGAAAAAGAAAATATCCACTATACAAGCCTCACCGAATGGTCAACTGACAGTCAGGAGAGTCTCCTCATTCAAAATGATGATGAAGGCGAAGGCATATACTTCTATGTCAATGAAAACTCCGACATCCATAAATGGCTCCGTGAAAAACTAACACATTTCTCTCTAGATGAAGTGCCTTTTGAGGAAGCATGATAACAAAGAGAGATAGAGTATACACATAAAAATAAGATTTTTTTGTTGTACATACGCTATAAGTGCTTTCATATCTAAAGTGCTTAATGACCTATCTGCTTCAATGCTTCACTGCTGTTAAGCAAAGGTACATCGTGGCTGTAAAAATGCTTGTCATTACTGACAATATAGTCACAACGCTCTTTTCTTGCCATCACAAACTGAATGGTGTCTTCAAGGTCTGTGAAGTTCTCATTTTTTTCCATCAAGTAGACAGCTTCGTCGATCTCATGATTGCCAAATTCGATAACTTTAATGAAACGATTGATTGTTTTTATTTTGGATAATGCTTCTTGCCTGCCAATATTTTTAATCAAAACATAATAAATAGTCGTTACAAGATCACAACTGGTACAAAGTTCAAATCTATCTAAATGATCTGTCAGATAATCAAATAATTTCAAACTCTCTTTTGAACATGGTCTATCGCTGTATGCCACGTCTATTAAAACATTTGCATCTAAAAATATACGCATCATACATCCCAATTGGCTTTTATATCTTGAATATCAGATACATTACCCTTAACAATACCCATCAAACTTTTCACCTCTTTTTTTAACTTTTGCTTTTCACGCTTTGCAATATACTCTTCTATAGCCTCCGCTACAATACGACTCTTTTTCTGATGCGTCTCTTTTGCATATGCTACGAGTTCATCCACAACCTCTATAGGTAACGAATAAAGCTCTTTTTTATAATTATTTTTTGATACCATCTTGAGCCTTTTATATACTTTACTTCATACAGTATATACTTTTTATCTAGTACTTGTCAAGATATCATTTAATTTATATTAGATATAGCTATGACCTCTATTGATTTATTGTTTACGCTTTTCGTCTATACAAATCATTCATTATACGCTAAACTATAGCTGCGAGTACATTTATAAAAGGATAAAAGATGAAAAAAAATAACCTATTTGTCATGTAGTTTGCAGTTGTTGCATTAGCTGTAGGGGTATTTTCTCCGTCAATACATATAACGGATAATACAAGAACAATGTCTAAAGAAGGATACACTGTAAGTATCTCTGTGCTTAATACAGCAGAAGCAAAACAAAGAGCAAGAGCAACAACCAGGAATAAAAGTCGTAATCGTAATGTCAATCGTAATGTCAATCGTAATGTCAAT
>JAYEJF010000008.1:0-25187 GCA_034660455.1 Campylobacterota bacterium | reverse complement strand
ATACTCTTGGCATATAAAAAGTTTGGTAATGATTTTTGGCTATAATTCCAATATATAAACCAATAAGGTATCCAATAAATAATATGAAAAAAATATTGATGGCAGTAACAAACTACTATACTTCACCCTTTCAGGTAGGAAGCCATCATTATGCCAGAGCTTTTGAAAAGCTTGGATATGAAATTCTGTTCATATCAAACCCCATCTCACCAATCCATAAAATATTTGCCAACAATGAACAATTAGTTGAAAGAGAAAGAATCCATGGTCTCGGCGGAGTGGAAATTGGAAATATAACGTACTATGTTCCAAAAACACTTTTTACCCCTCAAAACAAACCGTTATTGTCTTCAAAGTTTATTTTGGATCATTGGTATAAATTTTCCTATCCAAACATACAGCAATACATCAAAGAAAAAGGATTTGGATCTGTTGACATACTCTGGTTTGACTCTCCTATGTTTACCTTTTTACTTGATAAGATAGAGTATAAAAACTCTATCTTAAGACTTGCAGACTACTCCAAAGGATTTAATTCTGTATCAGAGAATCAATATAAAGCAGAAATAGAAATTGCCAATAGAGTTGATACTGTTATCTACAGTGCAAAAAATCTAAAAGAGAAATACACGGATATCCAAAATAAATCAAAAATGCATTACATTTCAAATGGTGTTGACCTGACATCTATCCAAGAAGCCGATAAGAGTTTACCTGAAGAGTATGAGCCTATTCCTTCACCTATAGCAGTCTATATCGGTGCATTACATGAGTGGTTTGATGTTGATCTTGTTTATAAGACAGCGATAAGTTTGCCCGAGTACAGTTTTGTGATTATCGGTCCTGTCGAACGGGACCTCAGCCCACTTGAGACATTGGATAATCTCTTTATATTAGGTAAAAAACCTCACAACCGAATAGCACAATTTTTGTTTAATGCAGATGTTGGAATCATTCCTTTTGATACAAAAAAGCATAAAGATCTTGTTGAAAGCATTAATCCTTTAAAACTCTATGAGTATTTTGCCTGTAACTTACCTGTTGTCTCCATGAATTGGCATCAGTTGGAAGAGTTGAAATCTCCTGCATTTTTATGTGAGACAACGGAGGAATTTATTGAAGCTATCCAACAGGCCGACAAAATTCATGATAAAACCACAATCAAAGAATTTGCTCAAAGTGCAGATTGGAGTAAGCGGGTAACGCATGTTTTAGAGAGTCTAAACAGGACTGGGGATAGATGAAGATATTGATAGACGGTCGTGTACTGGCACATGAGCATACAAGCGGTGTACAAAGACATGCCCAGGAGATTACAAAATCGTTGGAAAAAGCAGATGGCACTGTCACAACAGTCATACCAAAATACAAAAATAGATATTATCAACAAATTTGGGAACATACAGTATTACCATTTTATGCAAGAAAGTACGACATTCTCTACTGTCCATCCAACATTGCACCTCTTTACCTCCCTAAAAAAACAAAACTTGTTCTCACCCTGCATGATCTTGCCTTTCTTGATTTCCCCAAACAATACTCCTCTATTTTTCAAAAATATTATGCTTTCCTTGTTCCAAAGAACATCCACAGAGCTAAATACATCATAACTATCTCTGATTTTAGTAAAAAACGTATTATCAGGGAATATCCCTGGGTTGAAAATAAGATATCTGTTATTCATCACGGTATATCCTCCCATTTTTCTCCATCGAATCTGCAAAAATCAGAGTATATCCTTTATGTTGGAAGCATGAATAGCATTAAAAATTTTCAAGTACTTTTAGAACTATTTTTAACGCCTGAATTTAAAGATATGAATTTAAAAATGATCCTTCCTTATGCTTCTACCTTTTCAGACGATGAATATATCGACACACTTATTCAAAATGCCAAGGCATCATCAAATATAAATATTATCGATCGAGTCAACCAAGATGAACTGAAAGTATATTATCAAAAGGCAACACTTTTTGTATTCCCCTCTTTTCATGAAAGCTTCGGCTTTCCTCCCTTGGAATCAATGTCCTCTGGAACACCTGTAATCGTGTCTAATGTAACTGCATTGCCTGAAGTATGTAAGGATGCTGCACTTTATGTGGATCCCTATTCAAAAAAAGATATTGCAGAAAAAATTAAACTTCTTTTCTACGATACATCTCTACAGGAACACTATATAGCTAAGGGTTTAGCTCATGTCAAACACTTTAGATGGAAAAAAGCTGCTAATGCACATATAAACATTTTTAAAAAGGTACTAAAAAATTGAAAGTAGCGATTGTACACGACTGGCTGGTCACCAATGCCGGTGCTGAAAAGGTTTTAAGAAGTATTGTAAATCTCTATCCGGATGCCGATATATTTTCATTGGTAGATTTTATGAGCGATGAAGAGAGGAATATTATTATTGATGGCAAAAAAGTGCACACTTCTTTTATTCAGAAACTACCCTATGCAAAAAAACAGTTTCGTAACTATCTTCCCCTCTTCCCAAAAGCCATTGAAAGTTTTAATTTAAGTGCTTATGACCTAATCATCAGCTCTTCGTGGGCCGTGGCAAAAGGGGTTAAAAAAACTCCTGATCAACTTCATATATGCTATTGTCATACACCCATTAGATACGCATGGGATCTCTATGATGAATATACGAAAGACCTCCCATGGCTCAAGAAGATTGTGGTAAAAAACATACTTAAATACATTAAAAAATGGGACTTGGGCTCAATTGATAGGGTAGATTATTTTATTGCCAACTCAAAATTTGTGCAAGCGCGTATTAAAAGAATCTACAACAGAGAGTCAACCGTCATATATCCTCCTATCAACATAGATGCATTTAGACTCAATGAACATAAAGAGCATTTTTACTTCACGGCATCAAGACTCGTGCCTTATAAAAAGACTAAACTTATTGTTCAAGCATTTAATGAAATGCCTGATAGAGAATTAATCGTGATTGGAAGTGGTGAAGAGTTACCCAATATACAAAAAATAGCCAAAAACAATATAAAAATATTGGGTTATCAGTCCGATGAAACACTCATAGCTACCATGCAAATGGCTAAAGCTTTTGTCTATGCTGCCATAGAAGATTTTGGCATTATACCTATAGAAGCGATGTCCTGCGGTACTCCCGTAATCGCTTTGGATGAGGGAGGTACCAAAGAGACCATTATTGATCAAAAGACCGGTGTTCATTTCCCAAAGCAAACTATAGCAAGTATTATTGATGCAGTACAAAAATTTGAACAATTAGATTTCAATCCACGGGAAATACATCAAGAGGCTATGAAATATACACATTTTGAAGCGGAACTTCGTGCATTTATAACAAAAGGTGAAGTATGAAAGATATTTCTGCAAAGATTATTTTTATCATTTTTGATATCATGATTATTACTTTATCCATCTATTTTGCCTATATCCTGCGTGGGGAATTTGAAAACCTTGGGGAGAATAGTATTCATTTAAAACAATATTTTGAGTTCTATCCTCTTTATCTTGTCCCTATAATACTTTTTACCTATGAGGGTGTTTATACCTACAGGTATGATTTTTGGCATGAAAGCAGACTGATTCTTAAAGGTATTATTTTCTCAGGCATACTCATATTTGCGTATCTTGCTATGACACAAATGATTGTTGAATATTCACGATTGGTTATAGTCCTCTCTTTTGTGATTATGGGAATGATGATACCTTTATCAAAAAACATCAGTAAAAAAATACTTTACAAACTGGGTCTTTGGCAAAAAAAGGCCAAAATACACGGGAATGATCCTTTCCTTACAGATGAAATTTACGGAAATCCCTATCTAGGCTATGTAAAACCAAAACCTCACGAAGAACCTTCAACCATATTCATCAATTCTCAGAATAATGATCTTTCTACTCTGAAGAAAATCATCTCCTCACAAATACACAAAAGCCATGAAGTTATTTTTATTCCACTGATGGATGACTATGATTTAACACATTCACATATTTATGACCTTTCAAATACACGTACAAACCTTATCGTTTTCCAAAATAGACTTAAAAGTCGCTCAAGAATTCTCTTCAAAAATGTATCTGATTTTACTCTTTCATTAATCATCTTTCCCCTATTGATACCTGTCATGCTTTTTATAGTCTATAAATTAAAACGTGACACTCCTAGTGAAAAAATACTTTTTAAACAAAAACGATTAGGGAAACATGGAAAAACTTTTTCATGTTATAAATTCCAAACGATGCATGAAAACAGTGAGGATATATTGCAAAAATATCTTCAGAACCATCCGGAGGAGATTGACTATTATGAGAGATACCATAAATATAAGAGTGATCCCCGTGTCACCAGAGTCGGTCATTTCTTGCGTCGTACCTCTTTAGACGAATTACCCCAAATTTTTAATGTTTTCAGGGGTGATATGAGTTTTATAGGACCACGGCCTTATATGCTAGATGAAGAAGGGAAAATAGGATCAGAGATAGAAACGATATTATCCGTAAAACCGGGAATAACAGGTCTATGGCAAGTAAGCGGGAGAAGTGATGTGGATTTTCTTTCACGTATTAAACTTGATATCTGGTACATAAAAAACTGGAACCTTTGGATGGATCTGTTTATTCTTATCAAAACATTTAAAACTGTCTTTTTAAAAGATGGTGCAAAGTAATATATTTTACTTTGCTATACCATCCTTATTTGCCAATCTCCTAAAGGCTTCTGAATGCTCCAGCAATTCTGTATAAGTTCCTCTGCCTATAATCTCACCGGATTCAAAAAGTAATATTGTATCTGCTTTCTCCACCGTACTGAGACGATGTGCAACAATAAAAGTAATCATCTCATCTTTTATCTTTTCCAATGCCTTTTGAATCGCTTTTTCACTTTTATTATCCAATGCAGATGTTGCTTCATCAAGTATGAGGATTTCCGGAGACTTGTAGAGTGCCCTAGCTAACGCAACTCTTTGCCTTTGACCTCCACTAAGGTTTACACCAAATTCATCAAGTTCAGTATAGATACCCTCCTCCATATTTTCAACAAATTCCCAAGCCTCAGCTTTTTTTAGCGCTGTAATAACCCTATTCTCATCTGGTTCACTGCCATATGCAACATTTGCAAGGATTGTATCTTGAAAAATATAGATACGTTGTGTTACATAGGCAATTTTCTGATGCAGGGAATCAAGTGTGAAACTTGAGATCTCTTGTCCATTAATACTTAATTTTCCACTTGTAGGATCATAAAAACGTACTAACAAATTGACGAGACTACTTTTTCCTGCACCACTGTCTCCAACTAAAGCATACACTTTTCCTCTATAGGTATCAAGATTAATATTTTTCAAAGCATAATGATCATCATACTGAAGCGCTACAGACTGAAAACTTATCTGCTCCACATTTTGGAGTCTCTGTTCACCTGAAATTATCTCCGGCGTAGTATCAAACAACTCATTCATCCGTTCGGTGGCGGCAACGGCATCTTGTATGCGGTTATGTATATTTGAGAGTACTTTAATGGGATCATAGAGCATAAATAGGGCTGTCACAAATGCAAAAAATGTACCCACGGTGATCTCATCGTTGATGACTTGCATTGCTCCGACATAAATTGCAATTGCAATAGCTACAGAGCCAAATACTTCCAAAGAGGGTCCTACTAAAGCATTTACTTTCATCTGCTTAATAGCCAATTTAAAAAAATTCATATTTTCTTTCGCAAAGCGCTTATGCTCATACTCTTGAGAAGAACTTGATTTTATGACTTCTATATTGTTAAAGATTTCCGTAAGTCTTGAAGTTAGATTTGAGTTACTCTCTTGTGAACGTTTTGAATAACGTTTCATTTTTTTTGCAAGAATTTGAAGAGGGAAAAGAGCAAGTGGCATAATAAAGAGAAAATAAAAGGCCAATTTAGGACTTTGATAAATGACATACCCCGTAAGTGTCACAATTAACAGTGCCTTTACCATTAACATAGGAATCATAGAGGAGACTACCTGTTGAATACGGGTAATATCACTCGTAACCCGACTAAGAAGTTCTCCACTGCGCATTTTATTCAAATAGTCAATATCCTGATACATAAGGTGCCGTGCAAGTTTATCACGTAATTTACGCACAATATCATCACCTATATAGACGGTATAGTACGTCTGTACGTATCGACCTGTAGATTTCAACATAAAAACTCCTATAATGGCAAAAGGAATGATTTGAAGCATGTGAACATCTTTGTTGATAAACACATCATCCAGTACGGGTTTTAGAAGATGTGCAGAAAGTGCCGTTCCAACAGCAACCGCAATCATGCCTAAAAGTGCAAAGAAAAATTTTCGTTTATAGCCCATCATATAGGGAAGGAAATATTTTAATAGTTGTTTCAAGGCATACTCCTTCTTCTAATTTTATTGCCAAATTATACTGTAATGTTTTATATTCATAAAAACATAGACCTAAATAAGGAAGCTACAGTATGCTATCTGATATGCGAATAAATATTTTTGAAAAAATTATTCAGTTTCCAGACAGTAAATCGTAGTAGATCGGGAAGAAACCTTACGCGCATAATTTTTCTATTGTAGATTTTATAATCAGATAGGGAAGATCTCTCTTCTTTTGATTTTTCAACAATAGTGTTAACCATTGCGAGTAAATTATACTCTTCTATCACTCTTCTTCTAGCTTCTTTGACTGCATCGAGTCGTCTTTCATATTCACCTTCAATTGCAATAATCTCTTTTATCTTTGTTATGGAACCTTCTACATCATAAAGATCTATTTGAATTAAACTCTCTTTTGGAAAATAGTCATAAACATTGGGACATCCATAATAGATAGGAACGGTAAATCCTAAAAAGGCATCGGCTAATTTCTCTGTCCAAACATGTGGTGCATAGTGATTTTCAATGGCTACATGAAATTCATAATCGTCCAATCCATCTGCTTTTGTTTCAAGCCATTTAAACCCTCTACCAAATCTTTCTAGTTCAGGAATCCTCTCTTCCATAATCTTTGTAAACTCATATCTTAACTTATGAATAGTATGCCCTTGTTGTTTATTCGAACATACCGTTGATATTTTTTTTGTTTTATTTTGATGCTCTACGCTGACGATGGAATCATAACCTTTTCCGTAAAACCAAACATTTCCTGTTTGAGAACGCATAGCATTAGGATGTGGCAAAACCTTTTCATCTTGATTTGTTATGAGATAATGAAATTGCTTTGCAAAGGCTCTTCCATATCGTGTAATAGAACTTGGCTCTGTAGTAACAAGTATCGTATTCTCTTTAGGGCATGAGAGCGTTTCTACTCTATTGGGTATAATCCTAGGTACATCATCAATCACAACTAACCAATCATACTCTTTTTCCAATGGATTAAAGGTAAATAAACAAGACCCCCATTTGGCTATCTCTTGAGAACATTGCATCCTGAAAGCTGATTCTTCATTTGCCGCACTTCCACGGTTTACCAATTTAACTTTAATATCTTTTTTCATATTTTCTTCATCTTTTTCTTCATACTCTCATCCTCTTTGTATAATTGATTATATGTACCCAAAATCACAACAAAAGCTAACGTTAAAAATACAAAAAACTGCCATGGACTTTGAGCAATACTTTTACCAAAATTGAATGGTGCAATAGTATAAACAAAGCCTACAGAACATAAAATAGCAACATCATTTTGATGTATATATTTTAGATATATCTTATATAAAATATAAAAAAAGAATACTGTTCCTAGTAAACCCCAATTGAGTAAAAAGGAAAAAAACAAACTATGTGCATGATAGGGACTTATACTACCAAAAATCTTATCCCAGTAGCCCTTATTTTTGTCACCCTCATACGTTTTTAAATAATAATCCCTAAATTCATATCTAAAATTTTTACCGCCTATTCCAAGTAAAGGATTTTCTTTAATCATTTCAATTCCTACTTTATATATGGTAGTTCTACCTGCATTATTCTCCGAAATAAAAGGGTTTTTATACACACTAAACTGTTCATGCAAGCGACTATCTAGAGATAAGGCTAAAAATGCAATAATGAAAAATCCTGTCATCACTGCCAATAAATACTTCCAATAATTTGAAAACAAAAGGACAGTGAAGAAGGCACCTGTTAAATATACAACTGGTCCTCTATTACCCGAAAAGAGTAAAATAAGTATCAAAAAAGTCATAATAACCAATGGTAATAATTTATTTTTTATTATTAAAAATGAAGCCAAAACAATGCCTCCAAAAATCGCTACAGATTCACTTAACCTAGAAATATCACTCCAACAAGTAAGACGTTTACCCTCAAACAATGGATATCCAAATATATCCTCCCCGGTAATGTATTGGATCGTTGCATCCACAAACAAAGTAGCGATGATAATGAAACTGCTCAATATAAGATTTTTGATCTTTTTTCTTGTATTGAATACATAGATTAGTGCAAAAAATAAAATTACAAAACGTATCATCCCTACAGAGTTAGCCATTGCAACGAGTACGTGGTTCGCAAACAAAGACTGTATCAATAAATAAACAAAAAATGCACCCCATAACAAAAATAAACTCTTGTTGTTTTCTATGAATTCTTTATCATGTCGAAGAACTAATAATATAATAAATAAAATATCAATGACCACTGTAAAGACTTGAAATACTCTTCCTGTATAAAAAAGTAAAATCATAAGATACGTCAGATATTCAATCGCCTTCTCTATTTTGAAAGTCCAGATAAGCGTATTGCTATCGCTTCTTACATTATTCATTAATCTCCCTTTTTTATAAAATTGACAATTTTCTCACAAAGCTTCCCATCTCCATGAAGCCATATAAATTCTCTATTACTAACCCCAAAAAGACTTTTTTCATTTTACCAACGCTTGGTATTCCTGAAGTGTATGCTCAGCAATTTTCATCCAGTCAAAATTTTTATCAACAAATTCCTTTGATCTCTTTCCCATTTGTGCATAATCACTATCGAGTAACTTATCTATTTTCTCTGCCAAGTCTTGAGGATT
Organism: Campylobacterota bacterium; assembly: GCA_034660455.1. Taxonomy (GTDB): domain Bacteria; phylum Campylobacterota; class Campylobacteria; order Campylobacterales; family Sulfurovaceae; genus Sulfurovum. Next base: position 16,166 of record JAYEJF010000008.1, on the reverse strand, counting down.
TTCAGGCTCACACAGATATCCGTTTTCACCATCTTTAATAAGCACAGGGATCCCTCCAACGCGTGTTCCTACCAAAGGTAAAGAAGCAGCCATAGCTTCAAGCCCGCTGATACTTGTTGCTTCCATCAAAGACGGGAGTATAGAGAGGTCTGAAGCACTATAGTAATCAACGATCTCATCATGGTTTTTAGCGCCAAGCAACATGAACCTATTTTTAAAATTCTCTTCTAAAATACTCTTTACCTCATTAAACGCTTCACCATCACCTATAAATAAAAACTTGACTTTACTGTTTTTTATATATTTTGTTGACTTAGCAAGATAGGTAAGACCATTCTTCCAAACCATTCTTCTTGTGACAATTGCTAAAACTTCATCATTCTTTATACCGAGTGTAGATCTAAGTTGATTTCGTACTTCTTCATTCCTAGTAAACTTATCAGAGATGACCCCATTAGAAATAAATACTTTTTTTGCCTGGATATCAAAAGGTACTTCCAGTAATTCTTCGCTTGGTGCTAAAAATAGCTTTGGTTTGGCGAAGAGTCTTTTAAGCAGTGGAATTCTGTATCCGCCTTTTCTAATTCGTTTTAAATATCCCGAAGTGTGATTGGTATATACCAATGGTATCTCTTTAATATTATAAAATTCAAGTGGTCTCATACCATGAATATGTATGATATCAAAATGTTTTTTATCTGTTAGTTTTTCTATAAAATGGTTGATTTGATATCCATAAGAACAACCCACAAACTTTAGATCAAACCTATGGACATCAATCCCCTCTAAAGTTTCAAACTCTTTTTGATCCTTGTGTAGACTTTTTGTAACAATACTGACATTACATCCTAGGTTTTTTAACGCTTGAGAAAGTTCATAGACGTGTGCTGTAATACCACCAACGGTAGGAAGATAATCCAAACTTACCATTAATATACTTATACCTATCTCTCCTGATCTTCCACGAACATTTTGAATCTCTGTATAAAAGTCAATATGTTTCTGAATACAATTTTCAACTAAAAACTCTTGGGTACGTGTATCTTTTAATTTTTGGAAAAGTGTATGATAATGCTCGATACTGTTATGTACAGTATCAATTTTTTTCGCGATCTCAAAGTCATCGATTAAAAGTTCATCAGGTAGTATCTCTATGGAAATTCCCACTTTTGTTGAGAGCATAAGCTTACCATAGAACAAAGTTTCAACAACCACCCTTCCAAAGCCTTCAGAATGGGAACTTACAATTACAATATCAGCAGAAGCGATAAGGGAAGGTATATCTTCTCTAAAGCCTAATAAACTGACCTTCTTCGATAACGCTAAATTTGTGATTAAAGTTTCAAGGTTTTTTCTTTCCTCTCCTTCACCTACAATATTGAGATGGAAAGGAAAATCCAATTTTGCCACTTCCTTAATCAGAATATCAAATCCTTTGATCTTATCCAACCTTCCCACAGCCAGCAATGTAAAGACAGGGTTGGCACTCTTTTTTTCTATATTACTCTCCAGAAGAAGACCATTGTAGATTAGTTTCACATCTTCTTTAGAAATTGATTTTACTACATCTTGTGAAATTGCTATCACATGATTAACTTTATTAAAAATACTTCCTTTTCTCGGATTTCTTTTAGTGGCTACATGTTTCACAAAAATAAACTTATTGAGATTATAAATGATTTCACTCGCCTTTGCTCCATGTGTATGTACAACACCTGGCTTAATTTTTTTAATAAGCTTTATAGCTTCAATGTATAAGAAAGGGTTATGCCTATCAGAATGTGAGGAGAGTCTATAAATTTTTATATTTGGATCTAATTTCTTTTCAACATCATTTTCCTTAAAGAGCAAGACTTCAATTTGAAGATGTTGGGACAAGCCATTGCAAAGTTCTACAAAACTTTTTTCTGCCCCACCCCATCCGCTTGAAGCAATAAATTGCAATATTTTCATTCATTAACTCCTTTAAGCCTGCTCAAACTGATCATAGACTTCTAGAATCTTTTGAGCCATCATTGTATAACCTGTATTATTCATATGTGTTCTATCCAAATAATACTCCGGGTGATTCAAGAAATCCTTATAGACATCTGTATAGTAAACATTTTCATACTGTTCTGACAATTGGATTAATACTTCATTATACCTCACAATTTCACTATTTCTAGACGTATCTAAGTTAGGGATGGTTGAGATAAGAATAATTGTGCAATCTTGGGATTGCTGGATTACAGACCTTATATTGTTTCGATAGACTGCTATATTCACTACATTCGAAACACCCAATAATCTGTTCAAGCCTATTTTTTTAGCAGTTTTTTTATATTTTTTTACGATTTTTCTAAATAATTTTCGTATTTTACTCTCTGGATAATATAAGACATAGGGAGCATATTTAAATGTTCGCCATGAATCAGCTAACCCATATTGAATTAAAATAATTTCAGTATCCTTCTCTTTGAAATCTTGATAAAAGTATAACATTTCATTGGTTGTTGCCATTGTAAAGCCACAATTAGATAGCGTTTTATCAAGTGCTTTCGCACAACGCTCTGGATAAGAGTTACCTACTAATGACGCTGTACCTAATGTATTACAATCACCCAGTGCCAGTATTTTGGACATTACTTTACTTTCTCATATACTTCTAGGGTTTTTTGAATCATTTTCCCCAAAGAAAAATGACTAGAAATATAATTATACCCATCAATTTTTAATGCCCTTGCCTTTAAAATGTTGATAGCCAATGCATCAACATCCCCCACAGGATAAAAAAACCCATTTTCACCTTCCACAATGATATCAAGGACACCTCCATGATTTGTAGCAACTACAGGAGTATTAAGTGCCAATGCCTCAGCCACACTTCTTCCAAAACTTTCCGGTTTTTTAGAACTGCTCACCACTACGTGACTCAAAGCATAAATCTCGGCAACTTTACTTTGAGAACCAGTAAATATAATATGTTCTTCCACACCCAAGGCTTTTACCAAATCCTTTAATGATGTAAAATAAGTTTGTTTATCTCCACGTACCCCACCAACGATCAGTCCAATTACACTACTATCATTTTCTTTTAATCGTGCAATGGCTGTGATGAAGGTTTCCAGATCTTTTAGCTGTGTTATCCTTCCTAGGGATGTAACGACAAACCTCTCTTTTAATCCATACTTCTCAACAAAACAATCTATAAATTCAGCGTCAATGTTCACGGGGTTAAATTTGTCCAAATCTATCCCCCTGGGTATGACAGTAATTTTTTTATCTGATGTTTGATAGTGCTTTTGGATATACTCTTTTATGGAACCACTCACACAGATAACATGATCCCCCTTAGCCATAATTGCACTATAGGGACTCACAGAGTTAAATCCATGTACGGTTGTAACAAAAGGAAGATGAAGCTTTTTATTTGCGAGATAGCTAAGCCAGGCAGGAATACGACTTCGTGCATGGAGAATGTCAGGATTTAAGTCTTTGAGGATTTTTCGTAATCTCAACATACGAGAAAACAGAGTCAAAGGGTTTTTAGAACATATATCAAAGGAGATATGCTTTCCACCTTCTTTCCCTATCTGAGCTTCCAGTTTCCCCCCTAAACTTATCACAATACTCTCATGCCCTAGTTTTACCAATTCACGACTCAACTCTATCGTACCGCGTTCTACGCCACCCTCATTGAGCTCGGGTAATAATTGTACTATTTTCATAAGGGCAATCCTTCTAAATAGCTTTTTATCTCTATCTTTTTATCTCTTTTTTGAATAGACTCATCAAAAATATGAAGATACCCTTGCTGTGCGAGTTGCTCAACAAAATGGGTAAATTTACTCTGCTTTTTATACGCTAAAGGCAAAACCACAATATTAGCTTTACCCATACAGAGTGCTTCTGAAATCATTGATGTGCTATCAGCAGTAATATAAACCACTTCACACTGTTCTAAAAAATCGGCAATAGGGTTAATGGGATTTTTTGAAAAAATCACCTCATAATTAAAATGGAAACTCTCTACCAATTGTTCCATCTCTTTCGTTGTTCTTGGTGAGGTGGTAATGGCTATCTCATACTCTTTATGTAGTTTCTTGATACTCTCTAATTGTGATTGAATCTTCTCTTTAGAGTTTATAAAAAAAGGGTTCTCACCACCAATAATAATGCCAATTGATTTTTTTATAGGTTGATAGACTCCTTTTGGCTCACCATAAGATAAATTGACAGGTATCTCAAAGATATTCTCTTGTTTTGGTGGAGTATCATGTGTTTGAGCGAAGATAATATCAAAATCATAACGATACCCTTTAGGCAACATCATTACAACCGATTTTGCATCTAATTCTTTGGCAATCACTTTTGTGGCGTAATAGACAGTTGAACCTGTGCCTATTACTATATGATAATGAATCGTTTTATCTATCTTTGCTCGAAAAAGTGCTTGTGTATAAAAACCTATTTTATCAAAAATATAGCTTAATAATTTATACCCTTTATATTTAAATTTTACAGAAACAACATCATAGGGAATATTTAGATGCTTGACCAATGCATAAGATTGATTAAGATGTCCCATACGACCATCACTAAGTATCAGGGCTCTATTCACAACCGCCACCTGTTATGCATCCAAAACCATTGAGAAGGATAGCATCTTACCACATTTTCTATCACTTGATTATAGTGTGATGTCATTGCTTTGAGCTTTGCATCATGATCTTCTATTTCATCTGCAGTATATTCTATAGGATCATGAATGATTATCTCATAGTATCCCTCACTGTCCCTAGCTATAAATATAGGGACTACCAGAGGATCGAACTTTAATTTTAATGAAGCTACGGAAAGTGTAGTCTCGGCCGGTTTACCAAAAAAATCAACTTTTACACTATTACTCTGTCCTGCTTTTTGATCAATAAGTAATCCTACATTCCCTGCACCCTTAAGTCGCTTGATCATGAGCATCATAGCTTTACTTTTAATGACTGCCTGATTACCGTATTTTTCACGAAATGGCGTAGTGATATTGTTTTCTATAAGATTATTATTACCTTTACGTCCGATAGCCAACATGGGAAGTCCGTTTTTTGCTAAAAAATGTGCTGCAAGTTCCCAGTTGGAAAAGTGTGCTGTCATGACTATCACACCGTGAGGGGAGTGCTCTGCTATCTCTTTCAATTTCTCTTTGGCTTCTTCATGATTTTTAATGACATCTTCAATGTCTAGCTTGCCAATAAACATAAAAAGAATTTCAGAGATGGTCATAGAAAGCTGTCTATACACTTCTTTGGAAAGTTCTTCTATCTCTGCAGATGTTTTTTCAGGAAACGCCATAGTAAGATTTTTAATGGTCAAAGTACGTCTATTTTTATCGACATGATAGACAAGCATCGTAACGGCTTTCATCATGGCATAGATAAACGATTTAGGTGCTATTGTCGCTAACCATAAAAATAATTTGACTACAACATACTCTATCTTTTCTCTCATTGTTCACTACACCTAACTAAACTTTAAATAAATTTATTTTATCCAAATAGACCAAAAAATTAAGGTATGATGAAGACCTTTCAATTTAATTTGATATAATCACGTTACTTAAGCTAAAGGAACAAAATCGTGATAGGAATCGTGGATTACAATATGGGAAACCTGGCTTCTGTCATTAATGCTTTTACAAAAGTGGGAGCGCAAGCATCTTTAGAGAGTGATCCATCCAAACTCAATCAATACGATAAACTCATCCTACCGGGTGTAGGTGCCTATGGGGACGCTATGGAACACCTCAAAGAAAATGGTATGGATCAAGCAGTCATTGCTTTTGCTGCATCGGGAAAACCGCTTTTGGGTATCTGTTTAGGAATGCAACTGCTTTTTGATAGTTCTGAAGAGTTTGCAAAAGATGCAAATGGGACTCAAGGGTTAGGTCTCATCCCCGGTAAAGTCATTGCTTTTAAAGAGAGTAAATTTGACCATCCTCTCAAAGTACCTCATATGGGATGGAATGAACTCTTTCAGACAAAAGAAACACCTCTTTTCAATACCCTAGACAAAGACTTTTACCTCTACTTTGTACACTCATTCCATGCAGTATGTGAGGAAAAATACATCATAGGAAAAACACACTACGGCTACCCCTTTGTCTCTGCCGTACAAAACGGAAACATTTACGGCATACAGCCACACCCTGAAAAAAGCCATGAGAATGGGCTTAAAATCATCGCAAATTTTGCGAAACTCTAATTTTTATCCCTTTCAAAGGAACGCTTATGAACAAACATTTCATTAAAAATATCGAAATCAAAAATTTTAAATGTTTTGAAGAGTTTAAAGCGGAGGGCTTTGGTCGTGTTAATCTTATTGGTGGGAAGAATAATGTTGGGAAGAGTGCTTTTATGGAGGCTATATATATAGATACTTCATCTAATACTATGAATAATTTATTATTTTCTATAGCTAATATTGAGCGTAATAGAAATAAAATTAATGATAAAGAGACAAATATAATTGACATATTAACTGATTATGCAACATTTTTTATAAAAGGAAAAAACGACATCCAATATGATGTTAATTTATCAGGTATTGAAAAACATTTAAAAATAAAACTAAATAAAAAATCTGAGGATATTGACTTTAAAAGTGAAATTAATTTCATATCAAATAAAAAAGTAACTTTTATAGATAATTACGGTTTCACTAATTATGAATTAAAAAGTGCATTTGAAGCTGTTCAAAAAAAAGATAAAGAGGATATTCTTGACCAATATATTAATCAATTTGATAAAAACATATTAAAGTTTAAAATTATTGGGGGAGATAAACCTCAATGTCGAACTAGTGAGGGAAACTATCAAGATATAACAAAGTTTGGTGATGGATTAAAACAATATATCTCAATTATTTGTTCTCTTTATGCAACACAAAATAGTTTTCTATTTATCGACGAAATAGAAAATGGCATCCACTACACAAACCTCGATAGATTATGGGAAATCATCCTCACTATCTCAAAAGAGCAAAATGTACAAGTCTTTGCTACTACTCATTCTAAAGAGTGTATTGAGTCTTATGCTAGAGTGGCTAAAGAGTTAAAAGATGAAGAGATAGGTTTTATAGAACTTGGTAGAAATAAAAAGAATGAATTAGATTCAATTGTAATGAACTCTGAACGTTTCCAAAGATACATTAAATTAGGTAATGAGGTTCGTGGATGGTAATCATTGCCTATGAGGGAAAATCTGATGGTGAATTTTTTGATGGATTATTAGATGAGTATAGACTTGATAAAAGTAAAGTAACCTATTATGATTTCAAAGGAAAAGATAATCTTTTTAATATCAGTCATGCATATTATGATGAGCTAGAGGAAGATTCTAAAATAAAGGGTTGTTTTCAATATGAGTTAACAGATAAATGGGTATATAATGCTTTTTACAAACATAATAAATACCCTTTTAACTTTCAACATCCAAACTTTACAAATTTAAAACAAAAACTAAAAAACTTATTTGAAGGAACAGAATAAATGACCATACTCCCCGCAATAGACCTCAAAGACGGCAAAGCCGTACGCCTAAGCAAAGGCTTGATGGATAGTGCCAAGATATACAGTGATGAACCGTGGCAAGTAGCTAAAAGATTTGAAGAACTAGGTAGCGAGTGGGTGCACCTTGTTGACCTTAACGGTGCTTTTGCAGGAAAACCTGAAAATCTTGAACAGATCAAGCAGATTCGTGAGAATTGTAATCTAAAATTAGAACTTGGTGGGGGTATTCGTGATGAAGAGACCATCAAGATGTATCTAGAATTAGGAATTGACAGACTTATTTTAGGCTCAATTGCTGTAAAAGATGCACAGTTTGTCAAAGATATGGCAGCCAAATATCCTATTGTTGTAGGGATTGATGCCATTGATGGGATGGTTGCAGTGGAAGGTTGGGCTGAGACTTCAAATATGAAAGCCACCGATCTTGCACGTGAATTTGCTGCATGTGGCGTAGAGGCGATTATCTGTACGGATGTAGGACGAGACGGCATGATGACAGGTGTCAATGTTGACTTTACCCTTGAGATACAAAAAGCTTCAGGGCTTGAGACCATCGCTTCAGGCGGATTAAAAGATATGCGTGATATCAATGCCTTAATTGCTGCGGGTATCGATGGAACGATTGTGGGAAAAGCATTTTATGAAGGTACGCTTGACCTTGAAGAGGCTTTTAAGGTTTCCATGCATAGGGATACTTGTGCAAGATAACTATTATGAACTTACCGTGACCCTTGATGCACAATTTGTAGACTTCATTGCAGATTTTATTGCCACACTCTATAATGAGGGGTTAGAGTTAACAGAGGATAAGATTATTATACGCAGTGAATCTGATTTAACTTTTGTTAAAGATGCTCTTGTATCATTTGCAGATAGTTTGGATAGTGATATCACAATGGAATTTACTTTAGAAAAAAAAGATACCATAGACTGGATACAAACCTATCAAGATTCTATTGAACCTATAGAAGTGGGTAAATTTTATGTTTTTCCTAGCTGGTATCCCCCTAAAGAGAGTGCCATTAATATAAAAATAGACCCTGCCCTAGCCTTTGGTTCGGGACATCATGCCACAACATTTACTTGCTTAGAAGCAATTAGCACCTATGTAAAGTCAGGAGCATCCGTGATTGATGTGGGGTGTGGTTCAGGTATTTTAGGACTTGCATGTAAAAAATTAGATGCAAAAGTAGCACTTTGCGATACGGATCTGATTTCTGTTAAAAGTTGTCAAGAGAACTTTAAACTTAATGAAGAGAGATATGATAGTCTTTGGGAAGGTTCTGTCAATAAAGCTGAAGAGAGCTATGATATAGTCATCGCCAATATTATTGCAGATGTATTAAAGTTCATTGCTAAAGATTTAATATCAGTCTGCAAAGAGGGTGGATTTTTGATACTTTCAGGTATTTTAGATAAAAAAGAGGCAACAGTAAGTGAAGCATTTAAAGCACTTACCCCAGTTGAACGCATACTCAAAGATGAGTGGGTAACACTTATATATAAAAAGGAAATAAATGGCTAACAATAACAATCAAGATAACAATAACAATAATAATTTCTTTAATAACAATCCATTATTGGCATTTGCACTCTTTTCCATTGTCATCATACTGATATTTAAATCATTTGTCGGTGACAGTGATGGTCTAGGTAACATGATGAACAGCAACACTGCTGTGACACAAACAAAATCCGTCAAATACTCAGAAATTAAAGCAGAGATCCAAAAAGGGAATATCTCTTCTGTCAAACTTACACCTACAACCATAGAAGCAATTTCTAACAACAATGGTCAAACCATACGTTTTGTGGCTCAAAATGTACCTACGTATGATAAAGAGCTTATTCCTCTTCTAGAAGAGAAGAACATCACGTATGAAGGTATTATGGGGGGTGGGTTTCTCTCTGATCTTTTAGGTTCACTTCTACCGATACTTATCTTTTTTGGAATCTGGATCTTCTTGGCCAAAAAGATGTCTAAAGGGATGGGTGGAGGAATTCTGGGTGCAGGTAAAGCCGATAAGCTGATTAACTCTGAAAAACCTGAAACTAAATTTACAGATGTACAAGGGGTTGAAGAGGCAAAAGATGAAGTTAAAGAGATTGTTGATTTTCTTAAGTTCCCTGAACGCTACATGGAGCTTGGTGCGAAGATACCAAAAGGTTTACTTCTTGTAGGCCCTCCGGGTACAGGTAAAACCCTGCTTGCAAAAGCTGTTGCAGGTGAAGCTTCTGTACCCTTCTTCTCTGTCTCGGGTTCTGGTTTTATTGAAATGTTTGTAGGTGTTGGAGCATCGCGTGTCCGTGACCTCTTTGCACAAGCGAAAAAAGAAGCCCCTTCTATCATCTTTATTGACGAAATAGACGCTATTGGTAAATCTCGTGCTTCGGGTGGACAGATGGGTGGAAATGATGAGAGAGAACAAACCCTCAATCAACTCCTTGCAGAGATGGACGGCTTTGGTACAGATACCCCTGTTATCGTATTGGCTGCGACAAACAGACCCGAGACATTAGACGCTGCACTTCTTAGAGCAGGACGTTTTGATAGACAAGTATTGGTAGACAAACCCGATTATGATGGACGTTTAGCGATTTTAAAAGTACACTCAAAAGATGTAAAACTAGCTTCCACCGTTGATCTCAAGATTGTTGCTAAACAAACCGCAGGATTGGCAGGTGCAGACTTGGCCAATATTATTAATGAAGCTGCTCTGCTTGCAGGACGTTTTAATAAAAAAGAGATAGAGCAGTCAGATCTACTCGAATCCATAGAACGTTCATTTGTAGGACTTGAAAAGAAAAATAGAAAAATCTCTGAAGTTGAAAAGAAAATTGTTGCTTATCATGAAAGTGGTCATGCACTTATGGCAGAGCTCACTAAAGGTGCAACACGCGTCACCAAAGTCTCCATCATCCCTAGGGGACTTGGTGCCTTGGGGTATACACTCCATCTTCCTGATGATGAAGACAGATTCTTAAAACAAAAACATGAACTCCTTGCAGAGATAGATGTATTGCTTGGTGGACGTGCAGCAGAAGATGTATTTATAGGTGAGATTAGTACCGGTGCAGGAAATGACCTGGACCGTGCCACTGCCATTTTGAAAGATATGATCTCTGTGTATGGTATGACCGATGTGGCAGGTCTGATGGTTCTTTCACGTAGCCAAAATTCATTTTTAGGCGGTGGTGCCGTAAGTACAGACTACAGTGAAAAAATGTCTGAAGATATGGATGCATACATTAAGGGTACACTCAATGAGCGCTATAATTTTGTAAAGAAAACTCTGAATGAATATCATCAAGCCATAGAAAACATGACTGCTGTGCTTTTAGATGTTGAAGTGATAGAAGGGAAAAAAGTACGTTCAATCATAGAAGAGTATGAGAAAGAAAATAATATGCCTAGCAGATTAGCACACGGCGATAAAATAGCCGCTGCTGAAGCTAGAGCCAAAGAAGAAGATAACGAAATTTAAATCTTCTCTTCTAGACTGGCACTAAAACAAGTTTTTACTGCCAGTCTCTTCCAATACATTTATCTACTTCAAAATCTACATTATTTATAGCATGAATATTCAAAATAGTTGTTTAATTTTATTTGAACTGTGTTTTTTAAGAGAGAGCATACTAAAAAGTATATACCCGAACGGAAAAATCTCCGTTCGGATGAAGATGTGCTAAAAGAGTATTGTTATATCTCTTCTGCTTTTTGTACATCGTATAGGATATCATCCATTGGATGTCTATACATAGGCATAGCAAGACGTTTTTCATCAAGTACATGACCGATGAAACCAATAGAACGTCCAACGATGAAGAATGCATTGAGTGTACCCGACTCAATAAACTCATTGATCTCATCTTCAGAGTAACCCAGTGCTCTCCACATATCAACCATAAGGATACCGATTGTACCGTCAACATTAAGAATGAGATTCTCTTTTTTAGACGTAGTCAATGCTTCTACTGTTCTTGCATAGTCAAGTAGCGGTGTAGATGGGAAATGCTCTGCAGCAAAGTTCATAAGCCCAGTAACTCTAAGGTCTGGGTTTTTAAGTGATTTAATTCTATGTCCAATTCCAGGAATCGGTACACCCTCACCTTTCATGTAGTTCAAGAATCCTTTAGGATCAAGACCATTGTCATCTGCATATTTAAAGTACTTCGCAGCACCGTCAATTGCACCACCGAATCTCGGTCCAATTGTAAGAAGCCCTGTTACAAGTGATTCAACCACTGATTTACCCGCACGTGCCGTTACTTTAGCATTGTGCGCACCTGACACTGCAGGACCATGATCGGCAACCGTTTTAATCACAGTTTCAATAAACTGAGTCGCCCACTCTGGGTACTGTTTTTTGAACCATAAAAGTGAAATGACATCACCGATACCTTTACCAGTATCCGGAGTAGCCACTGAAGAGATAGGGAATCCAGCGTATGTCGCTTCTTCACCTCTGTCATCAGAAATCGTACAAATGAATTGCTTACTTCTTCTAGTAGCTGGAACTGTACTCATCGCTGGTTCAGGAATCTCTGCAAGGTTTAATGAATTAAATACTTCATTGATTTTTGCTGGTAAGTCATTGAATGTTGCAGGTACGTGAATACCAGCTTCAGCCATAGCAATGTTTTTTGCTTCAGCAGTTTCTCTCTCAGCATTTGCAGATGCACCTGCGTGACCAAACTGAACACCTGAATCATAATATTTAGCGATCGTACCGATACACCATGCGATGATTGGTTTAGTAATTTGACCATTTTTAATAGCTTCAATCACTTTGTACTCTTCAGTACCACCAACTTCTCCAAGAAGAATCATGTATTTAACATCTGGATTTTTTTCCATTCTAAGTAGGTTATCAATGAAAACTGAACCAACAAATCTGTCACCACCAATCGCAACACCCTCTGCAATACCATCAGCGTTTAATGAGATGATGTTAGAAAGTTCGTTAAATAAACCACCAGAACGCGTTACAAGACCGCAAGAACCAGCACGGTGTAGTTTAGATCTAACGATGTTAGAGATAGTACCACCGATGTTAGCTACTTTGAATGCACCCGGAGTGATCGCACCAACAGTTGCAGGCCCTATAACTACTACATTTTTCTCACGTGCTGTTTGGTTCATTTTACGTGCTAGTCTCTCAGGGATACCCTCAGCAGTAATCATCATTGAAGAGAAACCACCAATCTCTAAAGCTTCCATAGTTACATCATAAGCAGTTCTAAATGATGCAAAGTTTAAAAGTACATCAGCTTGAGGCTGAGCAGCCTTAGCGTCTGCAGTAGTTTTGAAAAGTGGAATCATCACTTCATCAGGACCATAGAAAAACTTCTCAAATTTGTTACCACTTGTAGGTGCAACGATTGCTGCTACCGATGGCTTTTCTCTTTGAATAGTATAATCATAGTCTAGCATTCTTTGGATAGCAGTTTTGTTGTTGTTCCAAAAAATTGCTTGTGTATCTTTAGTATATAATCTTTCCATTATTTCTCCTTACTTCTCTTCTAGTGCCATACGTACAATATCTGTTACGTGTGTATCTGGTCCATGTACATCAATCCATAAACCTAATCTTTCAGCAGCTTCAGCGATATCTTTTAAACCTTTTTCATAGTTTGGTCCACCACGTCTAACGTAGATTTTAATACCAATTTCTTTCATTTTATCAGCGTACTGCTCAAATGCTTGAATAATACCTGTAAACGTTTTTGCAACATCCGTAAAGTTAGCAATAGCTCCACCGATAATCATAATTTTTCCACGACCTTGCGGATCTGGTTCTCTAGTCATAAGATCTAGTAATGTCTCAGCATAAAACTTAGTCTCACCAGTAGTTGGACCACCAGAGTACTCACCATAGTTTGCTAAATCATCGATTCCAGCCATGTCAGCAATAGTATCAGCATAAACAACTGAAGCACCACCACCAGCAACCATAGTCCAGATTCTAGCTTCTGGTTTAAGTAGTGTAAGTTTAAGTGAAGCTCCTGTTTTAGCATCAGCTTCTTCAACAGCTTCAACTTCTGGAGATTTCGCTTCCATACCAAACGCAGTAGGATATTCAACATCACCCCACTCATCTACCATCATGAACCCAGCAGTATCATCAAGTTTTGCAACCATATCTAATAGCTCGATTTTATTCCCTTGCATTACAAAAGGGTTAATTTCAAGATATGCGAAGTTTAACTCACGGTAAGCCTTAAAGAAACCGATACAAAATTCTGCAAAGTTCGCTTTATCTTTATCGGCTACATCAGCTGGTACATTTGCACGGATTGCAGTAGCAATCTCTTCTTCAGTTGCTGTAATTGGAAATGCCACTTCAGTAACTTTTTCATCCCAATTTTCTTCAATCGCAATACCACCTTCTGCAGACATATAAATAACATCATCGTCACCTACACATGTAGCAGAAACATAGTACTCTTCAGATTGTTCATGAGGAGTAAATGGCTCAACGATAAAGTTAGTTAACTTATCTACACTTGGCTCACCAGTAGGAGTATCACCATCAAATGAAAAGTAAACTTTTTGATCACCTGTAGATTTTTCACCAATCCATGAAGCAGCTTTAGCCAATGTAACATCACCTGGCTTAGCATCTTTAAAAAGAACCAAATCATTCATACCACGTTTACCAAATAACATATCTGGTTTTGCAACCAATGTTTTTTCATTTAACCATGCATTTGTTTTTGCAGCTTCTATTAATTCTGGTCCATTTTTGACCATCACTGTTTCATATGCATATGTAAAGTCCGGGAAATACTTATCCCAGTGCTTTGCCAAAATCGACTTTGCGTCATACTCTCTAATCGCCTTTTGAGCCATTGAGTTCTCCTTTAATTTAGTTCCAAATAGTGTAACATGAAGTAGTTGTGAGTTGTGTTTAGGTTATTTAAATCATAATAATATAGAAAATATTGTGTATTTTAGAAACAGTGCTTTCGCTCGTTCCTCTAGTAATTGCTACATAAAAGAATGCCATAATAACGCAACTGATACCGTTCTCTTCCCCGTGCACCTTTATAGCAGGGAACCTTATCCTCTTTTAATCTTTTTGCTAAAAGATATGGTCCATAAATACGTTTGGCAAAGTGCTTATCGGAATTACTGCTAAGGGTATAGGTTATTTGATGCAATATGATAATCGACGCACTCACACCCAAAAAAAATATAACGGTATAGAAAGCTCTTTTATACTGTTTTTGAAATTCCGGAAGCCTGACACGCACACTTCTATTAAATACGTCAAGCATCAAAATCACGGAAATCATAACATATGGAGCAAAATCCGTAATATGAATACGTTGTCTGATGGAAAGTAGTAACGAAAAGGCTAATGCAGTAAAAGAGATATACCATAACAAGCTCTTCTTTTCACGCAGTAATATACGGTACATCGCATAAAAAAAGAAAAGGAAGAGAAGCGGTGAGAAAACACTGGCATAAAGTCCAAATATCTCTATAAAATGTCCAGAAGGGCCACCTCCTATTTTAATACCCTTAGATAAGAAAATAAAGGCTATCAGAAAAGCTGCAGAAGATATGCCTAATTTTTTATCTTTATATACAAGCGCATAGAGTAATAACGCAACAAAAAAGATAATAGACGCTTCATGTATAAAAAAAAGTGCCAACATAATCAATGGCAATATCCAAAATTTTCCACGCTCATACATCAATACAAATAAAAGAACCAAAGGTAAAACCAGTATAGCGATATTTACCAACGTAGAGGCAGTAAGTATTCCTGGAAGGAACATAAAGAGTACTGTTGCGAGATAAGCATCTTCACGCGTATCAAAATGACCTCTACTTAATGCATAAAAGAGCAAAATCGTTAAAAATCCGGAAAGGATGAAAAAAAACCTAAGTCCGATAAACCCTCCCAAAAAAGTATCACCCTGGTGCATCAAAATCGAGAGTAGATTGTCAGAGGTATAAAATATTTTTGCCTCATGTGGGCTGATTGGGGTTGTTATGGCTAAGTAAAGCACAGCACAAACATATAAAGAACCAGCAAGGAGGAAATAGGGTTTTTTCATCTTAAAGTTTTAAAAAATTGTCTAACATCTCATGTCCATGTTCAGACATAATGGACTCCGGGTGAAACTGTACCCCATAAATCGGTTTATCTTTAATTTGAAGCGACATGATTTCATCATCATCTAGACTGTGTGATGTAACAATAATCTCATCAGGAAGCGTATCTTGACGAACCGTTAAAGAGTGATAACGCGTTGCCCTGAACTCATTGGGCAAATCTTTAAAAATGGGTGTTTTTGCATCAATAGTCACCTGTGATGTCTTTCCATGCATCATATTTTTTGCACGAATGACTTCACCGCCAAATGCTTGTGCAATACTCTGATGTCCCAAGCAAATACCAAAAATGGGTGTTGTATCTGCAAACGCTTTAATGACATCCAAGGTAACACCTGCATCATCTGGCGTGGCGGGTCCAGGAGAGAGAATAATCTTTTGGGGATGAAGTGCTTTAATTTCATCAATGCTCATCTCATCATTACGAATAATTTTCAAATCTGCACCTAACTCTCTGCAGTACTGTACCACATTGTATGTAAAGCTGTCGTAATT
>JAYEJF010000007.1:0-6245 GCA_034660455.1 Campylobacterota bacterium | reverse complement strand
CTTTTCCTGATAAACCTTTACCTGATTTAATTTTCTCTGCAAACTCTTCTACATCTATCTCTATTTTCATCTGTCTTTCCTTCTATGTGCAATTTTATCTAATTGACACAGAATTTTTTACAGTCCCTCATTCTCCTTTAACATATCACTCCACCGCCTAAGAGTTTATTCCCCTCATAAAAAGCAGCAATTTGCCCTTTGGCAAGTCCAAATACCGGTTCTAAAAGTGTAACATTCGCATGTCCGTCGGAGATGACCACATGACAAGGTACGGCTGTTGTACGGTAACGTACTTTCACGGTACAGTCAAACTCTCTTAACTCCTTAAAAAGATTGATCTGCTTCACTTCAAAAGCACTCTTTTCAAGCTTCTCTTTTGTTCCTACTACAATCTGGTTGCTCTTGGCATTAATATCAAGTACAAAGTGTGGATCATGGGCACCATCTACTACAAAACCCCTACGTTTTCCTACAGTGTAGTGCATATACCCTTTATGGGATCCCACTACATTCCCCTCAGTGTCGACTGTCTCACCGGGCATATCTATCTCCATATGCTTTGCCAGTACTTCATCGTAGGTATTTTCTACAAAACAGATTTCAGAACTCTCTGCTTGTGTGGCAAAATCTTTAAGTACGTCAATATTGGAAGCATATGCTTTTACATCCGTCTTCACCCATGTTCCCAAGGGAAAGAGAAGACGTGGAAGCACCTCTTTCTTCACTTCACAAAGAAAATAGCTTTGATCTTTATTTGCATCTTCTGCTGCATAGATAAATGCACCGTCACTCTTGATATAGTGCCCTGTAGCGACATAGTCTGCACCTATACTATCGGCAAACTCAACCATTTTTCCAAACTTGATATTTCGGTTACACATCACACAGGGATTAGGGGTAAGTCCCTCTTTGTATCCCTCCACAAAATAGTCATACACATTCTCTTTAAACGCTTCACTCAGATCAAGAAAATGTACATTGACACCCAAGTAATCTGCCACCCTTTGTGCTTTAGTAAAGTTTTCTTCATGGTAACCGGGCTTATGGTGAAGTTTCATGTAGACTCCTTCTACTTCATAACCCTCTTTTTGTAAAAGTATTGATGTTACTGTTGAGTCAACACCCCCACTCATTCCCACCAAAACTTTCTTTTTAATTTGATTACCCATTGTATTACCCTATCCTATTTAAAACCATTTACGATTACTCTAAGAACTCTTCTTGGGAAATAGTTTCATCTTTTAAGGGTTTATCTACCACTTTTGCCACTATTTCAACATAACACTCCGTAGCACCCTCTATCTTGATTTTATCAAGTGCTTTAATAAGTGTATCAAGTTCAACTCCTTCTGCTGTCTCTTGCGTAGCCCCAATTTTACAATCAAAGTCCCAATACGTCAACTTTGCATCTTCAAGCTTCTTCTTCTTTTCACGTTTTACATACTTTCGTATTTCATGTTTTACTGCTTCAAGCACACGATCTTCATGTTTTTTCTCATCTTTGAGTTGAAAAACTTTTTTCATTTTTTTCCTTTATTTGTTTCGGTTTCTATTTCTTCTGTTACTTCTAGCACTGGTATTACTACCTCCATAATTGCTGAGTGAAGCATTACTTTTTGGCTTCTGTCGTGAGGGGCTACGTTTATTTCCTCCACCTCTACCATTTTGTATTGGTTCAGCTTTAATGTTCGGATCGGGTCTAAATGCTTCAATATCTACTTTCGTTATCTCATGTTTGATGAATTTTTCAATATTCTTCAATAATTGATGTTCATCGATACATACAAGTGATACTGCTTCACCACTCTGTCCTGCACGCCCTGTTCTCCCTATACGGTGCACATAATCTTCGGGTACATTGGGGAGTTCATAATTTACCACATGTGGTAGCTGGTCTATGTCAATACCGCGCGCAGCGATATCTGTTGCTACTAAGACACGTACTTCATTGGCTTTGAAAGATGCCAAAGCTTTTGTTCTAGCCCCCTGACTTTTGTTTCCATGAATAGCCGCAGCGGTAATACCATACGCTTCAAGCTCCTTGGTGAGTTTATTGGCACCATGTTTTGTACGTGTAAAGACTAAAACCTGTCTCCACTTTTTGGCCTTAATCAATTGTGAGAGTAACTCTCTCTTTCTTCTTTTATCCACAAAATGAACCACTTGCGATATTTGATCTGCTGTTTTATTTTGCCGTGCCACTTCTACAAGAACAGGGTTTTTAAGCAGTCCTGCTGCCAAAGTTTTTATCTCTGGCGAAAAAGTTGCTGAGAAGAGTAAGGTTTGTCTCTGTTTTGGCATCAGTTTCATAAGCTTTTTAATATCATTGATAAAACCCATATCAAGCATACGGTCTGCTTCATCAAGAATGAGACACTCTAATGTGGAAAAATCAATACCTTCTTGTCCTGCTATATCTAACAACCTACCTGGCGTAGCAACGACAATATCCACCCCCTTACGTAGTGTGGCTAACTGGGGATTGATACCTACACCGCCAAATATTACCATACTTCGATAAGCAGTATATTTACCGTAATCTGAAATGCTCTGAGAAACTTGTGCTGCAAGTTCGCGTGTTGGTGTAAGCACTAAAGCCCTGATCTGTTTTCTCTTTAGAATCGCTTGGGTTTGTCCCAATCTTTCAAGTAGAGGAAGGGTGAAACCTGCTGTTTTACCCGTACCTGTCTGTGCAGCGGCTAAAACATCTTTTCCCGCAATAATAGTTGGAATTGCTTTTTCTTGTATAGGCGTAGGCGTATCATAGCCCTGCTCTGCAATCGCTTTGATAAGGGGTTGTGATAAGCCCAATTTTGTAAATGACATATATAAATACTTTCTAGACCAAGCCTACCGTTTAGGTATGAGGTCGATCCTAGGCTCTGTAATCTTTAGATTTTTAAAATTGAAGTCGTTGACCGATGTACGCTTAAATTGTGTGACATTATAGCGTATTTTACGCATAATTATTAGAGGTGCTCTATAGAAATACTATAACGATAATTTTATATCACGCTAACTTACTCTTTTTCCAGTTGAATATCTATAGAGAGTGCTTCAATCTCACCTTCAACCTCTTTTTTAATATCAACGGTTTTTACACCTACATATTTTTTAACCACTTCTAAAATTTCAGCTTTTAATTCATCCATAAACGGAAAATCTGCATTAGACTCCCGATCGGACATAATGGCGATTGTTAGCCTATCCTTTGCCACAGAGGCACTTTTGTTTTTATTTAACCATCCAAACATTATCTAAATATCCCTGCTAATTTTTTCAAGACACCCGATTGACTACTCTCAATATCCTTCATCTCTATATTTTGACCGCAAATACGACCAGAAATACGCGAATATGCCTGACCAGCCATCGACTTACTGTCTAAAATAACCGGTTTTCCCTGATTGGATGCATCAATGACCCCTCTATCTTCGGGTATCTTTCCAAGAAGTTTAATATTTAAAATATCCAAAATATCATCAGATTTAAGCATCTCTCCACTTTGAACCATCTCTGCTGAAATACGATTAATAATAAGGAATTTATTAATATCTTCTCCCTCTTTTATTTTTTGTGATTTTGCATCTAAAATACCTATAGCACGATCCGCATCCCGAATCGATGATACCTCCGGATTGACAACCACAATGGCAGCATCGGCAAACTCGATAGTATGTTCAAAACCGCTTTCAATTCCCGCAGGTGCATCGAGTATCACATATTCATATGTCTCACGGAGTTCATCAATAAGTTTTTTTACTTTTTCAGAACTTAAAATACTTTTGTCTTTTGTTTGCGAAGCGGCTAAAAAGTGCAGATTGCTATTCACCTTACTTTTAATCACTGCCTGCTTGACACTTGCTTCTCCATCCATGACTTGAACCAAATCATATACCACACGGTTTTCCAACCCTAAAATCATATCCAGATTACGCTGCCCTATGTCAAAGTCAACGACGATACACTTTTTACCATTGATTGCAATCCCTAAACCTACATTTGCCGTGGCAGTTGTTTTACCAACGCCCCCTTTTCCACTAATGACTGCTACTACTATGCCCAATTGATCTCCTTCTTTATGACTGGTGTGATGACTATTTCATTCTCTTTTAATTCTATACGGTTTAATTTATCCTCTAACAGTGAAGTATCGACCGAGAGACCGTTAAATATGATATTGGCTTTGGGAGAAACGGTCACCATCATAAAATGACCATCACAACGCAAAGCACCCTCCACAACATGTGTAACGATAAGGTTTCCTGTCGTATGAATCGTTGCACCGCTATTGACACGGTTAAGCAGTAGTAAATCTCCCTCTACCTCAAGTTCCCTTCCGCTTCTTATCATCGTATCCAACACGGTAAAACTATTTTCTAGTTGATGAGACAATTTACTAATTTCACTTTTTGCTTTTTCCACTTCAAAGTTAGACATTTGCTGATGGACACTACTCTCTTTACTAAGTGCTTCAAACTTCTTACTTAGTGTTTCAAACTCTTTATTCAGTGAGAGATTTTTATAAAGCAATGATTTATTTTGTTCTTTAAGAAGCGTGTTTTCTTTGAGCATATCCTCATTGTTCATCATCTGATACTCTTCTTCCAATGCTTTACGAGATCGTCCCGCAGGGAGTGTAGTATTATGTAAGAAGTGTAATTTCTTTTGTTTCAAATACTCTCTGATTGTATCACTCATGTCACCTTTTACAAGTATCAAATGATCTTTAAAAAGTAAGTAATGAAGATTAAAAAACTCTATAAAGTCTTTCTCGTTCTCCACAGCCGTTTCAAATATTTTAAGTGAATATTGCCTATTTCTCAAGAATTCTCCATATATAAGGGCACTTCTAATAATAGGTGATGCCCATAAGTTTAATAAAGTAAAGTGTATCTTTTTTTTAATTAATAATAGTTGTACCATTATGATGCATAATTCGGGTTTAAGTCTCTCATGAGTACAATATGTTTCACCTACAAACCCTATCAACCAAGTCCTCATCGCTTAACCGGATAAAGCAGTGCCCTCCTAAGGCGTAGCTCGAGGTTCGAGTCCTCGTGGGGATACCATTGTAGCATCACTGTAAAAATCCATCTCTAAATATGTAACTGCATTTTTTTATCAATGCTGTGGCATAATGAAATATATACTTAAAGGGATTGCTATGCTTTATCTTCTTCGGTACAAACATATTTTTCTATTTGCTTCTATACTCTTTTTTATCTTAGCTTCTATAATGACCTTTATCCATATAAATACTAAAAAGAGTGAGGTTTACAAGTATCATGAAGTGGCACGTACTGAGACAAATCGTGCAGTCGACTATGTTTCTAATAAACTTAAAATGCTCAAAACCATTGCTACATCACTGGAAAAAGTCCTACATAATAACGGAGCAATACATTCTGAAAAACTTGAAGCACTTTTGATGGAAAAAGCTGTGGAAAACCCGAAAATATTTGGTATCGGCGTTGCATATAATCCTTATGCCTTTGATATCGATAAAAAGCTTTATGCACCTTATGTCAGGCATAAAGAAGGTGTGCCGGAACTAATACATGTTGAAGATATCTATGACTATACAAAACCGGCACATCAATGGTTCAGTCTACCGTTAAAAAAAGGGGGAATGTGGCAGGAGCCATATTATGGAGAAGCCAGTAAGAGAATGCTTGCAGAGTATACGTTTCCTATCTACCGTCATGATGAAAACAATAAGAGCACTGTCGGTGTAGGATATGTAAACCATACTCTTGAAGAGATGAGAGGTTTTCTCTCAACATTGGAGTTGGGAAAAAGTGGTTATGGCGTCATACTTTCAAAAGAAGGATATATTATTTCCCATCCGGATGAGAAGTTAGTTAAACGTAAAACCCACCTGGAAACCGTTGCAAAAGAGCAAAATGATAAGGAGATGATACGACTTATTGAATTAATGCGTATACAGAAAACGGGTGATTTATCACTTCTAGAGATGGCGACAGGACGTAAGGCATGGGTATTCTTTAAACCTATACCAGAAGCAGGATGGACATTTTTATCGGTTATTTTTGAAGAACCGACCCATGAGGCAGCACAAAAGTTACACCGACAGATGATCATTATATCATTACTGTTTTTAATCCTCTCGGGAATAATTCCCCGACCCTTGGGTCGTAACCTTATGATATAATGAGGTTATGGGGAAGCATATATTCAAAAGTCATAATAAAACATTGCTGTTATACCATATGGTATTCCCA
>JAYEJF010000006.1:0-6312 GCA_034660455.1 Campylobacterota bacterium | reverse complement strand
GACTATCTCTCCAAAGAGACAAAAGAACAACTTCATAAGGAGATGTATTACACTGTAGCAACCAATGACTTCGAACTAAGTGCAAAAGAGATTCTTGTATTGCACAGACAAAGAGGAGAGACAAGCGAGAACAAGATAAAAGAGCTCAAGAATGGTTTCAATATGTCTTATCTTCCTACCTCTAATGTTGATGCCAATGCTTTTTACTTTGCAATTGGAATATTGGCACACAATCTCTTTTTACTCTTCAAGCAAATCCTGGATAAAAACCTGCAACACCATACAGTCAAAACAATCCGCTATAAACTATATCATATTGCAGGCAAAGTAGTTTCACATGCAAGAGAGATCACACTGAAAGTGAATGAACAGTTTGTGCAGTTGTTTCAAACCATACGTATAAGAGCGTATGAGATGAGTTTGGAGTGATGCAACAACAAAAATATTATATCTCAATACAAGTCATCAATAGAAACACTATTCTCTTGTCTAAAAAGAGACAATTGGCTCAAAAAATAGATAAAAACAGAGATGTAAATCAAAAAAGAGGAGAATCAGAGTTAGTGTAGATATTTTTTAGCCAAACGGTGCAGAATCAGTTTTTTAAATAGGTTTTTTGTGTTACTGTAGGGGCTTGGATTGTAGTATGGATTTTTTTGGGATAAATAATCTCTAAGCTCTATTTTATTAGAGGTACCATTAACGGCATCCCCTATCTACTCTATGCTTCCATAGATAAGCGCTATCTTCCTTGACTTTGGAGAAATAGACTTCTGTGGCGTTTCTCCATGGGTCAACAATCACGCCCTCTTCTATTTTACCTCCCTTTGACACCACAACCAAAGCATTATGTTCTAGAAAATAGTTTCCGATATCTGCTCCTACCAAATGAAACTCAAACGAAGTATAGTTTTTTTTAGACAGATAAAGATATAAGGCATCAGCCCAATGGTAACACAATCCTTTTTCCCGTAATCCCGTATTGACTAAAAAATTATGCCATAGAGGGGGTGAAGTACGATCAAAGGCTTTGGTCAAAATTTGCGTTTGATAAAAAATATCTTTAGAAAGCTGCATAGATTCCTCTTTGGAAACATGCTCACCTAGTGCCTGTAAAAGTGCAGCGAGTTGCCTCATCTCATCTTCAGGATTTGAGGGTGACTTTACGACACACCCTGTAAAAAAGAGAGAGACAAACAGAACTTTAAACAAGTGAAGAGACATACTCACCTAAAAGAAATCTGCCCAAAAGTATTGTCAGCGCTATCATCGTCACACTATAAAAGAGAAGAAATTTAGGGTTTTTTGCTAAAATGAATCCACCGAACACACCTATCATAAGCCCACCAATATGTGCAGAGACATCAACAGAGGGGATGGAGAATCCTATCACAAGGTTTAGTCCTATAATAATGGAAAAGTCTTTCATAAACGATTGGGCATGTGTGGCTATCTTATCTCTATGCGCCATAAAAAACCCTGCCAATGCACCAAAAATACCAAATATAGCCCCAGAAGCCCCTACCCCGACAGAGTGTGGATGCATATACAACGAGACCATTCCACCTATCAAGCCGGAAAAAAGATAAATGCTTATATAGGATTTTCGCTCAAAATAGATCTCTGCACCACGACCTACAATATAGAGTGAAAACATATTCATCAGCAAATGCGTCATACCACCATGCAGAAACATAGCAGTAAAGAGTCTCCACCATTCATCTTCTCCAAGCACATATGGACCGTACAAAGCACCTAAATGAACGAGTATCTCTATCTGCATATCTGCAAAGTTGTGACTCTGATATGCAGAAAAAAGATACACAACACTATTGGTTATAATCAATATAAAGGTTAGAGGATACTGTTGAATCTGCTCCTTCATGACTACTTAACGGATAGCATCTGCAAAAATAACACCATCCACACCGCCTCTTGCTATTTTACTTATCTCCTTCTCACTGTGAATGAGCACCAAGATACGTGTATCAAATAGATACTCATTAGCAATAGGCTGGATCATCAGTGCATCATCTTCTTCACAAAGGATAAATTTAGCGCCTAAAGCATTGGCAAACAGTGCATCCTCCAAGGTATTGACAACGATGCCAAAAGGGATGCCATTCATTTGACAATGTTCAGCGTAAGCGTGTGAATCCACTAAAGGTTCTAGTAAAACAATATCATCGGGCTTACTTTTTTCAATTCCCTTAATAGAAAAAACTTTAAGAAAAGGATTGCTTTTAATCCAAGGGTGTCCAATAATAATCATAATAATTCCTTCTTGATAATTTAAGGTGTACATTCAGGGGAACAATAGTACTTCCCCCCAACAATAAGACTCTCTTTAACCGTCACATAGGTATGACAGGTAGCACACTCTACAAGGGTATCATCATCGAGTTTTTTTTCATGTGTACTTTTTCCAATTTTGGGGAACTTTCCTCCAAAAAATTTATAGATAAGCACGCCGACTATAGCAAAAATAAGCAGTTTTAAGATCATATTTCTTTCTTTATATATAAATAATTACGTTGATTTTTTTGTACTATATCATATCTTAGCTGATGTTGTACATCTTCTAACTCATCAAACAGACGGGAACCTTTATAAAAAAGGTATTCTGTATGCCCATTACTTATATTAGTGGTCAAATCTAGAAGCAACTTGGTATTCGTTACGGCTCTTGAAGAGATGAGTCCAAACGCTTCATCTTCTATGCTCTCCACTCTTTTGGCTTCCACTTTGACATTAGAGAGTTTTAAATCAATACTCGCATATTTTAAAAAAGAGACACGTTTTTTCAATGGTTCGGCAAGCACAACATGGGTATCAGGCAAAGCGATTGCAAGTACAAGTCCTGGAAATCCTGCACCAGTTCCTACATCTAAAAGTGTTTTTGGTTTTTCTATAAAAGTCAAGGGATAAAGTGAATCTACTATGTTCCCATAGATAGCATCTATGGTCTTTGCACCTGTAAGATTATGTATCTGGTTCCATTCGTGAAGCAACGAAGCAAAGTTTTCCAACTTTACAACGATATCTTCTTTGAGAACAATCTTTTCATTGTCTAAATACTGAGACAGATTCAAAGTTCCTCTACCTCTACCAAACCACTCTTTTGCAAGTTTTCCACAAAATCAGAAAGATCATTTTCCAATACCTCTACCTCCACATCGTACTGTTCTAGCAAAGCACGCAAAATTTCTTCTAAATTACCATACTCTTCTATTGCCTGCCAAATAGTCGTCCCTACTTCATCTAAACCGAAGTAGTTCTCACTCTCCATGTCAAGCAGTACCATCTCTCCATCCACCTCTTGCGCAAATACGGTCTGCGCAAAAGTTACTTTTTGATTTAGATTCATCTATACTCTTTTTTATGAAATTATACCATTTTTTATAAAGCAATAATACTCAGTTGCATATTAAAATACCATTCAGACTACGCGATTATTATGCTCACAAATCGCAGCATGTACTTCTCTCAACCTTTCCATATTCCAAGGAACCTCTACTCGAAAAACCTTTATCGTGTTCAACATTTTTGACAAGTACGCCAATCGTTCAGGTCTTAACCAGGAAAACATATAGAGATAATTGGGTAAAAGCGCATCAAACTTTTCAAATCCTTTGATTTCTACTATCGTAATATCTTCATCACCGCCAACCCCTTCAAGTTCATAAAAGGCATGTATAGGCTTAAATTCAGCAGTAAATTTATCGACACGATACCCTAACTCTTCAAACTTTCTATAAGGCCTATGATACGGATGAGAACCTACTGCCATAAACTGGCCATCATGGACAAAAGTCGGTACTTTATCATCAGAGATGAGTGGGTGTCCTTGTTTGATGAAGTGGTCTGTCATCGTAGATTTACCTCCCATTGAGGGTGCGATGAAAAAGATGGGTTTACCCTCTACCTCCACTGCTCCTGCATGTAAAAAATCATACATATTTTCCAAGGTCATATAAAGCGGTAAAAGCAGATGAATAAACCAAAAACTTAGTAAATCAGCGTCTCCTTTTTCACCCAATTCATAGTAGATAGTTCGTTCTCCACCTACCCAGTAAAACTTCACCACATCCTGCACTTCATAACACCAAGGCTGCCCTAATTCACTCCCCTCAAACGCTCGGTTCGAGTAAAGATACACCTTACGTCCATGTGCCCGATAAAAAGGAAATCCACAGGTAATGCTGTGCTTAAAGGGTTGGGGAACTTTAGATGAAAGTGTCACTGCATACCGTGTTTCTGTCTCATATGAAAGATCTAGAGGAAAGTGGATGTCAGAGATGATTTTTGTGCCGTACACGATCATTGAGAATTCCACCTGCTTCAGATACCCTCTAGAGTCTCTTTTTCAAAATTATACCGATACCAATATTCCATATTGATAATCGTCCATAAAAACACAATGTATCGACTTGTTTTCTCTTCATACTCTTTTCTATATTTATCGATAAGAGACTGCTCTATAAGTCCCAATTTTACAATGTAGGGGTCTTTTAGCAAGGTATCTAAATCTATGGCATCGATTTGTTGAATAATCACTTCAGAAAACTCTGCTTTATCTTTTCTCTCTCGTATCTTATCTGGTAAAATACCATCCATGGCTTTACGTAAAATCCATTTGATGGTTTTATTTTTATATTTCATTTCGGGTGGTAAAGAGAGTGCGAACTCTACAAGTTCTTTGTCAAAGAATGGATGTCTGAACTCTATATCATAATATCCTTCAGCACAATGAAAAAGACAGCTATCCATCATAGTGGAGTACCCAGCAGAAGTAACCATATCGAGTTCATTTCTTATGATAGGATTAGTTATGCCTATTTTATAACTTAAATCTTCTATGTATTCAACGTCATTTAATAGAAGATTACTTTTAGTTTTTCCCATAGTAACTAGAATATATTTTGTCAATCTTTCTCCGAGTAAAGGCTTGATAATATAGCTTTTGATCTTTAACCATGGTTTTGTGTGATGCTTTAGTTCATGATACAGGGAAATCCACTTAAACCGTCTAAAGAGATCATAAAGAACAAATAGAGATCCAGTAAAGATATGATCTCCTCCCTGTCCTGTTATCACAACTTTTTTTCCATCTTGTTTCATTTTATACAACATAGGAAGTGACATCGCAAAAGTAAGCGTAATAGGCCAATTGGGACTCATCACATATAAATTTTTCAATGAATATTCTTCACTATAATCCAGTTTATCTACTTGTATTTTTTGATGATTTAAAGGATATTTGTCTAGTATCCTATTTACATACCTAGATTCATCACATGGCAAAGCCTGAAAGTCCATGGAGTAGCTATCTAAGATAGAAGTATAATCCTTTTGACTAAGAAAGGAAACAACTGATGATGAGTCTAATCCACCACTAACTTCAAAAGCAGTCTCCTTTAAATTAGTGATACGTGATTCTATTGCTTCTGCAAATAATTTTTTGAATTTTTGTACTGCTTCTTCTTCACTAATTGAATAGTCTATCTTTATCTTTTCAGGAAACCAGTAACGTTCTATATGTTCTTGAGCCTCTTCTACTATCATAAAATGTCCCGGAGGAAGACGATAAATATTTTTATACATAGTCTCTTCATAATTAACTCTACGTTGAGAGAGCATGGATTTCATCGCATCTAGGTTTGGAATGTTATGTACACTCGGAAGTTTTAGAAGGTCTTCTATAGTAGAAGAAAAATGATATTTCTCATTTACTTTCGTATAATAAAGAGGCTTTACCCCCAAAGGGTCTCTCGCACAAAAATACGATTTTGTATTGGGGTCGAAGAGAGCAAAAGAAAACTCTCCTTTAAGACTTAAGAGTGTGGAAACACCCCTCTTTTCGTAATCTAAACAAAACTCTTTATAAGAATATGTTTCATTATTGGCACTTATATGACCAAAAACAACCTTCCAAGACATTAGGTTCATTTAATTCTAACTTGGTATCAAGTTTGGGAAAGGACTGTCAAGGCTATCCTGAGTTCCCCCACCCTTTGTATACTTATCTATCTTCCCTATCTCTTGTAGTGTTGGTCTGCTATAGTTCTTTTTTTCTTGTTCTTCGTTCAGGAGACGCTTAAGATCTTTATCTTTCATTTTTTATAAATCCTTTCTATTTTTTCTTTTTTTAGAAAAAGTGTTTTATATATCTTATGACCAAAGCTAAATGAAGCTCCTCGACCCAAGGGTGCGAGGTATCTTCATAACTCCAGGTTTAATTGCCCTTCATGAAGTTTAGTATACTTCACATCTTTACCTTGATTTTGAATGTACTTTTTTATCACATCTTCA
>JAYEJF010000005.1:0-26455 GCA_034660455.1 Campylobacterota bacterium | reverse complement strand
AAGATGTGATAAAAAAGTACATTCAAAATCAAGGTAAAGATGTGAAGTATACTAAACTTCATGAAGGGCAATTAAACCTGGAGTTATGAAGATACCTCGCACCCTTGGGTCGAGGAGCTTCATTGCACTCAACTCCATAGCTGAGCTCATACATCAAGACCCGATCAAAGCAGAAAGTGCCATTTTAAAGGTTTCTACGTTTTTACGTAATACTATGGATGAAAAAGCACGTATTCCTCTTAGTCAAGAGATAAGAAATGTCCATGATTATGTGGAGCTTGAAAACATACGTTTCTCAGGTAAAATATTTTTTACGCCTGAAGGTATCATGCCAAATATAGCATTACCCAAATTCTCCATTCAACTTCTTGTTGAAAATGCTATAAAACATGGTTTTGAAAGTCATAAATCACTCTCTATCACATTAAAATATAATAAAGATGCAAATGCCTTAGTGCTTACCAATAATGGAAAACCTATCAAAAGTGTACAATTTGGGACAGGACTCAGTAATCTTGAACAACGTATTAAACTACTTTGTAAAGGAAGCATTACTATTACGGAGAAAGAAAATCCGACATTTACCATCTATTTAGGAGACTGTAATGAAAATACTCATCGTTGATGATGAAGCCTTGGCATTGGCCAGATTAAAAAGAATGCTTAACACACTTGGATACACAGATATTATAGAAGCAGAGAGTGCTATTGGTGCACTTGAAGCCATTAAAAAGCAGCATTTTGATCTTGTCTTACTGGATATTAATATGCCTCAAACCAGTGGATTGGAACTTGGATATGAGTTACGTTACCATCAGGAAAATCTATCGATTATTTTTCAAACTGCCTATGATGAACATGCCTTAAAAGCATATGATATAGGTGCTGTAGGCTATCTTGTCAAGCCTTTTAGTATGGAGCAATTACAACAAAGCATAGAACGTGTTAAACTTGAGAAAATAAACGATACTAAACATCGTCTTATGAGTAAAAATGGTGAAAACTATTATCTCTTTAAACCAGAAGAAATCTACTATGTTAAAGCTGACCTGAGTGAAGTGATGTTGCGTTCCATTAAAGGGTTTTCCTACTATGCACACAAAATTTCAGACTTGGAAAAACAGTTACTCAGTCATGATTTTGTACGTATCCACCGTTCTTACCTCATTAATATCAATAAAATAAAAGAGATGGAAACCATTGAACAGAGTAAATTACGTTTCTCCTTTAAAGATATTTCTGACCAAATCGAATCAAGTAAAGATGGTGCCAAAGCTTTTAGGAATCAGTTCACATCTTGAGTGAATAGTTTCCTCCAAATAAAAACGATTATAATCTTGCGGCTTGGATACAGCATATTAAAATACGTCATCAAGCGATGATGAAAACATCCCTCACAATAAATCCACAACATTATTTTACTATACAGAGTCACTAAATTATAAAGGATACACCATGAAACAGTTTTTACTTATCACACTTTTAGGTTTGGTTTTTACATTTCAAGCCTCTGCCAAACCTGAATATCATCACAATGAAACAGAAGTTATGAGTGAGAAGCAGATTAAGAAAATGGATCGAAAATATCATAGAAAACAAGCCAAAGAGAGAGATTTTAGAACACGAAAAGAGTTTGAACATAAAAGAAAAAAGCCCCATTCAAAACAGCATCAAAGCTATGACAGATATAACAATGGACATTATTATAATAGACCTCACTATAGGGAAACATATAGAATGAACAGACAAGAGGGGTATAGACACAGTAAAAAAGGCTGGAGATTGGCATACCGTTACGATAGGGCTTCTTTTTATGACAATCAAGGTTTCTTTTATGGCTATTTTAATCAATACGGATACTACTTTGAAGATGTATTTTACCAGTATGACAGATACTACCGCTATAGAGACAGGGTAAAAGGTCGTGGGCTTTTTGACCATCGATACTATATGCCTGCTAATGCTGCCTATTATGGTTTTTGTAGATAAGATAGTTACCTGCTTGACTTGTATTTTCTATGCTTCTCTCATAGATATACGAGTCTAAACAATAAATTTTAGATACAATATTCGTATGAAAATCACTAACATACAGACACACATACTCAAAGCCCCACTTAAAACCCCTTTTATTACTGCGTTACGGCGGGTTGATATGCTCGAAGATCTTGTAGTGACTATAGTGTGTGATGATGGGACTGTAGGCTATGGTGAAGGGGCACCTACACCTGTTATTACCGGTGAGACCATAGGGTCTATGATTGCTACTATTGCATACATCAAACCCTTTATCATTGGGCGTGACTTAGAAGAGTTTGATACTATTTTAAAACAGATTCACAGTGTCATTGTCAAAAATACAACCGCAAAATCCGCACTTGAAATAGCCCTTTACGATTTAAAAGCTAAAGCCTGTGATCTTCCTCTTTACCGTATGCTAGGGGGTTCCCAAACCACATTTCATACAGACATTACCATCTCAATGGGAAGCATAGAGAAAATGGTAGAAGATTCACGTGCGGCTGTGGCATTGGGCTATGAGACCTTGAAGATTAAGATAGGAGATAATCCGAAAAATGATGTAACACGCATTTGTGCTATCCATGATGCTTTGGAAGCGAACATTCAACTCAGACTTGATGCCAATCAAGGGTGGAGTGCGCAAGAGAGTGTCACACTTTTATATGCATTGGAAAATAGAGGTATCATTGCCCAGTTCATAGAACAACCTGTGGCTGCAGATGATTTTAAAGGACTCAAATATATCAAAGAGCGTGTTCAAACACCACTGCTTGCAGATGAAAGTATTTTTAATCTTAAGGATGCCAGAACCCTGCTAGAGATGCAGGCCATAGACTATGTTAACATCAAACTGGCCAAAACAGCAGGCATCACACAAGCCCTGAAACTTGCTGATCTTTCCAAAGAATTTGGTGTAAAATGTATGATAGGCTGTATGTTGGAAGGGCCTATCTCTGTTGCTGCGGGTGTGCATGTCGCTTCAGCCAAAGCAGATAGTGTTACAATGCTTGATCTTGATGCAGTGAGTCTTTTGTCCTCACATCCTGTAAGATCTTCCATTTCATTTAATGAAAGTGTTATTACACTTTCAAACAATCCAGGTTTAGGAGTAGAGTATTGCACACCATAAAAGCGCTTGAAACAGGTCAATTAAAAGGGTCCACACATATTAAACTCGCTTGCGGGCTTCATACATTTCCCGATGCATTACTGCAGTTGGCAGATACATTGGAGATTTTAGATATGACAGACAATAAACTCTCACAACTACCCGATACCTTTGCACAATTTAAAAAGTTGCGTATCCTCTTTCTTTCGAACAATGCATTTACCCAACTTCCCACGGTTTTAGCACAGTGCCCCAACCTCTCCATGATAGGGTTTCGCAATAACCATATAGATACCGTTGCAGAACATAGCCTGCCACTCTCGACACGCTGGCTCATACTTACAGACAATAAGATTCGCTCCCTACCCGACTCCATAGGCGACTTAATGCACTTACAAAAATGTATGCTCTCAGGTAACCGGCTTTCTGCACTTCCTCAAACACTAGGGAAATGTCATAACCTTGAACTCCTACGTATTGCAGTCAATGAACTTACGCAACTGCCTTCATGGTTGCTAGCCTTGCCAAAACTCTCATGGCTTGCCTATAGCGGTAATCCATTTTGCAGCAAACACCCCTCTTGCGACACAGCACTCAAAGAGATAGAATGGCATAGCCTTCAAATAGGAGAGATACTCGGAGAGGGCGCATCGGGGCATATCTTTAAAGCAAGGTATGAGGAGAAAGAAGTTGCCGTAAAAGTTTTTAAAGGAGAGATTACCTCTGATGGACTGCCTCAAGAAGAGATGGATATCAATATTTCTATGGGACAGCATAAGCATCTTGTAGATGTATTAGGAAGGGTTACAGGTCATCCAGCAGGTTTGGATGTACTGATGTTGGAACTCATTCCTCCTCATTTTTTTAATCTAGGATTACCTCCTACACTTGACTCATGTTCACGTGATGTCTACCCTGAGACATTTACGCTCAAACTCTCTGAGAGTATCAAAATACTGCAAGGAATGGCAAGTGCCGCCGTGCATATGCATGAAAGGGGCATTATGCATGGAGATTTCTATGCACACAACATTATGATAGATGCTCAAGCAAATGCTATACTCGGAGATTTTGGCGGTGCTTCGTTCTTTGCACCTGAGCAGATAGAAACACGTATGATGTTAGAACGTTTGGAGGTACGTGCCTTTGGTTACCTGATAGAAGAGATGCTTCTGCTTTCAAAAGAGGATGAAAGAGAAAAAGAACGTAAAAAGCTCAAAGCGCTTAAAGCACGCTGTTTAACCCTAGTCAATCATGAAAGACCGCTCTTTAAAGAGATATATGAAACACTTTCATCGATGTAATCACTTTTAATTTTTTTTGTATAACTCTTTAAGAGAAGGTGCAAGCCCGTATGTATCTCCATGTTTTTTCCTAAACTCTATCTCTCTTGGATCACTCTCCATGATTTTTAAGAAAAAATAGACATACCCACCGACAATAATTACCATCCCTACAAATATGATGGCTAACAACGATATTAAAGATACTTCCATCGCTTACTCCTTATTGATTTCGTTTTCATTACTTAAGTATATCACAAAACCTGATACAAGTAGCATTATAGGTATTAAAGTGATTTGGATATAATCCCGTTATGAAAAAATTTACCCTATTAATAGTATTATTCACAACCTGTATATTTGCAAATATCAACGCTATAGTCAGCATTTTGCCTCAAAAAACGTTTGTTCAAGCCATTGGTGGAGACAAAGTAGATGTGGCACTGATGGTCCAACCCGGAAACTCACCACACACCTATGAGCCAAAACCTTCACAAATGATTGAAATCACAAAAGCAGACCTCTACTTTGCCATCGATGTAGAATTTGAAAATGTATGGCTGCCTAAATTTCAAAGTCTTAATCAAAAAATGAAGGTGATAGATCTTGCAGATAACATCCACAAAATAGATATGGGAGATGCACAATGTGAACATGATCATGATGATCACGGAGATAAAGGAGCAGATCCGCATATCTGGACTTCTCCTAAAAATGTAAAGATCATGGCAAAGCATATATTTGAAGCATTAAGTGCAGTTGATATTTCGAATACAGCTTACTATAAAGATAATTTAAATACCTTTTTACAAGAGATAGAAGAGACAGATACCCGTATCAAAGAGATTCTTGCTTCTGTGAAAAAAGATAATAAATTTATGGTCTTCCATCCTTCATGGGGATACTTTGCAAAAGCGTACCATTTGAAACAAATCGCAGTGGAAGTGGAAGGGAAAGAGCCAAAACCTAAAGAGTTAATTGATCTACTTAAAGAGGCCAAAGAAGAGAGAGTCAAAGCCATCTTCACACAACCGGAATTTTCAGACACCGTAGCACATATTATCGCTAAAGAGTTGAAGATACCTGTGGTCAAAGTAAGCCCGCTTGCAGCGGATTGGTCTCAAAACCTAATCAATATTGCCAAAACGATAGCAGGCAAAAAGTGATATGACTGTCATAGAGATCAAGGATCTTTCATTTGCTTATAAGAGACAGGTTATCTTAGAAAATGTGAATCTGAAAGTAGAAGAGAAAGATTTTTTAGCGATTATTGGTCCAAATGGGGGAGGTAAATCTACCCTGCTTAAACTTATATTGGGACTCATCACACCCAAAAATGGTTCTATTACGGTACTGGGTAAATCCCCTTCACAGAGCCTTACACACATTGGCTATGTTCCTCAAAACACCAATGTGAACACTGATTTCCCCATTAAAGTCATTGAAGTGGTGATGATGGGACATGTAGGAAGCAAAAGGTCTCTCTTTGGCTATAATAAAGAAGAGGTACAATGTGCGATGGGTGCTTTAACGCAAGTCGGCATGGAAGCGTATGCCCAAACCAAAATCGGTGCACTTTCAGGTGGACAACGACAAAGAGTCATGATTGCGCGTGCTTTATGTGCGAACCCACAAATACTCATACTCGATGAGCCGACATCCAGCATAGACATTGCAGGACAAAAAGAGATCTATGAGTTGATTAAAACATTAAATGAATATATTACGGTAGTGGTTGTCAGTCACGATATCTCTGTTATATTGCAGTATGCAAACAAAGCAGCACACATTAACAAAACACTCTCCTATCATGACATATCAGATAAGAAGCATACATTCCACACCCATGGTGATGAAGAACACTTCTGCGAGGTAGAGCTACTTCAAATGCTCGGCAGTGAAAATTGTGAGAGCTGTGAACCTGAAACAACACTACAAACGGGGGAGATGAAATGATAGAAGCACTGCAGTTTGAATTTATGCAGCATGCCCTGCTTTCTGGCTTATTGGTCAGTTTTGCCGCAGGTATTATCGGGTCATTGATTGTAGTCAACCGTATGGTCTTTCTAGCAGGTGGCATTGCACATACTTCTTATGGGGGGATTGGTCTGGCGGTATTTTTTGGTCTTCCTATCTTTCTAGGGGCATCTCTCTTTGCCGTAGGTGCTGCCCTGCTCATCGCTGGACTTACCCTTAAAAAACGTCACAGAATGGATACTTTTATTGGACTCATATGGGCTGTAGGTATGGCCATTGGCGTCATCTTTGTAGATCTGACTCCTGGCTATAACGTTGATCTTATGAGCTACCTGTTTGGCTCCATTTTAGCAGTAAGTTCCGAAGATCTCTACTTTATGGGAACACTGCTTTTACTCATACTTTTTGTAGTGACTTTTTGGTATAGAGATATTTTAGCCGTCTCTTATGACAGTGAGTATGCCAGTTTACGCGGTGTGAATGTAAAGTTTTTCTATACACTGATACTCATCCTCTCTGCACTGACTGTCGTGATTGCCATTAAGGTAGTGGGTCTCATTTTAGTGATTGCCATGCTGACGATACCTGTTTATATTGCAGAGAAACTCTCCCACAGTCTGCTTAGTATGATGTTCCTCTCAGGTGCTATTGCTTCCCTCTTCACCCTTATTGGACTATGGATGTCTTATACATACAATCTTACTTCCGGTGCCTCTATTATTATAGTTTCAGCATTGGTATTGGGATTGTTCTTGCTCCTTTATAAAAGGTAGATGGTATGAAAAAAACATTTATCGTTCTACTCAGTGCACTCTTTTTAACTGCCTGTACCCCAGGCGTGGGTATTGGTTTGCCATTAGGACCCGTAGGATTTGTTGGCGTTGGAGTCAATAAAAATGGTGTGCATCCTACAGCAGGTGTACGTGCAGGACCTGTAGGTGTAGGGGTAAGTGGCCAATAATTACTGTGCTAATCGTATCACTACAACTTCTTAAACACCACCATATTTTTTCCGTTATCTCCTATATATTGACAATGAAACATCGCACTAAGTTTTTGAAATGTCTTAGCTGTAAAGAAAACAATATGTGTAGGATCTTGATGATAATACCATCGTTTAAATGCTTCCTGCTCTTTTGGGTGGAATTGTGTCTGCAGTGCCAAGTATCCACCCTCCTTTAACTGCTCTAAGAGATTTGAAAATATTGCCTTGGGTTGATGCAGATGCTCAAAAACTTCCGTAGAGACAATAAAATCATATTTTTTACTATTATACAATGTCTCAGGGTGATAAATGGGATCATAATACTCACAAGACATCCCCTGTTGCTTTAACATAGTAGATAAAATCGTACTTGCCCCACAACCAAAATCCAATGCTGTTTTAGGCTCACCGACCAAAGGAAGTGTAAAGTCTAAAAAACGTTGAAAGTATGCTTTGTACCCTTCATCGTCCTCATCATTCGTATGCAGGTTATAACGCTCTTTTTGCTTCTCAAAGTCTTGATAGACTTGAGGTGATTTAAAGATGTATTCACACGCTTGACAATGGTAGTATGTGATATCTGTTTTTTCATGGACAAATGAGACTGTCTTCATACTGCAAATATGACACTCCATACAAAGCCTTTTCATTGAATAGTTGTAATGGTACTGTGTCAATATTAATCTATGTTGTTATTTGTATCTCTTCGAGATTTAGATATACTATTTAATAAAAATGATGAAGAGGTACAACGAGAGTGAAACAGTTATTTTCCAGCATACTCCTGATATTTTTACTACCTAACACCATTTGGGCACATGAGATAAACCACGTTCAAGTGGATGTATTGGCCAAAACGGGTTCAAGCTGGAATGGGGAGACTTTACCAAGTTATGCAAGTGGTAAACCGGAGATAACCATTTTAAAAATTACAATCCCTCCCAAAACAGAGTTGGCACTTCATAAACATCCTGTGATTAATGCGGGTGTTTTATTGAAAGGAGAGTTGACCCTTGTGACAAAAGAGAAGCAAACTCTCTCTCTAAAAGCGGGAGATGCCATCGTCGAAGTGGTAAATCGATGGCACTACGGCAAAAATGAGGGCAATAAACCCGCAGAAATCATTGTTTTTTATGCGGGTATACAAGATATGCCTATCACTGTGATGAAATAAATAGACATAAGAACTTTTTTTATCACCCATAGTTCATTTAGCATTTTCATGCATCACCTGAATTTAAAATCTAAGTGCTAAAATAGCACTAAAAAAGGATACGCATGGCAACAGGACTCTTAGCACTTTTAGATGATATTTCAGTACTTATGGATGATGTCGCTACGATGTCAAAAGTAGCAACTCAAAAAACAGCGGGGATTTTGGGTGATGATCTCGCCGTCAATGCCCAAAAAGCTTCAGGATTTGCCTCTTCACGTGAGATTCCCGTACTTTGGAAGATCACCAAAGGCTCATTTATCAACAAACTTATCATCCTTCCTATAGCATTTTTACTCTCTGCTTTTGTTCCATGGCTCATCATACCCATACTGATGCTAGGCGGTATCTATCTAGCCTATGAGGGTATGGAGAAGATCTATGAGTACTTCTTTCACGCTCATAAGAAAATACGCATCGATAACTTAGAACAAAAAAGTAAAGAAGAGGTACTTGCTCAAGAGAAAAGCAAGATAAAATCTGCCATCATCACTGACTTTATCCTCTCCATAGAGATCATCATCCTAGCACTTAGCACCGTCAAAACAGAACCTATGGCAGTACAGATAGGTGCAGTAAGCTTCGTGGCTATCATAGCAACAATAGGCGTGTATGGCATTGTAGCCCTGCTTGTACGTATGGATGACTTGGGATACAAGCTCATAGCAATGAACGGTGGAGAGAGTAAAATCGGTTCTTTCTTTGTCCTTGCATTGCCTAAGGTCATTAAAACACTGACTGTTATCGGTACAATTGCCATGCTTCTTGTTGCTGGTGGCATCTTCATACATAACTCTGAGTTTGTGCATCATCTTGTAGAGGGTATACCATTTATCTTTGGTGATTTACTTGTGGGTGCAATCATCGGTGCGATTGCACTGCCTATCGTGATGATCGCAAAGAAGTTAAAAGGGTAAGTCTAGAATGTTAAAAGATATCAAATAAAAACAAATGAAAAAAAGGAGTCACCTATGATTGAACCCAAAAGCTCATTTCCCGTATTTACAGTTAAAGATCTTACAGCTGCGAAAAACTTTTATACAGAGAACCTTGGTTTTACAGTAGCCTTTGATGGGGATTGGTATATTCATTTAATTTCAACTTCTGGTGTTCAAATTGGTTTTTTATTACCAGACCAACCCAGTCAACCACCTATATTTCAAAAGCCATATTTAAGAGAGGGTGTCATATTTAGCCTAGAGGTAGAAGATGTAGATGCTTCGTATACAGTCGCAAAATCCAAATCTTTAAATATCGTACTTGAATTACAATCTGAAGAATGGGGACAGCGACACTTCTCTATAGAAGATCCTAATGGAATATATATTGACATACTTCAATATTTTGAACCAACCGATGAATATCAGACCGATTATGTCTCGTAATAGAAGTATTATCCTAGAAAGTAAAAAGAGAGAAGATGAAAAAAAATGTATTTAAAACCAATGAAGGTGTCAAGATAAACTTCACAGGAGCAGTAGAAAAACAAAACATTGTGAAAATGGTAGAAAACTGTGCCACAGGAGCATGTGAATGTATGTCAGAGGAGACAAAATCAAAGATTACCAATATGAAGGTAAGCGGTGATGATGGTAATGTAGCACTTGATCTCTCAGGTGAGCTTAGTAAAGATGAGATTGAAACAGCCCTTGATAAATCTAAAGTGATAAATCAATCATCATAAAGATACCATATACAATACTTATGGTGACATGAAAGAGATAGAAGCGGGTTCATCAAATCCATAACGCCTCTTTTTTGAATTCCTGCTATAATTTCATTTCAAAAATAGTAGGTAAAGGATGAGTATGGCACTTCAAGATCGTATTACTAGAGAAAATATTGGTATTTTAGTACCTTTGTTTTATGAAAGAGCGTTGCACAATGAGGAATTAGGACCTATTTTTGCTCTTGAATTTGGTGAAAGTCTGGAAACTGAAGCGTGGAAAGAGCATATGGAGCTTTTAGTCAATTTTTGGGATTCCATTTTTTTAAATGAAAGTGCCTACAATGGAGATCCTTTTGGACCTCATTTTACGATTGTCGATCTAAAAATGCCCTATTTTAAAACATGGGTGGGACTTTTTTCAACCACAGCAAAGGAGATCTATACACCTAATGTTGCTGCCCTTTTTCAAGAAAAAGCGGCATTTTACTCTAAAGAGTTTATAGATCGATTGAGTAAAGATACAAAAACCGAGCCACTCTCTTTTATGTAGAGTTGTCCTTTATTGAAATACGAACAAGGCAAATAGATGAAACGAAGAGACTTTTTAACCACAACGGCATTGGGTGCAACAGCATTGGCAGTCCATGGCTGTCATAGACCAGAAGAGAAATCAGAAGATGGGTCAGTCAGTATCAAAAAGAGCAAAAAAGTCACACTGAAACTTGCGACCTCATGGCCTGCACATTTTCCCATTATGGGAACTGGGGTGGACAGGTTTGCAGCGCGCTGTTTTGAACTGAGTGGAGGCTCTTTGGAGATAAAAGTCTTTCCTAAGAACATCCTTGTCCCTGCCCTACAGGTTTTTGATGCAACCTCTGCGGCACAGATAGATGCTTTTCATTCTGGTGTCTATTACTGGAAAGGAAAGAACCCCGCTTTTTCCCTATTTGGAGGTATGCCTCTAGGACTTACCAGTGAAGAGATGATCACGTGGATGAAGTTTGGCGGAGGGTATGAACTTTGGCGTGAATTGTATGCTAAATTTAACCTTTATCCTATCATCGGAGGAACTACCGGTCCACAAATGGGTGGTTGGTTTAAAAAACCCATTCACTCTCTAGCCGATCTTAAAGGACTTAAAATGCGTATCCCCGGTCTTGGTGGAGAAGTGATGAAAAAACTGGGTGTCAATCCTGTATTGCTTCCCGCTGGAGAGATATATACTTCTCTTGAACGCGGCACTATTGATGCTACAGAGTGGGTAGGGCCTGCCCTTGACAGTATGATGGGCTTTTCAAAAGCTGCGGACTACTACTACACAGGATGGCATGAACCCGGTTCCATCTTGGAAATCACTTTTAACAAAGCCAAATGGGAAAAACTAAACACCGAACACCAATCCATTATTACCGCAGCAGCTGAAGAGATGACCAATACTATGCTTCAGGAGTTCAGATATAAAAATGCCAAAGCCTTGCAAGAACTGCCTAAAAATGTTCAAATAAAAACATTTCCAAAAGAGATGATGGATGCTGCGAAAATAGCTTTAAATGAAGTACTCGCTTACGAGAGTGAACAGCATGAAGACTTTAAACGTGTGTTGGAGAGTTATCGAGAATTTTATGCCCTCAACAAACCCTTCGATGACATTAGTACCAAGAACTTTTTAAATATACGGGGGTAACCCATGAGTAGTACAGATACGCTCAACTATACCATATAGAAGATCTCTAATAATTATAAAGACTATTAACATTGTATCAAAAAATTGAGATATTATGAAGAAATAAATACTGATTTGTTAACTTACATGTAAATGATCTGCTTCTTCTTTTAACCTCTCTACAATCCAAACTTTGATTATAGACTGTCGCGTAACACCAATCTTTTTTGCTTCTTTATCCAGAGATTCAATCACCCATTCAGGAAAGTCAACATTAACCTTTTTAGTTTCTGTTTTTAGTTTTTTTATATCTTTGAGTCTTATTCCTTTTGATAAATCTAAATATTCACTAATATCTTCGTTGTTATCAAATTTTTCATCAAACTCTTCAACCGTAATTTTTTTCATAACTTTTCTCCTCATTTTTTCTGCATCTTCTAACA
Source organism: Campylobacterota bacterium (assembly GCA_034660455.1). Lineage (GTDB taxonomy): Bacteria > Campylobacterota > Campylobacteria > Campylobacterales > Sulfurovaceae > Sulfurovum. The sequence goes on along the minus strand of JAYEJF010000005.1, from coordinate 14,092 downwards.
CTAATAATACGATACATCTCGTCTCTAAGTGTAAAAATAGCTGCGTAACATTTATTATTAAGTATTGAAATCAAGGCATATCTTTCTTCATCACCGATAATATTTGCCGGAACTATAAGTGCATTTTCATCTTGCCATAAATTTTGTGCATCTACGAAATCAATACCATGCTTTTCCTTATTGGTCAGGCTCTTGTTTTCATCATACTCAAATTTCATGAAAGTCCTTCTTACTATGTATAGAAATTATACTTTTATTATATTTAATTTGTCAAGGTTCGTAGTGTTTGTTTGAAAAGTTAACTATTTATTAGGGAAACACTTTGTCCTCCCCACCCTTATATACCGTATTAGTAGTATATTAAAATGTCCGACTATTTTTACTTATGTAACAAACAACATATCAGAATGAAATATGCAGGTGAAAAAAGCAATAGGGTGCTTTTTGCGTTTGAGCTAAACCTCCGGCCAATCACCCACTGGCCAAGGTTTTTCATCACTATTAAACCCTACATAGGCTACAAGCTGTTTTGTGTACTCAGACATCCCTTTTGTAAAGAGTAGTATCTTCTGGTTGGGTTCACCTCCCAGCCATGAGTAGATGAATTGTGTGACCGTGACTACAAAAAGAACCATAGAGATAAATCTCCCTATAATCAAATATAAAATTGTATATAAAACACGTTCCATGCCAGGTTTGGGCTGTTGATCAATATTCGTCTCTTCCATCTTGTGTATCCTTTTTCATTTATTATATCACGTTCATGGAACATTTGAGACTTATTATTTAATATTTTTTATTGGTATAGGTGAGTAGATCTTTCTCATTGAGTTCTGAGATGAGGCCTGTTAAATTCCTCAAAGAGAAAAGCTGTACCTTCTCCCCTTTCTCTTTTTTTAATTCAGAAGAGAATTTATTTTTTGAAAAGATAACAAAGCTCTCTACTTCTAATTGCGCTTGTGTACACTTTTCTTTTAGCTTTGTTAGCTCATTTTTGTTTGCTTTTGCCTGTGAATACTTGGTAACACCCGCTATGAGTTCTCCAGACTTTCTTTTAATCAAAATATCTATCTGTGTATGCTTATCCCAATAACCGCCAATAGAGACAATGGGATCTCCCTCAAAAGCCTCTTTAAATCCTTGCTTTAACATCTCTAGTACCAGTTGATCATAAATAAGGGTAAAGAAATTGGATTTCATATGTGACCAACGCTCTTTCACCTCCTTATACTCTCCCTCTTTAATACTTTTGTAGGTTGGGGAAATAACAGCAAACCAAAAACGCATGAAAGGGGTTACAAATAAGAGTTTATCGGAGATACCATCTTTTTCATTGACCGGTTTTTCCACCGATTTGTCAAAAATTAAAAAGCCATCTTTAATGAGAAAGTCTATCACCTCTTCACCCTGCTCTCTACCTATATTTACCTTTTTAAAGGCAGAATACTCTCTTCTGTCCCCCGTAGCAACAGCAGTAAGCATCGCATGATAGATAGGTTTGGAGTGTGTGATCTTGGTCAGGTCTCCATGAATATATCTGTAATTGTTGAGCACCTTTGTCTCTATGAGCTCCTCTAGCGGTCTAGAAAAGTCTACACGCCACCCCATACCTCCAAATACTGCAAAATACTCGACAGCCTGTTCAAAATCCACAGCGTTGTTTTGATAGCAAAAAGAGCGAAATTGTTGTAGAAGTGTCGGGTGTTTGGTCATAAGAGGGAACCTTGTTAATTTTGTATATTATAGCTATAAACTCTAGTGATTCTTCCTAAAAGGAAGAATCTTAAATTTTTTCCTAAAATAATTTGTATTAACCTTTAATTAACCTATCTTTATTATGATGGCGGAGACTATCACATATATAAAAATACAATCATAATTATAAGGAAAGAAGATGAATAGAAGAGAAGCATTAAAAGTTGCAGGTACAGTAGCGTTGATGACGGCAGTAAGTGCAGAAGCAAGAATGTTAGAAGAGCACATGAATCGCATGGAAATGAAACCTAAAGACCCTGCAAATATGGAGAAAGGTGAACTCAAACATACACCACAAATTACCCTTAAAGAGAAAGATTCAAAAGGCTACACCTTAGTGGAAATCACGACAGGTCAAGGGGGCATTATCCATCCGAGTACTCCAGATCACTGGATAGATTTTATCTCATTGCATGCTGATGACAAGCTCATTGGTAAAAATATTCTAGAACCGGAAATTTCACGTGGTGCAACATCATTTTATGTAAAATTAGAGAATGTTAAAACACTCAAAGCAACCAGTGGATGTAATCTACACGGAATTTGGTCATCTACGATAACGCTTTAACTATGAACCAAGAAGAACTACTCTCCCTCTATCTTGAAAAGTTACGGCTTCTCTGTATGCAAAAACTTGAAGAGGAGAATGTCACTGTGATGGAAGCATTAAAAGCTTCTATCACCTACCTTGAGGGTGAGATGCAGGGGTATTAATATTTCTGCATCCACATCATTGTTAATCGTCCGTAACACTTTCATTATTAATTCTTTTTGTGAATCATTGATAAGCTTTAGGGCACCTCTAGTCTGAAAAGCGAATCACATGCATCTGCTGTTTTGGGTATTGCGTTGTATCAAACTTTAATTTTCCTTCTTTAGCTATAAGCCAAATCACTTGCACTTTGTTTGGCACAATTAGGTCTTCGAATTTTTCTTCTATCTCTCCATCTGTTGCACAGATAATTATATCGGGTACCTCTCTACGTGATTGCTTGAGTAATGCAGTGAATCCCGGTTCCATAATCGTTCCACCACTGCCATCTCTTACTATAAATTTATCATGAACACCAAATTTTTCTATACTTTTTAGCTGAGCATCCACTTGTATCAAAGTGATGGTTTTAATCGCATACTTTTTCTGGATTGCTTGAACTTCAGATATGAAAGCCCTAAGAAGTGTATCATCTACAGAACCTGACACATCAAGCACTACGCCAATCTTAGGTTTTTTCCCCGGGCTGTATCCATACAGATCCAAATCATCGGGATAGGTAGGATGCTGTCTTGATTTGTTTGGCTCTCTATATCGCATAGAATTTGTTAAAAAATTTCGCATCTTTTTGTTAAATATTTTTTTCCACTCTTTGTGTGACTTTCTCTTTTCAATTCTATTTAAAGCATGGGTGGCTTCGCTTGGTGTAAATCCCCTTGCAAAGCCTGTTGAATCATGAATCAACTCTTGCAATGTGGTATCCATAAAAGTTTCCAATAGATTCTCATCTAATCCAACAGTCTCTTGAAGTTGTTCCCCAAAGGCATGACTGTCTATCATACAATCACCATTTTCTAATGCTTTTAAACTCTTTTCGGCCAAAGAAGTGCTCTCATTTTCATCTTTCTCCTGAGATAAATCTGTTGCTGTCTCTAGCTCACTCTCGGTGTTAGTGTGTTCACTCTCCTTGGATGGTTCAGTGTTTTCATCTTCCCCGTTTGAAGAAACTGACGCATCACCTTTAGCATCATCAGAATCATCTCCTAGGGTATTCGAACATGACTGCTCTTCCTCTTCTAGTGCTGATTGTATTAACGCTACATAATACTCAAACTCTCTACCAACCTCATAACTCTCAATGCCATACTTTTGGGTTAATACCTGATAAAACAGCGCTTGAATTGGGGAATCTTTATAACTACCTGTACGAGGTAAATCTTTAATATAAGGCATCTCCCTGTCTCCATTGATCACGATATCCTTCGCTGCTTCAACCACTTCTTTATCTATGTTGCCCTCATATTTTCCTCGACTAAAGTGTTGGTGAATGATGTGTCCTGCACTATGTTTGAGTATGGCAATAATTTGTTCTTTATCAATGACTCCAAGTATCACAGGATTGATGCTAATGACAAAATTTATTCCGTTAAAATAAACTGCTGATGTAAAGGATTCATTAAAATGAAACGCATACTCACAACGGCTAAGAAAATTTGCATACCATAACAACTCATTTTTATTAGAAGCAATCATAGAAATAATCATCTCCTTAAAGAGCGTTTTCCAACGACTATCTGGATTTGTTAAAATGGACGCAATCGTCTCTTTTGAGTAGATATACTCTTTATACGTGTTCACGTGATTTTTCCTTAGACTTTTTGATAACATAGGGGAGCGTTGAAAACTCCGCAATGCTTTGCAGTATTTCCACCTTTTTCTTTCCCTCTACGTTTGGGTGTACTTCTTTTACCAAATACATCGTGTAATCAAAGATATTGCTAAATCTCTTTTCCTTCATCTCTGCAAAAGAGGGATATTGAATTTTAAATTCCGGTGGCATACTTTTTACACTGCGTATATCAAACCCCAACTCAATGAGATACGATATGCTTTCATATGCTTTGTGGTCATTCATTGCACTATTGAGGTATTTATGCAGTGATGTGTCAAACAACAAACCTGAGTCATGAAGGAATTTGAGTGATGCTACCTGATTTGCATTTATGATTTCGACAATAACATCTCTGTCAAGATCTTCTACCTTAGCACCGTCATTGACTGCTTCACGAAGTACTTTAATATTGCCTTTGATAGCGGAGACTTTCATTTTTACATATCTCTGTGCCTCATATGAGACACCTCGATGGCTAAAGTATTGGCACAACGCATCATTTTCATATTTATACGCCAATTCATATGCATACTCTAAATCATGCCTGCGATCTAAGCTATCGAGAAGTTCCGTATAGTTGAAACATACAGCGTTTGAAATCATAAGATTGGTGAATTCCATATTGGAGTTTAATATATACGAAATTATTTTATAATTCACCTTTCTATTTGTCGTGCACTCATCATGTTTTGCGTAATATCGATAAAATGCATGATTGAGTGCTTCATTTTTATTGACTCCTATCAAAAATGCAAACTTCATCATATTCAAGTTACTACTGCTTAATCCCATTCTAAACAAACGTGATTTGTCAGCTTCTCTCCATGACTTAAATTTTTTTATTGACTTTGGCTTCTCTAAGTAGTAATCTGAAATGAACGCTAAAAAATCCTTTCTTTGTGCTCTCTTCCTCCCCCATTCCCCTATTAAACATGAGCCGACCCATTCGGTTAACAACATATTTTTATTGACGTGTATATCAAAACCATTTTCAATTAACAAGGCCAATATCTCTGTGCTGCCAAAATTTTGAATCGCATATAAGAACAAGGAGTTAGGTTTAGCACCTTGGTCAATAGCCTGTTTTGCAAGATCAAAATCATCTATATTCATAGCTGCTTGAAGCACTGCTAGCAGAAGAGTCTCATCTTTGCACGCTCTAAAATTAGGCATTAAAAGTTGAAAATAGTGTCTATCTTGTTCTATCGCTTGTTGAAGAACAAACGCTTTGACTATGGCTCCATGTTCTAAAAGTAGTTTAATTATTTGAAAATTGCCTATTTGTATCGCTATCTGTAAAGCATTGATAGGTTTTTGAATGTTGAAGTTTGGCTCAGCACCAGCATCTAGCCACTGTTGTACATCATCTACATTTCCATTTTGACACGCTTCTATGAGTTTTCCATGAAGATAGGTTCTATCAGTGCTCAACGATTTTTCCTTCTGCACGTTCTATCACATAAGGCAATGAAGAGAGTTCCGCAATGCTTTTAAGTAGTGCATCTTTTCTCTTTCCCTCTAGCGTAGGAAGCAGCTCTTTTACCAGATAAATAGTATAATCAAAAATGTCCCTAAATCTTTTTTCCCACATATCAGCAAAGCGTGGATATTTTATTTTATATGCGTGCGGCATATTTTTTACACGGGTTATATCGAGTCCTAATTCAATGAGGTAAGATACGGTTTCATACGCTTTGTGAGAGTTCATCGCATTATGCAGGTATGAAGAGAGAGAAGTATCTAGCAAGAGTCCTGAGGCATAAAGGTATTTGAGTGATTGAACTTGATTTGCGTTTATCATTTCGACAAGAACATCATTACTAAGCATCTTTACATCTGCACCATCATGGAGTGCTTGACGTAATGCTTTTATATCCCCTTTGATAGCAGAAACTTTCATCTTAGCGAAGTTTTGTGCCTCTTTTGAAACGCCCCTTTGCCTAAAATATTGGCACAAGACATCATTTTCATATTTGAACGCTATCTCATAAGCATATTCCAAATCATTCATACGACTTAATGCCTTGAAAATTTCACTATAGTTAAAACATACCGCTCTTGAAATAGTCATTTGATTGAATTCTATATTTGAATTTAATAGATACTCAATGATGTTGTAATCAAGCTTTCCACTCTCATTATTTTTATAGATAAGAGAATAGATACTCCCAATATCTCCCTCTTGATATGCATGATATTGACGATGTGCAGAGTTAAGTGCTTCATTTTTATCCGCACCAATCATCAGTGCAAATTTCATGATATTAAAGTTATTATTGTGTAGTCCAATGAGAAACAAACGTTTTTTATCAGGTATTCTCAAGGATTTAAATTTTTCTATTGCGTCTGGTTGATCTGCATAATAGTCAAAGATGAAATCTAATAAATGATCTTTTGCAGGTTTCCACTTTTCTCCTCCATGCATTAAAGATGAGCCCATCCACTCCGATAAAAGTATATTCTTTTCTGTATGGATATTCAAACCATTTTCAATTAAGAGTTGTAATATTTCTATACTATCAACATGTTGTGTAGAAGAGACAAAGAGTGCTTTAGGATTAGCACCTTGTGCAATTGCTTGCTTTGCGAGATCTAAATCACTTAACGTAATCGCAGCTTGAAGCACCCCCATAAGCAGACCTTGATCCTTGCACGCTTTGAAATCAGGGATTAGAGTCTGTAAATAGTGTTTATCTCTCTCTACGGCTTCTTGAAGTACAAACTCTTTGACTATGGCCCCATGTTTCAAGAGCAAGAGCACCATTTGATGGTTTTCTTTTTGTATGGCTATCTGCAAAGCATTGATAGGTTTTTTGATGTTGAAGTTTGGCTCAGCACCAGCTTCCATGCACTGTTTGACATCATCTATGTTGTCATTTTCACACGCTTGTATTAACTGTGTATGAAGGTAAAAGGGAGTCATTTTACGCTTCTTATGGTGCAATAAGTGATGCTATAAATGGATTGGTTTGATCAATATGTTTTAGTAAACTTTCTGATACTTTTTTACCGATACCCAAACTATATTTTTCATCTATCGCATCGATCACTTTTTCAGCATCATCTAACCCAATTTTAATGGACATAATGTGTTCTTCGGAACTGATCTTAAGAATAATGGCAAAGATATCATCCCCTATATTTTTAGCTTTCAAGGCATAAAATGAAGCGGTAAGGATATTCACTTGTGTGACTGGTTGCGCACTGTTCCACTGAGACTCTATTGATGCTATCTCTTCAAGATAGTCAGTATGATTACTTTTTATACCTGATAGATATAGTTCGAAATCTTTCTCCTCATGGTGACTTAAAAACTGCTCAAGCTGCTTTTGAATTTTAGAGAATGTCAAAACATTGGAATTGTTAATATAGCTCACAAGTTTAGGCGCAACTTCTTTACTTGATACGGTGGAGAGTAGCGCTACTAAATTATTGGTATTTGTATCATTTTTTTCATAGGTATAGAGTAATCTGGAGATCATATCCCATCTTCTTGGATCCATACCTGGATCACTCATGTCATCTTCTGCACTCTCTAGCAAAAAATCAGAACGATTATCCTCAAGGTAAGTAAGGATGAGTGGATGTATGGTTTGTCTAGCATGCTTGCTGTCATATTTTAACGCATAATTCTTTTTCCATGATTCAAGTGTTGTCTTCACTTTTACAATTGCCATTCTGCTCAGCATTGCTTTATCAAGTGACTCAACAAGATAATTGCCGTCATCTATTGGGTTTCCTGCAGCTACAACAAACAAGGAGTCGGGTAACTTAATACTATCTGCACCAAACTCTTTTTTGAGTATTAGGTTCATCAAACTTTGTAAGTTTTGTGGCTCTGCACGATTGAGTTCATCTATAAAAAGAAGCGTCTCTTTATGATTTTGATTATTGTGAAGTATTCTAGATACCCAGTTAGGAATAGACTTATTAAATACAGTAAATTTCTCATCATTAATACCGGCTACAACATCGGTTGAAACAGTTCTACCGTAAAATTCAATATGATCTAGTGAAGCAACCCCCATAATGATACAATCCATACCTCTCGCTTTCGCATACTGTTCAACAATGGATGTTTTACCTATTCCAGACTCACCCTCTAAGTAGGGAACAATTTGGGACGCTTTGTATATATCTAAGTCTGCAAAACTTATATTCATTCATCTTCCTTTAGGGCACCTATTATTAGAGCTGCCTTTATATTTTATACATCAAGTACTATACACCTCTTGGCAATAGCATAAATGCAACTCATTTGCATTTATGCTATTGTAAACATTTTAAAAGATAGCTTAATTCACTTATGGTTAGGTATATGTAGCAGTATTGTGTTAACTTTTTCATGCGTGAAACTACTATTATAAAATGCTTTCTTAGTAAGAATAAGAGTGTAAATAACAATGTTATATATTTGTTATAAATTTTAATTATTGTTCGAGCCATAAAACTCTGACTGAATGAATAGTTTTTATTGATTTTAATGAGATATACCTTTAATTTAGGAAATGCTATGAATAGATTTACTACTGCGTTTAGAATATTGCTTGCCTTACTTCTCTCTATACAGTTTAGTATTGCAGAATCGGTTGAACTTAAAGATGGAACATCTTTTGAGGCAAAAGTTCATTCTATGGAAAATGGCTACCACACCTTTGAAATTCCGAAATCTCAAATTATGCAGATAAAATATGCAAATAATAAAAATGACACGGATTACATCAGTTTTGTATCGAATACAAGTATCGCTACTGATATTGTAAAGTATGTTGGGGGTAAGTACTATATCAAGATTAAAAACAGTGAGATATCTGCTCTAGGAAACATTACAAAAATAGATGAGAATTACAAATTCTCTTCTGTAACGGCTGCACCTACAGCATCAAAAAAATCTGATTATTTTTTGCGTTTATACGGTTCCAACACCATTGGAGCCAAACTGGCTCCAGAACTCATTAAAGCCTATCTTTATAAATTGGGTGCAACAGAGATATCTTCTAAACAAAGAGCCAAAGAAGAGGAAGAGATAACAGCAATGCTCAAGGGTAAAAAGGTCAAAGTTGAAATCGTTTCACACGGTTCTTCTACAGGATTTAAAGCACTCAACAAAAATAGTTGTGATATTGCTATGGCATCAAGAAGAGTGAAAGATAAAGAGGTCATCGCCTTGCAAAGATTTGGAAATATGAGATCTGACAGCAATGAACATGTCATTGCCATTGATGGCGTAGCCGTTTTTGTCAATCAGGAAAACCCTATTTTCAAGTTGGATACCACACAGATAAAAGATATCTATACCGGTCAACTCAAAAACTGGAGTGCTATAGGAGGTAATAATCAAAAAATAAATCTCTATGCCAGAGATAAAAATTCAGGTACCTGGGACACGTTTAACAAACTCATTTTAAATAAAGAAGCACTCAGTCCAAAAGCGAAAAGATATGAAGATAATACAGAGTTATCCAATGATGTATCTAAAGATATCAAAGGTATTGGCTTTGGTGGACTCCCTTACATTTTAAACTCAAAAGAGCTTGCAATTTCCGATGGAGAGACTACCGTACGACCGGATAGATTTACGGTAGCTACAGAAGATTACCCTCTTTCACGAAGACTTTTTCTTTATACTTCCCAAAATATGTCTGAAAACCTTAAAGCTTTTATAGACTTTGTACTCTCTTCCGAGGGGCAAGATATTGTGGGAGAAATTGGATTTGTAGACTTAAACGTGAAAAACTTTCTCCCTATTTTGAATGATGATATGCCCAAAGAGTATCAAAAAGTAGTCAAAGGTTTGTCTAGACTCTCCGTAAACTTCAGGTTTGATTCAAGCAGTGACTCACTGGATAATAAGGCAAAAAAAGATTTAGACAGATTAGGGACATACTTTCGTGAAAACAGTATCAGTAAACGCGCTATATATCTGATAGGATTTTCAGACAGTGTGGGTAGCGGGTACTCCAACATGAAACTCTCCAAAAAACGGGCAGAGACAGCAAGAAAGTTTTTAGCAGATAAAGGCATTAAAATAGATGCAAAAAATATTAAAGGATTCGGAGAAGAGTATCCCGTTGCGAACAATAAAACCTCCAGAGGGAGAGCAAAAAACAGACGTGTTGAAATTTGGGTTAAAAAATAGTTTCACACGCTTCTTTCTCATGATGCAACAGACTAAGAAAGAAAAACTACCTATCTATTCATTTGTGCTATCTTTTTAGCCATTACTTATTACCGGAGATAATCATGCATCGTTTCATACTCTATACTCTTTTATTCTATCTATTCACATCTCTACTTCCTGCTGCTTCGATTAGAAGTCAGGTATCACTTTTGGAAGCTTCAGAAAATCTAAAATTAAAAAGTCAGCAAATAGTTGTACATTATCTTGTATACCATAGCAATCCAAAAAAGTTTTTTTATGAAAAAGAGACCGCAATACAAAACTTGGAAGGACTTGATAGAGAGTTTGAACGTATTGACCGATCTACAAAAGAAGAAGAGTCTCAATCCATTCTTATGGTTTTAAACGAAAATAGAACCAATATACAAGAACTCCTGAAAAAACCTGTCAATGATGAGAACCTTGAGACCATACTGCAACTTAGCGACACGATGCTTGAGTCTGCCTCATCGCTTACGAAATTACTTGATTTTGAACTATTAAGTGAAGAGGCGAAAATGCTTATTCATCTTAAAAACATCTCATTTTTAATTGAGAACATGACGAAATACTACATGGTTAATCATCTCCAAGCAAATCAAAAAAATAGTGAAAAATTAAATCACGCTATCTCTAAAATGACTCACGCTCTTTTAGTACTCAATGATTATAACTTCAACCGTAAAAATAGCATAGTACTCACTCAGCTTAATAGCTACTGGGAAATACTCAAATCATATTATCAAAAAGACCCAAAGCTAAAAATGGAAAATATCGTCTTACTTACTTCACGTGAAGTCCAAAAATATGCTTTCCTCTTAGAAAAATATCACAGTAAAGAACAGTAAAAGGTTTATCAATTATGAAATTATTCAATCGAAAACGTCTTGATATCACCGCTTTAATTATATTTATATCCTTAACACTCGCAGTCTCTTATTATACTTGGGAACAGTATAGAGACTATACAACGTTTAAACAACAAAAATCAGCACTCATCCATATAAAGAATTTACATCAAATGCTTAAAAGCATTAGCCATGAGAGAGAAGATGCTGCACTTTTTCTTACCGATACGCAAAATGCCCTCTTGCTTAAAAATCTTAAAAAGAGTCAAAATGAAGTCAATCATGCTATTACTGATGTAAAAAAAGTGATAGGAAAAGCGTTACCCGTCACTTTTTTTGAGCGTTTTGAGAAGATAAAAGAGCTTAGGGAATCGCTCTTCAAAGATAATATTGTATTTGATGCACCCTATCTACAGGGGTATACACAAAGCTATAGTCTATTCATCATCAATGAGATTCGTACAATAGAACAAAACTTCGAAACGATACCAGGGTATAACACATTAAAGGATCTCATTGAATTAGAAGAAAATATTGCAGCAGAAAAGAGTTTTATATGCTATTTTCTTCTCAAGAAACAGATATTGAATGAAGAGCAGTTGGTCACGTGGAATAGACTGATTGACAAAGATTATGTACCAAAATTTGATGAACTCACATTCATACCAACGAGTGAAAAATTAAATAGTATGGTTCAAAAAGATCTTTTTGTCACAAAAATAAATGATCTGAGATCAAAGATTATCCTTGCATCGGCGAGCAATCAATTTGCGACAATAGATGTAGAGTCATGGAATAATGCAGAAGACTCAAAAATAGCAAACATTTCCAAAAGTATCAATCTTTTACTTACGCAAATGGATAAAACCTTACATTCAAATATCAGTGATATTGAAAAAGAATTTATGATTATTGCTATTATCTTATTTATTTTATTGATACAGTTTATTGTGCTTTACATCAGATTTAAATCTTCCAAAGAAGATGATGCAGGATTTCATGAAGCGATTGAAGCCATTAAACACACCCTTAAAGACAAACAAATTAAAGAACTCAATAAAATTATAAAAAAACAAGACAAGATAAAACTTTACAACTTTATGGCCAATGTGATAGATGAGTCAAGTCGTGCTAAAGATCTGTTTTTTGCCAATATGTCCCATGAAATAAGGACACCCTTAAATGGGATTTTAGGCTTTACCGATCTACTGCAAAGTACCAAACTCACATCAGAACAGAAAGAGTTTGTTAAGACAATTAATAATAGTTCCAATAACCTTGTAAACATACTTAATGATATTCTTGATTTTTCAAAGATAAAAGAGAACAAGGTAAAACTTGAATCCATAGAATTTGACCCTTTTGATGTCTTTGAATCTGCCATTGAACTCTATGCGGCTAAAGCAGACGAAAAAGAGATCAGTTTACAGCTTTTAATTGATACAAACATAGATACAACACTGCAAGGCGATCCTACCAAACTTGCACAAATCATTGTAAATCTTATCAGCAATGCAATTAAATTTACCCCTCAAGAAGGCACGGTAGAAGTAAAAGTAGAGAAGCTCTCTTCAAAAGATGCTGTGTCAACTATTAAATTTTCGGTAAAAGATACCGGTATCGGTGTGAGTGAAGATCAAAAACAGAATATCTTTAAAGCATTTTCCCAAGAGAATGTATCGACCACACGAAATTTTGGAGGTACAGGTCTTGGTTTATCCATATCATCACAATTTGCTGAAGCAATGGGAGGAAATCTTGATATAGAGAGTGTCAAAGGCAAGGGAGCAACATTCTTTTTTGTAGCAAAGTTTACCGAACTTAATCCGATTATTGTAGAAAAAAACAGTTTCAATATTGCTTTTTGTATGCCTCATGACAAAGAGCACAAAAGTGAAAGAAAAGCGATTGAAAAATATATTACGCTTACAGGCGCAAAATATTTTGAGTATGACTCCATAGCAAGCCTTATTGACTCAGACACTTTAGATACATTGGATATTCTATTTGTTGACAGTACCAATGAAGGAAAGCTTAAAAAGATTAGTAAATCAAATGTAAAAATTATCTATGTCACTACATTAAATCATGTCAATAAAAATGAAAAAAAACATATTCTCCATGCAGATGAAGTGATATACAAACCTCTCTATTTCAATAAAATTCAAAGGTCTATTGCTGCATGTATGTCCAACAATACACCTGATTCAAAGAGTGAAAAGTCTCTCTCCTTTGGCTTTAATGATCTACATGTTCTTGTAGCAGAAGATAATCTTATTAATCAAAAACTTCTTACACATATACTCTCTACCATCAATGTAACACCGGTGGTTGTTTCAAACGGTAAAGAGGCTTTTGAACTCTATCAAAAACAGGCCTTTGATATACTCTTGATGGATGTGCAAATGCCGGTCATGGGTGGCGTAGAAGCGATGCAGAAAATAGTCTCATATGAAGAGGAACATCAATTACACCATGTACCTATTATTGCTCTAACGGCAAACACACTTGAAGGAGACAAAGAGAAACTTCTTCATGAGGGGATGGATGGATACTTGCCAAAACCGATTGACCTAAATGAAATCAAAAGTTTATTTGAGGAGAAGTTTCCTACAAAAATGGTCTCATTGACATCCAATAGTGATATCATCCTTTATAAAAACCAGCTCTCTGAAAGAAAACTCTATAAGGCAATCTTTGAAAGTCTTGGCTATACGGTTGATAGTGTAAATAATTTAAATGAATATATGAACACCATAGATAAAACGGCATATACATACTCCTTTGCAGACCATATGCTATTTGATACAAATCCAAATCTTTCAAATCAACTTAAAACAAAGGGTATTAAAAATATTCTCTTTTTAGACAGTGCCATAAAAAATAAATCTCAAGCATACTTTATGGAGTTTGATGACATCATTCCAAGTATCGCAGATAAAGGG
>JAYEJF010000004.1:0-26490 GCA_034660455.1 Campylobacterota bacterium | reverse complement strand
CTCTTTTTGAGAAAAACGCTTTTGAAAAGAGTATCACCCTTGAGATTACACGACACTATTACGGTATACAGTCTTTAAAGGCAACACTGCATGCATTAGAGGAGCGTGGGACTGAATTGAAAGCACAGATCAAGCGTGTGAAGAAATTTTTAGCTGCGGGACTCTCAACACAAGAAGATGTGGATAAACTTGTCTCAGTGTATGAAAACAATACGTATACGATTGAAAACAGTAAGTTGGCACTTGAAACAAGTGAAGATAATTTAGCATTAATCAGCGGACTCTCTGCCAAGCAGATAAAACGAAATTATTTTATAGAACCCAAACAGATACCATTTGAGTACTTTGACACGATTAAAGTGATGCAGTCAAATGCTTCTGCCATCGGGGAAAATGCCAATGCCATCAAGGCCGGGTATATGCCTCAGGTCAATCTTTCAGATACCTATCATAAGTCTCATTATGATGACTTTGCCAGTGCACCGGGTATTAGCGGAGATTCGTTTTTGGTAGACCATCAAAATCAATTGACACTTTCTGTGAACATGAGACTATTTGATAATGGAAAAATGTCCAAAGAGAGTGAAGCATTGAAGTATCAGAAACTCTCACTTCTCTCCGAGATAGACCATGCGAAAAAAGAGCAGAAAATGAACTATCGATTGGCAGGGAAAACACTCAAAACTACAAAAATAAAATTAAAAAGTGCGAAATCTGCATTGAAAGCAGCGCAGAGTACCTATGATGCAATACGTCAAAAATTTGAAGTAGGTTTGGTTGATAATATTGCTTTTTTAGATGCTTTGGCCGAAAGGACACTGGCAGATTCACGGTACAAAGAGACCGTGTATGATTATGAGATCAGAAAATCTATTTACTATTATTATGCAGGGAAAGACCCTAAGGAGTTTATACGATGAGAAGAATTAACAAGTTATTGATTAGCATAATACTGATTACAGTTTCTGTGAATGCTGAGGAAATTTATGCAACATTTGATGTGGAAGCTGATCAGCATGCTTCTTTGGCATTCAGTAGCAGCGGTATTATAGAGAAGATGAATGTAGATATTGGTTCAAAAGTAAAAAAGGATGCACTTTTAGCAGAACTCATGAATGATGATATTGAGGCGATGGTAGATGTGACACACGTAGCGTTAAAATATGCAAAGCGTGATTATGAACGACAAAAAAAGGTAAAGCAGCACATTAATCAATCGTTGTTGGACAGTTTTTCTTATAAATTTGATAATGCTAAAGTTCAACTGAAATATCAGCAAACACTTTTAGACAAAACCTATTTGCGTGCACCTTTCGATGGTATGATTACTGCAAAAAAAGTTGAGATCGGTGATGTGGTTAGTGGTCAGATGATTACAGAGGTTTTTGATATTCAAAGCTTGAAAGCAAGAAAGCTTATTTTGAAATTTGACCAAAAATATCATAATAGGGTAAAGGTTGGAGATAGTTTTCAATACAGTGTTGATGGAGATGCTGCTATGTATGAAGGTACGATTTATAAAATCTATCCAACCATCGATTCAAAATCACGAAAAATGTCTGCTGAAGTGAAATCTGAAAGTTTTCCTGTAGGACTTTTTGGTGATGGCTACATTAGAACTAAGTAGGCAATGATGTATAAATTTGCTATAAATAGACCTATTACAACACTTATGGGCGTTTTGACGTTTATTGTCTTTGGATTGATGTCTTACAGTACCATGCCTGTGAACCTTTTCCCCAATGTTGACTTTCCTGTAGTCACCATCCAAACCAACTATAACGGTGCGGATGCGAGTACCGTCGAGACCAAAGTCACCGATAAACTTGAAGAAGCGATCAGCGGTATTGACGGGATCGATAAACTCATGTCAACCTCTTATGAAGGTTTCTCTGCGGTAACCGTGCAGTTTGAGCTCTTTAAAAATATTGATGAAGCAACCAACGATGTCCGTGATAAGATAGGTTCTGTACTCTTGCCAAACGAGGTTGAAAAACCCATTGTCAAAAAATTGGGTGCCAGTGGCGTAGTCATCAACCTTTTTATTGCCACAAAAACAGGAGACACCACTGCTCTGATGCGCATCTCCGATGAGAAGATAAAACCGATATTGCAACGTATCAAAGGGGTAGGGGAAGTCAATATTATCGGGTATCAAGAGAGAGAAATTCGTATTTTTTTAGATCCTTTTAAACTGAATAAATATGACCTGACAGCACTGGATGTTCAAAATAGTGTTGCGGCACAAAATATCAATCAAGGTGCAGGGAAGCTCATAAGTGATGAAAAAGAGACGATTATAAAAGTCAAAGCAGATGCAATGAGTGTTGAAGATCTTCAAGCATTGGTGTTAAAGCCCGGTGTGAAGCTTAAAGATGTTGCACGCGTCGAAGATGGATTGAGTGACAGTAGTAGTTACTCTACTTACAATGGCAATCAGGGGGTAATGCTGGAAGTTAAAAAGATCTCTGGTGAAAATGTACTAAACATCATTAAAGGGGTAAAAGCGGTGATGCCACGACTTGAAACAATTGCTGGGGAAAATTACACCTTGCAACTGCTTCAAGATCAGAGTGATAAGATTATGGTCAACATCGATAATGTAACTTTTGACCTTATCTACGGCTCTATCTTGGCAATTATCATTGTCTTTTTCTTTCTTAGAAATGTCACAGCGACACTTGTCTCTGCACTTGCTATTCCTACTTCTATTATTGGGACATTTGCCATTATTGACTGGATGGGATATGATTTAAATAAACTCACACTGATAGGCTTGACGCTTGCAATTGGTATTTTTATCGATGATGCCATTGTGGTTATTGAAAATATTACGAAAAAGATGGAAGAGGGGATGGAGCCGTTTCAAGCCTCTTTTGAGGGTATTAAAGAGGTATCCTTTTCTATTTTAGCAATCTCTTCTGTGTTACTTGCCGTTTTTGTTCCTGTTGCATTTATGGATGGCATTGTAGGGATGTTCTTTAACTCTTTTGCCATGACCGTTGCAGCAGGTGTTGTACTCTCTTATCTGGTAGCAGTGATGTTTATTCCTACGGTTGGTGCACGGGTTTTAAGTGCAAAGCAGAGTAGATTTTTTCACATGACCGAACCTTTTTTTGTAGGACTGGACAAAACCTATGTGGCGATACTCAAACCATTGATCCGTTTTAAATGGATTACGATTTTGGTCACCATAGGTTTGCTCATTGCTTCAACCAAACTCTCTACAGGGATGGATTTTGTTCCTATGGAAGATAACAGTGAATTTCAAGTATTTACCAAAGCACCAGTAGGTACAAGTCTCGAAGAGATGAAGCGTAAAATGGAACCTATGTTAAAGAAAATGGAGGGTGATGAGAATATAGAGTATTCTGTACTGTCCATTGGGTATAACAGCGCAAAGGAGATACATAAAGCCAAAATCTATGCAAAATTAAAACCCGTATCCAAGCGTACTGTTTCACAAGAAGATGTGGTGCAGAACTATGCAGAAGCATTTAAAACGGTGAAAGATATGATTATTACCGTTGAAGAGGTGGCACCATTTGATACAGGTGCGAGTAACGCACCTGTACAAATAGTCGTCACAGGGCCTGATCTTGATGTGCTAAATGAGACTACCCAAAAGGTGATGAAACTGCTTAAAGAAACCAAAGGGGTAGTGGGTATCGATAGAGATTATGAGAGTGGAAAACCGGAAATAAAGATAGATATCTTAAGAGAAAATGCACAGCGTGCAGGTGTCAGTGCCAATGCATTGGCAGGGATTCTCTCTAGTGCCTATTCGAGTGAGAGAGCCATCTCTTACTATGAAGAGAATGGTCGTGAGTTTGACATTACATTGCGTTTTGAAGATCAGTACCGTAGTAGCATAGACGATATTAAAAAGTTGCAAGTTAAAAACAGTGAGGGTGATTTTGTCTCACTTGAAGGTTTGATACGCTTTGAAGAGCATACAGGAACAGCATCAATCAACCGTTATGACCGTGAGAGAAAAGTGATGGTGACATCAGGAATCTATGAAACCAGTTTGGATGTAGTGATGAAAGTGGTAGATGATCATATAGCAGAGATACTCCCTGCAGGATATGAGTACCGTTATACAGGAGATATTGAAAATATGGCCGATACCAATGCTGCGTTTGGGGCAGCTGTACTGCTTGCCATCATTTTGATCTATCTTATCTTGGCAGCACTGTATGAGTCTATTATTCAACCTTTTATTATTATGGTGGCGATGCCACTCTCCTTGACAGGTGTGATTGTGGCACTCTATTTGACGGGGAATAACTTCAGTCTATTTGTAATGATCGGGATTATTCTTCTGCTTGGAATGGTTGGAAAAAATGCTATTTTGGTGGTTGACTTTGCCAATCAGGCGATTAAAGAGGGAAAAGAGGTGAATGAAGCAATTTTGGAAGCGGGTGAAAAACGTTTACGTCCTATCTTGATGACCACTTTTGCAATGATCGGAGCGATGTTACCGCTGGCATTTGGTACAGGGGCAGGACATGAGATGAATGCTCCCATGGCACTGGCAATTATAGGAGGGCTTATCAGTTCTACTGTGTTAACCCTTTTGGTTGTTCCTTCTATATACCGTATCATGTACCCTATGGATGCATGGTTACGGAAGTTTTATGAGAAGGGAAAAGTATCATGATGCGTGTAAATCAAGATTTACCTACTTCTATCTCTTTGATGGCCAACACCGCAGCCATCACAATGGGATAGTTTGTCGGGGCAGCAGTCAACATAGGTTGTGTTGCAATTTGCATCGTCATGATGGTATAGAGACTTAATTGATTTTCAATGGCAAGACCTAAAATATTGATCATCTCTCCACTTTCAACCCCACCAATAATCTGTGCACCGATAATGCGTCCGCCGTGTCTTGTTGCGATGAGTTTTACCAACTGTTTTTGCGCTCCGGGAATTGTTGCGGGATGACGATTTATGCCTCTAAAACTTCCTGTGACGATATCTATACCTGAAGCTTTTGCTTCCGCTTCAGTAAGCCCAGCAGATGCAAATGCATGGTGGCTTATCATGGTAGAGAAGATTGCGATTGTTCCACTGAAACTTTTCATATATTTAAGTCCATAGAGAGAACTTCCCGCGATGCGTCCTTCAGCTGCAGAAGTGGAAGCAAGCATCACTTTTGATGGTGTTTTTGTGATAAAATCCCGTCGTACACAGCAATCACCTACAGCAAGAATATCACAGTTTTCAGTGCGCATGTATTCATCAACCCATATACCCCCATAATGACTAAGAGAGATACCTGATTGTTGAGCCAGTGCAGTATTGGGTTTATAGCCGGTTGCCAAGATGACAACCTCTGCATTGACCGTACGTCCACTCTTTAACTCGACCATATTTACAATCTTATCTCCATTGGTATCTAAAATAGAAGTCACTCTGTCATTCCCTATAAAATGAACGTTATGGTTGGCTAAAATCTCTTCTGCTCTGCTGGCAACTTCATTGTCAAATGAACCTTTGAGTATATGTTTACTTCCTCCGATAATGGTCACATCTTTACCGCAAAGTCCAAACTCTATGGCCATTTCTACACCGATGAAACCTGTTCCAACAATTACGACACTCTTTTTATCATCAATATAGTTTTTGGCTTTGTCTATCAGTTTTTTATTTTTAGGTATGGTGAAAACACCCTCTAATGCAAGGGAGTGCTCTAATGATTTGTGTACAAAAGGCATTGAGCCTGTTGCAAGCACTATCTTGTCAAAATGTATTTCAGTCTCTTGTGAATAGGCAATTTTATTTTTGGTATCTATGGTGTTGACTTTACCTAACATCGTTTGAATTCCCATATCAACAGCAGCTGCACATGAGGCAATATTTTTATCGGTACAACCAAGCGTTTCACCAAAGACATAGGGAATCGCACAGGGAACAAGTTGTATTTCATGCTCACGGATGACAAGTATGTTCTTTTCAGGGTAATTCATTTTTGCCGTTATCGCACAAACACCACCGGCAGGCCCTCCACCGATAATCAGGACATCACAGTTCACTTTTTGCATTTTAACTCCCACTTTAATTAATGTGTATTTACTGAGTGCGGTAATAGTATAACACGTTATTCAAATGTTTGATATGACATTTTGACATATTTTAAACACTTCAATAAAACTCTTGATATACTGTGCAAAGTAAAAAACAAAGGTGTCAAAATGATAGTCGGTATAGAAGGTAGAGTAGAAAGAAAAGATCCAACCTTTGTACATATCAATGTGCAGGGGCTTATTTATGAGGTACATGTCTCTATCAACACTTCAAATATGATTGAACAGGGTAAGGTCAAGCTTTTTATAACGCAAATCATTCGTGAAGATGCCAATCTGCTTTTTGGTTTTATGGATATCAATGAGCAAAAGATGTTTGATACGGTGTTGAAAATCAACGGTGTAGGCCCTAAAGTCGGTCTTGCCATCTGTTCAACCTTCACCCCTGCTACTTTTACCAAGGTGATATCTTCTAAAGATGTGGGCATGCTCAAACGGGTTCCGGGCATTGGTCCTAAGGCGGCAAGCCGAATCTTGGTTGAGTTGGCTGACTTTATTGTCGATAGCAATGAAGAGAGTCAAACATCGGGTGCATTGGGTGAAGCAGTGATGGCACTAGAGAGTTTAGGCTTTAAAAAGGATGCGATTCAAAAAGCACTTACGGGATGTTCAGGAGATACAAGTACTTTGGTGAAAGAGGGATTGAAGAAGTTACAGAGACTTTAGAGCTGCCCTAAATATAGTTGATCTTACTAAACAATTGGGTATCTTTTTGAATTACGATTTGCCCACAACCCTTTTGGCAGAGACAAATGATTTTGCGTAACTTCCTCTTGTGAGGGGGGAAATGATGATACCTTTCTCTTTGGAAGCGGCATGGATGAACTCTCCGTTGCCGATGTAGATACCTACATGTGTGACGGGAATACCACGTGTTTTATCAGTAAGGAAAAAAAGAAGATCTCCTTTTTCTAACGCTTCGAGTGGTACATCTACACCTTGCTGAGATTGTGCCCATGCTGTTCTTGGTAGGTTGATATTGTTTTTCTTATACAGGTACTGTACATAACCCGAACAGTCAAACCCTTCTGGTGTGGTGCCGCCCCAGAGATAACGTCCACCTTGAAAGAGTTTTGCCTCTGCCAAGAGTTTTTGTCTGTCTCTCTCGGATACTTGGTAGGTTTTTCCCTCTTTTGCTGCTTTTTTTTGTGCTAAAGCAATACGTTGTGAGCGTAAACGCGAAGCCTGTGCCATGCGTGCTAGATTTTCGGCACGGTGCAGTTCATCATAGATTGCTTGTAGTGAGTACTCTGTGGCTTTTTGTTTGAGAGAGGCATTATGTGTAGGGTGTAATGCTTTGGATTTGAATATATTACCCTCTCTGTCGGTAATGGTAAAGAGATTGGCATGAGAAAATGTAACGATAGAGAAAGCGATACATATTTTTTTGAACATAAATCTATATCCCCTCTTTTTTCTATTACTATATCATAAAGAAGATGAATATAGGGTAGCCATAGTTGACTGCCCATCGAATATACCTGCTATAATACACCTATGAATTCAAAAATTATTATTATAGGCGGAGGAGCCGGTGCTTTAATGCTAGCTTCACTTCTGCCAAAAAAGAGTGTACTTCTCATAGAGTCTAACAGTAAACTCGGTGCAAAGATTCTTGTCTCGGGAGGGGGTAAGTGTAATATCACCAATACCCAAATGGGGGCAGATTTTTTTCTCGGTGATGAACGTTTCATAGCACCTGTTTTAAAGCGTTTTAATGAAAAAGCACTCTTAGGTTGGCTGGAGAGACAAAACTTGCATCCCGTATTGAAAAAAGAGAGGCAGTATTTTTGTCGGGACTCCTCTAAAGAGATAGTCAATATCTTTTTAAAAGAGAGTCAAAAACAGCATATTGCCCTTAATGAGAGCGTCATAGAAGTGACAAAACGTAATGATATCTTTTATGTAAAAACCAATAAAACAACCCATACTGCAGATGCGGTTGTGGTCGCTTCGGGGGGACTGAGTTATCCTAAACTTGGAGCCAGTAGTATAGGGTATGATATTGCAGAATCCTTTGGGCATACGGTGATGAAAATGGCGCCTGCACTGGTAGGGTTTACGGTGCAAAAAGAGCAATTTTTTTTTAAAGCACTCTCAGGCGTCTCTACGGATGTAAAAATTGAAGTAGAGAACAATGTTTGTGAGGGGGCATTACTCTTTGCCCATAAGGGGATAAGCGGGCCTGCCGTTCTGGATGCTTCACTCTATTGGCAAAAAGGAAAAATGATGATTGATTTTCTGCCAAACTTTTCATGGAAGGGGATAGAGGGGAGTAAAAAAAATATCTCTTCGCTTTTACCGATGCCAAAGCGTGTTAGTAAGGCATTTTTGTTACAATTAGCGCTTAGGGACAAACCATACCGCGAACTTACAAAAGAAGAGCTTCAAAGACTTCAGACTTTGAGTCAATATAGTCTCGCACCTGCGGGGACTTTTGGGTATGCTAAAGCCGAAGTGACCAAGGGTGGGGTAGAGACTTCTGAAGTTAATAGTAGTACAATGATGAGTAAAAAAGAAGAGGGACTCTATTTTATAGGGGAAGTACTTGACGTCACGGGGAGATTGGGCGGCTATAATTTTCAGTGGGCATTTTCATCTGCTTACACTTGTATGAAAAGTATTCAAAACTATATTTCGTTAAAATAAAATGTGTAAAAAATAAATTTTGGGAAAAAACTTTAAAATGGGGAAGAGAAGTGAAACGTAAAATCATATTGGCTGTAGTGTTGTTGTTTGTGATGAGCGGGTGTGTGGGGATGCCTGATAAAGAGGGTTGGAGATCATCTCAAAAAAATGAATTTTTAAAGATACTAGAAACAGATAAATATGCCTCTATCTGTGATCAGCAGTCACTCTATACAAAAGTCAAAGAGAGTGAAAACTCTCAGTTGATGAGTAAAATGCTCATCGCCTATACTAAAAATCTTGCCAACGGATGTATTGTGAATCCTTCTTTGACGCAGACTAAGGGTAAAGAAGTCGTTAGGGGTTATGGAACCTATATGCAAAAAGTGAGTGATGTGGATATTAAAACCAAGCTCAAAGCAGGGCAGAGCATAGAGCAAATACTCAAACCCTATGTACCTGACTACAGACAGTTTAAAGCACTCATTGCACAATACAACGCCTTGCGTCAATCAGATAATGCCTCAGAGGAACTGCTGCATAACATTCGTTTAAATATCGAAAGAGTGAAGTTAATGAAACCAAATTTGGGTGATACCTATGCATTGGTGAATATTCCCGAATACCAGATTCGTCTCATTGAAGATGATAATACTTCCGTAATGATGAAAGTGATTGTAGGGACACGAAAAAACAAGACACCGATCTTTTCTGAAAACCTTCAGTATATTACAGTAAATCCTACCTGGAATGTGCCTGACAGTATCGCACGAAATGAGATTATTCCCGATACCTTAAAAGATCCGGGATATTTGAAAAAAAATCGTTTGGTGATACGTAAAGATTATAATTTAGAGTCACCTGCACTAAGTTTTAACGCTGTGAATGCAAGAGCATATAGGGGAGGGAAAGGGTATGTACCGTTTAAGTTTATTGAAGTACCCTCTAATCGAAATGCCTTGGGACGGGTAAAATTTATTTTCCCCAACCATCACTCTGTCTATATGCATGATACACCGACAAAATATCTCTTTAAAAGAAAAAAACGCTCTTACAGCCATGGCTGCGTAAGACTTGAAAAACCAAAATATATGCTTGAATACATCTCTAAGAACTATACTGCACATACGTATGAAGATGTATTAAAAAAATATAATAGCTATAAAACCCATTATCTCAAAGTGAATAAAACGTTGCCCGTGCATACAGCATATTTGACCACGTATGTAGATCAGAGCGGAAAATTGATGGTCTTCTCTGATGTGTACGGTTACAATAAAGCACATAAACTTAATTTTTAGGCGTACGCAATGATGATAAGGGCATGGCTGATTCTAGCTGATATCCTTATTATTTTTCTTCTTATTGCATCTTTGATTCTTTTTTACCTTTACCCTCCTCAAAAAGAGAAGTTTGCATTTTCACGTTTGGACGGGGGTCTTACTTCAGAGGTATTTAATATGCCTACGATAGATTTAAATGCTACAATCACACTTGAAGATTTGATAGCGATGCCTAAAGAGGAGTATATGATTGAAAATAGATTTTTAAGCAGAACACTTGAAGAGGCTCTAAAGAGCATAGAAGGAGAGGTGGGAGACCCCATTTTTATACGTATCTTTAAAGAAGTGTCACTTTTGGAGGTATGGATGTACGCAAAGGGTCGATATAAGCATTTAAAAGATTATACTATTTGTGCCTATTCGGGTCTGCTGGGTCCCAAGCTTCAAGAGGGTGACAGACAGGCTCCCGAAGGATTTTACACGGTAAAAAAACATCAACTTAACCCAAACAGCAAGTTTCACCTCTCCTTTAATTTGGGGTATCCCAATGCGTATGATCGTGTACATAAGCGTACAGGTTCATTTTTGATGGTACACGGAAATTGCGTCTCTGTAGGATGTTATGCTATGACAGATGAAAAGATAGAAGAGATTTACGATTTAGTCCAAAGTGCTTTGCAAAAGGGGCAGAAGTATGTGCAGGTACATGCCTACCCTTTTCGTATGACGGAAGAGAGAATGGCATTTTACTCAGAGAGTAAATGGTATGATTTTTGGATGAACCTTAAAGAGGGGTATGACTATTTTGAAGGTGAACATATACCTCCTCACGTGAAAGTTGAAAAGAAGAGATATGCCATTTATGAAACAGATCAATAGTCTTTTAAGAGAAAAGTGATACTTAGGGTTATACTATTAAGTCTAGGATGCTTTCCCCACTCTTTTTCTATTTCATAATTTTATTTTTGTGTTATAATATAATATGAAGATGTAAGTAAGAGGTACTTTAAAATAGTATTTGTCTTACTAGAATACTTCATACTTATCATACAAAGTGATAAGTTATTTTATTTTAAGAGGAAGAGTAATGGAAAATGCACTAAAAGAAAAGTTGGAACAAATTGTAATACTTGTGAATAATGCAATGGTAGATCCGGATATTGACATTGAGTTTTGTATCCCTGAAGTAGCAACAACTTCGGAGACCTGTGATGTATCGGGAGATCCGTATATTTTAGTGAAGTATGTAGTGAGTGAATATACACAACCAACACGTAAAATTCGTTTAACAGAAAAATATTTAGATAATACAGCAGAAGAGATAGCGAATTTGGTGACGTTCTCCATTGAACAGTTTAAAACTGAGATCGATTCAGTTGAGATGGGTTAATTCTATTTTAAGAGATAGTTTTTTGGCCTAAATATATGCATAAATTGTAGGGCATTACCTATTATTAGAGGTGTCCTATAGAATTTTTATTTACAGCTTATTTAGATAAATAGCTTTTCTATTTGTTGTAAAGGTAGCGGTTTAGAGTAGTAATATCCTTGAATATATTTACAGCCGGTAGCTATTAAAATCTCTTTTTGTTCGACTCTCTCAACACCTTCAGCAATAACTTCTAATTTTAAACTTCTTGCAAGTGCAAAAATAGCTTGGGTGATAGTTAAGTCTTCTTCGTCTTGAGGTAAGTTTTCAATAAACGATTTATCGATTTTCACTGTATCTATGGGAAGACGCTTAAGATAAGATAGTGAAGAATACCCTGTTCCAAAATCATCGATTGCAATTTTTATTCCTAAATTATGTAGCGCTTCCAAGGTAGATATAGTGATTTCAGGGTTTTTCATCATTTGACTTTCTGTAATTTCTATTTCAATCCATTGCGCTTTGCATGCAGTTTTGGCTAATAACGTTGTTACATAATCTACAAAATCATTTTTTTGAAGTTCTAGCATAGAAAGATTGATTGCAAGAACACCGGGGTTTAATCCTTTTTTATACCACTGAACCATCTGTTTCATACCCTCTTCAAGTATCCATCGACCTAAAGGAATGATAAGTCCTGTATCTTCTGCAACAGGTATAAATATCTCTGGAGCAATGAAACCTTTACTCGCATGTTCCCAACGTATTAAAGCTTCCATTCCTATAAGGGTATTTTCAAGGGTATCTACTTTGAATTGGGGTTGATAATAGAGTGTAAAATCTTTGTTTTCAATTGCGCTACGTAAGTTTAGTTCTAGTTCCATGCGTGCCAAGGCTTTGAGTGTCATATCTTCAGTGTAGAACTGATAGTTATTTCGTCCTAAACTTTTAGCTTTATACATTGCTATATCAGCATTTTTTAAAAGATCGTTAGCTTTTAGTGAATCATGGGGATAGATACTCACACCGATGCTTACAGTAGTAAACAGGGTATGACCATTGATACGAATAGGGGTTTGTAGACTTTCCATTAATTTCCCAAGAATGTGTGTTAGCGTCATGGTATGTGATAAATTGTCAATAAGCATCACAAATTCATCGCCACCAAAGCGTGCTAGGGTATCTGTTACACGTATCTGGCTGTTTAGTCTTTGTGCTATTTCTCTTATGACCAGATCTCCAACAATATGCCCAAGAGAATCATTTATACTCTTAAATCTATCCATATCGATAAATAAAATGGCAATTTTTGTTTGGTTACGCGCTGCTAGATAAATGGCTTGATTGAGTCTATCTAAAAAAAGGGTTCGATTTGGCAATTTTGTTAAAGAGTCATGGGTGGCTAAATACTCTAACTCTTCGCGATGTACTTTTAAATTCCTTTGATGTTCTTTTTCTATAGTGATATCATGATATGTACCTAGAATACCTAAAACTTTTCCCTCATCATTTTTTAAAGGTACAAAAGATGTTGAAACCCATCCTTGTGAGCCATCTTCCTGGCAGTATGGTTCTTCAAAATTAAATCTAGCAATACCTGTATTCATAATTTCTATATCAGTTTGTCGATAGTACTCTGCATCTTCTATTGACCAAGGCAATTGATAATCAGTTTTTCCAATAAGAGTGTGAGTGTTTTCTAATTTTGCATCTTTGAGAAAAAGTTGATTGCCACCTAAATATCTAGATGAAGTATCTTTCCAAAAGATTCTTAACGGTACCGTATCAATAATTGATTCTAGTAAATTGGTTTCATTTTTAAGTTTAACCCCAAATGCATAGAGTGAAGAATAGGCATCAAAATCACTGATAGTTTTTACAAATTTTAAATTCATATTGATGAGTTCATTGATGGTAGCTGTGTCCATTGTTTGATCATCTTTTGTCAAGATTAGATAACCAAGGTCTTTTAATTCAAAAAGATAATAATATTTGTCATCTACTTCTTTTACAATCATAGGAGAAGAATCTTCAATAAACAGCTTGTGTAATTTCTCTACGGCATGCAGGTAATCGCAGTTTTCAGTTAATGCACTTTTTGGTTGGGTATGTATGAGTTGGTAATCGTGCTCAACTTTTTTATAAATTTCAGCAGATGAACAATTGAATTTAGCCAATACCAAATCAATATATTCACTGAGCATTTTTTCTAGCGCATGTGAATTACCTACGGTCTTGGAGATGTTATCAAAAATTAAATTATTCATGATATATATACCTTGTTTTGCACATTTTAAGTATAGTATCTGATAATACCATTTATTACGTTAAATCAGGAAAATTTTCATAAAAAATTAAGGACTTGCTTATATTATTACCTCAATGATGAAGCCAACGAATAGTAGCTTTATGTTAAAATAATCCAATTTTATATAAGTGATAGCAGATGGCATTAAAAGAGATAGAGTATAAAGAGAATCAGTTTCAACTCTCGTATGAGTTGGTAAATCCTACAGCCGATAGAGTACTCCTTATCCTCCATGGTTGGGGGAGTAACAAGGAGATTATGAAGCAGGCATTTGGTAAGACAATGCCTGATTTTAAGCACATTTATCTTGATATGCCGGGTTTTGGGAAAAGTAGCAATGAGATCGTTCTGACTACCGTTGATTATGCCAATATTGTACAGTTGTTTTTAGATGCATTGAGTGTACGTCCTCAGGTAGCTATGGGACATTCGTTTGGTGGAAAGGTTTCAACGCTTCTGGATACACCTTGTTTAGTGCTCCTTTCTTCTTCAGGAGTTTTGGTACCCAAGCAATCAAAGGTAAGATTGAAGATAGCTTTATTTAAAATACTTAAACCAATTAAACTTGATAGGCTTCATCAACTATTTATTAGTGATGATGCTAAAGGTATGAGTCATGAGATGTATGAAACTTTTAAAAATGTAGTAAATGAAGATTTTTCAGAAAATTTTTCTAAGATTAGAGGGAAAGGAGTGCTTTTTTGGGGTAAGTCTGATACCGCAACACCACTTTGGTCTGGAGAAAAGATAGCTGGTCTCATAGAAAATTCACAATTTTTCCCATTAGACGGTGACCACTTTTTCTTTTTGAAACATAAAGATTTTATTGCACAAACCATCACAAAACAATGTAAAGGTATAGACTAATGTTACAAGCGAACAATGCACTTTTTTACGCACTCTTTATTTTAGCCATGGGCTACTATTTTATTACCAACCTACAGTGGTATGGTTACAAACTCAACCGTGTACTTTTTCATCATACAAAGACGTGGTGGCACTTTGTCTACTTTTTAGTACCGTTTGCACTCTATCTGTTGGTGAGCAATACCAGTGAGTATGGTTTTGCTGTTGTCATTGTCTATGTAGGAGTGTTGTTTCAATGGTATAGAGGCTTAGATAAACCTTTAGTATGGACAGGAAGGGTCAAACGTTTTTTTGCAGCCATGGTACTTTTTGCGCTGTTTATCTCTGTAGTCTTTAAATATTTTACAGTAGTCCTTCCTCTATTTTTGGCTTATTTTGTCTCAATGTTTATAGAGAAGATGCTTTTTAACGGGTTTAAAATCAAAGCACAGCAGAAGATAGAATCGATGGAAGGGTTGAAAGTAGTCGGTATTACGGCAAGTTACGGAAAGACCAGTATTAAAAACTATATCGCACATCTGCTCAAAGCCAAATACAAAAGCTATGCCACACCGCGTTCTGTAAACACCCTTGGTGGGGTGATGAAAGATGTGAATGACGATTTGCCAGAAGATACGGAAGTCTATGTCGTTGAGATGGGCGCAAGGGGAGAGGGTGACATCGGTGAGATCAGTACTTTTGTCAATCCTCACTATGTGGTGGTGGGTAAGATAGGCCCTGCACATATCGAGTATTTTAAAACCATGGAGAATATTCGTAATACGAAAATGGAGATACTCCAAACAAATAGACTTGAAAGAGCATGGGTTCATGAGAGTGCCATGGTGAAACCAGAAGCAATTGTATATACCTTTGGGAGTAAAGAAAATTTGGATATACGTTCCAATATACCCGCACCTGAGTTTATCATCGAAGATGTAGAGGCAACACTTGACGCCACAAGTTTTACACTAGCTGGGGTACGGTACTCTGCAAGTATCTTAGGTGCTTTTAATGCGATGAATCTAGCCGCTGCCGTACTGGTTGCAAAAGAGTTGGGACTCACAGATGAGGAGATACAACAGCAACTCTCTACCCTAGAACCCGTAGCCCATAGATTGCAACGCATGGATGCAGGGGAAAAAGTGATACTAGATGACTCTTTTAATGGGAATATAGATGGTATGATGGCTGCTTTTGATCTTGCAAGTAGCTATGAAGGAAGAAAAGTGATCATCACTCCGGGTTTGGTTGAAGTAGATGATGCACTCAATGAAAAAGTTGCTGCACGTGCCAATGAGGTGTTTGATCTGGTGGTCGTAACGGGTGATTTGAATTATGCTATCTTTAAAGATTATGTGGAAGCAGAGAAGTTAGTGAAACTTGCCAGTAAGAGTGAGATGGAAACGATGTTGCTCGAACAGACAAGGGCAGGGGATCTTATACTCTTTGCCAATGATGCACCGAGTTTTGTTTAGGGAACCTCGAATCACTCTCTTTGCATCTTCTTAAAAAAGAGTTCATGTGTTGCACTCTTGAGTGTGATTCCTTCTATACCGTATTTTTTCTCTTTTTTAATCTCAAATCCCTCATTAAGGGCTTGATGCAGTCGTTGACTCACATAGCTGTGTATCGGTTCTCTACATGCCATTCTCGTACTCATAAGCTTTGTACTAAGTGTGTTGTTTGCAGTAGGTGTGAGTGTACCTGTAATACGGTTACATCCATCAAATCCGCTTAATTGCATTTTGGGAGCTATAAACTCGACTATCGCTCTTGCTTTACGCACCTCCATCCCATCCATGACACGCAGATGCCAGTTGCCTGAAACGCTATTTAAATCAACAGGTTTTGCGATGAGAAGAGGGGGCATAAGGCTAAGTGATACGGCTAAAAAAATGCTTTTTCCATACTCCATTCAAAACTTCCTTGTATTGTAATTTTGGTAGTATAATGCAGATTATTAAATGGAGTATAAATGAGGATTTTCTTTTTACTATTTTTGGGGTATGTGACACTTTTTGCCTCTGAGATCACTTTAACTGCTAAACAAGCCGACTTTATCGCACAAAAAGTGTGGCAAAATGAAGGTGCGGGTTTGGACAAATATCTTGTGCATTGGAATGAGGGAGAAGATTTTGCTTCTGTGGGGATTGGACATTTTATCTGGTTCTCAGAGGGACATAGGGAAAGGTTTAGAGAAGTTTTCCCCATGGTGTTGGCTTTTATGGAGAAGCAAAATGTAAAAATGCCTCACTGGCTTCATGCAAAAACCCCTCTACCGTGGAAGTCCAAAGAAGCGTTTTATGCAGCGAAAAAAGCAAAAAGCAAACAATATAGAGAGCTCTTTGCTTTTTTGAAAAGAACGATGTCCTATCAGGCAGCGTTTATGGCTGGGCGTCTTGCAGAGGCACTTCCCCAAATGTTGGAGAGTATCAATGACCCTAAAAGAGAAGCAGAGGTAAAAAAACGCTTTTATGAAGTGATGCATCACAAAGATGGCAGCATTAACGAAAGAGGGCTTTATGTCCTTTTGGATTATACCAACTTTAAAGGGGAGGGTACACTTAAAAGTGAACGCTACAAGGGGCAGGGATGGGGACTTTTGCAAGTGCTTGAACATATGAACCCCAAAGAGAGGAACCGCTTAAAGGCATTTGCCCAATCTGCCAAAGCCATGCTAAGCAGACGCATTAAAAATTCCCCACCCTCACGCGGTGAAGAGCGCTGGCGTAAAGGCTGGAATGTACGACTCGACACCTATTGGAAGTAGTTTGATTTAGAGTTTGAACGGCTCGTTTTTAAAGGTGTGGAGCTGTTTTTTGGCGTGGATTATTAATGTTTCTTGAACCTGTATGGTTGTCTCAAGGAGTGTATGTTCGAGTTGCTTGTGATCGGATATCTTCTTTTTATTCTGTTTGAAATAATCATGCAGAAGCTTTTGCTGGTTGACTGCATCATTGTAATCTCCAAGAAGGGTTTGCAGTTTTTTACCTTTATCTATCATCTTTTCTATCTTCTCTTCACCGTATATATGTTGAAGTTCTTCTAGGATATAGCGTAGTTTTTTTAACGAAATTCTTATTTTATGCAGTTTTTGGGCATCAAAATCTTTTTCTAAAATGATAATCTTTTTAACAATTTTATGGTGTAGATAGGTGATGACCTGTTTGGCACTCTTCTCTATGCTTCCTGTACCATTATCAGAGGTGAGGAGGGTCTCCTTGGTTAATATATCCCCGTAGGTCTCAAAGAAATCTTCAAAGCTCTTACTTTTTAACATTTTTTCTATTGTATGTTGTTCATATTCACTTTTATGTCTAATATCTTTTTTAATCATCTTATGCTCTTTACCCAAGGTGTTTAAACGTGCCTGGATAACGTCAAGATCACGCTTTTGGTTTGTCTGTGTTGCAAAATCTTCTAAATGTTGATTGAAGTAGGTGAGATACTTTTTAGGGATTAAAAACCCAAACTCTTTTAAAAAAGCCCTTGATTTTCTGATGTTGACCCTGAATTGATGTAAGTCTTCTATCTCATTATGTAAGAGAAGTCGTTCTTTGTATGTAAGTATATTGAGCGAAAATTTATATAAGATGAGCCGTAGGGCATCAATAGGCGTAAGGTTGGGAATAAAATAGTGATCAAGAGCGTCTATACTTTTTCTCTCAAGTGCCTTAAAAAGAGAATCCATCTGATACGATGTTGGAGGTCTGCCGTGTAAAACGATATTTTTATTTTTATAAGATTCATCAAAACTAACCTCTTTGATGACATGGGTTTTTAGAATATCGGGTAGCGTAAATGCTTCAAACGCTTTCATGTTGGGAAATTCAATCTCAAGGATATAAAAACCTTTAAGCGCTTTTTTAAAGACATCAATGGAATAGGCATACCCCTCAAAGTGAAATAGATATCTGTTTTTTCGTATATCGCTTTTGATTCGGTCTCTAAGATTTTTTTGGAATTCTGGTTTGGATATCTCTACCTCCACCTCTTCACGCGCCGCGCCCGTACCATGTTTAACAGTCTTAAAGTACCTATCACCCATACGTCTGTAACGCACCCCTTTCATGGGTGTAATGGTGGTGTAATATTGGGTAATTTTATCTGCTTTAAGGTTATTTTTCTCAATAAGAGAAAGTATAGAGTCTTTAAGCAGGTATTTTCTCTCTATCTCTTGCATATCTCTCCTAACACTATTAGATATATATTGATTATATCACTATTTACAGGCTAGTATCAACTGCTCTTTTAAAATTAAATCTTTTTTGTTATTATTTCAATTCCTATCGGGGTGTAGCGCAGTCTGGCTAGCGTGCTATCTTGGGGTGATAGAGGTCGCCGGTTCAAGTCCGGTCACTCCGACCAGTGAAATCCCTATTTTATTCTATTTGCTTTTAAATATCTTCCTTAAATAAATTTTCTAATCATTCCTATTTTGGTCTAATGTGACATAAATATTACATGGAGTAGGATATAGTATGAGGTGTGCGTTTACTGTGGAAAATAAATTTAAGGAAAATGACCGTGTTAATCATCAAAGCCAAACTTCCCACTGCCAATTTACCTATACGCAGGGTTTTAGTCAAACTTTTTCAATCTTTTATTTACCATACCTTAGATACTAAAGAGCATGATGGCTATAAGCATGCTAACGGCAAAGTTTTCAAAGCGATGAATTTTAAAATTGTATATATTAAAGATGAGATACATATTCACTATGTTTCATTAGAGAAAGAGAATGAAAAAATCATCGCTCAAAAGATACTTTTGGAGGGGCTAAAACTAGGTGAAATACACATTACTCAAACAGAACTTTCACTCAAAAACCGCCATCAAGAGAAAGAGAGTACCATCAAAGTAGGGGGATTTGTCTGTGCCAATATCAAAGATGGTACTTCAAGCCAAAAGATATATCTCGAACCCAAAAGCCATAAGTTTCAAGAGATAGTACATAACAACACTTTAGAAAAATATGAAGCCCTCTTCAAAAAACCTTATGCTGGTGAACTCAAGATAAAAGTAATAAACCAAAAGCCTAAAGAGCGTATTTTTCATTATAGCAAAGGGGTGATGAAAGCGTGGTATGGGGTCTATGCCATAGAAGCGAGTAGCGATATGTTGGGGATGATACTCGATACGGGAATGGGGGCGAATTGTATGAAGGGGTTGGGGTTTTTGGAGGTTTTATCCTAATATTCAATATCTACTAGATATACTATAAGTATATAAAAGACAATAAGGATTTAAAATGACAGCTACCATAGGTGTGCGAGAGATAGCACGAAATATCAATCTATTACAAGAGTATGATTATATAGATATTGAAGATAAGAAAACCAAAGAGTATAAGGGCTTACTCATCTCAGCCCAATATGCAGATGAAATTAAAGCTTTTTTAGAAAATAAATTACAAATAGAGAGACAAAAAGAGCTTGATGAGATTATGCAGTTTGCAGGAATAGCAAGTGGAGATAGCGAGAATATGACGGCACAAGAGATAAAAGAAAAAAAAGCAGATAGATATAACTATGAGTAAAAAAATCTTTTTAGATACAAATATCATTATAGATTTTTTAGATGAAAAAAGAGACAACCATAAAAAAGTAGAAGGGTTGATAGCCTATCTCACTCTAAACGCCTATACCATTATCATAAGTGAAGATATGATGAGTACGATTTTTTATATCATAAAAAATAAAAGAACGACTTTACTCTTTTTTCAAAAAATCCTTCAAAAATGGGAAGTTGTACCTTATGGAAAAGTATTAATAGAAAAAGCTATAGCTTTGGCTCTTGAAAAAGAGTTAGATTTAGAAGATGTATTACAATGTCTCTGTGCTAAAGAGAATCAATGTAGTGTTTTAATCACAGAAGATAGAAGATTTTTGGAGTGTGGTATTTCTGTGATGGGTACGGATGATTTTTTAAAGGAGAAATAAATGGGTGATATTATTACAACATTTTCAAAGATAGGTTCACACTATCTCGAAGATGAAAAAAGGGTTAAAAACAAAGTGTATGAATATGATATAGTCAAAGTCTATCTTTTTGATATAGAGACTAAGAAGATTGAACCATCACTAAATGTAAAAAAAGAGGATTTAATTATTACTCGTTTTGGAGTTGGAGCTAATAGTGGTAATCTATTTCCTAATATCTTTTTTAAGAATAAAGATGTAAATATTAACTTTGATAAATTTACAAAAGCAATCCTCAAAGCCAATAGCAATCTACTCTCTTATTTCTCACAACAAGAGATATTTCAAGATAGAAAACTCCAATTTATTTATGGTATTCAAAATAGAGTTTTTGGAAACTTGATGCGTTTGCGCTTTACAAAGAAAGGTTCACCATTCACTTTGAAGGATTATGATTATCACTTTAATACTTTTTGTAAAGTGTCTAAAGGTTTTTTTGATGAGAATAAAGAAGATATTCAAGCACTTCAAGAGCATAAAAAAGAGAAAGGTGATAAAGGAAAAGATACAACCTACTTTTCTCTATCTTTTCAAGGAAAACCTATCTCTGCCTATTTTAAAGATATATATGAGAAACATCTCAACAGCAGTGATAACGCTACACTTCGAGGCTATGATATTATTAGCAATCAAGCAGGTATTGGAGGTGATGCCAATTTGGCATTTTGTTCTACCAATGAGATGCCTACCAAACTCAAACCTATTAAGCTCAAACTTCTACCACTTTCATTTCAAAGTGCCAAAAAGATTAAAATTGGTTTTGATGTGATGGATAAAATGCTCTCTCATAATTTTTATGGACTCAAAATGGCTATTATGCCTACACTTTTAAGTGATGAAATTGAGTATAAGGATATTTTGGAGATTTTAAAACAATCCTCCAAAGGAGATATGTTTGAGATACGAGAGAGTGAAAGTTATATGAATGAGTATTTAGAAGATATTGCTTATGGAGAAAAGGGCTTACCTATACTTAATACCATTTTGTTTTATGCCAAAAATAATTCGGCTGTAGATGTTTTACTCCAAATTGATGATGTTTTACCCTCATATATCTCACATATCTCTGATAAGATGGGAGAATATAATATCAAAGCCTTTAAAAATAAAGATGAAAAGTCTCCTAACGAAGATACTATTTATCTTCATAATTTATTTAATGATAGATTAGAAATTATGAATATTTTACTTTCATCTGTAAAGATAGATAAAGATATTTTAATTCATAAATTCTCACAGCTACTCTATTGGGGAACAATCAATAAATCCTATGCTCATCCTATTGAGTGGTCAAAGTATTTTAATGGCTACTATGCTCAAAGAAGCATAGAATCAATCAATAGGTATTTGGCACTATTTAGTGATACAAAAAAGCTCAAAGAAAACTTTATATTACAAAAGGAGATAAATTTGGAAGAGATACAAGATGAGAGTAAAAAGATAGAGGAGCTTATGCAAAAAAGTGAATTTCTTCAAAATGATGTACTTAAAAGTGCTTATCTTTTGGGAATGTTATCAAGTGCTTTGATGAATTGGCAATATGGCGTGAGTGGCAATAGCTCTTATGAAAAATGGTTAAACAATAGTGGTGCAATTAACAAAGATACACTTGATAGAATTTGGAAAAAATCCGAAGAGACTATTCGTAAGCTAAACGCTACTTCAGGTTCAGGAAATAGAGTAATTAATGAGATTAAAGATTTAGTCGTTGAGCGTTCTCAAAAAGCTTTTATCTATAGTGGGATTGTTAAAAGTTCCTATGTCTCATTAGCCTTTGCTATGGGTGGAAGTAATTACACCAAATATATTAAAAAACCAAAAAAAGAGGAAAATTAAAATGTCAGAAACAACACTATCAAAAAAAGAGATACTATTTTTATGGGATGGGGAAAATTGGAACCCAAATGGAGATATGCTCAATAGCAATGCACCAAGAATTGATGAAGAGACAGGCGTGGCAGAAGCTACAGATGTGAGAATTAAACGAACTATTAGAGATGAGCTTATCAAAAAAGAGGGAAGCGATAAAGTTTTTATCAAGCCTTATAAACGAGATGAAAATGTACTCGATTGTAAAACAGCCATTAGAGAAAATGAGATAAATATCAAACAATCTAAAGATGATTTAGAAAAAGAGATTTTAGAGCGATTTTTAGATATAAGAGCTTTTGGTGGAGTTCTGCCAATTTCAGATAAAGATGAGATGAAAAAAGATAAAGAGATAACCACAGCAGGAGTTCAGTTTACGGGAGCAGTACAGTTTAGAATGTCTAAATCTTTACATAAAGTTTCTACTAATCACATTAAAGGTACAGGGGCATTTGCAAGTAATTATTCTGATACAGATACTAAAAAGCAAAAACAACAAGCGACATTTAGAGAAGAGGATTTTTTATCTTATGCACTTTTTGCTACTTATGGCATCATGGATAACTATAACGCTTCTAAAACTCGATTTAACGAAGAAGATGCTCAAAAGGTCATTGATGCTTTATGGTATGGTACCAAAAATCTTATCACGCGTTCAAAAATGGGCCAAACGCCACGATTTATGCTAGTGATTAGTTATAACGATGATACTTTTGCAGGAGATTTAAACAATAGTATTGATTTTGATGGAAAGAAAGATGATGAGGCTATTAGAAATATTAATGATTACACAATAAATTTTTCACGGCTCAAAGCAAAACTAGAAAGATATAGTGATGCAATTGAAAAAGTAGAATATTTTGTAGATTATGACTTTGAAGAGAACCATAAAGAGCAGTTTGATACATCTTGGACAAAGATAGAGAGATAAGATGTCTATTGTAGCTTTTAAACTTACAGGAGATTATGCACACTTTTCTCATCCTGCTACAATTTATTCTAGCCTGACTTATCCTATTCCTCCCAAAACTGCTATTATGGGCTTTTTGGCTGCAGTTATTGGTGAAGAGGAGCATTATAAGCTTGGTGATATTAAGTATAGTATCAAAATAGATAAGGCTATTGTTAAAAAAAGTTTTGTCTTTAATGGTATAAAATCAGCCCTCTCTTCAAATATGCATATTAAAGAGGGGTATCAAGATTCTTCTTTTAAAAAGCAATTTTATAGAGAGCTTATCTGTTCTCCCTCTTATACAGTTTTTGTGGATTTATCTCTACTTAATCAAGCGTATCAAGAGAAGATTACTA
Source organism: Campylobacterota bacterium (assembly GCA_034660455.1). Classification (GTDB taxonomy): domain Bacteria; phylum Campylobacterota; class Campylobacteria; order Campylobacterales; family Sulfurovaceae; genus Sulfurovum. Next base: position 2,803 of record JAYEJF010000004.1, on the reverse strand, counting down.
CATACTTAAAAGAGCATAAAACAGCATTTACTCCCTATTTGGGGATTAATTTTTGTTTGGCTGATTTTGAGTGGATAGAGATAAAAAAATTAGAGAAGATAAAAGAAGATTTTACACAAGTTCATTCATTTACACTTAAAGATGATTTTGAATTTGAGAGTGATAATTTTGGCGTGAAGCTAACCACTGCAAATATGGCGTGTGATGTAGAAAAGGGGAGAGTCTTTAAAGATTTTCAAGAGTTTATTATTGAAATAGGGGGAGAAAATCGTATTAAATCCAAAAATAGAGATAATATTTATCAAATAAATGAAGATAGAGTCTATTTTGTTTGATGAATTTTTCTCTCATCCTAACAAATGCTATATTGAGCATATTAGCAATATGTTTGATGATAAGGATACAACATTAGAGAGAGAGGTCAAACGTTTTCATGATATAGCCAAATTAAAAGATAATTTTCAAGTGTATATTCGTGATACCTCAAAAGGGGGCAAAGATAAAAATCACTCTCTACTCTCTGCGTATCTTTTTTTATTAAATTCAAATTTTGAAACTAAAGAAGCACTTTTTGGCTTTTTGGCGATTGCTTCACATCATGGTAATGTAGAGAATTTTTTTGCTTTAGGAGAAGATAATAGATATATTGGTAAACACTCTACGGACTCTAAAGAGTTAGATTTTCTTGATGAGGTCATATCTTATGGGAACAGTCTTGAAATATATACTAAAGTTGAGGGAGAGTTAGAGCAATTAGAGATTATTACAAAAAATTATCGAAAGTATCTAAGAAAATTCAAGTTTAAAAACCGTTTTGATTATAGTGATTTTATAGCATTTAAAAAACTTTATGCTTCATTGATTTATAGTGATAAGTATGAGGCTATATTTGGTGTATCTAAAGAGTCAAAAAAAGAGATACCTAGTCAAACATTAAAAGAGCATATTGACACTTTAGAATTTAATCAAAAAAGAGATGATTTTAGAAAGTTTGTTTTACATAATTTTGATAATTCTCATAAACTTTTTACACTTACAGCTCCTACAGGTTATGGAAAGACACTGACAGCTTTAGAGTTTGCACTTAAATTTAACAAAGATAAAATCATCTTTGCCTTGCCTTTTACTTCAATTATAGACCAAGCGTATGATGTGGTTTCTGACATATTTAAAGAGAGTGAAATAGATATTTTTAAAGTCCATCATAAAACTGATATTGATGAGAGTGTAGATGAAGATAGATATTCACAAGTTAAATTTTTGATGAGTTCTTTTAGTGGGGAGATAAATATTACTACTCTTTATCAGATAATATTTAGCCTTTTTGGAAATAGTAATAAAGACAATGTAAAGTTTAATCAATTTAAAAATGCCATCGTGATTATTGATGAAGCCCAAGCTATTCCTTATGCTTTTAGGTCTGATTTTATCAAGCTTTGTGAGCTCATATCAGAGCAGATGAACACAGTATTTATATTTATGTCTGCTACGATGCCAATTTTAAGTAACTCTTTCAGAGAAATTTCAAATTTAGACTATTTTAAAAAGCAAAATAGATATATTTTGAAATGGTTGTCTTTAGAGAATGGGCAAGATAGTCTTATTGATAAAATAGAAAAAAAGGCAAGGCAAAAACATACATTAGTCGTAGTCAATACCATCAAAAAAGCCCAAGAGTTATATCTAGATTTTAAAGATAATTATGAATGTTATTCTCTCAATGGTTATATGACTGATAGTGATAAGCAAAAAACCATTCAAGATATATCAGAAAGACTACAACAGCATGAGACCAAGATTTTACTTATCTCCACACAATCTATAGAAGCAGGAATTGACCTTGATTTTGAAGTAGGATTTAGAGAAGTTGCCCCAATTAGTTCTATTATCCAAACAGCAGGACGCGTGAATAGACATTTTGGAGAAGGACAATCTACACTCTATATCTTTGATGATATTTGTGAGTATTCTGATTTGATATATGGTGACTTGCAACTTATTAGTCAAAGTATATTTGAACTTTTGCAAAATGGTGATATAGAGGAGGAAAATATTTTAGAGCTTAGTCAACTCTATTTTGAGAAAATAAAAAATCAATTAGAGAATTTACTGATAGAAAAAGAGATAGAAAAGTTGGAGTTTGCAACTATTTATCAAAAAATAGAAAATATTATGGATGAAAAAAAGCCAAAACAGTTGATTATCATAGAGCCTTACGATGGATTTATTAAAGAGATAGAAGAAGAATTATTAGATATAAAAAAATCTAAACTAAATAAATTCAGACAAAAAGATTTAACCCAAAGTGTGGTCAAAAAGCTTTTAAAGTTTGGCGTGAATGTTGTTAAAAAAGAGATAGATAGTTTTAGTACTCCTATAGGAAAAGTCAAATATCTTTATGAGATGATTTATCTTCCTTGTGGAGCAGAAGAGTATAGCTATGAATACGGAGTCAAAAAATATAGACCTGATGAAGTAAAGCCAAGTGATATAGGATTTGACTTGTGATTAATTTTGTTCCCTCACTTCTAAACAAAAGCCTAATCCACGACTACCCACCCACAGAAATAAAAGAGACAAAAAAATGAATATAAGCAATGCAAACTATAAAGCGTTTATAAAAGAGATAAAATCCAAAATCCAAAGCTCTCAAATCAAAGCTTCTGTTAAGGTTAATGAAGAGCTTTTGCATCTCTATTGGGAGTTAGCCAAAATGATTGTTGCTAAACAAAAAGAGGCTTCTTGGGGAGATAATCTTGTAGAACAGGTGAGTAATGACCTCAAAAGAGAGTTTCCAAATATG
>JAYEJF010000003.1:0-26543 GCA_034660455.1 Campylobacterota bacterium | reverse complement strand
TGTTGTAACGTGGATGTTTTTTATTTAGGTGGTTATTCCCTTGGGATAGCCTTAGCATCCCTCGTTGTAGTCATCCCGGCAGCAAGCCATCCTTGAATTCCACCTCTATACCATTTTAATTTCTCATGGGGATATCCTATGTCGATTAATGCATAGATCATATCGGGAGATTGGGTACACCATGGTCCATTACAAAAGATAAGTAATGTTTTTGCGTGGCTAAAGTCATACTGTTTCTCTTTATCGATGGTAACACCAAAAAGTTTTAAAGCATCTTCTCTTTCAAACTCATACTCTTTTGGGTGCTTCATGTAGATAAAGGGTATGTTGATAGCACTCGGTATCGTAAAGGCTTCATACCAAGGCTCAGTACGACCATCAATGAGCATTAAATCCGAACTTTTTTGCATCTGCTTAATAAAAAAAAGTACCTCTAACTCTCCATAAGTTTCAACTTCAGGATCTAATGATATGGCAATAAGTTTACCTTTGGTATGTATATATGTAGACTTACATGCCTCTGGCACACTCTTATGTGCATGATTTCCACTCCAAAACATTTTGTGTGTGATAAGGAGTTGATTACATATTTTTGGAATATTTCTTTTCACCAAAACCATTTTTTGTTTATGGTCACTTGTCGTAAAATTTACATCCACACCTACATATTCAAACTCATCAATCGCTAAAATAATTCCACTCAATAATAAAAATATTTGTGAATATCTCTTTATCATATTATACTCCTTGCTTTAAAATACTTATCAGCATAATGCGTCTTACAGATTATAGACTAAATACGATGATAAGTATATGTATAGCCATAATAAGCTCTATTTAATTCAAAACTCTCTACACTTTATTTTGATCCGAAATATGCCAAGCTGGTTGTGTTGGGTATGGCGACACTTGGAGCCGTCACATTGATTATAAAAGGAGCTTTCGCATGAAAACATATTTAGAAGCCACAGAGATCATAGACTATACAAACAAAGAGGTATTAGCATTAGCTACGAGCTTGTCACAAAGGTGTGAAACCGACGTACAAATAGCCAAAAACTGTTTTGAGTATGTTCGAGACCAGATTCATCACTCAGGTGACTACCAAGATAAGATAACCACCTACAAAGCATCCGATGTCCTAAAACACAAAACAGGCTGGTGCTATGCCAAGAGTCATCTCTTAGCAGCACTCTTACGTTCCAATGGCATACCTACAGGATTCTCTTATCAGCGACTGAGTTGTTCGGAGTATAAAGATGGTGTCTATTGTCTGCATGGACTCAATAACATTTATCTTAAAGAGTATGGTTGGTATCGTGTGGATGCACGAGGGAACAAAGAGGGAGTCAATGCACAGTTCACTCCTCCTCATGAACAGTTGGCATTTGAACTCTCTGAGCATGAGTTTGATCTGCCTGAAGTTTTGGCAGCACCATTGGATGAGGTGATAGAGGCACTGCAGACGCATACTTGTTATGCTGAGATGGTTGAGAATTTTCCTGATTTGAATCTAAGATTTACTTAGTGCGGTAATAGTGAATTTGTATATATTTCTTCTATCCTTTTGAATCAAAGTATGCGTTAGATAAACTTTTGGTTATAATACAAGCAATAACAACTATACAAGGATTAATACGTGCAAAAAGAGCCGATGTTAAAAGTGACATATAATAAACTTTCCGAAGAACTTGAACAACTTAAATCTGTGGAGAGAGGTATTATTGCCAAAGTAATAGATGAAGCAAGAGAGTTGGGTGACCTTAAAGAAAATGCAGAGTACCATGCAGCAAAAGATAAACAGGGGCTTATGGAGGCACGTATTGCAGAGCTTACAGACGTCGTAGGGAGAGCACAGGTTGTGGATCCCTCCACGCTTGCCCATGAGAGAGTAAGTTTTGGTTCAACGGTGCAACTTGTAGATCAGGATACGGATGAAGAGGTGCACTATACGATTGTAGGTGGGCAGGAGTCAAGACCTGAGAAAGGTTTGATCTCTATTCAATCACCGATGGCAAGAGTACTTATAGGAAAAGAAGAGGGAGATGAGGTGACCTTGGCTCTTCCTAACGGTAAAAAAACGTTTGATATCGAAGAAGTTTCTTACGTTGAAATTGTGTTGAATTAAGAGGTAGTTTTATGATTAAAGTAGGCATAGTAGGTGCCAGTGGTTACACAGGATTGGAACTGATAAAGATGTTGCTGACACATCATGGGTTTCAATTGACTTATCTTGCAACAACTCAAGGTGACACAACCATAGAACAACTGCATCCCTCATTAGAAGATGTTATCAGTTTACCTGTGGAAAAAGCAGATGTTGCTACCGTAGCCCAACATTGTGAACTTGTCTTTCTTGCCCTTCCTCATAAAGCCTCTATGGGGTTTGCAAAAGCACTTTTAGACAAAGGGGTGAAAGTAGTTGATCTCTCTGCAGATTATCGTTTGGATGTAGACACTTATGAAGAACATTACTGTGCACATGAAGATAAGGGTCACTTGGATGAGGCTGTGTATGCCCTTATTGAGTACTATAAAGCGGAGTTGAAAAGAGCAAAATTGGCTGCTGGACCGGGATGTTACCCTACCGCTACGCTTCTTGGTATTTTACCCCTCATTCCTTATCTTGATACAAATGCACCCCTCTTTGTAGATGCCAAGTCAGGTGTAAGCGGTGCAGGGAAGAAGCTTAGTGAAACAACACACTTTGTGAGAGTCAATGATAATATATTTTCATATAATCCGCTCAAACACCGTCATGCACCTGAAATTGCAGAGAAGATAGAAAAGATACATGGTGTAAAGATGAATGTCAATTTTGTACCCCATCTTATTCCTGCAACGCGTGGTGAATTGGTCTCTGTGTATGGAGTCCTCAAAGAGGATATCGACCCATTGGAAGTTCTCAAAGAACATTATAAAAATGATGCATTCATTCGTATACGTGAAACACCGGTAGATATTAAAAGTACGGCAGGGACACATTTTTGTGATATCTATGCGGCGAAAAACGGTAATGCACTGTTTGTCTCTTCTGCGATAGACAATCTTCTTCGTGGCGCAAGTTCTCAAGCATTGGTTGCAGCAAACCTGATGTGCGGATATGATGAAGGCATGGGGATACCGGTTATCTCATATATGCCGTAAATATGTTAGCCATTAAAGAGAACGCAATATTTATTGCCGATTCTCATTATCCTCATCATGGTGATGCTTTTTTAAAATTGCTTCAAAATCTGGAAACAGGGGAATTGAAGAGCCCACAACTCTTTTTAATGGGCGACAACTTCGATCTTCTGTTTGGATATAATGCCTATATCCAAACATTTTCTTCCCAAGCTATTTCACTTCTTCAAAGCATTTCAAAAAAGATGGAGATACACTACTTTGAGGGAAATCATGATTTTTGTCTAAAAGAACTTTTCCCACATATAGATGTGTATAGCAGAGAGCAACAGCCTGTGGTATTTAAACTGGGCGAACGAAAAGTGGGGATTGCACATGGTGACAAATATGCTACGGGTTTTGTCTATAACCTTTATTGCAAAGTGTTACGCAATAAATTTACACTTAGACTTCTTAAGCCTTTGGAGAAGTCTATTATTGACCATCGTATGCAAAAATTGTCCCAAAAAAATATCTGTTTTGGCTTTGATGGTTTTGAAAAAAGAGTTGAATCCATACTTGAAAACTATAATTCCATGGACTTGGTGATAGAAGGACATTTCCATCAATCTAAAGTCGTGGGAAAATACATCTCTTTACCTTCACTTGCCTGTCAGGGAAAGGTAGGTGTCATAGAAGAAGGTGTAATGGTTTTTAAACAGATATAATGGTCTATATTACACTTTTTAGTGTTGCTTTTCTCTCTGCAACACTGTTACCCTTGGGTAGTGAAGCACTGCTCCTCTATGATATGAGACAAAATAATTCTGTTTTGCTATTATGGAGTTTTGCTACATCGGGCAATACACTAGGCTCTATGGTGAACTATTGGCTTGGTCTAAAAGGTGAAGCATATCTTGAGAAAAAAAACTATCTCTCAAAAGAGAAGATGAAAAAAGCAGAGGCTTATTTTAATAGATATGGAGGATGGACGCTACTTTTGTCATGGGTTCCTGTGATTGGAGATCCCTTGACATTCATAGCGGGTCTATTACGCTATAACTTTAAGTGGTTTGTTCTTTTGGTATTGGTTGCCAAAGGGACACGTTACGCTGTAGTCATCTTTTTAGCAAGTAGTTTATCCGTATAGAAAGAACCAAAGGGGATAAGTGACAGTAGGGTATAGAGTACAGTCTCTTTCAAGGTAAATCCTGCCTCTTTTTTTGCTTCAATGATCTGGTAGATAAAAGCAAAGACAAGAAGACCGTGTAACATACCTACGATTTTAGTGGCAATAGGGTAACCAAAACTATATTTTAGCGGCATTGCCACAAAGATCAAGATAATAAATGAAATTCCTTCTATTTTATTGATAAGACGGAACTTTTGTAATTCAGACATATTTTCTCCTAATTTATTTTTTGTGAGTATAGCAGAAGATAGGTAATAATCTATATTCTTTTAGTTATAATATTTTTAATCTATCGTAATTTAAAGGAAAACAGATGGAAAATCACACTATCACAAAGCAAAATATCCCAGAGTATGATTTTGATATCATACATCTCATAAAAACAGGTTTTAGGCGTATCGAAGGGGTCAAAGGCGTGTTTTTGGCTGCATTTTTCTTCTATGTGCTCATTGCCATTGGTGTACAAATAATATTGAGTAGCATCTTTCCCTCTCATGAAGCCCAAGCAAACCTTATAAATCAGCAGATTGTTACCCTTTTGAGTTATCCTGTTCTTATGCCCTTGATGGTTGGTATTATGATGCTTGCCATCAATTATTCACGCGGGCATAGTGTAGAACTTAAGTCTATCTTTAACTACTATCATCTCATGGGAAAGTTGGCACTGGCAAGTGTACTCATCTACATTATGACTGTGATAGGGTTTATATTGCTTATTCTTCCGGGTATCTACTTGGCAATAGCGTATGTTTTTACTTTACCACTTATCGCAGATAAAGGAATGGATGTTTGGGAAGCGATGGAGTTTTCAAGAAAATCTGTTACAAAACACTGGTTTAAAGTTGCCATTCTCTTTTTTCTTCTTGGCTTCATCATGGGATTGGGAGCATTGGCCTTTGGTATTGGTCTCATTTGGGCAGTGCCATTGATGTTTGTAACACTCTATGGATTACTCTATCCACTGATCTTTGATGGGATAGATGTGTGAGGTTATTTGTGTGAAATAGGATACTTTTTTAACTAAGCCATTAAATACTCATCTTTTGGACAAGGTAAAGGAATTCACACTATGAGAGAAATTTAATGGCTGAAAAGAGTATATCAAGATGATGTCACATTTATGTCACATTTTAGAGTTTATTGTCAATTTGTCTCTTATCCTATCAATTCCGAACACAAATCAAAGCGATTATGCGTCATCAAATGCACTTTACCGTGTAGCTCCATCGTCTCATCAAAGATACGTTTAGAGAGTGCAAAGCCTACTTCCTGTTCTTTTTCTTCACCATCCATGGCAGCAAGGTTCATCTCATCTATAATGGATTTAGGTACGCTGATACCAGGTACTTTATCATCGATGAAATTGGCTGTTCTTGCTCTTACTATTGGAAATTGTCCTAAAACCAGGTGTGCTTCTTTAGCCGTATCTCTAATACTAAGTGCTTTCGCTTCTTCAAAGAGTGCAAGAAGTTCTTTGGCATTGTCCAAATCGTATACAGGTTGTGTAATAATCGCTCTAGCCCCGTAGTTTAATTTTTTAACCATGCGTTTTTTTAGACTGTTCATATCTTTAGCCGTAGCGTTACTTACTGCAAAAGGGTAGATAGGTTTTGGCGCAGGTTTAAGTGCCTTATTGGAGTAATCCACACCTTTATTGAGATGATGAATAATGCTCAAAAGCAGGGTAGAGTCACGCTCTAACACCCCTTTGACATCGGGTTGGTCTGAAAACTTTGCAGGGTCACCCGTAAGAGCCAAAATACAGCGAAGATCAAAGTCATTGGCTCCAAGCAGGGTAGATTGTAAAGAGAGTTTGTTCTTATCTCTCATACTCATGGTAGCAAGAACAGGTTTTCCAAAGGTCTGTTGTATCTTTATAGCAGAGAGTACACCTGACATTTTAAGTTTTGCCAATGGATTATCCGTACATGAAAAGCCGGTGACTTTTTCATGTAGATTATGTTTTTTGATACCATCTATAATGGTATCTATGGAAGCCCCGTGAGGTGGGTTTACCTCGACGGTAATGAATCTTTTTTCAAGGCAGAGTACGTCACAAAATTTTTCAAACATCGTATATCTTCTTAATATGTTAATTTATTGCTATAATTCTATCAAAATAATGCACACATAGAGGTAACACAATGTCTAAACTGGCGGTATTTGATTTTGATTCTACACTAATGGATGGTGAAACCATTGACTTTTTAGCAGCTCCCTTAGGACTTGAAGCAGCTGTGGCGGAAATAACCCATAGGGCTATGGCAGGAGAGTTGGACTTTTTCAAGTCATTGGTAGCAAGGGTGGCACTCATTGAAGGTTTGGAAGAGGAGAGGGTCAATGGTATCTGTTCAGAACTCCCTATGATGCCTGGAGCTTTTGAAGTTGTAGCCGGACTGAAAGAGAGGGGCTATACGGTAGTATGTTTCTCAGGAGGGTTTAGAAATGCAACCAAGCCTGCTTGTGAGAAGTTGGGTATTGATGCAGACTTTTCAAATTTTTTGCACTCTGAAAGAGGTATCCTCACAGGACAGGTAGGTGGTGAGATGATGTACTCTGATGCCAAAGGTGACATGATTGTACGTCTGCAGGGATTACTCGGCGTTACACGTGAAGATACGCTTGTCGTCGGTGACGGGGCAAACGATTTGAGTATGTTTACCCATGCAGACACATGTGTCGCATTTTGTGCAAAACCTGTACTCAAAGCAGCCGCTACACATTGTGTAGATGAAAAAGATTTAACACAGATACTTCAGATTGTAGATAGCCAGTAATGCAAAAAAAGGGTTGTAGTGTCAAGGGCATACTATTTCAACTTTTTGAGTATAAAAAAGAGGTAATATTAGGAAACTTTATAGCCATTATTGCAACCCTCCTTGTTGCTGCGATTCCACTTTTTATTCCTATTCTAGTCGATGAACTGCTTTTAGGAAAAGAGCATGGGTTTATTGCCTGGATCAGTCAAAATCTTTTTACCTCTGATGTAAAGGGGTATGTTCTCTTTGTTTTGGTGATGATATTGTTACTGCGTGTACTCAGCACCTTGCTCTCAATCGTTCAAACAAAAATATTTGTTTCGATATCAAAAAATATTACGTATAGAATGAGGGAGTCACTCCTCAATTATCTCAAGCGGGTTTCTCTCAAAGAGTATGAGATGATGCGAGTCGGTGCAGTAACTTCCAAATTGGTCACGGATGTTGAAACCATTGACGGATTTGTCTCTTCGACCATCTCTAAACTGATTGTGGCGGTATTGTTGCTTTTTTTTTCTGCTGTCGTATTGTTATGGATACATTGGCAGTTGGCAATTTTTATCCTTATCACCAATCCTGTGGTGATTCTTTTTACGGTAAAACTTGCACGAAATATAGGGGAGTTGAAAAAGGAAGAGAATAGGGCTGTAGAACATTTTCAGTCTGCTCTAACCGAAACACTGGAACTTTTCCATCAAATACGTGCAGCCAATAAGGAAACATATTTTTTTGAACAAAGTCGTATCAAAGCGGAAGCGTTACGTACCCATGCCGTCAATTACGGCTATAAGAGCGATCGAGCATTAAAGTACTCTTTTTTAGTGTTTTTAGCAGGGTATGAGGTTTTCAGAGGTGTGAGTATTTTGGCCGTGGCATACTCTGACCTATCGGTTGGGCTTATGTTGGCAGTCTTTTCATACCTTTGGGTGATGGTGACACCAATACAGGATATTATTAATTTTCAGTATGTACTCTCCACGGCGAAGGCTGCGTGTAAACGGATAGAGAGCATTTATGAGATGGAACAGGAACCGGAGATTAGTGAGACACAAAATCCATTCTTGGGACAACATGCCATTGCCATTGAGGTGCAGAATCTCTCATTTGAATATCAGGAAAATAAAAAGATACTCAACAATATAAATATGTCGATTAAACAGGGGTCGAAAGTAGCAATAGTAGGTGCAAGCGGTTCTGGAAAGACGACACTTTCGAACATACTGGTAGGTTTTTATCCTCTAAAAGAGGGTGTAATACTGTATGGAGGCGTAGGAGATAAAAACTTGAAACTTTCGACCGTTCGTGAAAATATTCATCTTATCTTGCAACATCCTAAACTCTTTAATGATACAATGTTGTTTAATCTAACGCTAGGTAAAGAGTATAGTGAAGATGCAGTGCAAAAAGCGCTGCAGATTGCACAACTTGAGGATGTCGTTTCTGGTTTGGATCTGGGTCTTAATACCCTTGTTGGGAAAGACGGCATTAAACTTAGCGGTGGACAGCGGCAAAGGGTTGCTATAGCAAGAATGATACTTTCAGACCCCAAAGTGGTGATTTTTGATGAATCTACTTCAGCGTTGGATGTACATACGGAAGTAAAACTTTTTGAAGCACTTCAAGATTTTTTACGTGAAAAAACAGTCATTACCATTGCGCACAGACTCAGTACGATTAAAAGTGCTGAATTTATTTATGTGTTGGAAGAGGGTCAGGTTGTAGATGGCGGTACGCCAAAAGCCTTATTAAGCAAAGATAAGAGCTATTTTAGCTCAATGATATAAGGCACAGGGGCAGTATGTCCCGTTTAGTTAAGGATAAAATTTGGATATTTTTCAGGCGATAATTATAGGTATTATCGAAGGTTTTACAGAGTTTTTGCCCATCTCTTCAACCGGGCATATGATTGTTGCAAGCAAATTTTTGGGGATAGAAGAGAGTGCGTTGATCAAAGCGTATGAAGTCATTATCCAGTTTGCAGCAATCTTGGCGGTGATGCTTATCTATAAAGAAAAAATAACATTTAAAAAAGTGGATCTCTGGATGAAACTTTTGACTGCATTTCTTCCTCTTGCCCTTGTCGGGTTTATTTTTAAAGATGTGATAAAAACCTTGTTTAATGTTGAAACCGTGGCGTGGATGTTCATCATCGGCGGGATTATTTTTCTACTGGTTGAGCATTTTTACGATGAAAAAAAGGCACATGTCATGCATGTGGAAAAAGTAAACTACAAACAGGCTCTTTGGATTGGAATTGCACAGATCTTTTCATTGGTCCCGGGTACCAGTAGAGCAGGGGCAACCATCATTGGTGGTTTACTGACGGGGTTGGATAGGAAAACTTCCATGGAGTTTTCTTTCTTATTGGCTATTCCAGTTATGGTAGCTGTTAGTGGGTATGATCTTTTGAAGCATTACCAGGATTTTGCAGATGCCAATTGGGGTGCATTTATCATTGGCTTTATTACGGCATTTGTTGTAGCCTATGTGACCATTAAACTTTTTCTTGCCTTTATTCAACGTTTTACATTTGTCGCATTTGGTCTCTACAGAATCATTTTTGGAATAGTGTTATTGCTCTTGATGTAACAGGTGAAATAGTCTGTTTGAGTTTGGATTTATAGAGTCTCTTCAGGAGGCTCTATTAAGTTCAAAAAGAATTTTTGGATATTTATTATGAAGGTAATAGTGATGAAATTTAGTGAATTTGATTTTCACCATGACATCGTAAAAGGTGTTAAAATAGCAGGATTTAAAGAAGCCAGTCCTATACAGGAGAAAGCAATACCAATCATAGCAAGCGGTAGCGATATGGTAGGGCAGGCACACACAGGTACAGGAAAGACGGCAGCATTTGGCTTGCCTATGATGGATAAACTTGCCAAAGGTGAAATAGAGAGAGCCTTAGTCATTACTCCTACAAGAGAGTTGGCAACCCAGGTAGCCGATGAGTTGTACCATTTGGGACGTTTTGCGGGCATTAGAACACTCACTGTCTATGGTGGTGTAGGGTATGGTCGTCAGATTGCACTCATACATAAAGGTGTACAGATTGTCGTAGCAACACCGGGAAGATTGAAAGATTTGTACAAAAAAGGCAAAATTGATGTTTTTAATCCCGAAATCGTGGTGCTTGATGAAGCAGATGAGATGCTTGATATGGGATTCCTTGAAGAGATTAAAGAGATTTTTGAGTATATTCCTCAAAATAGACAGACTTTACTCTTCTCTGCAACGATGCCTGAACCGATTAAAGAGTTGGCAAACAGCATTTTATATCAACCGGAGTTCCTCTCTGTTGTAGGTGATACAGATACCACAAATAATATTATCGAGCAACGCTATTATGTGATTAATGAGACGCAAAGAGATGAAGCGATTGTCAAGCTTTTGGAGACTGAAAATACCAATAAATGTATTATTTTCTGTCGTATGAAACGTGAAGTGGATCGGTTGACTGAACATTTACAAGCACTGGGTTTTAATGCCGGTGGGCTACATGGTGATCTGGAACAGATGGATCGTGATGTGGTGATAAAGGCGTACAGAAGGGGAGAAACGAAAATTATGGTTGCAACAGATGTAGCCGCCCGTGGTTTGGATGTAAAAAATGTGACACATGTGTTTAATTATCATATCCCTTTTGATCCGCAAAGTTACGTACATCGAATTGGTCGTACAGGACGTGCAGGTAAGAGTGGACAGGCAATTACACTTGTTACAACAGAAGAGTTTAAAGAGCTTCAGCGTATACAAAAAGAGGTAGGAGCAGAGATGCATTTGGCTACGATTCAGGGTGGTTCGCAACTCGATGAGTCAGGATGTGAATATTTGGCAGATCTGATAAGAGGCATACCTGTTCATAACAGTACAGAAGAGATGTTAGTGTACATGTCCGAGATGGACTCTAAACTGCTTTTACAAAAATTACTTTCGCGACTCATTGAGCAGGAACAACATAATTTAGGCTCCCAAATAGGGTATGATCAACATAGTGTGAATGAGATGCTCGAAGGATACATAGGTGAACAAAAAGCTACCCGAAATAACAATCGTAGAAAAAAGAGACGATAATTCTTCTTTTTTACCAAAGAACAAGCAAAAATATTTTAGAATCAATGGCAACAAAGAAGTAGAAAGTAGGTTTTAATGGAAATTAATTTAGTAGGTGAAGGTATCAAGTTTATGATTCTAGGGATGTTAATTGTCTTTACATTCTTGGCAATACTCGTTCAGGTAATGAAGCTACAAGCAAAGATTATCAATAAATACTTCCCGGATAAAGTGCCGGAAGTTGTGTCGGACTCAGGTGATACAACAGAGGAAGCACATCATGTTGCAGCGATTACCGCTGCTGTCACTGAATTTCGTAAACAATCATAAAATAAGGTATTTTAATGGCTAAAAAATATATTGATATAATGGACACAACTTTTAGAGACGGATTCCAGTCTGTCTTTGGAGGTCGTGTACTTATGGATGACTTTTTTCCTGCGGTAGAAGCAGCGAAAGAGGCAGGTATTTCACATTTTGAGTTCGGCGGTGGAGCAAGATTCCAATCCCTTTATTTCTATCTACAGGAAGATGCATTTAAAATGATGGACGGTTTTAGAGAAATTGTCGGACCGGATGCAAACCTTCAGGTACTTTCACGCGGTATCAATACTGTGATGCTTGATACTGGATCTCGTGAGATGATCGATCTTTTTGCAAAAATGTTTAAAAAGCACGGTACGACAACCGTACGTAACTTTGATGCACTCAATGATGTGAATAATCTTGCTTTTTCTTCCGAAATGATTAAAAAACATGGTATGAATCATGAAGTAGTTGTAACTATGATGGATCTTCCTCCTGGTTGTAAAGGGGCACATGATGTTGCTTTTTATGAAAAAACGTTGAGAAATATTTTAGACTCAGGTATTTCATTTGACTCTGTCTGTTTTAAGGATGCATCAGGTACGGCAAATCCTCATAAAGTGTATGAAACGATTGATATGGCTAGAAAACTTTTAGGTGATTCTGTACATCTTAGACTTCATACCCATGAAACAGCAGGTGTTTCTGTTGCAGCATATCTCGCAGCACTTGAAGCAGGAGCAAATGGTATTGATTTAGCAGCATCACCAGTGAGTGGCGGGACAAGTCAACCAGATATCCTTACGATGCTACATGCAACAAAAGGGACAAATTATAACCTTGGTGATTTGAAGCTTGATAAAGTACTCAAATATGAAGAGAGGGTTAAAGAGTCTCTGAAAGAGTATATGATACCGCCTGAAGCAACGCAAGTATCACCACTTATCCCATTTTCGCCTATGCCGGGTGGTGCATTGACGGCAAATACTCAAATGATGAGAGATTCAGGTGATTTAGAGAAGTTTGATGAAGTGATCTCTGCAATGAAAGAGGTGGTAGAGCGTGGAGGTTACGGTACATCCGTAACACCGGTAAGTCAATTTTACTGGCAGCAGGCCTATGCAAACGTGATGTTTGGTCCTTGGAAGCAGATTGCACCTGGATATGGACGTATGGTACTTGGATACTTCGGTAAAACACCGGTTGAAGCAGACAAAGAGATTATTGAATTGGCATCACAAAAACTTAAACTTGATCCGACAAGTGAAAATCCTTTAGATATTGCAGATAGAGATGAAACAAAATCTATTGCACACTGGAGTAAAGTGTTAGAAGATGAAGGGTTGGAAGTAACGGATGAAAATATATTCATAGCCGGTGCTTGTGATCAAAAAGGTATTGCGTTTTTGAAGGGTGAAAGCCCTCTTATGGTTAGAAAAGGTCAAAATAATTGTAGTGGAGAGAGTGAAATGGCAGGAAATTATACAGTAGTAGTAGATGGTAAACAATATAGTGTTCAAGTAGCAGAGGGCGAGGGTGATATTCAAATTGCACCTGCTACAACTGCCGCAGCAGCTCCGGTAGCAGCGGCTGTGACTTCAGGTTCAGGTTCGATAGAAATTAACTCTCAAACTCCGGGTAATGTATGGAAGATTGTCAAAAACCCGGGTGAGAGTGTAGCAGAAGGTGATGTGATTATGATTCTAGAAGCAATGAAAATGGAGATTGACATTGCAGCACCGAAGGCAGGTAAAATTGTATCAATCAATGTCAATGTCAATGATGCTGTTGTGGATGCACAACTTTTAGCTACAATGGAGTAAAGATGATGTTGAAACATTTTTTACTTTCAATGCTGTTTATTTTTGCACTGCTCTCCAATACGGCAACTGCAAATGAAAAAAGTGTAGTTGCATCAATGACACAGGAGGAGCTTATTGCACTTGAAAAAGAAAACTATGAGCCTAAGAGTGTCCCAGAGCTTATTGTCTCTTTTTTTCATACAACCGGTTTAGATGCAATCGTGAATCCTGTTGACGGATTGAAAAATTCATATGGTGAAGAGGTTTCTGTTTTTGCACAAAGTTGGGGACGTATTGTGATGTTCCTTGTTATATTTGTGCTCTTCTATCTAGCGATTGCTAAAGGTTTTGAACCGCTTCTTCTTTTACCTATTGCTTTTGGTGGATTGCTTGCCAATATACCTATTGCCGAGATGTCGGCACCGGGACATATGCTGGGGATTATCTATCAGATGGGTATCGCAAACGAATTTTTTCCGCTGCTTATTTTTATGGGTGTTGGTGCAATGACGGACTTTGGTCCGTTACTCTCTAACCCTAAGACAGCACTTCTCGGTGGGGCTGCCCAGTTTGGTATTTTTGGATCACTTGTAGGTGCAGCAGCACTCTCTCAATATACCGGGATGGTTGACTTTACTTTACAACAATCCGCTGCAATTAGTATTATCGGTGGTGCGGATGGTCCAACATCGATTTTTATTGCATCGGCACTTGCACCTGAACTTTTAGGTGCTATTGCAGTTGCCGCCTATTCATATATGGCATTGGTACCAGTCATTCAACCGCCGATAATGAGAGCACTTACCAATAAAGAAGAGCGTAAAATCGTTATGAAGACAACAAGAAAAGTCAATAAACTTGAAAAACTTATTTTCCCTATTGTTGTCATTATGATGATTGCATTGATTCTTCCTGATGCTGCTCCGTTGATGGGTTCTTTTGCTTTTGGTAACTTTGCTAAAGAGTCAGGTGTGGTTGATAGATTGTCCAATGAGATGCAAAACTCACTCATTAATATCGTTACCATTTTCTTAGGCTTTGGTGTAGGTATGACGCTTCAGGCAGATAAGTTCCTTGTAGCGGAGACAATGGGTATTATGATTATTGGTCTAGTTGCATTTGCTGCAGGTACTGCTGCAGGAGTATTGATGGGTAAATTGATGAATAAGTTTTCAAAAGAGCCTATCAATCCACTTATCGGGGCGGCGGGTGTTTCTGCTGTTCCAATGGCGGCAAGGGTAGTAAGTAAAGTAGGTTCGGAAGAGAAACCGGGCAATATTTTACTTATGCATGCTATGGGTCCGAATGTGGCGGGTGTAATCGGTTCTGCCGTTGCTGCAGGTGTATTACTTTCTATTTTTAAATAGAGGGAATTGTATAGCGATTCCTCCTCTTTGGGGGAGTATACATTAGAAAATATATGCATGTTTTCTAATGTATGCTTTAGCATTCAATAAAGATAAATACATATATAAAAGAGGATACTATGAGTACCAAAACGCCCAACGGACTTGACAAACTTGGATTAAAAGACATCGGTGATGTTTACTATAATTTAAGTTATGATGAGTTGCAAGCGCACGAAGTAAATAATGGAGAGTGTGAGATCTCTACATCCGGCACAGCAATGTGTGATACAGGTATTTTTACAGGACGCAGTCCAAAAGATAAATATTTTGTGGACCAGGCACCTTCAAATGAACATATATTTTGGGGCGATGTGAATGCAAAGGTAGATAAAGCGATCTATGACGAACTTTTAGACCTTACTTTGACGCAACTTTCAGGTAAAAATATTTATGTTACTGATGTATATGCCGGGGCAAGTGCAGCGAGTAAACGTTCTGTTCGTTTTGTGACTGAAGTAGCATGGCAGGCACACTTTGTAAAAAATATGTTCATCCGTCCTACAGAGTCTGAATTAGAGAGATTTCAACCAGATTTCACTGTCTATAATGCATGTAAAACTGTAGATGAAAAGTACAAAGAACATGGATTGAATTCTGATGTTTATGTTGTTTTTAATGTTGAAGAGAATGTTGGTATTATCGGTGGTACCTGGTACGGTGGTGAGATGAAAAAAGGTATCTTTTCCATGATGAACTACTGGTTGCCACTTGAGGGAAAACTTCCTATGCACTGTTCTGCAAATGTAGGTGCAGAGGGTGATGTATGTCTCTTCTTCGGACTTTCAGGTACAGGGAAAACGACACTCTCAACAGACCATAATCGTGCGCTTATCGGTGATGATGAACATGGTTGGGATGACCATGGTGTATTTAACTTTGAAGGTGGTTGTTATGCCAAAGTGATCAATCTTGATCCAAAAAGTGAACCGGAAATTTATGGTGCTATTGTCAAAGATGCTTTATTGGAAAATGTGGTTTGCGATGAAACGGGTAAAGTGGATTATGAAGATGGTTCCAAAACGGAAAATACACGTGTCTCTTACCCTATAGAACATATTGAAAATCATAAAAAAGATTTACAGGCGGGACACCCCAATAATATTATCTTTTTATCTGCGGATGCTTTTGGTGTATTACCTCCAGTCTCAAAGCTTAGCAAAGAGCAGGCAATGTATTACTTCCTTAGCGGTTATACGGCTAAAGTTGCAGGAACGGAAAGAGGGATTACGGAACCAGTTGCTACATTCTCAGCATGTTTTGGGGAAGCATTTCTGCCACTTCGTCCAACAGCATATGCACAACTTTTAGGTGAGAAAATAGCGAAGCATGAAGTAAATGTATACCTTGTGAATACAGGATGGACAGGTGGTCCTTACGGTACAGGTAAACGTATGAGTATTAAAAATACAAGAGCATGTATAGATGGTATTTTATCTGGTGCTATTAACAATGCAGAGTTTGATACCTTAGATATTTTTAATCTTTCAGTTCCTAAAACACTTGAGGGTGTTGAAACAGCAGTACTGAATCCTAGAAACACTTGGGAAGATAAAGAGGAGTATGATGCAATGTTGAAAAAACTTGCAGGTATGTTCCAAAAAAACTTCCACCGTTATGATCAGAGTGGCGAAGAGTTTGATTACGCTTCAGCAGGACCACAAATCTGATATTGAGCCATACATTATAAGTATGGTTCATGTAGTTTATCTCTCACAGCAACACTTTACTTCAAGTCAATTGATGATTTAATGCTTATATTATTCTAAGCAATTTATACTACAATACAAAAAAACTTATTAAAGGATATAGAGATGAACGTAAATAAAATGAGAGCTGTATGTAGACCTGTTAGAATTGTAGTAGGTGCAGCTTTAATCGGATATGGAGTCTATTCAGGAAATCAGTGGTTTTACCTTGGTGTAATTCCTCTTATTGCAGGGCTCGTAAACTTCTGCCCGGCATGTATTATTACCAAAAAGTGTGATGTTTAAGTCATATTAAGGCAAATGAGAATTTTTTTCATTTGTCTCTCTTCTTTTTATTATAACAAACAATTCAACTACTCCTCTATTTAACCCAGTATAATTTTACAAAATATATCTCTTTAAGGAACAGGCTTATGGATACACTTAAACAATATTTGCATGAACATTCGAATGATGAACTCCATCCCTCTGAGATTGCCAATCTTCTTAAGGATTTGAGTGAAAAAAGTTTTTCTGAAGCACTACAGGACATACCTAAAGAGCTTATTGCCGATATTGCTTTAGAGCTACCTGATCGATATTTCGAAGATGTTGTTGAATCTTTCAGTCCTAAAGAGATTGCAGAGTCCCTCTCGGATTTAGAGTCTGATGATCAGACGGACTTTATGCAGGAGCTGGAAGAGCTCGATCAAAGTAAAGCTAAGGCAGTTTTTAATCAATTAGATAGTGAAGATCAAGCAGATATTTTACAACTCAAACAGTATGCTGAAGAGGAAGCCGGTGCCTATATGCAAGTAGAGGTTTATACGGCAAATTTACATCATACTGTCAAAGATGTGATTAAAAGATTTGTAAAATTAAGAAAAAAGAATGAATTGGAAAATGTAAATTATCTTTTTGTAACAGATGCATCAAACAACTTACAGTATGGTATTGGTTTAGAACATTTACTTATATTTGATTTTAGTACGACTTTAGAAGATAATATCTCACAGAATCCTGAAAAATATAAACCTGTTCTAGGACATGATCATGATGATATTCGAGATATTGTACAAAAGTTCCAAGAGTATGATTTAGCTTCTATGCCGATTATAGATGATGAGGGAAAATTGCTCGGTAGAATAACATCGGATGATATCTATGATATTATGAATGAACATGCAACCGATCAAATGTATCATCTTGCGGGTGTGAATGATGATGCAGAAGAGGATGAAGATATCTTTAAAGCTGGAAAAGCACGGGCTATATGGTTAGGAGTAAATCTTGTAACTGCAATTATTGCTTCTTTGGTCATTGGGGTATTTGAAGAGACGCTACAGAGTATCGTTGCATTGGCTATTTTGATGCCTATTGTGGCTTCAATGGGTGGTAATGCTGGTACACAGAGTCTTACTGTGGTTGTACGTCAATTGGCACTTGGGGATATCGCTCAGCATGATGCCTACCGAACGATTAAAAAAGAGGTCATTCTTTCACTTGTGAATGGTCTGTTTTTTGCTATAATTATGGGAATTATAGCATCTGTTTGGTTTGATAAAGGGATGTTAGGTATTGTCATTGCACTCTCTATGGTAATCAACTTGTTAATTGCCGGTTTTTTTGGTTCAATGGTACCATTGTTACTCAAAAAAATGGATATTGATCCGGCTATTGGGAGTACAGTGATACTGACGACCGTGACAGATGTTGTTGGTTTTTTAAGCTTTTTAGGTTTAGCAACCCTTATTTTATTATAGAACCCTAAAGAGGGTTTACAAAAGGATTTTTTCGTTCAATGGACTTGTTAATTTTATATTTTTTAGCTGCAGTA
Source organism: Campylobacterota bacterium (assembly GCA_034660455.1). Taxonomy (GTDB): domain Bacteria; phylum Campylobacterota; class Campylobacteria; order Campylobacterales; family Sulfurovaceae; genus Sulfurovum. Next base: position 8,395 of record JAYEJF010000003.1, on the reverse strand, counting down.
GTGATTTCGTTTATCTGTTCCGTTTTGGAATCTGTTCTACTTTCCGTCAATATGCCTTATATTTCAGTATTAGAAAAAGAACGTCCAAAAGTAGGGGCGCTGCTCAAATCACATAAAACGAATATCAATAAATCGATAGCCTCTATTTTGATTTTAAATACGATAGCAAACACTTTGGGTGCAGCCGCCGTAGGGGCACAGGCAGAGAGTTTGTACGGTGCAGGGGCAGTGTTTTATGTTTCAATTATATTGACCTTTGCCATACTCTTTTTCTCAGAGATTATACCTAAAACGATGGGAGCAGTCTATTGGAAAACTTTGGCGCCGACCGCTGCATATATTATACAGATTTTTATCTGGATGACCTATCCTATCATTCTTTTAACACTTTTTGTAACGAATCGTATTAACAAAGAGGATGAAGGTACAAGTTTGAGTAGGGAGGAGCTTATCGAGAGTACACTTATGAGTGAAGATGAAGGTGTGCTTGATGAAAAAGAGTCGGATGTCATAGAAAATATCTTACTGCTTGATAAGATCAAAATTGAAGAGATTCTTACACCTCGAACTGTCGTATTTGCTTTGGACGGGAATAGAAGTATTAAAGATATTGTAGACAATGAACCTGCCATTTTCAAATTTTCAAGAGTACCCGTGTTTGACGGGAACATGGAAAATATTATTGGTATGGTCATGACAAAAAAGATTTTTAAACAGGCTTTGAAAGATGATACGGTGAAACTTCAAACGATTAAGAAAGATATGTATAAAATCAATGAAAATATTCCTGTCTCCATGGCCCTCGATCTCTTTATTAAGAAAAAAGAGCATATGTTTTTAGTACAGGATTCGTATGATCAAACTGAAGGTATTGTGACACTTGAAGATTGTGTTGAGACTATTTTGGGTGTTGAAATTGTAGATGAAAGTGACTCGGATGCAGATATGCGTGAAGTGGCGAAGCGTAAAATGCGGCTGAAACGAAGACTTGAAAATACTGAACTGACGTTAGATTGATGTCACTGGAAACATTGGGGTTAAACCCTAAGATACTCAAAGCACTTAAGGAGAAAGGCTATCTATCTGCCACCCCGATACAAAAAGCACTCATACCTGTCATGTTTACCCGACGTGACATCATGGCTGGTGCACAAACGGGGACAGGAAAAACCGCAGGTTTTACACTGCCTATTCTTCAAGAACTCTCAAAAAGCTTTATAGAAACAAAGCATTATCCTAAAGCAGTGATTCTAGTGCCCACTAGAGAATTGGCTATGCAAGTGCAGGCTTCTGTGGAGGCATACGGAAAGTATCTACCGCTTAGGAGTATCGTACTATACGGTGGGGCAAATTTAACTTCTCAAGCCAATAGATTAAAAAAAGGTGTAGATATTATTGTCTCTACTTCGGGGCGTTTACTAGAACACATCCATCAAAAAAATGTGAACCTTGAAGGGGTTGATTATCTAGTATTGGATGAAGCGGATACTATTTTAGATATGGGATTTGTACATGAAGTAAGTAAAATACTGCAGTATTTGCCTAAAAGACGACAAAATGTATTGATATCTGCCACCCTTTCAGGATCAGTCAAAAGATTGGCTGAGCAGATGCTTACAAAGCCGAGATTAATAGAAGTAGATAGTATGGGTACATCGGCAAGTGCCGTTGAACAAATTGTATATCCGGTAGAAAAAGAGAAAAAACTTGAACTGCTCTCTTATCTTATCGGTTCGCGTAACTATCAAAAAGTATTGGTTTTTGTACGAAAGAAAGAGTTAGCCGATGATGTGAGTAAAGAGTTAAACCTTTCAGGACTTGAGACTGCTGTCATTCATGGAGGTAAAAGTTCAGGTGAGAGAACGAGGGCATTGACACAATTTAGAGAAGAGAAACTTCGTGTATTGGTTGCAACAGACATTGCCGCACGCGGCTTGGACATTCCACTACTTGAAGTGGTCATCAATTATGATATTCCTCATGTCATTGGTGATTATATACATCGTATAGGACGTACAGGAAGAGCAGGTGCTAAAGGTTTGGCTATTACACTGATATCTCCGCTGGAAATGGTAGCACTGAAAGATGTAGAAAAATTGATGGCTAAAGCGATACCTCAAGAGAGACTTGAAGGCTATGCACCTAAAATCATTTTGAAGCAAAAAGGTGCACGTAAAAATCCAAAAGAGTATAAAAAAACTGATGGTGCTTTTGGTAAAAAGAAATCGAGTACTCAAACTGCACCTAAAAGTAAAAAACGTAAAACAACCAAACGTGATGGATTTAAGACTTTTGATGCGGCTAAGCCAAAAGTGAATAAGAAAGATACCAAACGGGGAAGGGGAAGGAAGTAGTTATATTTTTATTTTTTCCTTGAGTGAAAACTTCCCAATCTCTTCCAAAAACGTAGTTGCATAAGCGCCTTTAGGCAAGTAAAATTCAACGGTTAATTTCTGAGTATTTTCGTTATATGCAGTCTCAACCTCTTTTGGCCATATCCATGCAAAATGTCTGTCCCCTTTGAGGGAATGTAGTTCTGTATCATCAAAAGGTTCTTCCAAATAGTATGCATCACTTTTGGCACGTTCTACATTTGCACCGCAGAGTAGTCCCGTAGGGCTTATTTTCTTTTGTGCAAAGGCTTGTGAGGATTGCATCATATCTTTCACGTAGTTTTGTTTCCCATAGGGGTATGGCATGATGATATCGCCCAAAAAGAGTTTAAAAAAGTGAGGTTGTTTGGCCAATTCTTTGACAAGGTCTTCAGGGTATTGTAGTTTTTTGGCTGCGTCAATGGTGTTGTTTGCATGAATGATAGTAGAGAGTTTCACTCTTGAGCTTAACCATCTATTGTAGAGGTGGCTCTGATAGGCTGAAACCAGTAATTTCTCTTTACTTCCCTTGAGTCTCTTCCCGGAATGCGCAATCTCTTTCCCTTGCATGTAGGAGCGGCTGTCCTCACCAAAGCGTTGGTAACCGTAGTAGTTTGGGATGCCCTCTTTTTGTAGCTTCTTAGCAGTTGTATTAAAAAACTTTGCATCTTTTTCATTTATGTTATGAAGGATGATGGAAAACCTATTGCCTTTTAAATGTCCTATTTTGATAGGGGCTTTATTGTAGGTACGATGAAGTATCTCTATCTTTTCTGTCGTGAGATTTTTATTGAGCTCTTTTTCAACCTGTTTTGGAAGTGATATGTATTGTATAGTGGTTGCATTTTTATCTTTAAGCCCAGCATATCCTATGTCACGTTCTTGTAAACCTGTTGCTTTGGCAAGTACAGTAATGAGTTTCCATGTACTCATGTCTGTTTTTTTAATTTTAAGTATGAGGTAATTACCTGAACCTGAAAACGTGTAAAGAGGTACCTCTTCAACAAAAAAACGTTCAATGGTCTGTTGAAAGTCAAATTGAAGCGGAGCATGTGTATAAGCATAATTTTTAATGTGATTCATAGCGTAATTATATCGAAATAATTGTCTTACTAAGGCATTTGAACCGATCAAAAACCTTAGTAAGTATAACCTACATGGATAGGTAAATTAAATTATCCTATAATATACCCTTTGATTTTATTTAGGAGCTATTTTGAAAACTAACATTGAACTTTTTGCAGAATTGAACAAGGTTGAAAATAATAGACTTTACGAAATTTCTTCACTTAAGGAATACAAAAAAGGGAATATTATCTTTTATGAAGGAGATCAACCTAAGAAACTAAAACTTTTATTGGATGGAATTGTAAAAGTTTACAAACTTGATGCTAAAGGTAATGAAGTCATCCTGCATTTTTTTCAGCCTCAAATTCTCATAGCTGAAACAGCACATATGCAAAATATCAATTATCCTGCTACGGCAATATGTGAAACGGACTGTAAACTTCTTGAGATTGATTATGCATTGTTTGAAAAATATTTTTTACGTAATCCCGATATTAGTTTTAAAATCATTCAGTCTCTCTCTAAGAAAGTTAAGGCACTGCAAAATGTCATTACCATGAATTTAACTATGAATACCTTTAGCAGAGTTTGCACATTTATCTATGAAAATAAAAACCATATACACGAACTATCTCATAGAAAAATTGCTTCTATCTTAAATATAACCCCAGAGACACTATCTAGAAATCTTGCAACGCTAAAAAAAGATGGGATTGTTGCTGTAAATAATCGAAAAATCCAGATTTTGGATAAAGATAGCCTATTTGATATTGTTGATGTGAGTCAATGAATTAAATTTGTTATTTCTATATCATTCTTAATGAACATTTTTAAAATAAAGGATGAATATTATGAGTATGTTTTGTTATCAGTGTGAAATGAGTATGCCAAATGGATGTGGTTCAGCGGGAGCCACTGTCGGTACCTGTGGTAAAGATGAAAACCTTGCGAGGCTGCAGGATACGATGATTTTTGGTTTAAAAGGACTAAGTGCCTACAGAGAACACCTTAATGATTTAAAGCCGGAAGAGACAAAAGGTGTTGATGATGTGATGAGTGAAACACTCTATTTTACCTTGACCAATGTAAATTTTAATTTTGATGATCATATTAATCAATTAATGAAAGTCGGAAGTGCCGGTGTTGAAGTAATGGATAAACTTTCAAATGCCCATACAGGTAAATTTGGTATTCCTACACCAGTAACGGTAGCTCAAAATATGGTCGAGGGGAAAGCGATTCTTGTGAGTGGTCATGATCTAGATATGATGGAAAAACTACTTCAAGCCACAGAAGGTAAAGGCATTAATGTCTATACGCATTCTGAAATGCTACCTGCCCATGGTTACCCTGAGCTTAAAAAATATTCTCACTTAAAAGGGAATGTCGGTAAAGCCTGGTTTGATCAGGTAGACCTTATGAAACGTTTCAAAGGGACATTTGTAGTAAACACGAACTGTATCGTTCCTCCTAAAAAAGATGCGGATTATGTAGATAGAGTATTTACCTATAAGATTGTCGGTATTGAGGGTGGGACACCAATAGTAGATGACAATTATGATGCATTGATTGAAAAAACACTTCAATGTGAAGATACAAATATGGATGACAATCTCTCTCTTGTGACAGGGCATCACTATAAGACGATACTCACTTTGGCACCTCAAATTCTGCAGGCAATCGAAGAAGGAAAAATCAGACAGTTTTTTGTGATTGCGGGATGTGATGCTCCGGGAAAAGCAGGAAACTACTACAGGGAAATGGCGGAAAGTCTCCCCGAAGATTGTGTCATAATTACATCAAGTTGCGGTAAGTTCAGATTTAATGATATTGATTTTGGAAATGTACCTGGAACGGGAATACCACGTTACCTTGATTTGGGACAGTGTAATGACTCTAACGGTGCAGTGGAGATTGCCAAGGCGGTAAGTGAAGCACTCAACACTACTATCAATAACCTTCCCATCTCCATTATACTTTCCTGGATGGAGCAGAAAGCTGTGATTATTCTTCTTGCACTCTTTAGTTTGGGAATCAAAGATATCTATCTTGGTCCAAAGCCCCCACAGTTTGTAAATGAAGATATCTTTAACTTCTTAGCTGAAAATTTTAACCTACACCTCACAGGTGAGGCAAAAGAAGATCTCAAAAACTTACTGATTGCGAAAGTGGCATAAGCCACTTTTATATAATATCTAACCGTTAGGTTTATCCATACTTTTTTAAGGAAGGTCATTTATGAAAATTTTATTATTAGTATTATTTACAGGTATAATGCTGTTTGCGGCTACTGGAGCAGAACTTATAAAAACGAAATGTGCAAGTTGTCATACGTTGACTATACCAACACCTGATATGATATCTACGATGAAAGCACCTGCTATGGATGCTGTAATGTTTCATATCAATTTAGAAATAGAGAAGAAAAAAGAGATTAAAGACTTTATTATGGATTATGTCCAATACCCGGATGCATCAAAATCTGTTTGTGAATCAAATAAAGTACAAAAGTTTGGTGTGATGCCCTCACTTAAGGGAAAGATTTCAGAACAAGATTTGGTAACTATTGCCAACCATATGATTGATAATTACCCAAGTCCTACCTTTGTAGCAATGATAAAAGAGATACAAAAAAATGACAAGATTAATGGTCTTTTAAATTCACCATTTCTTTTAAACAGGGAAGAGTTACCGCATCTAACTAAATTACTTTTGATGAATTGGGACAAAAGGGCTTTGGGATTGAGCAATGAACAAAAAAAGAAGCTTTTAGTGGTAAGGCATGAGACATTAAGTGCTATAAAAGAGATAAAAGAAAAAGTTCAAGTTTTGGAAGCAGAGGTCATAGAAGCAACGGTAGATGGTGAACCACTTGAAGAGATATCTCCTAAACTTGAAGCAGTTGCAAAACTAAAAGTAGAAGCTACAAAAATACAACTTAAATGTCTTAAAGGAAGTATGAAAATTTTAAATGATGTACAAATAGAGTTTTTACTTCCTTTTTGGGATACTTAAAAAAACCTCTGATATCTAAAAAATTCTTGGTATTGATATCATTCAAAGAGGTATTGTATGGAAAACTATCCACATTTACCAGGTGCACATTTCATACCGTTAAATTGCCCTGTGAATGTGTTTTGCATACCGCTTTTATGCATTTTGTCCATCCGTTCTTTCATCATTTGAGGGTGGGCTATGAAGTTGTATCCCTTATAGAGTGTGATACCTCCGTAAAGTATGACCAGAAGGGCAGCGAGTTTCATCATGGTGCCGCGCAGAGAGCCTTTTTGTAGAAACTTGGTAATGAATCCTAAAAAAAAGAGTGCAGGGATGGTGGCAAGTCCAAAAGTAGCCATGACCAATGCACCTGAAACAGGGTCGGCTGTACTTGCTGCAATAATGGCAAAAGCATAGACAAGACCACAGGGAATCAAGCCATTGAGTAGTCCTAAAAGATAAAAACTTGTATAAGATTTGTCTGACATCAGTTTTTTAAAGTTCTTTTGATACCAGGCATATTTTGAAACCGACCACTCTGCGGAGTTTAAAAACTTTAAATTTCCTATGAGAGAAAGACCGGCGAGTAACATTAAAATACCTGTCAGTATAAAGAGTACTCCTTTTGTCGCAGGTGTGAAGGCAAGCACTTTTCCTGCAAAACCAAAGAGAGCACCGAGCAGGATATAGGTACTTACACGTCCGAAATTATATGCTAAATGTGCAAAGGTTTGTTTCCAATAGTTTGTTTTTTGATCTATTTTTGTAGAAGAGTAAGCGATGACAATACCTCCGCACATACCGATACAGTGTCCTACACTGCCTAAAAAAGCGGTTGTAAGAATGATAATAAAATCCAAGCTCCCCATTCGTGCGCATCCATTTGTAAATTTGTAAAACTATAGTATACTTTTGTTAAAATAGTATTAAGGGCAGTGTAGTGTTTAAAAGCTTCAGACGTAATGTGATTAAGATGTTTAGAGAACTTTTAGTTTACCATCACAGTTCTTTGGAATATCGAGCGAAGGTATTAACCTTGATGGTTTCTGCAAATGGCGATATCTGTGAATGTGAAAAACAAAAACTCAAAGAGATTGCACAGCGTATCTACGGTGATAATCATGAAAGAGCTGAATTGCTTTTAGATACAGTTTATGAATACCATACTAAAATCATTACTCAGAATGGATTGGATTTTGAACACCTTATTCAACAGGTTGAAAAAGAGACGAAATCGGTTAAACGTTTTTCGAAAAAAATTGATATGGAATGTCTTTTAGAACTGCATGCGTGTATGGATAAAGAGGAAGATATCTTATTTCAAAAACGCATTTTAGAGTTTTTGCAAGGCTTAAAGGATGAGTATGGAGTGGTATAAATGTATTATTTTTGGTAAGGTGCAGGGTGTATTTTATCGTAAATCTGTCTCTCAGGCTATGATGAAAAAACAGTTTAAAGGATATATACAAAATCTTTCTGATGGTACTGTAGAGGTGGTGGCTGAAGTATTTGATGAGGACTTTAATCTGTTTATGGGTATATTGCAGGAAGGTTCACATTTAAGTTCTGTGGATGAGATAAAATATGAAATCATAGATGATGTGACATTGAACACGGATGGTTTTGAGATAAGATATTAGGAGTTTAAAATGAGTTCTGGTTGGGGATGTCAATTCATGGGTAGGAGAGGGGATGATGATGAGTGGTGCTTGAAGCTCCATCACCATTGTGAACCTGGATGTAAGGGGTGCATTATTGCAAAACAAGTGGAGTTCACCGAACCGAATATTTCTGAAGAACAGAAGAAAAAGGTCAAGAAACGCTCTGATAATGGGAGTGTAATAAATTCTGTGTCAACACCTCTAAACCTGTAAGATTATACCAAATTTAAAGCATCCTTCAATCTCTCCTTGAAATGAATGTTGAGTTGGGAGATTGTAAGGCTCCAATTTCTGATA
>JAYEJF010000002.1:0-6705 GCA_034660455.1 Campylobacterota bacterium | reverse complement strand
GGGAATACCATATGGTATAACAGCAATGTTTTATTATGACTTTTGAATATATGCTTCCCCATAACCTCATTATATCATAAGGTTACGACCCAAGGGTCGGGGAATTATTCCCGAGAGGATTAAAATATGATGAAATTTTCAGACACTATGAAATCCTCTTTAAAACTGCTATAGCCCAAAAGAGTTCTATAGGAAAAAACAGAAATGTACTGGAACATATGGCTGGTTTTGTGAAAGATAAAATATCTGATATAGAAAAAGAGATGCTCCATGAACAGATACGAGAATATGCAGACAAAATTGTCCCGCTCATTGCACCACTGAGCAGACTTTATATGTTCGCCAAAACCCATAATATTGAGTACCTTTTAGATCAAAAGTTCCTTCATCCCTACCCCAAAGAACTTGCATTACGATCAGATATTAGGAGTGGAAAATGAGACACCTTGCATTAAGTATCTTCGTATGCACACTTTTTTTAAGTGCCACAGAAAATGATAAAGATAAAAGACCTACCCTACTCGAAGCAATGACACAGCCTAAAGTAAGCTTCCAAAGTGACTACCTCTCTGATGCTAATTTTGAAGGGTTTGATGCCAGTGTCAAAACCTCTAAACAAAAGATTCAAATCAACAATGACATCTTTGGTCTAAGCTACAGTAGATGGGATTTTGATTGGACGAATGCACAAACTCTCCCTTTTTACAAAGGTAAAACACCCATTGAATCCATGCAGCGTATTATACTCAATGCCAATCTGCCTGTGTTTCTCAATGATAAATGGTTCATGCTAAATTTACTCAATGTAAATGCAACATTTGAAGATGAAATGAGTAACTCCTATGGTGCGGGTATTGTAAGTTTCTTCTCGTATAAAGTCGATGATATGCATGCCATTCAAATGGGAGCTTTTGCAAATTATCACCCTACCAAGTCATTGGCTTTGCCCATCCTAGGCTATACCTATCGCATTCGTGAGACAGATGGACTGAGTCTGCTGCTTGGGTTTCCAAGGGCGTATGTAGGCTATCATCTCACACCCGATTTACTCTTGAATGCGGGCATGATCTTTTCTCAAGCGGTTATTCGACTCTCTGATAGCAGCGGCATAGAGGAGAGAGGTTTTGTTGAAGCCAAAGATTATCAGTCTAATATTGGCGTACGCTATACATTGAACGCACATTTTGAACTGAGTGCAGATATACTGTATAGTTTTAAACGAGATTTCAATATTTATAATCATGATGGCCATGAGATTGACAGCTACAGTATTGAACCCTCTGCAGGTGCCATACTCAAAATAAGGTATCTTTTTTAACATATGAAATGTAGAGTATAGGAGTAGAGATGTTAGACCTTCAAGAGATGCGAACCGATTATAAAAAAGCCACACTCGATGAGAGTAGCGTGCCCTTAGAGCCTTTTAGCCTTTTTGAGACATGGTTTTCTCAAGCGGTGGAGAGTCAGATAAAAGATCCCAATACCATGCTTCTTGCTACAAGTTCTACACAAAATATCCCAAATATCCGTGCGGTGCTCCTGAAGATATTTGATGAGAAAGGCTTTGTCTTTTTTACCAACTACAACAGTGTCAAAGCCAAAGAGATCGAGCAAAACCCAAGCGTGGCGCTAGAATTTTTGTGGCTTGACTTGGAGCGTCAGGTACGCGTACTGGGAACTTGTGAGAAAATAAGCACGGCTGAGTCCATGGCATACTTCATAAAACGTTCACGCGGCTCTCAGATTGGGGCATGGGTAAGTGAACAGAGTTCTGTTATCTCTTCAAGAAAGTTACTTCAGATTCAGATAGAGAAGATGAAAGAGAAGTTTTCCAAAGGCTCCATACCCCTACCTGATTTCTGGGGAGGATACAGGGTTATTCCTACCCAAATAGAGTTCTGGCAGGGACGAGAGAGCAGACTGCATGACCGTATCTTATATACAAAAACAGATAGTGGATGGAAGATAGAGAGACTGGCCCCCTAAAAAGATCATCATCACGCTTTTGGCGTAAAAAGCGTGCCGAGGGTATGTTCTTTGTCAATCAGGAACGATTCTGCACTGGAGAGATCAAAACCGTTACAGAGAAACATCTTTTTATTGTGTTTGAGTAAAAAGTCAGCAGCCATCAACTTGGTCACGATGCCACCAGTTGCAAACGCATTTTTAGGTGTATAATCTTCCTTCAGTGCATCTTTTGGGATATCATGAAGTACTTTGTAGCATTTTGCATCTTTATGATTATCCGGGTTGGCATCATAGTATCCGTCGATATCACTGAGGATCACCAATATCTCCGCATCTATTGCGTAAGCGACGTTGGCTGAGAGTTGGTCATTGTCACCAAAAAGCTGTTCGGGTGTAGAAGTGATGTCATTTTCATTGACAATGGGCAGTATGTCATTATTTAGATGTGCATTAATGATCTCCTGGAACATCTTGGTACGTTTGCGAGAGTCGAAGTCATCTTCCGTGAGGAGTATCTGAGCTGTGTCAATGTTGTAGATGTCAAACTTCTTTTTATAGCTTGTCATCAAGATAGGCTGTCCAGCCGCTGCGAGCGCCTTTTTACCTATCTGTTTACTTTTGTCAAGTTTGAGTGCGGCATACCCTGCAGCTACTGCACCTGAGGTGACCAGTACAACATCATACTGATTTTTGAGATGTGCAATGAGGGTCACGAGATTGAGCATACGCTCTTTGGCAATCTGATTCTTCTCTGTGAGTACAGCACTTCCTACTTTGATAACGATACGTTTCATCTTTAACCTTTTGGGTTTTAATCTACCATGCACGTATACATTGTTGTCTATCTATCAAAAAGATTCAAAACAATGTTAAATATTTTGGATTGTTATATGCGCATGAGAATTCAATATAACATAGTTTTATTTAACGACAAATGAAAGTTCTTTTTAAATTTTTTTTTCAATCACCAAGGTCCTTGAAAGCGTGTAGGTTTATGTGCACAGAATTTTTGGTGTTTGGTTTTTCTGCCTTGTACACGTTTACGCCAGCGTTTGAAAGATTTGGGGCTTAGACATTTTCGCATCAGTTTCTTGATTTCATTTTCACTCAAACCATTTGCATGTATCTTTTCAATGATAATGATACTGTTGCCATACTCTTAGTGCATCTTTTGACTTCATGGTTTAAGAGTATTTTACTCTTTTCGAGTTTTTGACACAGCGTTTCGCATACATGTTGCATTCCCCCGTCCACACGTAATGCCTGTTGCAATGAGGGTGTAAAACGTTCAATCGTATTGGCTTGGTAGATGCCGTCTCCTCTCGTATACTGCTCAAATAGAGTATCTATAAAACTATCTATCTCTTTTTTTGATTCTTCTTCTGAAAGCATCTCCATCGAACCCTCTTTCATCTGTTTATATGTTTGCTCAATATGAAGGAATCACAATTAATGCTTTTGCACTTGATGAGAGTTCAGTGTGGAATGAACTTATTTCACATGCAGACTTGGATAAAAAAGAGTTAAAACGTATGAAAGCAGAAGATAAACTTGACACACTGTATGATGCTCTCAAAGATGCAAAATTGTATGCTAAAAAAATGAGTTATGAAGAGGCTTGCAAACTTAGAATGAGTTAAGCAATCTACTTGGGGTGTTTTTCACTTCATTATCACCCCTATTCTCCCATTTCTGTCTCCTACTCTAAGATTAATTATGCTTTATTTTAGTTTTTTGGTGTGAAGTAAGTTGGTTTTTGAATTTGTTTTAAACTTCGTTTAGTATCTTTATAATTATTTTATGTAAAGTATCCAGTTCATCATTACAGACATTGTATATTGCTTCTGCATTCATGTCAAAATAATGGTGAGAAAGGACATCTCTTATTCCTTTGATCGCTTTCCAGTCTACCTCATCATATTTCAAAAGTAGTTGCTTATTTGTTAATTTATCTATATTTTTTAAACTTTCGCCTATAGCGATAAAAAGCATACATAAGCTGTCTAATTTTTCTTGTCCTTGAGGTGTGTCAAGAAAATAGTCTATACTATCAACCGGCTCAAACCTAAATTGTATGGTCTTAATAGCAGTAATTTGAGTGAGTATCTCTTTTACAAGCTCAGTATTATGCACTTATCGCTTCTTTTTCTATATGTTTTTTAAGATATGTATTCATTTTGTCACGCAGTTGTACTACATCAGTATGTATACCTAAAAGTTCTTCCAGTTCTATGCGTATACGAGAAAGTAAAAATAGATTAGAGTGCTTTAACCTCACAAAAACATCTACATCACTCTCTTCTTTTGCTTCATTTCTGGCATAAGAGCCAAAAATTCCTATCTCTTCTATGCCATAGTCACCAAGATGATTCTCTTTATATTTTCTAAGAGAAGACAATATCTGATTTTGATCTAACATAAAATAACTCCTCTTTTTTGTTTATTATAAGTTGGATTTAAATCAGCTAGATATACATCGTATTGATTCATTTGATATTTTCATAGTCAGCATATTGAAACTCATTTTCAATACTTTGCATATCTTCAATATATAATTTATCTTTTGAAGCTTCCATCATAGCTTTTTTATATTGCTCTTTTTTTTGTTTTTCTATTAAAAGCTGTAAAGCATTTGATACTAGTTCCGAAAATGATTGATACTTGTCTATAAGATGATTTAGTTCTAAATTATGGAATAAATCATCTTTAATTGTTATTGTTTTTTTTACCATTATTAACCCCCTACTACAGTAATATTTAATTCATACTTTTATCATACTATAGTAATCTAAGCGTTTGTTTAAGTTTAAGGGCAGCACTGACTTCAGTAACGCAAGCGATCACTGCTAGGCTTTATTATCATTGTTATTTAAAAGCCTTTGAAACATCAAATCCTCTAGGTTTCTACTACTGTCTACAACCAATAAAACCCAAACCTTTGATTCTTCAACTTTAAATACTATCCGCCATCTTTTATAAATAATTTCTCTATACTTTAATATGCCAATATGTTGTAATTCAGGAGCAACTCTTTTTCTTGTTGGCATAAAATATAAAGTATCACACTCTTTTTTTATTTCAAAAAATATATCTTTAGCAATTGTCTTACTGCTTGGTTTTATGTACTCTATTATCAGTTCTAAATCAAACTGAGCATTTTTTGTCCATATTACACTATACTTATGCATCAATCAAACAATTTTTTTTCTAGATTATCAAACATTTCATCTTGTGCAATAACATTTCCATTGTCAATATCATTTTCACTTTGAATGATTAATTTTAAAAGTTGCAAAGTGTTTTGAGTATTTTCATAGCTTTTTATATCTTGAACAACTGCCTTAGCCTCTCCATTTTGAGTTATAAACACAGTTCTTTGATTTTCGTTTACACCATTAATCACATCAGCTGTTTTAGCTTTTAGGTAGCTGATTGGTTTAATATCTTCACTCAAGTGCATAAAATCTCCTTTTTGAGTCTTTTATCTATTGTACTATATTTAGTTTTAATTTGGTATGTATGTGAAGTTTGTTTGGGGTGATAACGGGCGTGCTCCGCGGGTTCGTGCAACGTCTGAAATGAACCAATAAATTTTCCTCAAGATCAATTTATTGAGTTTCTATGTTTTATTGTATCTAATATATAGTGTCGGCTCATTTTTGTTGAATATTCTTAAAGTCTCTATTTCTTTTTTAATTGGCTTTACTCTGTAAATGATAGTATATTCTTTGTATATCATATCTCTTATATTTTCATTATCAAAATAAATTGATTTTCGATATTTTAATGGATGGTCAGGAAGTAGATTTATAGATTCTTTGAGTTCATCTTTAAACTTCAGGGATTTGTTTTAATTGCTTTGAAAAAGTAGGCTTATGTATGATTATCATTTTTGTAATGATTGAGTAAAAGTATCTATATTTGCTACTTTTTCTTTCTTTAAAAGAGTATTTTTTATAAGTGATATTGAATGATTATTTGTGACCCCAAACACTACCACACTTCTAACTGTTAATCGCTTCTAACACACCATCCCAGAAAGTAATACGTGCTCTAATGGCTTGGAGTGCTGCTTCTTCTGCTTGGGCTATTTTCACTTCATCACCTTCACATAAAAGGTCTAACATTCGCAGAGACATAGGGCCATGATGGTCTCCATCGAGTTCTATGTGCCTGTCTAAATAATAGTGAAACACGCTAGCATCTTCGCGGGATATATTCATTTTATCAAGAAGTGCACGAAACATCTCAGGGATGATATGTTCTCTACCCAAAGCAAATGCTGCAGCGACCACATGTGGTTTTTCACTCTCTATAAAGCCAAATGTAGTCTCCATAAATGCTTTTGCCACAGCAGGCATCTCAATGGTCTCCTTTGCAAGATGCAAGGAATCGGATGCAACTTTAGAGACAAATGCCATGATTGCTTCACTGCTCCCTGCTCTCACCTCTTCCATCGCCTGAACATAGAGGTTAAAGTGACTTGTATAGGTTGGCGTACCATCTTCAAGAGGAACTCCTTCATCAGACTCCTCTTCAAGTACGATGTCATTAATGAACCGTTGCACTGCGGCATCTCCATAGGGAAGCCACGGTGGCTTTGCAGGTGCTATCTCATTTTGCAGATACTTCACCAGAGACATAAAGTCCCAAACAGAGTAGATGTGATGCTGCATAAAAACAGATAGCGTATTGATCTCTTTTACCGCTGCATATACTGGGTGTACAGCAAGCTCC
>JAYEJF010000001.1:0-112183 GCA_034660455.1 Campylobacterota bacterium | reverse complement strand
ACCCATATCTATTGAAAGACTTCAGAAATGATGCTGGTCAAATCATTATTGACAGAGCCAACAAAGTTTGGAGTACAGATATCACCTATATCAAACTAGAAAAAGGCTTTGTGTATTTGGCTGCCATCATTGATTGGCACTCTATCCTAAACCAGAGATATTCAACACAGATCAGGGAAGTCAATACACGGCAAAAGCACATGTAAATATTTTAAAGAAACATAATATCAAAATCTCTATGGACGGAGTGGGTAGAGCTACAGATAATATCTGCATTGAGAGATTCTGGCGAAGTATCAAATATGAGGAGATTTATCTTAATGAATATAAAAACATGAAAGTACTCAATAGAGCCATTGAAAAATATATGAACTCCTACAACTCAAAAAGATTACACTCGGCTATTGACTATAAAACGCCTAATGAAGTTTATTATGACTATATCAATAATCTAGACTTTCAAGGAGGTAAACTGTTACAATCGGTATCGTGAGAGGGTGGAATAAAGAAAGTTGTTTTACTGGTCTAGAAAAAAGGGAGCATTATACTATCAAAGTTTGTAATAATTCTAGATATAAGACAGATTTATTCTAAATCTTCTTTAAGTCTGATTCTTCTGTACTACGAAAAGCATGATTTCCTGCTGCTAAGTGAGATAAGAGTCAAATACAAAATTAATGTATGCATAAATAATAATAAATATATCATTTATTAATTCCATTTCAAATTCGTGTGCACCATAAGGATCATAAAGAAGAGTGAAATTAAAGATATGATTTCGGTTGTTCCGGGGTGACTAAATAGTAAACTGGTTATATATTATTGACATTTTATTTAAGTCTTGAGTTATTTAAATATGTTAACATGATACCAATCGTATGTAAATAAAAAATCAAATGATACAAAATGAAGGAAAACGACTTGACTATACCAGAGATGATAGCACAAGATGTGAAAGTAGTTGCCTATGAATGGCAAAAGAAAATACAGGCTTCACGTAAGGGACAAGAGCAGGATTTTCACAATATGATGTTAAAAATGCTGAAAAACCCGGTGAATAAAATTTTCCTTATTGAATAGACCAAAGCTTCCGTTCTAGCAATTCAGATAGGGTTGCAAATCAGTTGGAGTATATTTTTACAAAATATAAAAACACAGATTTCTTTTCTCAGTTTGAGCAGATTCTCATCTGGCTATTTCGCGATGTTGGAATCTATCTTACTTCTATCTCAATTCCTCTTTTTGTAAAATATCTCAGAAATGATATCAGTTCCATTGTCATTCAGGGAGAGGACCCTGTTTTGTCCAAGCATATGCTTAAACGAAAAAAAGAGGGTACCAGAGTCAACATCAATGTGATCGGGGAAATCGTTTTAAGCAAGGAAGAAGCGGACAAAAGAGTTGAGAAGTATCTAAAACTGCTTCAAAATCCTGATGTTGATTACCTTTCTATTAAAATATCAAACCTTTTTTCTCAAATCATCCCACATGCCCATGACAACAATATTCTTCATATATCTGAGCAACTAAAAAAAGTCTATAGTGCAGCCATGAAAAACACTTATTTGGATAAAGACGGCGATGAACATTATAAATTTGTAAATCTTGATATGGAAGAGTACAGAGATATTGAGACGACCATCGATGCATTCAAATATGTTTTAGAGGTGGATGCGTATAAAAACCTTCATGCCGGCATTGTTATCCAGACCTATCTACCTGATGCTATGATCTATATAAAAGAGTTATATAATTGGGCTAAAAAAAGAGTGCAAAGCGGTGGTGCACCTATTAAAATTCGTATAGTAAAAGGTGCAAATCAAGAGATGGAACTGACCGAAGCATCTCTTAGAGGCTGGCCGAATGTCACCTACTCCTCAAAAGCAGAATCTGATGCAAACTTTAAGCTAGCGATGAACTTTTTACTTGATCCAGAAGTGGCACCCTATGTACATACCGGTATCGCTTCGCATAATCTTTTTGACCATGCGCTGGCAATGCTGTTGGCAAAAGAGAGAAAAGTAGAAAAATATATCTCTGCAGAAATGCTTGAGGGGATGAGTGAAGCAGCCTACCAGGTACTGAAAGATCAAGGTTTAAATGTGATTCTTTATGCGCCTACTGCAACGAAAGAGACCTTTACCAATGCCATCGCTTATTTGGTTAGAAGATTTGATGAGAACACAGCAGAACAGAACTTTTTACGACACAGTTTTGGCCTTGAGGTGGATACCCCTGCATGGAATACCTTAATCAAAAGTTATGACGATGCGCTTACTCTCATATCAACCGTTGATCAGGAGCCTTATAGAACGCAAAATAGAAATAAAGAGATCATTAAAGAAAATATTGATCTGAAACACTACCATTTTGAGAATGAGCCAGATACGGACTTTGTACTGAAAGCAAACAGAGAATGGGCAGAAAAGATCCGTGACAAGTGGCAGAATATCGGTGAAGTGGGTGGATTTAACGCTTATCCGGTTGTTGGCGGGGAGATTGTTCAAAGAGATTTACATGTAGGTGTGATAGATAAGAGCCAGTACCATGAGAAGAAATTGGCAGGGCACTATGCTGAAGCAACGCCTGATGATATGAAAAGAGCCATCGCAACAGCAAAAGAAGACCCGGATGGCTGGAGAAAACTCACAGTGTCTCAAAGGCAAGAGATCCTGATGGATGTAGCGCATGAGATGAGACTAGCAAGAGCGGACCTTATAGGTGTGGCTGCTGCAGAAGTGGGTAAAGTGTTTACAGAAACGGATGTAGAGGTCAGTGAAGCGATAGATTTTGCAAATTTCTACCCTTACAGCGTGGCAAAGATATCCGCTCTTACAGGTGTTGAAGCCACGGGTAAAGGTGTGGGTCTGGTTATCAGTCCGTGGAACTTTCCTATCGCTATTCCAGTGGGTGGAATCGCAGCATCACTTGCTGCTGGAAATACAGTGATATTAAAGCCAGCAGAAGACTCTATCCTTTGCGGATATCGATTGTGTCAATGTTTTTGGGATGCAGGTATCAGTAAAAATACACTACAGTTTATCCCAGGTCGTGGTGCGGTTGTAGGAGAGCATATGATCCCTAGTAAAGATATCGATTTTACTATCTTTACAGGGGGTGAAAAGACTGCGTATCACATCATTAAATCCCGTCCGGATATAGCACTTAGTGCTGAGACCGGTGGTAAAGATGCGACGATTGTTACCGCTTTAGCCGATCGCGATCAGGCCATTAAAAATGTGATTGTATCGGCTTTTCATAACTCTGGTCAAAAGTGTTCAGCAACCTCACTGCTTGTACTTGAAAAAGAGCTATTTGAGGATGAAGCGTTTAAACAAACGATCAAAGAAGGTGTTAAATCACTCAAAACTGGTTCTGTTTGGGATTTTTCAAACAGGATTGGAACATTGTCCAATCTTCCTGCAGGTGAACTTAAAGAAGCACTCAGCTATCTTGATGAGGGTGAAGAGTGGCTAGTTAAACCAAATTTCACAGACAAAGGTAATCCGTATATGCTTACACCATCTGTAAGATGGGGGACAATGAGAAATGATTTTTGTCACATGAATGAACTTTTTGGTCCTGTTCTAAGCGTGATGTGTGCAGAAGATTTGGATGATGCTATTGATATAGTAAATGCAACAGGCTATGGTTTGACCTCTGGTATAGAATCTTTAGATAAAAGAGAACAAGATTACTGGAAAGAACGGATCATTGCAGGAAACCTCTATATTAACCGGGGAACGACAGGTGCGATTGTCACGCGTCAGCCTTTTGGCGGTATGAGAAAATCTGCTATAGGAAGCGGGAAAAAAGCGGGTGGCTTTAACTATGTCAGCCAGTTTATGAATCTTGAGTATCAAGAGACCAACCTTTACGAATCATGTTCAAGCCAGTTTGTAGATCAAATGAGAGTTCTACTGACAAGAGATACTGTTTTTAATGATGAATGTGAGGCAGCGCTAAGGCATATCTGCCACTTTACCCATTGGTACGAGGTTGAGTTTTTAAAAGAGCATGACTATGCACATTTAAGAGGAGAGAGCAATATCATCCGTTATCTTCCTGTGAAAAATGTGTTGTTTAGAATCGAAGAGAATGATGAACTTGATGAAATTCTGACAACCATTATGGCTATCAAGATGATAGGTGCAAAACTTCATATATCTATACCGAAAAAATCCCGTAAAGCTGAACTTATCTGGCTTGAGTCCAAACGAGACTCTTTCATTGGAAAAGAGGATACTTTTGGTAGGGATAATGAAGATGAATTGATTGAGAAGATTCCGAAATTCCAAAGAGTAAGGTTTCTTCATCCAGACCATGTAAGCCAAAATATCTATAACGCTGTTGCCGATAAAGCTATCTATATCGCAAGTGAAAACTTTGTATCTCACGGCAGACTTGAGCTCATGCACTACTTCATAGAACAGAGTATCTCAAACTCTTACCACAGATATGGAAATCTCGGTATTCAAAGTATCAAATTGGAGGAGATTTAATATGCAGCCGGAAATTATCATATCATTTGTAGGATATATGCTGGTGATGCTTGCTATAGGGTTTTATTTTTATTTTAAAACCAATGATCTGAGTGACTATGTTTTAGGTGGACGCGGTCTAAACCCCAGTGTTACTGCGTTAAGTGCAGGAGCATCTGATATGAGCGGATGGTTGCTTCTTGGGCTTCCAGGTATGATGTACAGTGATGGAATCGTCGGTAGTTGGATCGCTGTAGGGCTTATAGTAGGGGCCTATCTTAATTGGCACTATGTGGCAAAGCCGCTTAGAGTATATACACATCATCTCAATGATTCTATTACGATTCCGGATTATCTTGCAAACCGTTTTGAAGATAACGGACATATGCTCAGAGTTGTCACTGCAGTTGTTATTTTAATTTTTTACACGCTTTATACATCTTCAGGACTTGTAGGGGGAGCAAAACTTTTTGAGGCAACATTTAACATCGCTTATTCAGATGCACTGCTTATAGGGAGTTTTGTTATAGTGTCATATACTTTCTTAGGGGGTTACAATGCTGTAAGCTGGACAGATTTTATTCAGGGTATTTTGATGATGCTGGCCCTTGTTATCACACCCATTGTGGTTGTTTTTGAACTTGGAGGAGTGTCAAGTGCCATCACAGCGGTAGAATCCATAGACCCATCACATCTAAACTTGGTCAGTGGTGCCTCTATAATCTCTGTTATATCATTGCTTGCATGGGGGTTGGGATATTTTGGTCAGCCTCATATTCTTGTTAGATTTATGTCGATCAGAGATGAGAACGAGACACATAAAGCCAAAACCATTGGGATGAGCTGGATGATTTTATCCATAATTGGTTCGTTGAGCGTTGGGTTTTTTGGTTTTGCCTATGTTGTAGCAAACGGCATTGACCTGGCAGACAGTGAAAAGATTTTTATCACACTCTCACAACTTCTTTTTAACCCTTGGATAGCAGGTTTTTTACTAGCTGCGATTCTCGCAGCCATTATGAGTACGGTTGACTCACAATTGCTTGTATCCTCTTCTGTGTTAACAAGAGATGTATACCACGCAATTATACATAAAGATGCTAGTGACAAAGAACTTGTTTGGATCGGGCGTGCCACAGTGATCTTGATCGCTCTGATCTCATGGTATATCTCAGCGGATGAGAACTCGAGCGTACTTAAACTCGTGTCTTATGCATGGGCAGGGTTTGGTGCCGCATTTGGACCGCTTATCATATTAAGTCTTTATAGCCGTAACATTACAAAGTTCGGTGCGATATCAGGTATGATAGTCGGTGCTTTAACTGTCATCATCTGGAAAGAGCTGCAGGGTGGCATATTTGAAATATTTGAATTACTTCCTGGATTTATTTTATCCTGGATAGCCATTTTGCTCTTTAGCAAATATGGTGCTTCAAACCCGGATACTATAGTTAGAAAGTTTGATGAAGTCAAAGAGAGATTAAAATGTTAAGATATCATATACATATACATTTGGAATTAAATAAAAAAGGAACAAAAGAGTGAAAAGAATAGTGATTAAAGTAGGAAGCAGCGTCTTGACAGAGACAACCAGTATGGCAAAAGAGAGGATGCTAAATCTAGCCTCTTTAATTACTGAAGCTAGAAAGAAATATGAGGTTATTCTTGTGACATCAGGTGCAGTCGCTGCAGGATATACAGCAGTTAAATTAAACAGAAATGTTCCTACAAGTAAAAAAGTTTTGGCTTCTGTTGGACAGCCCATCCTTATGAGTTCTTATAAAAATTTATTTGATATTTTTAATGTTTCTATTTCTCAAATACTTTTAACTGAAGAAGAGTTTGATTCAAAAGTACATACACAAATCTTTCAAGATATTATCAACAGAACATTAAGAAATGATATTTTACCCATAGTCAATGAAAATGATATCTCAACAACTCCAGATCAACTCTTTGGAGATAATGACCAACTATCTGCGCATATCACCTATTATACCGGTGCTGATCTACTTGTTATCTTAAGTGATATTGATGGTTATTATGATGTGAATCCTAAAGATAATCCAAACGCAAAAATCAGAAAAGTTGTCACTGAGATAAAAGAGGAAGAGTTAGAGCAGGAAGTTACTCCAAACTCACAATTTGCAACAGGTGGCATAGTGACTAAACTCAAAGCAGCTGAATATATTATAAGTAATGACAGAGAGATGCTTTTATGTAACGGATATGATCTGACGACTGCCAGAGAATTTCTGATCGAAGGTATACATAATAAAGGTACGCTATTTACAACGCAACAAAATGCATAAGCACAATAAATCATCAATTAACTTCTATACTGAGTAACTCTCTCGTTTTGCTACTGTAAGTAAGTTAATTGATCTGCATTGTTAAAATGATCAGGATGTTTTTCAATGCGATTGTACATTCTTCTTATGGTATGTAGTCCGATACTAAGACCAAGCTCACGAAGGTCTTCATAATCGTTGTAATATTGATATTTTGCTGCATTTACAGTCCAAAAGGGAATGTATCAGGCACTCCCTTGGTTGATCCGGTTACACTATACGGCACAAAGAGTATGAACATTAAAACTAAAAGATGAGGAAATTAAAATGACAAAACTAGATAACATATCGATAATCAAAGAAGCCAATATATATTTCGATGGAAAAGTAGTGAGTAGAACTATTTTTTTACCCAATGGAGAGAGACAAACCCTAGGTGTGATGCAACCAGGTGAATACACATTTGATACGAATGAGGCTGAGATCATGGAGATGATGAGTGGAGAGTTGGAAATAAGACTTCCAGGTGAACCCGAATTTATAAAATTAAACACGCCTGAGAGTTTTAATGTTCCGGCCAACGCATCTTTCGATCTGAAAATTAAAACGGTTACAGATTACTGCTGTAGCTATATAGAGGTATAATAATGGAAAATTTTTTAAAAGAAGCCAAAGATTCAAGCAGAGTTCTAGCGACCATCAGTGGACGTGAAAAAAACAGAATCCTTAATGAAATGGCTCAAGCTCTAAGAGATAAGAGCAGTAAGCTCGTAGCACAAAACAAAAAAGATATGGAAGATGGAAAAAAGAGTAATCTCTCTTCTGCATTGATGGATAGGCTACTGTTAGATGAAAGTCGTATCGATGCGATGGCAGTAGCCATAGAAGAGATAGCTTCACTTAAAGACCCTGTAGGTCGTATCTTGGATGGATGGATCACAGAAGATGGATTGAATATGCAAAAAGTTTCTATTCCTATCGGTGTGATAGGGATTATTTATGAGTCTCGTCCGAATGTAACTTCAGATACTGCCGCACTTTGTTTTAAAAGTTCAAATGTTTGTGTACTCAAAGGGGGTAAAGAAGCGCAAAATTCCAATGAAGAAATTGCAAAGATACTTCAAGATGTATTGGAAGCAAACAATCTTCCACGTGCATTAATTTCACTTATACCAGACGCTTCAAGAGCAGGGGTTGATAAACTGATTAAGATGGACAAATATGTTGATCTTATTATCCCAAGAGGTGGGGCAGGACTCATCAAACATGTCTCTGAAAATGCCACTGTATCTGTGGTAAAACACGATAAAGGGCAGTGTCATACCTACATCGACAAAGATGCAAAACTTGACAATGCCATAGCAATCGCACTCAATGCAAAAGTACAACGTCCTGGTGTATGTAATGCGATGGAGACACTGTTGGTTGATGCTGCCATAGCAGAAGATGCCTTACCTCAACTCAAAACTGCATTTGATAACGCAGACACAGAGCTTAAAGGTGATAGTAGAACACAGAATATTATAGAAGTATCACATGCAACAGATGAAGATTATGATACAGAGTATTTGGCTAATATTTTAAATATTAAAGTTGTAGATGGTGTTGAAGGTGCGATTGAACACATTGTGAGATTTAGTTCAGGACATTCTGAAGCTATTATCACAGAAAATATCACGACTGCTGAACTATTTATGAATGCCATAGATGCCGCAGCCGTGTATGTCAATGCTTCAACACGCTTTACCGATGGAGGAGCATTTGGGTTTGGTGCAGAAGTGGGTATCAGTACGAACAAACTTCATGCGAGAGGACCAATGGGGATAGAAGGACTTACTACCTATAAATTTAAAATTTACGGTAGTGGACAAATTCGTAACTAATGTTCATATTAGGTATTTCCTCATATTCTCTATTTTTTACCCCTAGTTTAGAAAGTTATTTTTATAAAATTCACAGCTTAGATAGAATAGAACATTAACATGGACGATAAGTTTGTACTTTAGCTTTGGAATTTGAGACACAATAAAAATAGATAACACTTATCATCGGTAACTGATATAAGGTCGATACCTTTTTAATGACTCGGTGGTACCACGGCTATATCTTTTTTTGCTCATTCTCTTCCTAATACTGGAAAACCAAAGTAAGAAATTATCAGCTTAGTGCTGGTCAACATATTGGGGATGGGTACATCACCTCGTAAAACCATTGATTTCTCAAAAAGAACGAGCAAAGGATAAAAGATGTTAAAGAAAGTGTCTAAAGAGAATATGGGAAGTTCTAATTTGGGATGGCTTGAGAGCAGGTTTCACTTTAGTTTCGCCGAATATTACAATCCAAACAATATGCACTTTGGTGTATTGAGGGTTGTGAATGATGATATCATTCATCCAATGAGTGGCTTTGATACACATCAGCATAGGGATATGGAAATTATCTCTTATGTTGTCAGTGGTGAGATAAGTCATAGAGATTCAATGGGTAACACAGAAACCCTCAAAAGAGGCGAGGTGCAATACTTAAGTGCAGGGGATGGGATATCTCATAGTGAGCATAATTGGCATATGAGTCAAGACCTTAGACTTTTACAGATATGGATAGTGCCTCCTAGAAAAGGCTTAGAGAGACTCTATGGCTCTTACCGCTTTAAAGAAGAGCATCGTAAAAACACGTTATTAAATATCGTATCCTCTCATGAAGGTGATGCCAAAATAAAAATTTATCAGCATGTTGACTTCTATGTATCTGAGCTTGATGCCACAAAACGTTTACTCGTTAGTAGTACAAAAGACAAACAGATATATTTTGTACAAATTGAAGGAACTTCAAAAGTCAATGGAATAGCATTAGACGATGGCGATGCCATGGAGATCGTCAATGAAAATAACTTGACAATAGAAGCGATAACAAAGAGCCATTTTCTATTTATAGAAATGCCTAAAGAAGAGTAAATTTGGACTAATCCTTATAAATTTAAGATAAAATGACTTATGAAAAAATTTATACTTACTCTGTTTTTGTTTAATCTATCAGCGTCACATGCCACGTCTCATACTATTCTCTTCTTAGGAGATTCGCTCACTGCAGGCTTTGGTGTGGGTAAAGAGGATGCATTTCCAAAATTAGTTGAAACATTGATTCAAACTGAACTCAAAAAGCCAATTTCAATTATAAACGGGGGAGTGAGTGGCTCGACTACCAGTGATGGACTTTCCCGTCTTAAATGGTACCTAAAAAAGAAACCATATATTGTTTTCATAGCGCTTGGTATAAACGATGGTCTGAGGGGATTAGACCTTGTCGAAAGTCAAAAAAATCTTGAAGAGATCATTCGTCATGCGCAGGCATCTCATGCAAAAGTGATTTTGGCAGGGATGCTCATTCCACCTAATTATGGATCGGAGTACTCTGAACAGTTTAAAAAAATGTATCAAAATTTAAAAATTAAATATACGCTAAAGACCATGCCGTTTTTATTAGATGGCGTTGCAGGGATCAAAGAATTGAATCAAAAAGATGGCATCCATCCTAATGTAAAAGGTCACAAGCATATTGCCAAAAACGTTTTTGAATTTATCAAGGAAGATCTATAATGCTAGTATTAAAATCACTGAAAAAGTCGTACCATCAAGGTGCACAGACCATTCAAATTTTTGACAATTTAAATTTTCAGGTGAAAGAGGGAGAAAGAGTAGCGATCATGGGTAAGTCCGGTAGTGGTAAATCAACACTGCTTTCACTGATATCGGGGATCATAAAACCCGACGATGGCGATATCTGTTTACATTCTGTTTGGTATAAAACGCTGCAAGAGAGTGCGTTAAATGATTTTAGAGCTATGAATATAGGATTTGTTTTTCAAAATTTTCATTTGGTCTCGTACCTCAATGCGCTTGAAAATGTGATGCTTCCGGCAAAAGTCTGTAACATCTCACACCCTAAAGAAAAAGCGATGGCACTTTTAAAAAGTGTTGGACTCGGGCATAGGCTGGATCATCTTCCTTCACAACTTAGTGGTGGTGAAAAACAACGTGTTGCCATAGCAAGAGCACTGATACATAATCCTAAAATAATTCTGGCCGATGAACCAAGTGGGAACCTGGATGATGAGACGGGTAATGCAGTCATGGATATACTCTTTGAACTGATAAAAAAGAACAATACCACTTTAATGCTTGTGACACACTCAAAAGAAGTTGCAAAACGGTGTGAAAAAACCTATGAGCTTATACAGGGTAACTTAACACCATGCTAGTACTGGAGCTTGTTTATAAGGCACTGGCGCGTTCAAAGTCTTTTAGCTTTATCTTTATTGTAAACTTTAGTTTAGCAATTTTCGCACTCACCTATTTACAGTTTTTTAAAGGAAGCATGGAGACTTCTTTAGATACAAGAGCAAAAAGTTTACTTGGAGCAGACCTTGTTGTATCTTCCAGATTTCCTATCACTGCTGAACAGGAAGAATATGTAAAAAATAAACTGCCAGAGCTTAAAGGTTTTACCCAAGGTGTTTCTACTGTAAGTATGGTAGCTTCAAAAACCAGAGCGAGGTTGATGGAGGTTGTCAAGATCAATGAAGGCTATCCCTATTATGGGGGAGTGGTCTTTAGAGATAAGTCTATCTATCCAGAAGGTGAAGCTTTACCAAAAGAAAATGAGGTTTGGGTGTACAAAGAGGTCTTAGA
Source organism: Campylobacterota bacterium (assembly GCA_034660455.1). Lineage (GTDB taxonomy): Bacteria > Campylobacterota > Campylobacteria > Campylobacterales > Sulfurovaceae > Sulfurovum. Next base: position 100,723 of record JAYEJF010000001.1, on the reverse strand, counting down.
TCTTCTTGACCTAAAGCTTGGAGAAGAGATAAAAATTGGTAAAAAAAGCTTTGTGATTCAAAAGGTGATAGAAACAGATACCTTAAGCACTATCAGTTTTAGTGGTTTTATGCCTAAAATATATATAAATAAGAAAGCTTTAGAGGAAACCGAACTGTTACAGTTTGGCTCTACCGCTACATACACCTTAAATTATCTTTTTAAAGAAAATTTGGATAATGATCAATTAGAGAAAATTGAAAATGAATTGAAAAAGAGTATCGATCAGAGTATGAGGGTACTTTCACCCAATGATGCGACAGATCGCTTATTGCGTGTTTTAAACTTTATTACAAACTTTTTGTCTTTGGTCTCTCTTGTTTCTCTCTTTTTGGGACTTGTTGGTCTTATCTATTTGTATTCAGGCTTTTTAAAGAAGCATCAAAAAGATAGTATCATTTTGGGTGACATGGGATTGAGTAAAAGATATCTCTCCATGACATATCTTTTACATTTGTTTCTCCTTATCATAATGTCAAGTATCATTGTGTTTTCACTTATCACACTATCTGCTCAATTTCTAACGCCTTTCATTCAAAAATTTGTTGATCTTGAGTTTGATTTTTCACTGGACTATACCTTTTTATTGAAATCTTCATTGGTACTTTTGATCCTAAGCTTGAGTATAGGACTCCCTTTAATCTTGCCGTTGTTACAAAGAGAAAAGAAGCCTTTCTTTAAGGGATTGTTAGGCTTCATACCTTTCATTGCATTTGTGTTACTTCTGTCTCACTATGTGTCACCTGCTAAAAACGTAGGTTTTTTCTTTGCTATCGTCATGTTAATAGTGATTATTTTATTGTTTGCAATGGGTTCTATGGTTTTAAAAAAATTGGATTTTTCAGGACATTTAGAAAACCTGTCTCTCTCTTTAGCCCTTAAAAATATTACCAGGCAAAAGAAAACATCTTTGACGCTATTTACTGCGATACTTTTGTGTACAACATTTTTTAGTATCATTCCTCAAGTGGGGGCATCATTGTCAAATGCCTTAAAATTAAGTGTTGATGAAAGACCCCGATTTTTTGTCATTGATGCACGAGAAGAGCAAATTAAAGCGCTTGAAGACCAAGTAAGTACTTTGGGTGGGCGATTAGAAAATATTTCACCTATGATACGAGGAGAGATAGTAAAAGTAAATGATGTTGATTTTATTGATCATGCTAAAAGTTATGGAGATGCAAGAATGAAGAACAGTACAGTCAATCTCTCTTATAGAGCAAAAATAAAAAGCAGTGAGCAGATTATCGAAGGGAGAGAATTCAGTGGCAGTTATCATTGCGAAGATTTTTCTAAACCTATAGAGGTCAGTGTTGAAAAAAGATATGCAAAAAGAAGAGGATTAGACTTGGGAGATCGTCTTGTTTTTGATGTATTGGGTCTTGAACTTGAAGCAGTTGTAGTAAATATTAGGAGAGTGAAATGGACTGAATTTGTACCAAATTTCTTTTTAATTTTACAAGAAGGTGCGCTTGATGATGCACCTAAGAGTCTGCTTGCAACAATCTCTTCAGGGGATTATGATGCGCAGAAAATGCTGGTAACATTATCGGATATTTTTCCATCTTTGACTGTTATTGATGTTAAAAATCTATTTGAATCCTTTTCAAAATTAGTAAAAAATGTCACGTTAATCACGGATAAGATGAGTTTTTATTCTATTATTATTGGACTGCTTATGAGTTTTATTATCATTCAATACCAAATGAATTTGCAAAAAAATAATATTTTGAGACTAAAAATGATTGGTGTAAATAACACAAGCATCAGAAACGCTTTTTTAATTGAATTTGGTCTGATCTCTCTGGGTGCAAGTCTCTTAGGAATCCTTTTAGGGAGTGTTGGCTCTTATGCAATCAGTACTTTGCTTTTTAATGCCTATTGGGATTTTAGGCCGGATGTTCTTTTGCTTTATGTCTTCTTTATCCCGAGCTTAACACTCCTCATTGTCAGCTTCTTTACTTCCAGAATGATTCACCAGAAAGAGAATGTTCTTTTTGGTGAATAGTGCGAGAGTAAGAAGATTTTTAGACGATTATAATCAATGAGAGTGAGGTTTAGATAGGTTACTAAATGTTACATATAATACTCATTATTATTCTTATGAATAGTTCTATAAGCCCAATAGAGATATATATGTTACCTTGCTAGCAAATATTAGACATATTGGAACATTAAAACAGTGGAGAAAATTATTTGACGAATCAAGAACTTGATATGTTAGCATACGATAAAGCGCATATTCTTCATCCTTATGCACTTTCAAACCCATCATCAAATATGACGTTCGTAAAATCAGCCAAGGGAGTCTACCTTGAACTCGAAGATGGCAGGCAGATTATTGATGCCATGTCATCATGGTGGTCAGTGATTCATGGGTATAATGTAGAATCATTAAATAATGCAGCCATAGAGCAGATTTCAAAAATGTCCCATGTGATGTTTGGTGGCATTACGCATGAACCGGCTATCAAACTCGCACAAACACTCATTGAGATTACAGATAAGCAATTAGAGAGGGTTTTTTTTAGTGATTCTGGTTCTGTAGCGGTTGAAGTTGCTTTGAAAATGGCCTTTCAGTACTGGAAGTCACAAGGAAACAGCCAAAAAACTAAAATACTTGCATTCTCCAAAGGGTATCATGGTGATACCTTTGGAGCCATGAGTGCATGTGATCCTATTACCGGAATGCATGCAGTATTTGAAGGAGTTCTGCATAAAAATATATTTGCAGATTCTCCTCAGTGTGCATATGATGCAACATGGGACGAGAGATACATGGATGATTTTAAAGTGAAATTGGAACAACACCACAAAGAGATAGCTGCGGTGATTATTGAGCCTATTATTCAAGGTGCAGGTGGTATGAATATCTACTCACCCTCATTTTTAAAATCTCTAAGGGCTTTATGCAACAGGTATGATGTTTTGTTAATCTTAGATGAAATTGCTACAGGATTTGGTAGAACAGGAAAATTATTTGGGTATGAACATGCCAATATCTCTCCAGATATTTTATGTGTCGGTAAAGCACTCACGGGTGGGTATATGTCTCTTGCCGCGACACTCACAAGTAAAAAAGTGATGCATGGTGTCGAAGAAAATGGCAACGTATTGATGCATGGACCAACGTTTATGGCAAACCCTTTGGCGTGTGCCGTTGCAAATGCTTCGCTTGAGATGCTGCTTCATTCACCATGGCAAGAGAGAATAGAGACGATTCAAACACAATTAAACGAAACCTTGACGCAATGCGAAACACTGAGCATTGTTAAAGAGGTGCGTATACTTGGAGCGATTGGTGTTGTGGAGTTAAACGAAAAAGTTGATTTGGATTTTATGACACCGGCATTTATCAAAGAGGGTGTATGGGTCAGACCATTTTTAAATCTTGTTTATATTATGCCTCCCTTTATCATTACCATAGAGCAGTTGGCTTGCGTGACTTCAGCCATTTTTAATGTCATCAAAGCGTATGAAGGGTATAAAACAAAGATAAAAAAAGTTTAGGGGTTTATTATATCTATTCCCACAAAGGTTGTGGGAATGAGAAAGAGCTAAGAAGTGGAAAACTAGTTGATTTCTTGGTCTTCTGATTTGAATTTTTGGAAGTATTTACTCACAATCGTTCCCGCTGGCATATTGTCTATTTTTGAGAAGATAACATAGTTAATGATACCGTGGATAATTAGAACAATAATCAGTCCTTCAAAAATACCCACTTTAAACACTAACCCCGCACATACCGTTGCAAGTAATACCGCATAAGGTCCAAATACTGCAATGTGCAGTAAACCTAAGAACATTTTAATACCAACAAAAGACATAATAATTGCCAAGGCAAAGTAGGGTAAATAATGCAAATATTGGGAATTCAATACAAAGAATGTGATAAGGACACCAATCACCAATACCGATAGTTTTGTATATGCACCTGCCAGATGATTTGTTGATGATTTTGCCAAACCATCAAGGTTTGTCATACCTCCAAAGAAGCTGGCACCCATGTTTGATACCCAGATTGAAAGTAAAGAATTATTTGAATTAGATGGACGTTTTAATGGATCAATTTTTTCAATTGCCGCATTACTCATCACCTGTTCAATCACATCAACCACAGCCAGCATCAATGCGAAGAAAATCGCATAGACCCATAAATAGAGAGAATCGAAATCAGGTATAGGTAGTGCAAGAGCGAAATCAACATCCTCTACAGTAAGCATTTTTACGTCAACAAAAATAGAAGCTACGATACCGTATAGAATCAACGTAAAATAGGGAAGTGCTGGTTTTGTATCTTTAAACATTTTAAATAAAACAAGAAAAAGAATTGTGCCTACAATAGAAAGAGCAATGATTTGAATACGTGCATCACTGAAAAAGTCTCCTTCTATGGCCATCCCTGCTGGTAACATCCAAAGAAAAGGTAAGAACTTCAACGCAATTTTTAAACCGATACCTGCCAATAGACCTTCTACTAGGTACGATGGAACAGCCATGAGAAGGTAGCGTTGCCAGTTAAATTTCCATATGATTGCTTGAAATGTTGCCGTCATAAAGACAATAAAGGCCATATTTTGCATGCCAAAGGTTGCAACTCCCATCGCAAGAATTGGGGCTAAGCCTGCTGCAATTCCAGGAGCTCCAATATAGTTACCGGGACGGAACATAGCAAAGATGAATGCTATGAAGGATGCAAAAGCAACCGTTGCAAGTCCTACTTGAATGGGGTAATCTGACATTAAAGCAATACCAATAGATAAGGGGATTGCCATCGTTGCTGTAATAACACCGGCTGAGAGGTCACGCGTAGCATATTTTGCAACAAATGCTGCAGAACCGTAATCTACATTTTGGTCCTGCTCTGTATTTTCATTTTTCATTATTTTATAATACCTTTCTTTTTATTTCTAAGATTTTTGACAGATATTATATCAATTTTAGTTAGGTACAAGATTAAGCAGCGTAATAAAATGGATAGGGGCTAAAGCAGGAAATCTTAAGAGAGTTAGAGTGTAGAGATTGTTGTGAATTAAAGTATTTTTTAAGTATACATCAGAATCCATTACCATAGTTACGCTAGAATAACTAAAAAATTATAAATGGATATAGATGTTTGAAAAAGTACTAAGATTTTTTGTTGATAATAGCAGGTTGAACTATTTTCTGTTTGTATTTGTTTTTTTGTCCGGTATCGTACTTTATACAAAAACCCCTAAAGAAATTTTCCCATCTTTTGAACTGGACATGATCTCTATTAGCGGAAACTATGCGGGATCATCTATTGATATGCTAGACAAGATGGCAGTCAAAGAGATAGAAGCAGGGCTTAAGAATATTGATGGCATTGACAAGATGACCACAGTGATCTCTGCGGGTAAATTTAACATTATTTTAGAACTTGAAAAACGTGTGAACAAATACAATACGGCAGAAAAAGCAAAAGATGCCATCGCACTCACCAAGCAGTATTTACCTTCAGATATGGATGAACCTACCGTACGCGTCTTGGATATTAAACGTGCACTTTTGAGCATCGCTATCTCTTCTAAAAGTGTTTCTCCCGGTGAACTTATTGCAAAAGCTGACACGCTCAAAGATAAAATCACAGGTTTAAACAATATTGCAGAAGTGCTTATCTACGGTGATTCGGACAAATATTATGACATACGTCTTCATAGTGACAAGATACAGGCACTGGGGCTAGAAGAAAACAGTGTCATTGCTGCACTTTCGGGGCTCTCCTACATATTTCCTATCGGTATGGTAGAAGATCCAAATGAGGGGCATCATTTTATCTCTACCTATAATGGTGCAAAAGATGCCAAGGCGATGCTTCAAAGTCGACTCAAAGTACAAGGTAAGATACTCTACCTCAAAGACATTGCAACCATAGAAAAACGTTATGAAGATACCGCAACGATGTACTCCATCGATACCAATCATGCAGTAGATCTTTCGGTGAAGCAGAGTAACATCGGTAATGCCATCGAGCTCTCCAAAGCGATAGAGTCAATCGTAGAAGAAGAAAATCTAAAACATAAAGCTATACGCTATACGATTCATGATAACAAGTCTGAAAAGATTAAAGATCGTCTCAATATAGTGATCTCCAATATACTCTTAGGACTCATTTTAATTGCACTGCTTGTGGCACTGCTTATCAATAAGAGGATGTCTTTTGTTATCTCTTTGGGTATTCCGACCTCTTTTGTGATGGGCGCTGCGTATCTTTACTTCTCCGGATATACAATCAACATGATTTCATTGATAGGGGTACTCATAGCATTGGGAATTATTGTAGATGATGCCATTGTGGTAAGTGAAAATATACAACAACATATTGAAGAGGGGATGGAACCCAAAGAGGCTGCCGTAGCCGGAGCAAAAGAGATGTTTAAACCTGTAACGGTTGCTTCGCTGACTACACTGTTTGCTTTTATTCCTGCATTGATGCTCTCTGGGACAATGGGGGAGGTGATTAAGCTCATACCTATTGCCGTGGCGGTACTCGTTTTTGCATCACTGATAGAGTCTTTTATCTTTCTGCCCATACATGCAGCGCATGTTTTGAAAAAAGAGCAAAAAACAACTTCATGGGAGGGTGTGAACCGTATATACTCTTGGATTATTCATCTCTTTATGCGTTATAAAAAAACTTTTTTGGTTTTATTTATCATTCTTGTGCCGCTTTTAACTGTTTTAGGTATGAAAGCAAGTAAGTTTCAGATGTTCCCCAATTTTGATGCCAGTACAATTAATATTACGATGAAAGCCAATGTCAATACAACCACAGAAGAGACCATACAGTATCTACAAGCCATAGAGAGAGATCTTTTTGCTAATAAGGAGCGCTTCTCCATAGAACATATAGGTTCAGTAGCAGGATCACGGAGTGACGCAGCTGGGAATTCGGAGACATACCCGTATGTAGGACAAATGACAATTGAATTTCAAAAGTTAAAAGCACAAAATGTGGTTGATAAATATATTACGCCAACACTCAGTTTCTATTATGATGAAGAGGGACGTACACGTGAAGAAAAATCCGTGGTATTGGCAAAAAAATTACGTGTCTATTTAGAGGAGCAGAACTATAAAAAGCGTTTTAACCTTACTGATCTTGCTATTGTAGAGCGTAAAGTTGGTCCCATAAAGTCAGACCTTAAAATAGGATTGGTCTCTGAAGAGAATCAAAAAATCATGCAGTATGCTCAAGAGATTAAAGAGGCACTCAAAGCAATAGGTGGTGTAGTCTCAGTGAATGATTCTATGAACTATGGTATGGATGAAATAAAACTCAAAGTGAATGAATATGGCGAATCATTAGGTCTAAATGAACAAAAGCTAGGGATACTACTCTCTAATCTCTACCTTGAGAGACGTATGGGGTTTGCATTTGACAATTCTAATCTACTTGAATTAAAAGTCAGATCCATTCAAAAAGATTCTTTGGAAAAACTCAAAAATTTCCAGATAAAACTTGAGGGTGAGGATTTTGTCAAGTTAAAAGATGTGGCAGAGTTTAATGTCATTAAATCATTCGAAAAGATTATCAAAGACAGTGCACAGAAGAACTTTTATGTTTATGCCAATGTAGATAGTAAAGAGATCACTGCTTCTGAGACGCTTATGAAGATTGATGCTATTCTTGAAAAAGCGAAAGAGGACGGTATAAAAATCATTCTTAAAGGTGAAGATGAGAAAAAAAAGGAGTTAAAAAGTGACATGATGACTGCTAGTGGTGTTGCAATTTTATTGATACTGCTCTCATTGCTCTATCTGTTTAATTCATTTAGAGAAACATTTATGATGATCTCTATCATACCGTTTGCTTTTCTTGGTGTACTGATGGGACACTTTGCATTGGGTATTAATCTCTCTATGCCTTCTTTTATTGGGATGCTAGGGCTCTCTGGGGTTGTAATTAATGATGGTATCATCATGGTAATGAATCTTAAAAAAGCACACAATATGGAAGAGATTTTTTACTATGCATCCAAGAGGTTTAGGCCTATCGTGCTTACTTCTATTACGACGCTGATAGGACTTAGTTCACTTGTGTTTTTCCCCACGGGGCAAGCAGCAATCTTTCAACCTATGGCAATTTCACTGGGCTTTGGTCTGGCATGGGGAACTGTACTGAATCTACTCTATCTCCCTGTACTCTATACTATTTTGAACCAAAAGCGATTGGGACTTTAAAGGTTTGAGCTGTCCTATAATTCAATAGCAGCATTCACCGTACCTGATAACTTTGTGTTAATGACAATATGCTCTTCATTAAGGGTAATATCGTCTATGGAAGCCATCTCCAATGATGCGGATAGATTTAGGGCATCTTTGGAAAGTTTTTTTAATGCTTTGTTGGCTTTGAGAATGCCATTATCAATTTTTTGACCAAATTTATACGTAATAAGATTTGAAAAATAGGATTGAATAGGCTGAATCTGTGCTGTATCGACCAATAGATCAAAGAGATCATTATTGGTGATTGAATCATAGATGAGTTTATCCAGTACGATTGAGCGATTTTCTGTATTGATTCTTGGAAAACCATTAAATGTTATTTCACCGTCTATGTCGAACCAATTAAAGATATCAATCATTTTTAACCATTTTGACCTATTGTCATAATTGATGTGTGCAGAGATACGAATCTTCCCTGTAGGTGTTTTTTCTATTTTGGGTTTGGATACCTTTATGACACCCGGTAGGGCATTTTCTACTAAATGCATGGAATAATCGCGTAAAAGCTTTTTCTCTGATATATCCAGAAGTTCCCGATAAGAGATGGAAATAGGAAGATGAAAGTTAAATTCACCCTCTTTGCATGGGATGGACCCTAGGTCACAGAGTTTTGTTTTTGTATAATTGAGATTTGGTCGACCTACAAGGATTTCTGTTTGGCCTTCTGCACTAATGGTAGTCAAGAGTCTATTATCGACAATATTAAATCCCGAATAAGAGGCACTTTCAGGCTTAAACAAGAGGTATGTTTCAGATTTATTGTTGATTTTCATAGGTTCTTGTATCTCTTTCCATGCCGTGTCTATCTTCTCTTTCATATTAAGTTCTGCAAGCAGTGTCGGCACTTTTTTTACAAAATCATTGATTTTATTACGAAGTTTAGGCTCTACTTTATTTTTAATATTGACTTTTATGGTTTCAAGTAGGGTTACGGTAGGTTGCTTAGACCAGACAAAATGAGGTAAAATATCCACAGCTACAGACCAGTCTTCATTGATAGATGGTGTCGCTTCGATATAAAGTATTGCAGATGCATCAGCCGTTTCACGGATACGCGCATCCACAGATACCTCTGCTTTGATGGGAAATGCAAATTTTAATGTTTGATTTTCACCCGATAGTGATATAGGTCCATCCCTTTTAACCCAGCCTGTAATATCACATTTTATTTTGGGAATCGTTTTGATTTTTATCCATCGATCTTTACAGGAAATTTTAAGACCATCTAAACGGCATTTCGGAACTCCTTTGGTTTTAAGATATTGGGCTTCCATGCATACTTTGTCAGGCTCATTTATATCACTCAGCACCTGAGGTACAATCTCATTGAGATATTTTTCCAACACAATCAAGTCTGCCTCTATAGGCAGTGTGACCACTGAGTTTTGTTGTATCGTATTATTGGAAAATATACTGATAGGAAAGATAGATAGAAGTATGAGGGCACATTGATTTTTACACATAGCATTCCTTTCAACCAATATCTTATAGTATAGCTCAAATAATTAAAATATCAACCTTGCTTTAGAGCTGTCCTTAATGCTATTTAGCTATAATCATTCAAAAAGAGAGTAGGTATGAAACTATTTTTATTCTTATGTATCCCATTTCTACTTGTAGCCAAAGTACATTACGCTAAGATTGAATCTTATGATTCAATTACCTTGAAATCTGCTGTGAGTGCCTTGGTTATGGAGGTAGATCTTGATGCAGAGGGGAGTATTGTGGATCAAAAACGAGTCATCTACCTAGATGACCGCTTAGATAAAATCAATTTGGAAATCTCAAAGAAAAACCTTCTTACACTGCGTGAGACCTTAAAACGGCAAGAGTCATATTTTCAACGTATCGATAGATTAAAAACAACCTCTGAAACACAAAAAGATAATGCCTTTTACAGTTTTGCCAATGCAAAAACACAATATTTGGATTTGAAGTTCAAGGTCGCACAGCTTGAAGATAGTATTTCAAAAAAATCTATCATCTTAGATAACAAATATCTGTATAAACTTATGGTTCGCAAAGGAGATTATGTAAATCCGGGTACAGCATTGGCTGAGATCAAAGATGCAAGCAAAGCAAAGTTAGTACTTTTCTTAGAACCTGAAGAGATTTTGGGGTTAGAGAAGAAAATCGTCTATCTTAATGATGAAAAAACCGAGTATAAGGTAGATAAAGTGTGGAAGATGGCGGATGAAAAATTTATATCTTCCTATCGTGCAGAGATCTATATACCAGCACCACGTGGTGTTTTCTCTAAACTCATGAAAGTAGAGATCAAATAATCGCTACGGCTGAGAGAACATTTTATAGCCAAATATAACTCCTAGTCACTTGCACCGATTTCCTGTCAGGATGTCCTGCAGAGAGACTCTTTGAAGTAAAAAGATACATATTTTCTCCCTATACATTAGACTCATTAGAGCAATAAAAAGTATTATTGACTTACTTATTATGGATATGGTATCATAAAATAATGCTGAGAATTATTATACAAGTGTGAGGTTTTGAATGAAATATTATAAAGAAGAAGAGAGCAAGATTATCTGTCTGCTTTGCCGTCATTCATGCAAATTGAAAGAGGGTCAGACAGGTATGTGCGGTGTGAATAAAAATGTAGCGGGTGAACTTGAAACCTTGGTTTATAATCATCCTGTTGCCGTACATATCGATCCGGTTGAAAAAAAGCCGATATACCACCTGCTTCCGGGAAGCAGAGCACTCTCATTTGGAACAGTGGGGTGTAATTTTCGATGTCCTTTTTGTCAAAATTGGGATATATCCCAAGAGCGTAAAATCAATGAAGATATCAATGTCACTCCAGAGCAGATGGTTGCTCTAGCACTTGAAGAGAAGTGTGACTCTATTGCCTACACCTATAATGAACCGACCATCTTTTATCCGTATGCGAAAGATATAGGTCTGCTCGCCAAAGAGAAGGGACTGAAAAATATCTTTGTAAGCAATGGTTTTGAGTCCCCTAAGGTGATTGAAGATATGGCAGGATGGGTAGATGCAGCCAACATTGATCTGAAAAACTGGGATAATGACTACTATAAAAAGGTTCTCAAAGGGGGTCTTGAAGAGGTAAAAGATACACTCAAACGTATGGTAGACTTAGGGATATGGGTTGAAGTTACCACCTTGTTAATAGAGGGTGAGAATGACAGTAAAGACGATATTAAAGAGATGGCGGCGTTTATTAAGCATGATCTTGGAACCCATGTGCCGTGGCACCTGAGTGCATTTCATCCCGACTATAAGATGTTCGAGCATAAAAGAACCGGCTTGGAGACACTTCAACGTGCCAAAAAGATAGGGGAAGAGGTAGGACTTCACTATATTTACCTGGGAAATGTTCCCGTGCACGGTGATACACATTGCCCTCAGTGTAATGAACTGCTGATCGATAGAACAGGATATACGATTACCGTCAACAAATTAAAGAGTGGGCACTGTCCAAAATGCCAAAGAGAAATTGAGGGGATATGGGAATAAGCTTTTTCCCAGAAATAAAAAAGGAACCTATTATACATGAAGACCCAAGAGCATGAGAAATTTCTTAGACGATGTATCGAGTTAGCACAGGAGTCTCTAGACTCAGGAGACAATCCTTTCGGTTCTGTTGTCGTCAAAGACAATGAGATAATCGCACAAGCACGTAACTCTGCCATGCATGAGGATATCACCGACCATGCAGAAGTGATTGCTATGAGAAGGGCAAAAAAAGCACTTGGGACTTCCAATCTCTTAGGGTGCACACTCTACTCAAACTGCGAACCTTGTCCAATGTGCTCGTTTATGATGCGTGAACAAAAGATCAAAGAGGTTGTTTTTGCTCTTCGAACACCGCACATGGGAGGATACTCAAGGTGGGATATTCTTCAAGATTATGGACTTGAAAGATATACACCTGTATTTAGCGCTCCCCCAAGTGTCATTATAGGAGTACTTGAAAAAGAAGCAGCAGAGCAATTTGAAAAAGCGGGATGGACTATACATAATAGGTAATGCTCACAATGGGCTTATGTTGCCTATCATAAATAACACTACGATATAATAATAGCGATACTTTAAACATGGAAATAAAAATGACTTTAGAACAACAAGATAAACAGTATGTGCTTCAAACGTATGCACGTGACTATACGAACTTTGTAAAGGGTGTAGGATCTACACTCTATGATGAGAGTGGGGAAGACTATATTGATTTTGCTTCGGGGATAGGGGTAAATTCCGTAGGACACAGTAATAATGTATTGGTGAAAGCTATCTCTGAACAGGCTCAAAAGATTATCCATATTTCAAATTTGCAGGTGATAGAACCACAAGCAAAACTCGCGCAAAAGATAGTGGAGCTTAGTGGCTATGATATGGGAATCTTTTTTGCGAACTCAGGTGCTGAGGCAAATGAGGGTGCTATAAAGATAGCACGTAAATATGGTGAGACGAGATTTGATAACAAGCGCTATAAGGTTATCACACTTGAACACTCTTTTCACGGACGGACTATCACCACGGTAAAAGCGACAGGACAAGAGAGTTTTCATACACCGAACTTTTCGCCCTATCCAGATGGATTTTCGTATGAGAAGTCTATTGAAGATGTCTATAAAGCCATAGATGATGAGACGGTAGCTGTACTCATAGAGCTGGTGCAGGGTGAGGGTGGTGTGCAGCCTTTTGAAAAAGAGGAGATACAAAAGCTCGCAGTGCATTTGAAAGATCAAGGTATTTTACTTATTGTAGATGAGGTGCAAACAGGGGTCTATAGAACAGGTGAGTTTTTAGCTGCAAACCTCTATGAGATAGAGCCCGATATCATCACACTTGCTAAAGGACTTGGCGGAGGTGTACCGATAGGTGCAGTGATGACAAAGCATAAAGATGTTTTATCTGCGGGTGATCATGGAAGTACGTTTGGTGGTAACTATTTGAGTACTGCTGCGGGCTTGGCAGTACTTGAAGTGTTGGAGGGTTTGTATGAGAGTGGGGCAATAGCAGAGGCATTGGTTTACTTTGAAGAGAAGTTGCAAGATATTGCAAAGAGATATACAAAACTTTTTGAAAAAGAGGTTGGTTTAGGGCTTATGCGTGGACTTCGTGCAAAAAATGTAGAGGTTCAAGGTGCTATTATTAAACAATGTATGGCTGAAAGGCTTATTGTTTTGAAAGCAGGACGGAATACAATCCGTTTTCTTCCAAGTATTACCATTTCAAAAATTGAAATAGATGAAGGGTTTAAGCGTTTTGAAAAAGTTATTTCTTCTTTGTAGCTTATTTAGCTCTATAATAGTACAATCTGATGAGTTAAATGATATTCTCTCAGACAATAAATCTCTGATTTTTGACTATCAATTTGAGAGCAACACACTTGAAAGTGATCAGCTCTCAAGAAGCTGGTTGAATCCTGTCGTACTGCAATACAGAAAAAATTACTCTACGCAATTTATAGACCGTACTGTGAAGACGGGAAATTTTTCGGTCACAATAGATCAGCCTATTTTTAGATCTGGAGGAATCTATTACGGTATTAAATATTCACAGGCACTTCGTGATGCGAATATTGCAGAGATAAAACTTCAAAAACGCCAAATGATCGGTGATGCAGTTTCGATACTTTTTAATTTGAAAAAGACGAAACTTGAAGAGATGAAGTTGAAGTATCAAATTAAAAATGACATTATAGATATTCGACAAAAACGTGACAGTTATGAAGCGGGTTTACTTGACAGCAGTTTCCTCGATCAGGCTATACTCAAAAGAAGCCAGGATGAAACAGCACTGTTGCAACTTGAGTTGAACAAAATGGAGTTACATCAGAGATTTTCGCTTTTAAGTGACAAAAATCCCAAAAACTTACGTCTACCTACACTGAAACTGATTAGTAAAGAGGATTACAGTAAGGAGAACCTTGAATTAAAAAGAGATGTTTTACGTGCCCAGCAGTCAGACTATAATGAAAAAGTCACTTGGGCAAAATATCTCCCTACAATCTCCCTGCAAGGACAGTATATCGATGGGGATCTAAACCCCCTTTTCTTTAACCCAACACTTCAAGAGAAATACTATAACTATGGATTTTCTGTTTCAATGCCTATTGATATTAATGCTTTTAGTGATATTGAAGCGAGTAAAGTGGAGAAACTCAAAGCTGCAGTGGAAGTATTGGAAAGAAAAGAGACCGTGGTGGAAGAGTACAACTGGATACGAAACAGTTTGGGTATTTTAGATAAGAAGATTACATTGGCACAAAAAGATGAAAAAGTCTATAAGAATCTTTTTCGCCTTACCAAAGATCTCGCAAATGCAGGGGAAAAGACTACGTTGGATGCAGATATTATGCATAACTCTCTTCAAATAAGAAAGATCGATCAGAAGATCTATGAAATAGACAAGCAGGTCCAATTGTTGAAATTGTATATACGGGTGGAACATGTACTTTAGTGCCTATATGGATGCGTGGCTCTATGGTACAGAGGGGTACTATAAAACCTTTAAGGCTATAGGTAAATCAGGTGATTTCTATACTGCAGTGAGTACAAGCAGTTTTTTTGGGGCGAGTATAGCGAACTATTTTTATGCACTGTTAAAAGAGGGAAGTGCATCTAAAAATGGCTGGCTTGTAGAAGTGGGTGCACATCAGGGGTACCTGATTTGCGATATGATTCAGTGGCTTTATACCTGTGATCCCTCTTTGGTGAAAACATTAAAGTTTGGTATTGTGGAGCGTCAAATGGAAGTACAAGAAGCACAACGCTTGTATGTGAAAGCACGTTTTGGAGATGATGTCGAAATCAGACACTTTAATGATATTTCAGAAGTAGAAGCAGACTATGCCTTTGTGGTGGCAAATGAAATATTTGATGCTTTCCCTTGTGAACTTTTAAAAGATGAAAAAATTGCCTTGGTTGAGGCGCATAAGATACAGTGGGAAGAGGCGCCCCAAGAGTTGTTGCAGTGGTCTAAAAAACACCGTTTAATTCAGGGCGAAATTGCACGTGGATATGAGGCATTTGCCAAAGATATGGCAAAGGGTATAGAACATGGTGATTTTGTAACATTTGATTATGGTGAGAAGTATGTACGCAATGACTTCTCCATACGTGTTTACAGGGCACATGAAACCTTTCCTCTTTTTGATGAAGCACTAGAGCTTTGTGAATCTTTTCAAAAAGATGACATTACCTATGATGTGAATTTTGGGCATGTCAGTGAAGCATTTGTAAATGCAGGGTTTAAAGAGATGTTTTATGAAACTCAGGCTCGTGCATTGATCCGTTTTGGTATTATAGATATCCTTGAGCAGTTTTCTAAACAAACGACACAAAAGAGATATGCAAGAGAAGCGGATAAGATTAAAACATTGATTTCACCCACCATGATGGGTGACCGCTTTAAATTGATACATTTTAGAAAGTGATTAGGTTGCCCTTACTGGTTCATCGCTTTAATCATATCACAGCGTTTAATGGAGGCAGCTTCACTACCAAACATCGCGGTGTATTTATCAAATTTTTCTTGAGATATCATTGCAACACAGGCCTCTTTTCCCATGCTGCCGTTTGAAGCAATCGGTACAGAAGCAGGCTGTACAATTTTTTCTTCTGGTGCTTGAGGATACATGTATGCATCATTATAATTCGTATCTTCCACTTCTTTGAGTTCTACCTCTTTTTTGGGTGCGGGAGGAGGGGGAGTTCTTTTGGCTTTTGGCTTCTTCACTTCTGTCTCTTTTTTTTCAGATACAATCGGTTTTTGAACAGGTGTCGGATCTTGAGTCATACATCCTGTGAAAAATAGAAGTGAACTAAGTGTCAGAATCGTATATTTCATGTTGTTACTTCCTTGTAAGCTGCATTTTGAATTATGCAGGATTAATATATATGAGAGTAATTGTAGTATATTCTATGTAAAAGTTCAATGAGGATATTAGTTCACAACTGCCACGGCAATGGCAAATCCTCCATCATGGGAGATAGAAAGAGATGAAGCGTTTATCGAGTGAGTGTGTTGGGCAGTATGACTTAAAGTAAATCGGGGTGCACCCTGTCTATCTTTGCTAATGTGAATATCGTGAAATGATAATTGTGCACCGATGCCACATCCTAGTGCTTTAGAGATCGCCTCTTTGGCTGCCCATAAACCTGCAACTGTCTCTACTTTTTTGGCCATTTCTATTTCACTCTTAGAAAGAAAACGCTTTTTAAATGCAAGACCATATCTCTCAAGTGATTTTTCTATACGGCTAATCTGTATAATATCTGTTCCTATTTTCATAGCGTTATTATAGCATACTCAATGACTACATCCATTCAAGTACTTTAGAGACTTCACTGGCTACAAAACATTTAATATTGGTCGCTTCGAGTGGTGTGTTGGGGATAATTGCTTTTTTAAATCCTTGTGTCTCTATCTCTTTGAGACGATGGGATAGAGCGGAGACTTCCCGTATCTCTCCTGTAAGACTTACCTCACCTATAAAAAGCGAATCTGCACTAAGTTCCCTGTTACGGTAAGAGCTTAGAATAGCAGCAATGACAGCAAGATCTGCAGAGGGTTCATTGATTTTTATACCGCCTGAAATATTGATAAACACATCGTAGGTTCCCAAGGGTAGATCAAGTTTTTTTTCAAGCAGGGCTAAAAGCATTCCTAAACGATTATTATCAAAACCGGTAGAAGACCTTTTTGCATGTCCGTAAGATTCACCTACCAATGCTTGCACCTCAATAATAATAGGACGAGACCCTTCCATAATAACCGTGAGTGCAGAGCCTGCTTGGAGTTTCTCTTTGTTAAAAAATTTACCCGCCATATTTTTGGCATCGTTGAGACCCTCTTTATTCATCTCAAAGATACCCACTTCATTGGTGGCACCAAAACGATTTTTAAAGCCTCGTAAAAGACGAAGGTCGGAGTTGGTATCTCCTTCAAAGTAGAGGACGGTATCAACCATATGTTCCAAGACCCTAGGTCCGGCAATCGAACCGTCTTTAGTGATATGACCTATGATAAAGATAGGGATATGTAAAGATTTTGCAATACGCATCAGTTCAAATGTGATGGTACGTACCTGGGTGACGGATCCCGGAGCAGAAGGCGTTTCATCTGAGTAGAGTGTCTGAATTGAATCGATAACGATAAGTTCATAGTGCTGATTGCTTATCTCCGATAATACTGCATTGAGGTTAATCTCTGGTAGTAGATAAAGATTGTCATGGTTTGCTTCCAACCTGTTTGCCCTGAGTTTAATTTGACCCGAAGACTCTTCTCCCGAGACATAAAGCACTTTTTTGGATACTCTTGCCAAATTCCCCGCAATTTTAAGTAACAGTGTTGATTTCCCCACACCGGGGCTTCCTCCTATCAGTGTGAGTGAGCCAGGCACAATACCTCCTCCTAGAACCAGATCGAGTTCTCTGCTCCCCGAAGTAAAGCGTGTAATATTGTCCTCCTCAATCATTGTAATAGGTTTTGCTTTTGATAAGATACTGCTTGAAGTACTGCTGCTATGTGTCTCTTTTAAAAATTTGATTTGATCAGAGCTAAGTTCAACCATACTTTCCCATTCGTTGCATGAGGTACATTTTCCCATCCATCTAGGGGATTGAAATCCACATGCCTGACACTCAAAGAGGGTTTTTTTCTTTGCCATTTTTTACTCCGATTACTGATTTTGATATTGTACGATAGATTTTTTCATCGCTATAAAAAGATGTCAAATTGACATCTTTTGGAGATATTATACTTTTATCTCTTTGCGTTATAATTTAGCCTTTACTTTTAAAGGACATTGCGTGACATTAAATACGATGAAGCAGGCTATTTATGGTCTCTATCTGACAAATAGTTTTGGTTACAAGTTAAAGAAAACGGATGATCCTATGGAGAAGAAGAGACTTAGACTTGCTTATTCACACGCACAGCTTGATACATTAAATCTTACCGTGAATGTTGAGAATGCCCAAAAGATGCCAAAAGAGGGACAATTTCTTATTGTGTGCAACCATAGAAGTATTATTGATCCTCCTTTGGTTGAAGTCGCTTTTGAAAAGACGGATATATTCGGACCGTGGATTTCTAAAAAGGAGCTCTATAACTCCCTGTTTTTTGGTTTGTTTGTGCGTAATGCCGGTTCTATTCTTCTTGACAGAGAAAAAGCGCAAATGAGCGGTTTTTTTGCTGATATCAAAAAAGCGGTGAAACGGGGTGAATCTATTTTTATTTTTCCCGAAGGCACACGTAACAAAACGCAAAATAGTTTAACGGCTTTTAAAGAGGGGTCACGTATTATCGCTTTGAAAAATAGATTGCCTATTTTACCTTTGTATATTCAAACAGATGCGAATAAAGTACTGAAACGTGCTTTGGGAGATAGCCAGTTGAAACAGGAAGTCACCATTGTTGTGGGGGATATGATTGACTATAAGGACAAGACAGCACTCGAGACGGCATATAGAACCATGTTCTCTTTGGAAGTATGAATACAGCTTAGTATTGTAAAAGTGAGTGTTCTTTTTCTTTTAGGGCATGAATAAGTTTTTCAGCATGTGTAGCATTATTTTGAGTGCGTAAAATTATTTCAGATGTGTGTTTGGTCAGTGCAGTGATATTTGTTTGAATGATACCCTCTTTGTTCTGTATGGTTATGATGCCTCTTTGGGGATCATTGAGTGAAATGGTACTATGCTTTATCTTTTTGAGAAAATTCATAAGTATTTCAAAAGCGAGTTCTCTGTCCATCAACAGCATACATGTACTCTCTTGGGTAATCCCTTTGATAGTATCGATAGGGGCGGGTTCACTTACTTTGGTCTCCACTTCTTTGGTTTGTACTTTGGTCTCTTCTTTAATTTTTTCTTTGCTCTGTTCTTTGCTTTGTTCAATGTCTGTTTGCTGATTAGGAGATACTTTTCTTAGGATTAGAAGAGCAGTAGCCAGTACAAAAGAGAGCGGAATACTCATCAAGATACCTGAAAGTACACCAAGTTTCATAGCCTTTGAGGCATCATAGTCCATCATAAAATAGAGCATAGACAGGATGATGGAAAGTATAGAAAGGGGAAAAAGAAGCGTAAAAAAGAGACGTATGAATGTGGCCATTAAAAATCCTTTTAAATAAAAATTTCGTCTAAAATAGTATTGATATAGGCATTTGCCTTAAATTCAATGAGGTCTTTGGGCTGTTCACCCGTACCAATATAAAAGATAGGCATTTTTAGTTCATCTGCAATGCTGAAGACAGATCCACCTTTGGCTGTACCATCAAGCTTGGTAATAATGATACCGTCAATACCAATCATATCATGAAAAGCTTTTGCCTGGTTGATAGATGAGCTACCCTGTGTACCATCAAGCACAAGCATTTTACGATGAGGAGCTCCATCTTGTGCCTTTTGTGCAATACGGATCATTTTTTTCAACTCTTCTGAGAGATTGGTTTGTGTATGTAGTCTTCCTGCTGTATCAATGATGATATTGTCAAAGCCTTTTGCTTTTGCCGATGCTATAGTATCAAAGACAACGGCTGAAGGGTCATGCCCCTGTTGTGTTGAAACAATGGGGATATTGAGCTTGTCTGCCCATCTTGTAAGTTGTTCAATTGCTGCTGCACGAAAGGTATCTCCTGCACCGAGTATGACTTTTTTACCTTGTTGTTGATAACGGTATGCCAGTTTTGAAATGGTGGTTGTTTTGCCTGCACCATTCACACCGATGATCATCTCTACAAAAGGTTTTACATTACTCTCTTTAAAATCAACATCGTATTGAAAGATGGAGATGAGGGAGTTAAAAGCTTGAATCCTGTTAATCTTTTGCGGCAATGCTTCTAAAAGTCTCTCTACAAGGTCATAGTGGACATCGGCTTCAAGCAAAATATCTTCAAACTCCTCTTTAGGAATGACTTTTCTTTTTTTTGGTGCAACATCTTTGATGGCTTTATTGGTTTTTCCTAATACTTTTTTAAGTAAATTGAACATTATGTATGCCTTTACGCTTTATTGGATTTTAATTGTTTTTGTGCTTGTTGAATATCATATTCTATCATTTCAATAGGGATAGAACCTTCATAATGGGTAAAATAGGTACCATTGAGATACATTACTGTCAGTGGTACGGAAAAATTTTGGGGTAAATCCAAGGTATCTGCCAAGTGGCCGCTAAAGGCATTGTTATGTGGAGAATTTGAGATAAAATAGTTGATTTCATGTTTAGCGATAAAGCTTTTTAATGATGGAATATCAATATAGTCTTCTGTAAGGATACCAATAACAAAAAGGTCACTACCATATTTTTTTTGAAGTGAATTCATATAGGGTATCTGAGCAACACATGGGGGACACCAAGTTGCAAAAATATGAATGAGAATAATAGGTTTGGTATTACGATGAAAGATCACTTGATCTTCTGAAAAGGTGACCTTTCGGCTTTGACTCTTTGTGTTAAGAAGCATAAAAGTATCACTCTGCTGTACGTTATCTATTATATTGTGGAGAGAAGGAGCATTCAGAAGCGTCTCTTTTTTTGGTTGTAAATCACGTTGTTTATCTGCGTGTTGTTTTAAATCTTTTTGTGTGAAAACTTCAGTGCTTTTTTCTATAGGTATAGGGGGTTTTTCAGGTTTTTTCTCTTCACATCCAGTTAAGTTTATGAGTAAAATAGATAGAAGAAGAGCAGATATTTGTTGCACACAGTCCCTTTTGATATAATTTTAGTATAGTGATTATAGCTAAAGAGCATTAAAAAAAATGGATGAACATGGTAAAAGCGGATAGAAAAAAGGTATTTAGATCAGCATGTTTAAAGCGATTAAATAAAATTTCAAGAGTAAGGAGTTATCTCAAAGACAAGAAAATTACCGCTCTTTTATATGATTACATCATACAAAATCAGGCTAAAAACGTGATGCTCTATGTACCATTAAGAACAGAAGTGAATCTTTATCCTTTGATACAGCGTTTAAGGCGAGAAAAGAGAGTGCTCTATGTTCCTTTTATGGAAGGTTCAAGTTTCAGATTGGTAAAATATAGACTTCCTCTCAAGATAAAAAAGTTTGGGATTAAAGAACCGCATGATTCAAATCAATATAGAGTTAAAGAGATAGATATAGCGATTGTACCTATTGTCGGAACGGATGCAACACACAGACGTGTCGGATTTGGCAAAGGTATGTATGATAGATTTTTTGAAAAACAGAACAAATATATAAAACAAACCATTTTTGTAGCACGTGAACTCTGTTACAGCAAAGAGGTCGTTACAGACCATTATGATGTAAGAGCAGATATGATTGTTACATCCTAGAAGGATACTTAATGTTAGAGATAATCATACCCGGTGTAGCAGGTGTGGCTACAGGTGCAGGTATATGTTACCTGTGGACGAAAAGCACAGCAAAAAATAGATTTGCACATATAGAACTCGAAGTAAAAGCAAAAGCCAAAGCGATTGAAAAAGAGGCTGAACTTTTACTTCAGTCTGCGGATGTAAAGATCAAAGAAAAAGCGTTAGAACAGGAGAGTGACTTTCAAAAACGTGTTGCAAAGGTAGAGGAGCGTAACCGTGCTTTGATCCTGCGGACAAAAGAGTTTTCGGCAAAAGAAGATGCACTTAAATTGTTAGAACAAAGGGTTTTAGACAAAGAGGTATATCTTGAAGCATTGGAAGCAGAAAAAAATGAAGCCATCGCGTTGAGTGTAGAGAAAATGCAAAATATTGCTTCTTTTACCAAAGAGGAAGCAAAAGCGTATATTTTGGAAAAAGTGGAGGAGCAAAGCCGTGCAGAGATCGCAGGTATCGTACGAAAGTATGAACAGATAGCCAAAGAAGAGGGGGAGAAGAAGGCTAATTATATTTTAGCACAGGCTACAACACGCTATGCAGGGGAGTTCGCTGGGGAAAGGCTAATTAATATTATTACGCTGCCTAGTGATGAACATAAAGGGCGTATTATCGGCAAAGAGGGACGTAATATTAAATCTCTTGAAATGTTGTTGGGAGTCGATATTGTCATCGATGAAACCCCCGGAGTGATATTGGTAAGCTCTTTTAATCTTTACAGAAGGGCCATTGCAACACGTGTGATAGAGGTATTGGTTGAAGATGGACGCATCCATCCAGGACGTATTGAAGAAGTGTATACAAAAGTTGAACGGGAATTTGAAGAGAAGACCTATGAAGAGGGGCAAGATATACTCATAGAATTGGGACTTTTCCCTATGCATGAGGAGCTTGTAAGATTGCTGGGTCGTATGAAATACAGAGCTAGTTACGGACAAAATGCATTGGCACATACGCTTGAAGTTGCAAAACTTGCACGGGTCATGGCTGCAGAGATGGGTGGAGATGAGAAACTCGCACTGCGTGCAGGATTACTCCATGATATTGGCAAGGCACTTACTCAGGATTTGGGCGGTTCACATGTAGACATTGGTGTAGATCTTTGTAGAAGGCATGGTGAGCATCCCTCTGTTATCAATGCTATTTATGCCCATCACGGATATGAAGAACCTGACTCTGTAGAGAGTGCTGCTGTGTGTGCTGCAGATAAACTCTCTGCAGCAAGACCGGGGGCAAGAAGAGAAGTTTTAGAGAGTTTTACCAAGCGAGTAAAAGAAGTTGAAGATATCGCATTAAATAAGGCATATGTCAATCAAGCCTATGCGATTAATGCGGGAAGAGAGATACGTGTTTTTGTCAATGCACAAAAAATGTCGGACAATGAAGCGGTACTGTTGAGTAAAGAGATAGCCAAAGAGATACAAGAAAAGGTTCAATATCCCGGTGAGATAAAAGTCAATGTCATCAGAGAAGTACGTGCAACTTCTTACGCAAAGTAAATGAAAAAGCAGTTATAATTTTACACATGAATTAAAGGAGAGTGAATGATTAAAAAAGTATTGGCACTGTTATTGTTTTTAGGATTGAGTACACAAATACAAGCAGAAGAAAAAGCGCCTATTGTGGTGCTTGAGACAAATGTAGGAAAGATTGAGTTAAAACTCTACCCAAAAGTAGCACCGCTAGCCGTAGAGAATTTTATGACACATGTAAAAAACGGATATTATAACGGACTTATTTTTCATAGAGTGATTAAAGGGTTTATGATTCAAGGTGGAGATCCTACAGGAACAGGTAGGGGAGGTGAGTCAATCTGGAAAAAAGATTTTAAAGATGAGTTCGCTCCCAATGTGGTGTTTGACAGACCCTTTTTACTTGCTATGGCAAATCGTGGTCCAACCACCAATGGGAGTCAGTTTTTCATTACATTAGCACCGACAGGGTGGCTCAATGGAAAACATACCATTTTTGGTGAAGTAGTGAAAGGTCAAGAAGTTGTTAGAAAAATAGAGAATGTCGATGTATCACGTGGTGCAAACAAACCGCTTTTTGATCAAAAAATCAAAAAAGCCTATATCAAATAAGGGATGGATATCAATGCACTGCGTGAAGAACGTAAAAAATGGTTGAGATGGAAAAATATTGTTCCCTATCAAGAAGCGATTGAAAATTTACCTCACTATGATGATGTTGAAGTGTCGTTAGGTGATAGGGTACAGATTGAAATTGCCGATCTAAGTGATGCAGAGGCAGAGCAGATTAAGCAGACGGCACTTCTTATGAAGCCTTGGCGAAAAGGGCCATTTCAAATCAACACACTTTTTATAGACTCTGAGTGGCAGAGTCAGATTAAATATAATCTACTTCAACCTCATTTTAACCTCAAAGATAAAATAGTAGGAGATATTGGGTGCAATAACGGGTATTATCTCTTTCGTATGCTTTCTCAAAAACCTAAAAAACTGATTGGTTTTGACCCTTCTGCCATCTACTATTCTCAATTTGAATTTCTGAATCACTTTATAAAGTCTGATATCGTGTATGAACTTTTGGGTGTGGAGCATGTAGAGTTTTATGAACATAAGTTTGACATTCTGTTTTGTTTGGGTGTGCTCTACCATCGCTCCGATCCCGTGATGATGTTAAAGTCATTGTTTAAGGGGCTTCATAAAGGCGGAGAACTAATCTTAGATACATTTATAATCGATGGGGATGCAGAGATGTGTCTAACACCTAAAGAGAGATATTCCAAGATACCTAACATCTATTTTATCCCTACGGTCAATGCTTTGAAGAACTGGTGTTATAGGGCAGGTTTCGAGAGCGTTGAAGTACTAGAGATAATGGTGACCCAAGTACATGAACAGAGAAAAACAGAGTGGATAGAGACCCAAAGTCTTGAGGATTTTCTTGACCCCAAAGACAGCACAAAGACAGTAGAAGGATACCCTGCACCTAAAAGGGTCTATATAAAAGCGCTTAAAGCAGGTTAAGACCTTTACTTTTATTTTTAAATAAGGTTGATTTAGCTATAAATACGCTAATAAAAGTGAATAGTGGCAAAACTTTAAGGTTAAGTCGCTTTTTTAGTGATTGGAAATGAATGAGAATATTAACCGTAGGTTTCGGCGATGAGTATGTCAAAGAACTTGAAAAAGAATTAGATAAATACTTTATTTGTATTGTAGATTATGCAAAAGATATTTATGATGCAACAAATTTTACAGATTTTAGACACTATGAATTAGTGATTATTGTGGATGAGGGTGTAAAGTATTCACTCGAACGTTACGTCAATGAGGTCAAAAAGAAAAAGAGTGAAACGAAGATTATGATACTTGCAAGTAATCTTAAGCATCAAGCTGCTTTCTATGCTTTAGGTGTGGATGATGTCATCTATCAGCACTGTGAACATCCTGATCTTGTAGCTGCAAGGGTATTGGCGAACATGAGACACCTTTTTGGTACACAGGTAACCATTGAAAAACTGGTGATTGATATTGCCAATAAAAAGATAGAGTATGATGAAAAAATTGTCTCGCTTAATGGCAAAACATTTGATATCTTGGCCTATCTTGCACTACGTAAACAGAGGGTTTTCTCAAAAGATGAGATTATTAACGCACTTTGGGAAGAGCCCGAGTATGTGAGTGACAATACTGTTGAAGTTGCTATTAATCAAATTCGTAAACGCTTAAAAAGTATACTTGGGTTTCAAGTCATTCATACGGTTAGACGTAGAGGATACAAGTTCTCTTACTAACAGTTTTTTAGCGGTTCTCACGCTCTGTATGGCAAGAACCGCTTTCTTCTACTATTGATTCATTCTAACCTCATTTTCTATGGACTAGCCTTCTTATGTTATAATCCTAAAAATGATTAGGACTTTTTATGAAACCCAATACACATTTGCAAATAAACACTTCACTGTGCAGTAAAGTCACCAAACTACAGACAAACTATGCGGAAACATTACTGCATACAACGCAACAGATGTCTGCCGATACACAGGGATTAGTACACGGAGGCTTTATATTCGGTGCAGCAGATTATGCAGCGATGTCTGCAGTAAATGATCCTTATGTGGTACTAGGTTCTTCCACTTCTAAATTTATTGCTCCTGTGAAAGTGGGTGATGCCGTGTTGTGTAAAGCAAAAGTAGTGCGTAAAAAAGGGAAAAAGAGAGTCGTTGAGGTAGAAGCTTATGTCAATGATAAACTTGTATTTGAAGGCAGTTTTACCACGTTTGTATTAGATAAACATGTATTAGTTTAATTTGTGGAAGTTATGACTCCTGTTTTATATGTAAAATTTTTTATATTTTATGGTTCATGGCTGGTTTTCCCTTTACTCTTATGGTTTATTAAAAAACGTTGGATTATTTTGATATTTTTATCCATTCTATTTATCTATGCTAGATTTGTTGAACCAAAATTATTATTTGTAAACCATTATAAAATCCAGACAGGTTTTAAAGCGAAATATGCGCTTATCGCAGATATACATTTAGGAATTTATAATAATGAAAGCATCTTAGAACGAACAGTAGAGAAGATAAATGCTGAGGATATAGATGCTGTACTAATAGCGGGTGATTTAACATATGAACCACAGTTTGATGATATGAAAACACTTTTTGCGTCATTAAGTAAAATAAAAGTACCTATTTATGCAGTACTGGGCAATCATGATTGTGAAAAGCCAGGCCCTCAGATAAGGGATGAATTAGAGCAAGTATTGACTGAATTAGGTGTAAAGGTAATAACCAATAGACCGATTGAACTCAATGGTATTACTATTTTAGGTTTAGGTAGTCACTGGGCAAGAGATGATGAAGTGAGTTTATTAGATACATATACAAAAAAAGATAATGTTGTAGTTCTAACACATAATCCAGATACAACCCTAAATTATCTGTCAAAGCATTTTCCTGATTTAACTTTGACAGGGCATACACATGGCGGACAGGTACGTATCCCATATATTTATAAAAAAGTGATACCGGTTAGGGGTGATGTTTTATGGGATCAAGGATTATATCAATATAAAAATGGACAAGTATTTGTGGCAAGTGGTATTGGAGAGATTGGACTCCCTTTACGTTTTTTAATACCACCGACGATTGATGTGTTGGAGTTGTATTGATATTAAATATGTTGTTAAGAGATATGAGATTAAGTAATAAGAGATTACTTGTTTCTGCTTTACCTCTCTAAACTTCTTTTGATATAATTTAATTCACAATGAGTAAACAAAAGGTTCTACATGGCTATAGCTGAAAATGAGATAGAAAAATATATATTTGACCCAAAGAATCCAAAGCAATGTAAGTCCTATAAATTATTATTACGAATAGCAAGTAAAGAAAATGTAGCCTTTTTCTCTCCTGCTTTTATGCAATATTTTTTAGGTCAAAATCTACTGGAGGGTAGTTTCAAGGATGAGTTATGGGATATTCCTCAGAATTATTCAGAGCTATCTTTTCAAGAAAAAATTGATTTATTTATAGAACAGTTATCTAAATTAGATTTTAAAGAATATAAGGATACGCTTGATGATAAAGAATTACCGTTAAATAACATTTTTAAGTATAGCTTTTTGAATATTTTTTTAGATATACATTATTCTCAAATTCATAAGAAGTGCTTCATACAAAATA
Source organism: Campylobacterota bacterium (assembly GCA_034660455.1). Lineage (GTDB taxonomy): Bacteria > Campylobacterota > Campylobacteria > Campylobacterales > Sulfurovaceae > Sulfurovum. The sequence continues at coordinate 73,431 of JAYEJF010000001.1, read as the reverse complement.
TTAATAAAGAGGAGTTTATAGAAACAATAAAAGCTCTCTTATTTCAAAAAGAGGAGACTTTTAATAGAGGGAGGAGTTATGGAGGAGATACAAAAGAGCATCTGATTTTTTTTATTAAAAACCACTTTCAAATTTTAACAAATCGTATACAAAAATCATCTATTTGTATTACACTCCAAGAAAATATAGATGATTATTTAAAATATGAAACTACTAATGTAAAGCCTCTATTTTTGAAAAAAATGGAAGATGTTGAAATACTTCTAAATGTTCTCCAAAAAGATATACAACAAGAGAAATATGCGAGTACAGAAAAAGAAGAGATAGCTACTATTGATAGTATTGAGATAGAAAACTTTTTTAGTATAGAGAGTATGAAACTTGATAAATTAAAAGATAAAAAAGAGATATATATCGTTGGTGAAAATGGCGATGGTAAGACACTTTTACTTCAATCTATAGCCATAGGTTTGGTAGGGGTAAAAGAGGGTGATGTTTTTAATCTTACTAAGTTGCAAGATAAGGCAAATATCGAAATCATTGATAGTGCAAAAAGAAAGCATACTAAAAATGAAAGTATTTATGAGTATATATTTGCCTATGGGGCTTCTAGGTATAACAGTTGTCAAATGAAAGAGGATGAAACAGGGTACTTAACACTCTTTGAAAATAGATATGATTTACGAAGTCCTGTTGAATGGTTGCAGTATTTAGACCATAATGAGAAATCAGGGAAAGAAAGTATTGTATCAGTAGTAGAGGCTAAAAAGTTACTCAATGAACTTCTTAACAAAGAAGTAGAGATAGAGATTACACCTGATGATGTATTGTTTAAAGAGAGAGGTTCATCTGTGAGCTTTGAACAGTTATCTGCAGGGTATAAAGGTGTTATAACTATTATATGTGATTTAATCGCTAGACTGTATGAAAAGCAACCGTATGTAGTAGATATAAAGGATTTTAGGGGTGTAGTACTCATAGATGAGGTAGAGCTACATCTTCATCCCAAATGGAAGTATAACTTTATGAAAAAATTGCGAGATACTTTTCCACTTATTCAGTTTATAGTGACAACGCATAGTCCTACTGTTATCTTAGGTGCGAGGAAAGAAGCAGTATTTTATAAAATCTATAAAGATGATGGAAACGTCACTATCTCTAATCAAATAGCCAATGAAGGGTATACTAATAACTCACTAGTTTCTTCTCCACTTTTTGATATGGAAACCATTACATCACGTGAGTATAATAAGGTAGTAAGTAGTGATGATTATATTTATGAAAAGATACACAAAGTTGTAGCTCACAAAATAAAAAATGATATAAATGTAGATGAAGAAGCACTGCTGAAAATGATAGATGAAGAGTTAGATAAAATATGATAAAAGTTGAAAAAGACTTTGCAGACATCCCAACAATTTTAACACAACAAGCAAGAGAAGATGCTTTTAATAACAATATATCTTCTGCTTTGTTGTGGTAGTTGTAATAGTGCAAAAGGAAAAAGATTTGCTGTAAAAAATACAGCAGTCACTTATAATAATGAACCTTTTTTTAGTATACATGCTCTTGGAGATACTTATGATACTATAGAAGAACCTAAAATCATCAATCCAGAAAAAAATGATGTATTACATTTAATTGATTTTGATAAAGAAGGTCAAATAAGTTCTAGGGATAGTAAAGTACGACATACTATTGAAGATGCATGTAACTTGAATCGAGATGAACTTGTACAGCTTCGTATGGAGATTGTTACCGATTTTATTAATCGGATGAATAAACACTATCTTCATTTTATACATGATAAGAATTTTAATATATTTCTTCCAGATATTGAAAATTTTAGAGAAAACTGTAAAAAAGAAAATGAATTTTATGCTTTTAGATATTTTGTTATGAATAATGAAGAAGTGTTTTTTGAAGATAATCCAATATTACAAAAAATAGTTAAAGGTTTATTCTTAAAATTGTCATTGCAACCCTAAGAAGTTGGAAGTAGAGGAGTCTAAAGGTTATTAAGTTCTATGAGACACCTACGTTTTACGGTTATATCGTCCTCTTCACCTGATCAATCCAATACGGCATCACATTTTGCTCAGCTTTAAGAGTCGTACTTAATCCATGACCTGGGTAAATAGTATAGTCTCCATTTAGTGTTATCGCTTTTTCTAAACTTTTAACCATTGCAGCAGTGCTTGAAAAAGGGAAGTCCCATCTCCCTATGGATTGTTGGAAAAGGAAGTCTCCCGAAAACCAGACATCCCCAATCTCTATGATACTGCATCCCGGGGTATGGCCGGGGAAATGACGATATTGTATTTTTACACCGTCTAGTTCAAGCACTTCATCTCCTACTACTTCATAGTCAGCCTCACTGACAGGGACATTTTGTCCCAATGGACACTCTTCTAACATAAAAACATCACCCTTGGGGCAATATATTGGGATTTTAAGTGCATCTTGTACGGCTTGGTTGGACCATACATGATCAAAGTGTCCGTGGGTATTGAGAATGGCTATGGGATTGGTCACATTGTCTACAACCCATTTTGTAGCTTGAATACCTGGATCTATGATAAAATCTTTTCCCTCTACAGTGACAATATAACAGTTGGTCTGGGTAGCGCCCATAGGTTGGATTTTAATTTGCATCAGTTATAATTCCTTATGAAGTTTTATGATATTTTAGAGCAAGCTATTCTCAGTGATAATATTCTTTTAAAAGAAGAATTAACCGCTCAATGTTTAGCGTATTGTAGCAAAAATGAGGTTAGTCAAGAGAACAGTTTTACACCACTTCTTTTTTCTCAGCCCTCGTATGCAAACAGATGTACGATAGTTGAACCAAAAGCCTTACCCAAACGGAAGGACTTTGATACGCCTGAGGGATTGGCAACTTTGGTGCATTCTATCGCACATATAGAGTTTTCAGCGATTGATTTGGCCCTTGACGCGGTATATCGTTATCCGCACATGCCACAAGCCTATAAGTTAGATTGGCTTGAAGTGGCAAGTGATGAGATCCGTCATTTTAAAATGCTTGATGTTTTACTTGGGGAGTTAGGATTTGCATATGGAGACTTTCCTGTACATTCAGGACTGTTTGATGCGGGAAATAACACCGCAGAAAATATACTTGATCGTATGGCGATTGTACCACGATATTTTGAAGCATCCGGCTTGGATGTCAGTCCACAGATTATCAAAAAGCTTGACAATAAACGGAATATACCCTCTGTAGCCAAACTGATTGAAGCATTGAATATTATCTATGTAGAAGAGATAGACCATGTTGAGAAGGGTAACAGATGGTTTAAAAGCCTTTGTGAAGAGAAGGGAGAGGAAGAGCGGATTTATTTTGAAATACTTGAACGTTATGACCTCCTCTCCAAACATAGACCTTATGTCAATGTAGAAGCTCGAAAAGAGGCAGGATTTAGTTGTAGTGAAATGAAAAAACTCGGTGCAAAGGCATGTGAGTGAAACATTTTTTTGAAACAATGTATTTTAGTCCAAAAGGGTATCATTATTCGCTTATGGTCATATTGTTTCCTCTTTCCCTTCTTTATGGCATAGTAATGCTCGCTCGCCGAATGGTACGCTCTCCCAAAGCGTTTGATTTGCCTATTATCTCTGTAGGAAATTTAATGGTAGGGGGATCGGGTAAAACACCTTTTGTCATTGCTTTGGCTTCTGTGTTGGAAGGTGTGACTGTTATTTCACGCGGTTATGGCCGTTTAAGTCGCGGCATGATAGAGGTAAGCCATCATGGTAAGATATTGGTGGATGTAGAACAAAGTGGTGATGAGCCTATGCTCATGGCACGTTCTCTACCTAAATGCTCCGTGATTGTGAGTGAAGAGAGAGTTCAAGCAATTGCCTTAGCAAAAGAGCGTGGGGCTAAAGTCATTATATTGGATGATGGATTTAATCGTGTTGAAATTAAGAAATTTGAGATACTTTTAGAACCTGAAAAAATCAAAAACTATTTACCCTTCCCTTCAGGAGGATTTAGAGAGTTTTGGTTTATCAAGAGCCTTGCCGATATGGTTTTAAAAGAAGGCATTGATTTTACAAGAGAGGTGGAGATTGTCAATCCGACTGAACGTATGGTATTGCTTACGGCAATTTCCAATCCACAAAGGTTGGACAAGTTCCTTCCCCACAATTTACTTGCAAAAAAGTATTTGGAGGACCATGCCTACTTTGATGCACCAATGCTAAAAGGGTATATGGATGAATATCAAGCTAGCAGTCTACTCTGCACCTCAAAAGATAAAGTAAAACTGAATCATCTAGATATAACACTCTCTGAAATGAAACTAAAATTAGTGTTAGATAATGATATAATGACAAAAATTGATTTATACATCAAAGGATATAAGTTTGAGAGAGAAGATAGAAGTCGTTAAAACCCTGCTGGAAGCGTTACCCTATATTAAACGTTTTTCCAATGAAAAGATTGTCATCAAATATGGAGGGTCTGCCCAGACAAGTGACACACTGAAAGAACAGTTTGCGCAAGATATCGTACTGTTACATTTGGTCGGTATGAAGCCTATCGTGGTACACGGTGGTGGTCCAAGTATTACAGAGATGCTTTCAGAATTGGGGGTGGGAACAGAGTTTGTAGAGGGACAGCGTGTTACCACGAAAGAGGTGATGCGTATTGTTGAAATGGTACTCTGCGGTAATATAAACAAAGAAATTGTCTCTTTACTCGATAATCATGGCAGTAAAGCCATCGGAATCTCTGGTAAAGACGGAGGTTTCTTAAAAGGTATACCTAAAGATTTTGAGAATTTTGGATACACGGGTATCATAGAACATGTTAATCCCGAAATTGTCAACAATATTATTGAAGATGGTGCCGTGCCTGTTATCGCACCTATAGCAGGGAGCAGTATTATGGGGCACCCGGGGTTTAATATCAATGCAGATCTTGCTGCGAGTAAAATAGCCGTTGCCATGCATGCACGTAAGGTACTGTTTTTGACAGACACGCCTGGAGTACTAGACAAAGAGATGGAGCTCATTAGCACATTAAGTATTGAAAAAACCGAAGCACTAAAAGTAGATGGTACAATACAAGGAGGTATGGTTCCCAAAGTAGATGCCTGTATCGAAGCATTACGCGGCGGGGTGAAAAAAGCACATATTATAGATGGGCGTGTAGAACACGCATTGTTGCTTGAAATTTTGACAAGTTCCGGTATAGGAACCTGTATAGAACTTTAATTAAGGATATCAAATGATAAAAAAAAGTTTTTTACTCTATATACTATTTTTTTTAGAGACTACGGTACTTTTTTCCGTGGACTTTGTTCCTCTTCCTATAAGTGTAGAAGTAGAGGATAAAAAAGTACAATTAGGTAAAAAACTTTTTTCAGATACCATACTATCTAAAGATAAAACGCTCTCCTGTATGAGTTGTCATAATTTACTTCATAATGGAGCAGATACGACAGCATTGACAAAAGGCATAAATGGTAAATTGGGGGTTTTTAATGTGCCTACCGTATACAACTCCACCTATAATTTTAGACAATTTTGGGATGGGCGTGCAAAGAATCTCAAAGAGCAGGCTCTCAATCCTATTATCAATCCTGTTGAAATGGGGAGTTCAATGCCTGAAGTACTGCAGGACTTAGAAAATAGTAAAGTCTATCCCGGTCTGTTTAATGCAATTTATAAAGACGGTATTACTGAAGATAATCTTGCAGATGTATTGGCTGAATTTGAAAAAACACTCATTACGCCTAATTCACCTTTTGATCGATTTCTAAATGGAGATGAAAAGGCTTTAAGCACACATGCATATGAAGGGTATCGGTTGTTTAAAGAAAAAGGGTGTGTCTCCTGTCATAATGGTATCAATATCGGAGGTAACCTTTATAATAAATTTGGTATTTACAAAGATGCCAAAAGTGAAGAGCTCGGACGCTATAACACGACTAAAAAAGAAGCAGATAAATATGTGTTTAAAGTACCTTCTTTACGGAACATTGCACTTACCGCACCCTATATGCATGATGGTCGTGCCAAGACAATGGAGGAGGCAGTCAACATTATGACCCAATATCAACTGGGTCGTCCAATGGATAAAGACGATCTGCACCGCATTGTAGATTTTCTCAATGCACTTACGGGAGATCTACCTGAAAGTGTAAAGGATATGAATGTTTCACATCAATAGGTTGCTTAAAAAACATGTTGATGGTGTGATGATACTGCTATTATTTTTTATTTTTTCACTTACAGTGCTTTTTTTTTATCTACAAAATGTCAATACACATATCAAAAGATATGATGAATATATTGTGGCTGTTTTAAAATTGCAAAACTATAATCAGGAGATGGATAATACCTTGATGCGTTCTTATCGCTATCTTGATAACGATAAGATAACGGCGATTACAAAAGAGTTTGATAAAGAACTATTGATGCTTGAAGAGAACAGAATAGATGATATATTCAGTTCTGAAGTGAACAGACTATTGAAACAGATTTCTCTTCAATACAATCTTAAAACGGATCTGGTTGAAAGTTTTAAAACTTTGAATGCAAGAGTTACAAGCACGGTTCACTATTTATTCGAAATTCAAAGTACCATTGACAATAGAGACAACAGTAATCTTCAGGTTGAAAAGTTACTAGGGGATGTGCTCTTTAAGATCGGTCAGATATTTATAGGTAAAGATTTAGACTTGTTAAATATAGATCAAGATTTGATCAATTTAAACACATATCGTTATCAAGATGATGATATTGATTATTTTTATAGACATACTAAGCAGATGCTCATAGATATACGATTTTTGAATGAAGTTTTAAATGAGAATGAAGTTTTGGCTTTAGACGGTACGATTGGTACATTGAGTAGGATATTAGAGCATGAGGCTAAGCGTAATAGAGAGACAGAAGAGAGGATAGGTCTAGCATTTTTCACATTTGCACTTATTATATTAATTGTGCTGATATATACCTATCTAAGAGAGCTTAAAAACAGGGAAGAGATATCTTATTTGGCGTATCATGATACGTTGACACATCTTCCTAATAGGACTGAGTTCAAACGTTATATGGGTGAATTGATAGAGGGGAAATATCAAGGAGAGAAAAAATTCATTGTTTTATTTATTGATCTTGACCGATTTAAAGTGATTAATGATACTTTGGGTCATGAGATTGGTGATGAAATGCTTATTACCCTTTCTAAACGTATTAGTAGGATATTAGGAAAAGAAAATCTTCTTGCACGTATCGGTGGGGATGAGTTTGTCGCCATTGTTGAGAATAAGCAAGATATTGATGCTATAGATGTCATTGTGGCTGAAATTGCTTCGGTGATTCGTGATCCCATCCAGATTAAGGAGTATAGTTTAAACACAACAGCCAGTATAGGGATTGCAAAATATCCTGATGATGGGCAGACTAAAAGTATGCTACTCAAACATGCTGATTCAGCGATGTATCTTGCGAAAGACAATGGGGGTGATACCTATGCCTTTTATAATGAACAACTCTCTATCCGTATACAAAGGCGTTTGGAACTTGAACAGGAGTTGGTCTATGCTTTAAAGCATCAAGAGTTTGTGTTATATTATCAACCTCAATATCTTTTAGATACAGGGGAAATCACAGGTGTGGAGGTACTGATTCGCTGGCATAGCAATGTGCTTGGAGATGTCTCTCCTGAAGAGTTCATTTCAGTTGCTGAAGATACGGGAATGATTGTTGAATTAGGGTATTTTGTATTTAGGCAAGCATGTTTAGAGTATATGAAATGGAAAAAAAGGGGTATTGAACTTGATTTAATTGCAGTGAATATTTCAAGTATACAGTTACGCCAAGCAGATGCTTTTAGACAACTAAAACAGATTATTGAAGAGACAGGTATGCCCGCTCGGAACATTGAGATCGAATTAACAGAACGGTATATTATGGAGTATACGACAGAGAAGATGTCTATCATTGATGATCTTCGCAGTATTGGATGCCGGATATCAATCGATGATTTTGGTACAGGATACTCTTCTATGAGTTATCTGAAGAGCTTAGCGATAGATACAATAAAAATAGATAAATCTTTTATTGAAGAGATTACGACAAATAAAAATGATGGAGAGGTCGCTAAAGCGATTATCCTGTTATCACAGAGTTTGGGGTATGAAGTGATTGCTGAAGGTATTGAAACACTTGAACAAGAAAATGTATTGAGATCGTATCATTGTGATAAGGGGCAGGGGTATTATTTTGGGAAACCTATGGATAGTGAATCTTTTATCAATTTTTATCATGAGCAGCAGCTTGGATAGATTTTAGAAAATTAATATTTTTGTTTAACTTTTGGAATTATAATCAATTATACTTCTATTTCAAATCTTTTATATTTATTTTTCTCCTAAAACAACGATTGATTCCGTTAAACAGGGAGGTATTTAGCTTAATATAAGATTATACTGTGCTATAATAGACTATATTTAATAATAAAAAGGCAGTATGAATGACAAAATCGGATTTTATAGACTTAGTACAAAAAAATGGAGAATATGAAAGTAAAGCAGCAGCAGAGAGAGCGGTTAAAGCATTTATCTCTTCAGTGACAGATGCATTGGTGCAAAAAGAGACTGTATCTTTGGTAGGGTTTGGTACATTTTCTACAGTAGATGTAGCAGAGAAAAGTGGTAAAGTTCCAGGGACAGATAAAACATATACAAAAGCTGCACATACTGCCCCTAAATTTAAAATAGGAAAAACACTTAAAGATGCCGTTTCGGGTAACGAGTAAATTTCACTTTTTTCACTACTGTCTTAAGACGGTAGGTTTTCTTCTTTTACTTTCAGTAGTTTATGAGAATTAAAAAACTAAGGTTATGTTTCTTTAATGACCGTTACCTCATCATCTAGAGAGATTCTTCCATACTCTAATGGACGTACGAATAGTCCCCGTTTCTCTTTAAGTAGTTCTGGTAGTTCTGGGTCGAGTGCCATGAGGTATCCAAATGCTTGACAATAATCTTCTACTTCCATTAACATCTCACCCAACTCTATAACAGAACCTTTATTTAAATGATACAAATCAATATCAACATGAATACTCTCCATTAATACACCCTGGTCGATGATAATTTCAGCCTCTTTGGCTATATCATAACTCTTTTGACAGGTAAGTAACATCACATAATCACGAGGCGTCTCGTAGTTCATGTCTCCAATTATTCCATCGGGATCACACTCAATATCTTCACATCTCATTCGGTGACCCGAACGCATTAAGTCGGGGACGGTCATATAAAGTGCTAGTACTTTTCCATTTTGCATACGCAGACCTTTTTTAACATGATACTAGCACAATAGTGCTAAAAGGTAAACTATTATCATCACTAAGATATACTTCTATCTTTTAAAAGGATTTTTATGGAATTAAGAGATGTGATATGTCTAGGGGTGGCAGGTAATTTTGCCCACCACTTAGAGCAAGCAGGTGAAGAGAAAGATTTTGAAAATGTTGTGACCGAAGAGGTGGATGCACCAAAAGGTATATTTCCTTTTTATGTACCGCATTCAGACTCCTTTTTAGGTTTATACTCGATAGGAACCGACAGACTCTGCTTACCTACTTACAAAGCGAATGCACAAGTTGAACCGGAGATAGCAGTCTTATTTGGCATTCATTATGATGACAATAAAAAGGTTACAGAGCTTGTAGCACAAAAGTTTACTACGTTTAATGATTGTACGATTCGTAAAGAGGGTGCAAAAAAGATATCTGAAAAAAAATCTTGGGGTTTGAACTCCAAAGGTATTGGTAACAGATGGATACCTATAGATACCTTTGAGGAGGGTGGTGTGATGGACAGGTATCATCTTTGTTCTTTTGTGAAACGTGATGGTGTAGTTCATCCTTATGGTGTCGATGCACCCCTTTTGGGATACTCTTTCTTTTATACGAAGTTGAAAAATTGGTTGATAGAGAAGATGAACAAACAAGAAGATTTTGGTCCACTTGAAAATATTTCAGAGCACTTAAAAGCATCCCATTATCCAAAACAAGCACTTATCTCTATAGGTGCAACCGCTTATGCAACGTTTGGAGAAAATAATTATTTGAAAAGTGATGATGAGGTGTATGTCATTGCTTACGATAACCAAAGGGATGATGCAGATTGCACTGCATCACCTACAAAAGTGATTTTACATCAAAAGGTTCAGTAGTTTATCCTACTGTAATATCGTCTGATGCCTTTTTGAAGTACTCTTGTCCTTATTTTAAATTTTTCTTTAAATCGTCTACAAACTCTGTAATATCATCGTAGAGTGCTTGGAGGTCTTCTTCATGTTCCACTTCATCAGCAAGTATTTGAGAGACAATATCATATGTCACGATATCTTTGTCTTTTGTCATCTCTGCTAAATCGGAATAGATTGAAATAGCACACTGCTCACCTTTGATAGCATCATCAAGTATATTGACTACATCAAAGTTAGTCGGTGCTTCATAGCCACAGTTTGTATGTGTAAACCACTCTTTAGGGTTGAGTAGGGGGGTACCGCCAAGTTGCAAGATACGGTCTGCTACCATGTTCGCATGTCTTAGTTCATCTGCGGCATGTTGCTCTAGTTCAGCAATAGCAGCATCTTTCATAATACCTTTAACTACTTTTCCCTCTATGAAGTATTGGTAATATGCCAGCCATTCATCCGCATATGCCTTGTTAAGTCCGGTAATGATATCATTGATATCGAGCCCTTTAATAATAGAATTTCCTCTGCGTGCCATGATAACCCCTTTATAATTTAGTTAAGGGCACCTATTATTAGAGGTGCCATTAAGGACAATTTTTATCCTTTGAGAGTATAACGCTTCAAAGCTTAAAGGAAAATAATTATCTTTTATGGCTTGAGTGTTATGTAGAATAAGTATAGAATAGCTTAGTTAATGAAAAGCGTATAGGGGTGAACCCCTATACTAAAAAGAGAAGATGGAGGAAATTTATTAGTTTTTAAACCAAGATTTGACTCTGTCAAATGCAGCATCAAAAGTACTTTTATGAGGGTTACTTTCAACACCATAGCTCTCTTGAAGTTTTTCAAGAAGTTCTTGTTGTGTATCATCTGTTTTCTTTGGAAGTACCAGTTTGATTTGGGCAATCAGGCGACCTTTTTGTCCCGAGTGTACATCTGCCACACCTTCACCGGGGAATTGATATTGCTCTTTATCCATCGTGCCTTGATTGAGTGTAAGCTCTTTTTCTCCATCGAGTGTAGGAATCGAGATCGTCTCTCCGAGTATTGACTGCGTAAAGAAAACAGGCACTTCAATATAGATATCGTTCCCGTTACGTACAAAGTTTTCATCATCTTTGACCCTAAAGGTAATATAGAGGTCACCACGTTGATTGTTTCTGCCTTCATTGCCATACCCTTGTGCTTTGAGGCGATTACCTGAGTCTACACCTGCAGGAACAGTCACAATAACGGTATCTTCTTCAACATGGTATCCTTTACCAGAACAACTTCCACATGCCTCTTTGACTATTTCTCCTTCTCCCTGACATTTTGGACAGGTTTGCGCAAATTGCATTGGTCCTTGACGCATAAGTACCTGTCCTTGTCCTTGACAATACTCACATGTTTCCAATTTGGCATCTTTTGCACCCGTACCGTCACAATCTTCACATGCAGTTTTGTATGTCATATCTATCTCTTTTTTACATCCAAAGACTGCTTCGTGAAACTCCAGTGTTACTTCAATTTCAAAATCTAGTGCATACTTCTGGTTTGGGTCTCTACGTGTTTGTCCAAAACCGCCAAAACCACCTGAACCACCAAACATGGAGTTGAACATATCCATAACATCATCCATATTTGCACCGCCAAATCCACCGCGTCCTGCCCCTTGACCTTCCAGTCCAGCTTTGCCGTAACGGTCATAGATACTTCTTTTTTCATCATCTGAAAGTACCTGATAGGCTTCATTGACAATTTTAAATTGATCTTCTGCTTCTGTATCACCGGGGTTTCTGTCGGGGTGGTATTTCATTGCCAGTTTTCTGTATGATTTTTTAAGTTCTGCACCTGAGCACGATTTACTGACCTCGAGTACCTCATAATAATCTAATTCTGTCATAGATGTTTCTCCATTGTTATTAAGGGCATCTATTATTAGAGCTGCCCTTAAGGCATAATTTTTGCGAATTCTACCATAATTTCGTTATAATGACAAAAATAGTTTTTAAAGGTTATATATGCTCGTACATATTGTCATGTTTAAGTTTAAAGAAGAGAATAAAAAAGCCAATATTATTCAAGCAAAACAGATGCTTGAGAACCTTATGGGTGCAATTCCAAGCTTAAGAAGTATGGATGTGGGGATCAATTTTATTGAGGCTGATCGTGCAATGGACTTAAGTCTCATCGCCGTATTTGAAAGTAAAGAGGGGCTTGATGCCTATGATGAGCATCCAGAGCATCAAAAAGTAGTTACCTTTATTAAATCAGTTGTTGAGTACTCTAAAGCATCGGATTATATGAGAGATTAATGTGGTCTTTAGTGAGAGGAATTAAAAATGAGCTTTGCTCTTTTTTAAGGAGATATATATAATGAAAAATTATAAGATAGAAGCATTTGAAAATTTAGTGGATGCTTTTTGTTCTTTACCCTCTATAGGTAAAAAAACAGCCATTCGTTTGGCATACCATGCTGTTATGGAAGATGGATTTTCGGCTATGAAGTTAGTGCATGCATTAGAAACAGGCGTAAATGTTATTCAAAAATGTAGCAAGTGTCATAATATGAGTGAAGATGAACTCTGTACCATCTGTTCAGATCCATACCGTGACAATACGAAACTCTGTATTGTGCAGAGTGCAAAAGATATTTTGACTATTGAAGAGAGTGGACAGTTTTCAGGGGTCTATTATGTGGTGACTGAAGTGCGAGACATGGATGAAGCCCACCTTTTTTATGCAGTCGAAGGTGTGGATGAAATTATTTTTGCATTTCCACCAAGCATTGCAACAGATACCATGATACTCTATATAGAAGATAAGTTACAAGGTTTAGAGATACAGTTTACGAAGATTGCACAGGGCGTTCCAACAGGAGTAGAGTTGGAAAATATAGATGTGATGTCACTCTCCCGTGCCTTAGAGGCGAGAGTGAAGATTTAATGCACTTTAGGCACAAGCATAAACACTATTTTTTCTCACATCTCTCATCAATGTAATTTTGTATAAACTTACGTACATCGGCATAAACAAAAGAGTCTTTATACCCCTCTATTTTTCCACCTGAAGCATTGGGGTGCCCCCCGCCGTTTCCGATGTGTGCAGCCATTTGGGAGACATCAAGTTTGTTATTGCTTCTAAGAGAAAAGTTTCCTCTAAAGTTGACATCCATATAGAAATCATAATCGTCATTTTCAACCATACAGGCATTACCGATGATAGAGGCATTTCCTACATTGTAGCCCAGTATCCCTTTATAACCTTTATACTCTATGGTCAGGCGTTGTCTATCTTGCGTAAGCAGGTTTGTGACATAGTTGGCAACAAGATTGTCTTTAGTATTATCTTCGTGTTGTTTAAAAAATGATTTTTTGATTTGGTGTAGATCATTATCGAGTCGAATAGGTGCATGGGTATCTTCAATTCTATTTTTTGCTTCTTCAATCATGGAGAGTTTAAATGCTCTGTCTTGTGCAGGGAACAAAACCCGTCCAATCTCTCTAGCTCCAGAGATCATCCCCAGCATTACTTTTCCATATTCGAACAGTGCATCTTCATTCACCCAGATATCTATGGCATTAATGGCTTTTACTATGGAAGCCAACTGTTTCTCTTTGTCGAAGTTATAATGTTTTTGAAGCCAGTCATAGGTAATAAGTGTGGCACAACGCGTTGTATCTAATGTGTACCAGGCAAAACGTTCTGCAGCATTTGCACCAGTTGCATGGTGATCTAAAAGTTGTAGCTTTGCACCAATGCGTATGGTCTCTTTTTCAATCCATGCACCTTCTTTAGTCGTTAGATTCAGGTCAGTAATCAAAATGAGTCTCTCTATCTCATTTCCATGCAGAAATTTATCTTGTTCTATTTTAGAAACTATCTCTCCTAGACGTGCAGAGACTTCAGGACCATAGTTGGCATTGTATGCATCTATATTTTGAAAACATTTCTGTGAGAGATATTGACATCCATAACCGTCAAGGTCAATGTGTGAGAGGTGGTAGAGGTGCTGTTTCATCAAAGTGTACCTTATATATGTGAAATAAATATGAATAATCGTATGGGTTAACTGCTATAGTTGTGTATTATACACTAAGTGTTTAGAGGATATCGCTTAGCATGAGTCCATTTAAAAAGTTGTCAATCTTACCCTGAAAATTAATGAGAAAAGGGGAGATGGTACATGTTCCGATGGTGCCATTGGGACATGTATTCGCATAGGTAGTGCAGTCAAATACTGTTGGAGATTTACCTTCAGCTGCATAAATAATGTTATTTACCGAGATGGCACTGACATCCTTAGCCAATATAAATCCACCATGTGCACCTTTTCGTGATTCAAGTATGCCCTGTTTTGCCATACTTTGTAATATCTTTGCAAGAAAACTTTTAGGGATACAGAGATTATTGGCTAACTGCTCTGTGCCGATAGGCGTATCAGATTTTCGTATTGTATCCAAAGAGAGTAACGCATATTCGCTTGCACGTGTGAGTAACATAGTTTAACACCTTATAATTAACTAGGACTATTTTACTCTAATTTAGATTAAGGGCACCTCAAATAGGCATGATATTTGATCATAAGCCTCAGGTAAGATTATTATGATATGATTTCAGACTCATTTTTTGAGAATTTAATACCAATCAGGAGGTCATTATGGCTTTAGATAAGGCGAAAAAAGCAGCGATTATTGCTAAATATGCAAGAGGCGAAAACGACACAGGCTCAACAGAAGTACAAGTAGCACTCATTACAGATAGAATTACTTACTTGACAGAGCACCTTAAAGTAAATAAAAAAGATCACTCTTCAAGACTTGGACTACTTAAATTAGTTGGTCAAAGAAGAAGACTAATGAGATACCTCAAGAAAACAGATCTAGAAAGATGGAACAACATTAAAGCAGATCTCGGAATCAGAAACTAAGAACTATCTTTTTCAATGAACTGCCAAAGACAGTTCATTGCTTTTTTTACCCTTCCTCTAATAATAATTTTTCTAGCCCCTCTTTACTAAGTGGTTTTGCATATAAAAAACCTTGTACCAAATCACATCCAAATGACGTCAGTACGATTGCCTGTGCTTGGGTTTCAACACCTTCAGCAACAATCTGTAGTCCCAGTTTTTTTGCCATTTGAATCGTAGCAGATACGATAACTTGATCATCTTTATTGGTAGATAGATTGTCTATAAACGATTTGTCTATTTTTAATTTATCAAAATGGAAGGTTTTGATATTGGAGAGTGATGAAAATCCTGTACCGTAATCATCAATTGAAAATGTATGTCCCAACTTCTGTAGTCTTGTAATATTTTCCTTAACAACAACACTCTCATGCAGTAAGGCACTCTCTGTAATTTCGAGCTCAATATCATGTGGATCAATTTTATAGTGTGATAAATGTGAATGAAGTGTGAGTACAAGATTTTCTTTATGGAGCTCTCTTCTAGAAAGATTAATAGAGATTTTTGGGATATTGATATTTAAACGTTTCCAAATATGCAGTTGACTACAAACTTTATCTAGGAGTATATGTGTGAGTTCATGAATGATGCCTGTCTCTTCGGCAATAGTGATAAGACGGGAGATAGGAATGTTACTAAGACGTGAATGTGTACAGCGTAATAGTACTTCCACCCCCTTTATATGCTTATTTTTGAGCAAGAATTGGGGCTGATAGACAAGGCTAAAACTTCCTGTATAGATAGCATCTTTCAGGCTAGTAAGAACAAAATAATATTCATTTTCAATACGGGACATCTCTTGTGTGTAATATGCAAAATGATTACGTCCCTGTTTTTTGACTGAATACATCGCCTGGTCAGCGGCATTAATTAATGCTTCAGGTGTTGTAGCATCTCTCGGGTAGAGTGCTATTCCCATACTTATACTGATATGAAGTGAAAGATTAGAGATTTTTTGTGGTTCTTTAAAAATATTTTGAATTTTATGTATGATGGTTTCAACAGCATGTTGATTTGGGACATCTTCACTGATGAGTAAAAATTCATCTCCACTAAGTCGTCCTAAAACATCTTTATGTCTACAGACAGACGTGATTTTTT
Source organism: Campylobacterota bacterium (assembly GCA_034660455.1). GTDB lineage: Bacteria > Campylobacterota > Campylobacteria > Campylobacterales > Sulfurovaceae > Sulfurovum. Next base: position 57,128 of record JAYEJF010000001.1, on the reverse strand, counting down.
GTGCAACACAAAGCAGTACCTTGTCACCTATCTGGTGTCCATAGTTGTCATTATACTCTTTAAAATGATCAATATCGATAAATAGTAACATGCCTTTGATATTTTTACGTTGCATGGAGGCAATAGATTTTTTCAACTGTTTAAAGAGAAGTGAGCGGTTAGGTAGGTTTGTCAATGTATCATATGAGGCTAAATATTTCAGTTGATTCCTTGATTTGTATACTTCTGAGATATCAGTAATCATTAACACAATATTGTTGAGTTCCTGTTTCTCATTAAAGATCGCATCTAAGGTCAACCAGCAATAGATTTTTTTTGCATTGGGCGGTGAAATTTTTACTTCTCCATGCCAAAAGCCTTGTGTTGTCATTGCGTCATAAATAGTATATTTCGTTTTTTTTGAAATCATTGTGGAGAGGTAGTCTGAGTTTTTTCCTACTAATTCATCTGTTGAGATACCTAAAATATTTCCCATGGCATGATTGGCATAAATGATATTCCTATCTCTGTCTTCAATGATAATACCCTCGGTTGCTTCTTGAAAGACTGTTTGAATAAGACGTGCATCGGATTCATGTTTCTTTTCTTTCTCTTTATGTAGATATGTCTCTTGAAGTTCTGTATATAAGAGGGTGTGTTTATCTTCCATCTGTGAAATAAGTGTTTCGTTATTTTCATAGGTGTTGGAAATCTCATGCATCAGTCTATTAAATAGTTTTATATCTATAGACTTAACAGTAGAATCAATTTGAAGATGCTTGAGTTGTTCTTTGAGTAATGTATGCATAATCTACCTCATAAAGCATATATCCGTTGTTAAGGAGTATAACATAAAATATGGATGATAGTCTAAAATAGATAAAATATCTACTTTAGTCAATATGACTCAACTATAACTTGACAAAGATAGACTAAATGTTGTATAATGCATGCAAGCATTAAAAACAGGATGCAATATTTAGTATAAAGGAGGTCTGTATATGAGTCAAGAGAATGAAAATCTTGAAGAGTCCAAGAGTGCCATAGATAGTGAAGCAGAAGTAGAAACTTCGACGGAAGAGACTGTAGAGGTTGATACTGTAGAAGCCCTGCAAGCAGAAGTAGCAGAGTATAAAGATAAATACTTAAGAGCCCATGCAGATTTTGAAAACTCTAAAAGACGTTTAGAGAAGGATAAAACAAATGCGGTTTCATATGCAAATGAGAGTTTTGCCAAAGATATTTTGGCCGTCATTGATTCATTTGAGAATGCGTTAGCCTCTATAGAGGGTGCGGATGAGGAGAACTCTTCTGAAGTGTTAAAGCAGATGAAAGAGGGTGTAAATCTTACGTATGAGCAGCTTAAAAAGATTTTGGAAAAAAATCATATTAAAGAAGTGAGCTGTGAGGGTGAGTTTAACCCAGAAATTCATCAAGCGATTATGCAAGTTGAGAGTGACGATCATGAAGTAGGTGATGTCGTGCAAGTCATGCAAAAAGGGTATACGATTAAAGATCGTATCTTGAGACCAGCGATGGTTTCTACCTGTAAATAAAAATAAATAAATATAATTAAGGATTAAAATATGGCAAAAGTACTAGGAATAGATTTAGGAACAACAAACTCTGCAATGGCAGTGTTTGAAAATGGTGAAGCGAAGATTATTGCAAATAAAGAGGGTAAAAATACAACACCTTCTATTGTTGCATTTACAGACAAAGGTGAGATTTTAGTCGGTGAGTCTGCAAAAAGACAGGCAATCACTAACCCGGAGAAGACCATTTACTCCATTAAAAGAATTATGGGTCTTATGATGAGTGAAGAGAAGGCAAAAGAGGCACAAAGCAAGCTTCCTTACCACATTATTGACAGATCTGGTGCATGTGCGATTGAAGTAGGTGGTAAAACATATACGCCTCAAGAGATCTCTGCAAAAGTATTGATGAAAATGAAAGAGGATGCAGAGGCATATCTTGGTGAAACAGTAACGGATGCTGTTATTACAGTACCTGCTTACTTTAACGATGCACAGAGAAAAGCAACCAAAGAAGCAGGAACGATTGCAGGGCTCAATGTACTTAGAATCATCAATGAGCCAACATCCGCAGCACTTGCTTATGGTTTGGATAAAAAAGAGTCAGAGCAGATCGTAGTTTACGATTTGGGTGGTGGTACATTTGATGTTACTGCTCTAGAGACGGGTGACGGTGTGGTTGAAGTGATGGCAACCGGTGGTGATGCATTCCTTGGTGGTGACGATTTTGATAATAAGATTATTGATTTTGTAGCAGAAGAGTTCAAATCAGAAACTGGTATTGATGTTAAAGCAGATGTGATGGCACTCCAACGTGTGAAAGATGCAGCTGAAACGGCAAAAAAAGAGCTTTCCTCTTCAACCGAGACTGAGATAAACCTTCCGTTCATCACAGCGGATGCATCAGGTCCAAAACACTTAGTAACTAAAATTACCAGAGCGAAATTCGAATCACTGATTGGTGATTTAGTTGCATCAACGATTAGAACAGTACAAGGTGTACTTAAAGATGCTGGGCTTAGTACTTCTGAGATCAATGAAGTAGTTATGGTCGGTGGATCTACAAGAGTACCATTGGTACAAGAAGAGATGAAAAAATTCTTTGGGAAAGAGCTTAATAAGTCTGTAAATCCTGATGAAGTGGTTGCACTTGGTGCTGCTATCCAAGGTGGAGTACTTGCAGGAGATGTGAAAGATGTACTTCTTCTTGATGTTACACCTCTCTCACTCGGTATTGAGACATTAGGTGGCGTAACAACAAAAGTGATTGAAAAAGGAACAACAATTCCTGCGAAGAAGTCACAGGTATTCTCAACCGCTGAAGATAACCAGCCCGCAGTAAGCATCCATGTACTTCAGGGTGAAAGAGAGTTCTCTAAAGACAATAAATCACTCGGTATGTTCGAGCTTAGAGATATCCCGGCAGCTCCACGTGGTGTACCACAGATTGAAGTAACGTTTGATATCGATGCCAATGGTATCTTAACAGTATCAGCATCAGATAAAGGTACAGGTAAATCTCAGGAGATTAAGATTACCGGTTCAAGCGGACTCTCGGATGAAGAGATTGAAAAAATGGTTCAAGATGCTGAAGCAAATAAAGCCGAAGATGAGAAGAGAAAAGAAGTGGTGGATGCAAGAAACCAAGCAGATGCATTGGTACACCAAACACGTAAATCACTTACTGATTTAGGGGATAACTTTGATGCAACAGAAAAAGCAAATATTGAAGCTGCAATCGAAGATTTGGAATCGACACTAAAAGATGACAATGCTACAAAAGAGCAGATTGAAGAGAAAGTAAAAGTTCTCACTGAAAAGTCACATAAACTTGCTGAAGCGATGTATGCTAAAGAGCAGGGCGGTGCAAATCCGGAAGCTAAAAAAGCAGACGATGACGATGTTATCGATGCAGAAGTAGAGTAGTCTTTTACTTTTGTAGTCTGTAAGGGTATCTACTCTTGCAGACTACAGTTGAAAATAAGAAATTTAGATTTTTTATTTTGAGCTTTCATTAAGGCTACCCTAGGGGAATAACCTAAAAGTCAAATGGCTGATTTATCATTATCCACATATTGGCACCCTCTTCACCATAGGCTACATCAAAACGTATAGGAAGTTGTGCGACGAAAGCACGGAGACTGATTCCTACATCATATTTCATATCTGAAAGCAGATTTATATTATATTGGTCATGCACACGGCCGGCTTCTACAAAAGCAACTACCTGAAACCAGTCTATTGCTACAGGAATCGTCTCATTTTTATTAAATGGGTTATAGTCTAGTATAGCTCTATATTCGGCTGTAGCATAGAAAACTGCTTTATCTGAGAAACGGTTATTGTCATAGCCTCTCATTTTAAAAAAACCACCAAGTCTTCCCCCTTCCCATGTTGGAGGACGATGTGCATTGATCCCCGGGACTATTTCCTTGTTGTTGTCCCATGAAAATGAGTACCCTGTCCACATACTTAGAGCAAGCACATTTTGTTTTGTGAAGGAGAATGTGTCAAGGTTGATATAGTGGTTGTACTTGAATTCCAGGAAATCCCAACTTTGTAGTGAATCCCCTTTACCAAAGTCTCTAGAGTATTGTAAGTCAAAATGGTATCCACGTGAGGGATTTAAATTAAAATCAGTATTGTCATGTTCGAGAAAGAAGCGTAAGCCATTGGTATCCCATGAATCGAATTGGGGTAAAGTATTTGTTTCAAAAGTGTCTGATTGGTAAAATGTTTTTATACCTATAGCGGTGCGTCCTGTAGTAAATGGTGTTTTTCCTCCACAATCATCTCTCCCCACACAAAAACCATTATTTAACATAAAAAGACCATTTGGATTATCGATACCTTCACCTATGGGCAGTACATATCTGAAAGTAGTATTGATGAAGTTGGCATCACCAGATGTTTTGAAAACATCTTTTTGCTTAGAGTCATTTGTGCCATTAAAATAGTATTGTGTATTGGGAAAATAACTTTTTAGTCCAATTATAGTGAAAAATAGTCTATTGCTAAAAGGGAGTTTATAGTCGGAAAAATATAAAAATCCTCCGAAAAAACTAGATTCTTTGTGTTGAACATCTGCAACAATCTCTTCGGGTAAGCCTCCAAATATTGATGTCACCAAAGTGGTTTGTGGTTGAAGTAAGCCCTGTTTTATGACACCTACCCCACCTGCAGTACCTGTGGATTCAGAAGAGAATGCAAAGGGCAGAATAATCCACTCTTTACTTTGTGTGATATTTGCATCATATGTCGGTAAATCTTCAAGTGTTTGATAGTGAAGAATATCATCACTAAAGAGCAGTGTTGGATGTAAAAAAGTGCTAAAGAGGCATAATGTGAGGTAAGGGATATTTTTCATGAAATTATTATAACAAAATGTGTATAAAGTACAATATTTAAGTTATAATAACCCGTATTGTATGAGATAAAAGAGGATGAAATATGCAAATAAATAAATGTACTACACTGGATGAAGCACGGTTAGAGATAGATGCTGTAGATAGAGAAATAGTGGGACTTATAGCAAAAAGAAATGATTATATTAAACAAATAGCACATTTTAAGACAAGTGTGAAAGAGGTAAAGGCGGAAGAGAGAATTGCAGATGTGATTTCAAATGTAAGAGAGCAGGCAATTTCACTTGATCTTTCACCAAATCTCATTAATGATTTGTATGTTCGAATGATAGATGAGATGGTGGAGAGTGAAATATCCGAATTTAAGAATGCACAGAGGTTTTGATTGAAAAGAGATAGGGATTTAAATTTAATCCCCAGGAGTGACAGCACTTACGGTAGATCCTGCAACATCAATCGTCGCACCAACAGCTGATCCTGCTATAGAAATAGGGGCAGTTACAACTTGTGTACATCCCGAAAGTAAAATTAAAGTCATACTTAGAGTGAATGTTATTTTTTTCATAAGGAATCATAGCATAAGTTTTTTGTGTACTCCTTTACACAGAGAGTATGTTAGAATATTTGATTGAATATAATAAAGGGTTTAGATGAAGATATTGTTACTCGAAGATGATGTGATACTGCAGGAGATAATTGCAGAGTTCCTTTTAGATCAGGGTTATAGTATAGAGAGTTTTTTTGATGGAGAAAAAGCACTTGATGCCATAGGTGTAGGGCATTATGATATGTTACTTTTGGATGTGAATGTACCTAATATTGACGGATTTGAAATTTTAAGTTATTTACGTGAAATTGGTAATACTACACCCGCTATCTATATTACATCTTTGGCATGTATAAGCAATCTTAAAAAAGGTTTTGATCTAGGTGCAGATGATTATTTGAAAAAACCTTTTGAGTTGGAAGAGTTGAATGCACGTATAAAACATATTGTGAAAATATATCGTCTTGAAGAGGAGATAGAGTTTGACGGGATGAAATTTATCCCTAAAGCACATCAAATTTTTATTGATGATAAGGTGATCGATATGCGACAGAAAGAGGCACGTGTATTAGAGTATTTTATACGTAATGTAGGAAAAATTATCTCTTGCGATGAGATTATAGAAAATGTATGGGATGATGAACATGAGCCAACCCACGCAACAATCCGTACCTATATTAAGAACCTAAGAAAAATATTTCAAAAAGAGTACTTTGATAATATTAAAGGAGAGGGGTATCGTTTTAACATCTTATGAGCGTAAATCTCTATTTAGATTTTTAGCACTCTATCTTTCATCCGTATTTGTTTTGTTGGTGATTATAGGTTACCTTTTTTTTGAAAACAACCGCGCTTCTATGCAGAGTGCTATGAAGTTTGAAATGATGTATCAAGCGCGCATGCTCTCTTCTGAAATTGTGATGAAAGCGATGAAAGAGGATATAAAAGCATTAAAGTCTTTTGACAGCGTTACATTTTTAAAGGCGTTAAAGCGTTGTCGTTTTGAAGCGGGATATTATGATAAAGAGAAAAAACCAGTGTACACGGAAATTGATCATGTGCGTAGATTTGATACGGATTTTTTTATTGAAAATAAAAAATGTTTTACCATTATAGAAGATAAAAGTGAACACTTAGGCATACGATATATTGTCTTAAAGGAGAATAATCTCTCTGTGATGATGCAGCAGTTACGTATAAAAATCATAGGATATCTGGTTTTTTCTTTTATTTTAATGGGGATTGTAGGATATTTTTTGGGTCGGCTTTTTTTAAGACCCGTAAGAGAACAGATAGAATCTCTAGATCAATTTATCTCAGATACTACACATGAACTGAACACACCAATATCGGCTATTTTAATGACCATCCAGTCCTTAAAGCAGATAGAGCCCAAGAAATTAAAACGTTTGGAAGCAAGTGCCAAAAGGCTCTCTGTGATGTACAGTTCTTTGACATATAGGCTTGAAGGGAAAGTTGAGCCTTCCAAGCGTTTAAATTTTGATGATATTGTAAGAGAACGGGTTGAATATGTCAAAGAGTTAATTGATTCAAAGCACTTAAATATCTCACTTGCATTAAAACCGACAGAGATTGTGATGCCTGTAATATCTGCAGCAAGATTGATTGATAATTTACTCTCTAATGCAATTAAATATTCAGATGTGGGAGATAGTATTGAAATTACTTTGGATAACTATATTCTAAAAGTGAAAGATACGGGTATTGGTATAGATAAAAAAGTACAAGATGATATTTTTACGCGATACCATAGAGCCAATGAGGAGCGCGGTGGTTTTGGTATAGGGCTTAATATTGTACTTTCTATTTGTAAAACCTATCATATTAAGTTGGGATTGGAATCTAAAAAAGGGGAGGGAAGTCTATTTATACTTACTTTTCCTAAGCAGGAGCAGGCTTCAGGCAAAGCCTGAAAGTAGCTGTTCACGAAGAGGGTTACTCTACACTATCCATTAAAATGCCAATGATATCCGTCATGGTAAGAATACCGTGAAGTTCGTTATTGTCAAGTACGAGCAGACGTTTAATACTGTTTTGTACCATCATTCTCGCAGCATACTTGACATCAAGTTTTCTAGAGACGGAAAATGCTGGGGTAGATGAAATATCATAGACATTAAGAAGATCTATATCACCATCTTCTGCAACAATACTCTGTAAGATGTTTTTGAAGGTCAAAAGACCATAAGCACCATCTTCACTATTTTTATCTACAATAAGAGAACGCACTTTACGCTCCTTCATTAAACTGATAGCCTCTCTGACTGTTGACATAGCTGAGATAATTACCAACTTCTCTTTGGGGGTCATTACATTTTCTACTAACATTGTACTTCCTTTATATCATTGATTTGATATCATGTTCAAATTTGTGTAACTCTTTTGTGTCGAGTCCTGCTACGTGACTTAGAGGCAAGGTAAACGCCATGCCAGAGGTTTCAGGATTATCCAGGTCAAACTCTTTACGCAGTACTCTCATCACTTGCATAGAGAGTTTTCTTGGCAAGACAAAGAGTAAAACTGAGACATTCTCTTCAAGTGTAAGTCCAAAAAAAACTTTTTTCTCTTCGAGTCCAATCGTCTTACCGTGTAAAATAGTGACTGAACCTGCACCTGCATTTTTGGCAGCTTCTATGGCAGCTTCTTCATTTTTGTCTTCAATGATTGTAATAAGTGCTGTAAATTTCATTTAAACCTCCTTAAGTTTGCTCTGTTGATATGTTGCATAAATTCCATAACCCATCACTGTGAGCATAGGAAAGAGTGAAGCAAAAGCAATGAGACCAAATCCGTCTATCAGTGGATTCCTACCCTCTATATTTTCTGCTAATCCCAGACCCAGAGCAGCAACCAATGGTACAGTGACTGTTGATGTCGTCACACCACCGCTGTCATAAGCAATAGGAACGATGTATTTTGGTGCAAAATAGGTAAATATAATAACCAGAATATACCCTACAATAATGTAGTAGTGAATAGGATCCCCCGCAACGATACGGTAAGATCCTAGACCTATTCCAATAGCAACACCTAATGCTACTACAATTCTAAGTATATTTTGTTTAATGTTTCCTTCACTAATCTCTTCTGCCTTGATAGCAATAGCAAGAAGAGCAGGTTCTGCCATGGTTGTAGAGAAACCTATTAGAAATGCAAAGAGGTAAATAAGTAGATTATTACCCATATCGGTAAGTTGATATGCTATCGTCTCACCAATAGGGAAAAGTCCCATTTCAAGCCCTACGATAAAGGCATAAAGTCCTAAGATGACCATGATGATACCTGTGATTATCTTATGTAAATGGGCGACGGGTTTTTTAATAATAAGGTATTGGAAAAAGAAGATGACTACAAGGATAGGCGTGACATCTTTAATGGTATTCACAAGTGCCATAAAGGTATCATATGCTGAAAAGGCATAGGTAGATGCTACTGCTTTACTCTCCTCAATCACGGGAGTGACCATTTCTATTGCAGCAGGTGCATCTGCAAAGCTATAAACAATAATGCCATAAATTTGTACAAATATCATAGGGGTCAATGAGGCAAATGCGATAAGCCCAAAACCATCTATAGCTGGGTTTCGTCCTTTGATACTCGATGATAAGCCAATCCCAAGAGCAGCTACCAGCGGTACGGTAACTGTTGATGTGGTAACTCCACCCGAGTCATATGCCAACCCGATAATCTCTCGAGGTGCAAAGAAGGTGACAACGACGACGAGAATATATCCGCTAATGATGTAATAGGCTATAGGATGTCCCAGCAAGATACGGAGTGTCCCCAGTGCAATGGCAAACCCAACCGACAGAGCGACAGTCATACGCAGCCAAAATGCATCTACGAGACCATTGGAGATGACGGCAGCTTTATCTGCTATGGCAATCAGTGCAGGTTCTGCTACCGTTGTGGAAAATCCAATGGTAAAAGCAAAAATAAGAAGCCAAAATGTAGAACCTTTTTTAGCAAAATCTACAGCCAGTCCTTCCCCTATAGGAAAAATACCCAGTTCAAGCCCACGGATAAAAAGTGCCAAACCTATAGCAACAATCGTAAGACCTATGACTATAGAGCTTAGGTTTTCAGGTACTGCTTGGATAATGAGACCTTGAAACAGAGCAACAACAATGATGATGGGAAGTAGGTCTTTAAAAGAGTTTTTTAAATCCCCTGCAAATATTTTTAAACTTTCTTTCATGAGATAGATTATATCTATTATAATCTGATTTTATGCTGTGGTAATGCTATTTATCTTAAAAATATTAGGAATTATAATATTTTAATAATTATTATCATTTTAATAAAATATTAAGAAACTATTGGCTAAATTACGATTTCGATAATAACTATCAAGTTTAAAATAACTGAAAAACAAGGAAAAATAATGAGAAAATTGACAACAGCAATGAGTTTGACAGCAGTAATGGCATTGGGCGTGCAAGCCTCTTCCCTTGAAGAGAGAGTAAAAGCACTTGAAGAGCAAAACGGTGTACTAACAGAGGAGGTACTTGCGACGCAAAGTGGAGGATTTACTTTGGTAGATACTGAAAAATCATATGGAGGATTGGGACCTGCTGCTTCAAAGGTTTATTTTTCTAAAAACCCTCTCTCTATTGGTGGGTATGGTGAAATGTATTATGCTAATCCAGATAATGGAGATGATTATGCAGATGTGTATCGTTTTATTACTTATATAGGATATAAATTTAATGACTGGGTGGTTTTGAATACAGAGATTGAGTATGAGCATGGTGATACAGATAATGGTGGTAAAGTCGTTGTTGAGTTTATGTACCTTGACTTTTTGCTTCGTCAAGAGGCTAATTTGAGATTAGGACACATTCTTGTGCCTATGGGGCTTGTGAATATCAAGCATGAACCAACACTCTTTAATACCGTACAAAGACCGCAAGTTGAAAAAACACTCATTCCAAGTACATGGCATGAAAATGGTGCATTAGTCTATGGTCGATTTGAAAATCTAAACCTAGAATATAATGCAGGAGTAGTCAATGCACTCAATCTGAACACTCAAGATACCATTGATGCAGATAGTGGATGGATACGAGGGGGAAGAGTAGGATCGAGTTATAAAGGTTCGTTCACGCCTGCTTTTGTAGGACGTGTCGATTATACAGGGGTGAATGGACTTCTTGTGGGTGCATCTGTATATTATGGAGATGGTTCAAACCTTAAAAATGATGATAGTGACATATCAGGGCTTAAAACGACTATTTTTGATATTCACGCAAGCTATGATAATGGACCGTTTTCAGCCTATGGGCTCTATACACAAACAACGCTTGATGGTGCTGAAAAATTAGGTGATACGGCCGTAGAAAAAGCGAGTGGATATTATCTTAATGCTTCATATGATATAGGAGAGGTGATAGGACTTGAGTATAAACTCCCTCTTTTTGCACAATATGAAAATTTTAATCCCGTAGAGAGCACCGTCAATGGACTCAATGAAGATGCTTCTCAAACAGAAATTGTTACAATTGGTATGAATTTTTTCCCTGTTGACCAAGCTGTTCTAAAGGCAGATTATGCGATGAAAGATGTCAACGGTCAAGAGAATAATGTATTCTCTTTGGGACTTGGATTTATTTTTTAATGATAGGAATAGAATGAAACAGTTTATCTTTGCACTACTTGTAGGTATGAGTATCACCCAAAGTAGTGTTGCTTCATCAAATGCATCGGTGGATAGCGTGATAAAAAGCTCTTTTAAAAATGTAAGTGAGGTGATACCAAAACATCTCATCCTCACTTCTACAGAGTTTAAAGAGGTACGTGCCAAAGCAAAAGCATCGGTCGATACTAAGGTGTATCGTTATTATTTAATTAGAAGTAAAAGTCATACTATAGGGAAAGCGGTACTCATTACACGTAAGGTACGTGCGAAAAAAGCAACCATACTTTACGCTTTTGACAAAAAAGGAACCTTGCGTTTTTCAGAGATTATGGCATTTGGAGAACCCCCTGAATATATTCCAAGTCAAACATGGATGAACCAATTAGATAATCAAAAGCCCTCTACGCCTTTGATGTTAGGCAAAGATATTCCTACGATTAGTGGTTCGACACTCTCTGCACAATCTGTGGTTGATGGTGCGAGAATAGCACGAGCTGTTTATGCAATACGTTTAAAAAAGTAATACAATGAAATTTTTAATTACCAAAGAGCTTTCACACAATAGACTTCTGAATCATTTGATGTTAGGGGTAGTGATCGCTATTTTCCTCTATCTTATTTTAGATATGGTACTGCATGGGTTTGTATTTGGGCTAGATATACCCACACTCACCACAACACTCTATGGTAATATGGATGCTTTTATTGAACCAATCCTCCTTGATACCCTTTTGCTTCAAGTGCATATTGACCTTTTTATGTCACTGTTTGCTTTGATGATAGTCGGCTCAATTTATATTCGTTTATACGCTGCAAAAAGTCTTACCAAACCTTTGATACATCTACTTTTTATTTTAGGGCTTCTCTCACCTTTAGTGATTTTGCTTGCTTATTTTACAAATGCAATGGCGCTTTATCTATGGTTGGGCAGTTTTGTGTTGTGGCATCTGTTGGCAATGGTGATGTCACTGCTTATTATCAAAAAACTCTTACTTTCATGAAAAATACCCATCTTTATAGAATTGTCATTGGCTATATGTTACTCTTTGTAGTGGCTATTTTATGCTCTGGGATATGGCTCTTTTTACTTTCACAGGGGCTTTCTCAAGCCCAGATACTTCAAACGATTACTGCTTTTATTCAAACACCAGCACCCAAAAGTGTATATGGTTTTGTAGAGGTGGCTTCTCCACATCTTTTTGCCATGGGAACGCTTGTTTTTGTAGTGGCTCACTTTATGCTCTTTAGCAACAAAATTTCTTATAGCGTTTCAAAAAATTTAGCGTGGCTTGTATCTATGAGTGCGTTGTTTAATATTTTTGCTTATGGCTTCATCTCTTTGGGTGTAGTGGTATCTGGGTGGATTAAGCTTTTTGCCATGGGAGTATTTGTGGCACTTTTTTTGATATTATTAGCCGTTGTGGCTCTTTCATTATAATCTAGCCACTTAATGCTAACAAGCCCTGATACATTACCATAGCGTATTGTACCGTCACTCTCAACCAACACAAAGCCAATTTCATGATGCTTTTTCAAAAAATCAAACGCGATATCTTTAGGCATCACCGAAATTGCAGTTGCATAGGCGTCTATTGTAGCATTGCTTGCATGGGTAAAAAGCGATACCGATACAAATGCTTTGCCTTGAGAGGCAGTTTTTGGGTTGATGAGGTGGTGATGCTCCTGGGTTTTTACATACCGTCGGTAGGTACCACTCGTCGAGATAGAAAGATTAGGAGTAAGAGCGTTAAGTCGTGCAAAGGTCTGTTGGCTATAGGGTGATTGTAACTCAAACACGCATGCGTGTAAACATCGTATATCCCCAGAGAGTGCAATAATACCTTGGGTAATATTTTGCTCTTGAAGCAAAGTACTTACTTTGTCCACAGCATACCCTTTGCCTACACCTCCTAAATCAAGCACTATATTGGCTTGTGTGGTAATGTTCTGTTCATTTATCATAATCCCATCAATATTACGCACAGCTTTTTGACGTGCCTCTTTAGAAGGAAGTGTCTCATTCTCTTCACCAAAATGGTATAGATCTTTAGAGATAGAGCCTATGGTAATATCAAAATACCCTTGCGTATTGTGATAATAATCTATTGATTTTTCTAAGGCTTCTTTTAGAAACGAATTAGAAGTAACACTATGGGTTTGATTGAGTTGATACACCTTGGCATTTTCATCATAGCTTGAGAGTGCATCCTCTATGGTTTTAATTGTGGCAAAACTTTGTGAAATTTGGGTGTTGTACTCTTGAGGAAGCGTGATATTGACAAATGTTCCCATCAGAACTTGGGTACGTGTTTGCATCTGTGAAGCGAAGAGAAAAAAAGGCAGAAAAAAAAGAGTAAGGAGGGGCATTATCTTTTTTCAAGTATTTCCAAGACGTCGGAAAACGCTTTTTCATGTCCAAAACACGCATTTGAATTACAAAGCATAAATCCATCATTAGTATCATTTTTAAAAAACGAAAAAGGATGGGGGAGTTGGTCGAGTGTATGGATGTGTTCTTTTAGTTTCTCCTCTTTTGCTTTGATAATTACATCATCTTTGAGATAGCGTATGACCATCTTGCTCATACGTGGTGTGGAGATAGGTTGACGCATGACATCATAAGAGTAAATTTCAAGGGTTTTAAAGACAAACTTTTTATAGACAATATCGACCAGTGATGAGATACTATAGAGTACGCCAAGCATCGTTGAGACAGAAGAGGGGTAAGAGCTGTCATAAATGTCTGCATTGGTCTCAAACTCTCCACGTGAGAATTTCCATTTACCTTTATCAAAATATTTTTCTATGGCAGCATTGGTCAATTTTGTTGCAGTAATCAAATAGGTTTCATCCAGTGTACTTTTATACGCTTCAATCAATGCCTCTGCAAGATAAGCATAGTCTTCCAAAAAGGCTTTGATCTTAGGCTTTTTGCCTATGAGAGTGGAGTGAAAAAGCTCTGAATTGATATACATAGATTCGAGTAGGGCAGTCAGTGATTTGATAGCAGGTTTGAGGTATTTCGGGTTGGCTCTGGATGCTTTAAAGAGACTTGTGATCATCATAGCATTCCAAGAGACAAGTACTTTTTTGTCTATAAACGGGTAAGCACGCTTCTCGTCACGTCTCTTTTTTAATGCTGCAATCGCTTCTGTATAGTAAGGTATATCAATACGTGCCGGATCATCGACACGTACAATATTTTTACCCTCAAAGTTCCCCTCTTTAGTAATGTGGAGTGTTTTGGCAAGCGTGGCATGTTCTTTTTTTGGAATACCTGCTTTGTCAAATGATTTGAGTGCCTTCTCATAGGTGTAGACAAAATATTTTCCCTCTTCACCTTCAGTATCTGCATCAGACGCGGAATAAAAGAGCGCATCTTCCGCCATATACTTTAGCATAAATTCTATGGTTTCAAAGGCTACAGATTGGTAAAACCCATTTCCTGTCACAGCGTAGGCTTTGAGATAGACATCTGAAAGAAGTGCATTATCATAGGTCATTTTTTCAAAATGGGGTATAAGCCATTCATTGTCTGTGGAGTAGCGGCAAAAACCACCGTCAATCAAGTCTCGTAAACCACCTTTTGCCATAGAAGAGAGTGAAAGGAGAACCATATTGAGTGTCTCTTTATCATTTGTTATGCGGTATACATCCAAAAGGAGGTCAAGTGTTGAAGTTTGTGGAAATTTCGGGGCTTTGTTAAATCCGCCATGTTGATTGTCAAAAAGCTGTTTAGCCTGATCGGAGACTCTTTTAATAATACTTAAGTCTAGTTTCGTTGCTTGAATTTTATCCTCTTTTGGATTCAGAAAACGGAGTATTTCGTCAGCTTTTTCTGTTAGAAGATCTTTTTCTTCTTTATATTTTTCGGCAATTACTTCCAATAAAGAGCTAAAACTCATCATACCATAACGCGGTTCATCAGGAATATAGGTTGCTGAGTAAAAGGGTTTTTGCTCCTGTGTCAAAAAGATTGAAGTAGGCCACCCCCCCGGACGCTGGTTCATCAACTGATAGACCTCTTGAAAGTGTTTGTCTATATCTGGGCGTTCCTCTCGGTCTACCTTAATGGAGATAAAATGTTCATTAAGTATCTTTGCAGTGGCTTCATTTTCGAAAGACTCCTCTTCCATGACATGACACCAGTGACATGAACTGTACCCGATGGAGAGAAAGATTGCTTTGTTCTCTTTACGTGCTTTTTCAAATGCTTCTGCACCCCACGGGTACCAGTCAACAGGGTTGTTTACATGTTGCTGTAAGTATGGTGAGTGTTCATTTTTGAGATGATTTTTCAAGTGTGGATTCCTTTCAGTCCTGCCATTTTAGTTTTAAATTTAAAACTTGTTAAATGTTTATTATTTAACTTTGGTTACTATTACACAGCTTATACACGTATAGTACTATAGAATTGTATAAATTTAGAGATATAAAGAGAAAAAATGAATAATATGATCAAAAAGTTACTCTTAGCAGGAGTGCTTTTAACTACCTTTTTAACAGCTGGGTTTGAGAGTGCATTAAAAAAACAAAAGTTTTTAACGCCGGATGAAGCCTTTAAAATCTCTGCAACACTCAATGGTGACGTGATAGAGACAAAAGTCATTATTGGTGAGAAGATACATGTCTATGATGATGATACATTACACTACCGAATCACATCGCCAAAGCGTGTAGAACTCTCAGTCAAAAAGCCCCCCTCCCATGATTTTGACGGTGATATGGTCTATGAAAAAGAGTTGCTGGTCAATATTCCCGTGAAAATGATTGAGTCTCAGGTTAAAGGAGATTATACCTTAGAAATTGAGCTTTTAGGATGTTCTGATTCGGGTATTTGTTATCAGCCGGTGGTTAAGTCTTTTGATTTTAAAGGTGCCCAACTTGGTGTTTTTGACAAAATATCTATTATGATTAAGGAGGGGAATACGGCTAAAATCGCCGATATATTAGTGAATGAAAGTTCTATATTTATTTTGCTTCTGTTCTTTATATTTGGTCTTTTACTCTCTTTGACCCCTTGTATATTTCCAATGATTCCAATTTTATCCTCTATTATTATATCGCAGCAGGGTGGGAGTGAAAAACCAAGTGTCGCACAGGCATTTTTTACCTCTTTAGTCTATGTATTGGCAATGGCAGCAACCTATACGGTGGTAGGGATTATTGCAGGTCTGCTGGGTGCAGATATTCAAACTGCAATGCAGACTCCCTGGGTGTTAACGCTTTTTGCAGGGATGTTCGTGGCATTAGCTTTTTCACTTTTTGGATATTATGAGATCGGATTACCTGCTTCCTGGCAGTCGAAGCTTACGAAAGCAAGTGATGATGCACAAGGTAAAGGGATTGTAGGTACTGCTATTATGGGGCTGCTTTCTGCATTAATTGTAGGTCCGTGTGTCGCACCGCCTCTTGGCGGTGCAGTACTTTTCATCTCTCATACGGGAGATGCATTTCTAGGAGGTGCGGCACTCTTTGTTATGAGTATCGGGATGGGGATGCCACTATTGCTTGTGGGGATCGGTGCAGGTAAATTCATGCCAAGACCGGGTGGTTGGATGACGCGTATCTCCCAAGTCTTTGGTGTGATGATGCTTGGGCTGGGTATCTTTATGCTTTCTCGTATCTTACCGGAGAGTATGACCCTCATACTATGGGCACTGCTTTTTATGGGTTCAGCACTCTACATGGGTGTATTTGACAATAGCAGTGAAAGTAAAGGTGCCTATAAACTCTTTAAATTGTTTGCACTTGTCCTTATGCTCTTTGGTGCCTCGTTATTTATAGGGGCGCTTTCGGGTGCAAACTCAATGTTACGTCCTTTTGAAAAATTTACAACGGGTACAGGTGGCGTAGCGGTGGTTGCAGAGGATAAGCGTAAACATTTGGGCTACTCGGTAGAGCGTCTTATGAAAGAGGTAAAGGCATCAAGCAAGCCTGTTGTTGTAGACTTTGGAAAAGACTCCTGTACGGCGTGTACGGAGCTTGAAGAGATTACTTTTCCACACCCTTCGGTACAAGAGCAGTTAGAGCATTTTACCTTTATTAAGATAGATTTAACTGCAAACAGTGAAGAGGATAAAGCACTGCTGAAAAAATATGAACTTTTTGGTACGCCAAATATTATCTTTTTTGATACAAACAACGCGTATCTACCCAAAGAGAGCCTTACGGGATTCATCCCTCCTGAAGATTTTGCTAAACATTTGGCAGGTATCGTGCAGAAAAACTAAGCTATAATGGTACGATATATCTTTATTTTTAAAGGAGTATATTGTGTTACAAAATATAGTACGTATGCCTTGGTATTTCATCCAACTCTTTACAGAGGCAAAATCCTTTAAGTCAAACCCCATCATCGGCAGTAAAATTTTAAATAGAATGGGACTGCATGTTACAAGGGTAGTCTTCGCACATGCCATTATGAAATTTAGAATGGTGTTACTCTCACGGGGTGTACCGAAATCTTTAAAAGAGCACTATTATAACGATGGATATATGCTTATCAATGATGTAATGTCCACAGAAGATTTTCAGGCAATTCATGATGAAACAAGAGCGATACGTTCAGAGATACGTGAATGCATACAGGGCAATACGCTTACACAACGCATCCATTTGGATGATGATAACCGTATGCAATCACAGGCAATCCATCGTTTTTTGGAACGGGAAGATATTCAGAAACTACTGAAGTTTGCAGCTGGCAAAAATCACCTGCCCGTTTCTCACATACAGGTGATAAAAAGCAATTACCTCAATGCCCAGAACGATCCGCAAAAAAGTCTCCATAGTGATACCTTTCATCCAACCATGAAGTATTGGTATTTTCTTCAGGATGTAGGTGAAAATATGGCACCATTTACCTATGTGAAAGGTTCAAATAAGCTGACCTGGAGTCGTTTAAAGTGGGAGTATCAAAGAAGTATCAGCATGGACAAAGAGGAGGTAGCGTATGCCAAAAGCGGTTCATTCAGGATTGACGAATCGGAGCTTGAAGCATTAGGTTTTCCTCCGCCTGCTGCCGTATATGTTCCTAAAAATACATTGGTCATCGTGAATACATTCGGTTTTCACAGAAGAGGTGATACGGACAAAAAGAATACCCGCTCTGAAATTTGGGGTATCAGCAGAACCAATCCCTTTAATCCTTTTGTAGGTCTTGATTTGGAAGTGTTTCACAAGCTTGATAACTGGGGTTTGAAACAGTTACGAAAAATGAAAGACAATGAGGCCAAAAAAGAGGGTAAAGTTGCAGATTGGCATGTGATAGAGAGTCAAGACCTCTATGATGATGAGGTATTAAATTAGGTGACTAGGTTCTGTCAATAGCAGTGACTGTCACCTTTTTGTCTTTATGTGCACAAAAGACATCTCCAAACTTATAGCAAAACGGCTCTTGTACCTTGATAAGTTTAAGTGCATTTCCGGGTATCTCTACACTCTGAAAATTATCACTGTTGCTACCGATAACAATTGGATATGTATTGGTATTTAAGACCCAAAAATCTTTTTGATTAATATGTTTGTCATCAAATAGATCATCATAGATTTTGACACCATGCTTTTGGTGAGAAGCATAGCTTTCGAGTAAAAAAACATCATGATAATCGCTGTGTGTTGCGGCTTCTTCGACAAGTTCACCTGATACACTACGTGAAACATATGCCACAATATCCATATTGTTACCTGTTTTTTGATTAATACGGGTATAGAGATCCGTTTTATCGGTCACCTTATTCAATCCTCTGAATGAACGGTATGCATCAATATGCCCTTTCATAATAATGTTTTCAAAGTTTTCAGAGTGGCGGTACTCTTCACGTATCTTCTTGTCTCGAATAGTGTTTGAGAGTTGTGTTCCCATCTGTTTGGATTTTAAGATAACCGGATCTAAAATGAGTGTGTCAATATGTCTCCTTTTTACAATTCCAAGGTGATACAATATGAGGTTTATGCTGTTAGCGATAGCGTTAAAAAACCTTGAAATAATATTGTTGGGTCCAAACCACTCCTCTAGACGTGTGAGTATGTAGCTAAAAGCAAAGACTTGAAGGAGTGGACCCATCCATGAGAGTGCAAGGATGGAGAGTGTCCATGTGGTTAGTTTGGAAACAAAGGTTACGATTGCTGCAAATACACCTGCAATAAAGAGTCTCAGCTCTGCAAAGAGGACGATATTGTCGAGTAAGCCTAGCAGATAGAGGATCCATCCTGAAGAGATTAGTCCAAAAAGAAAGAGAAAAATATTTTTAAATTTTGTTTTTAAGTCTTGTCGAAAATAAAAATCTTTTGCTTCTTTCACTGCATCTATGACATTTTCAATAATGTGCGTTTGAATCCATGTTGCGAGTACCGAGTCAAGTAACCAGCGTTTGATCAGAAGGAGAATACTTTGAAACAGTGTAAGGCCTGCAATAAATGAGATAAGATGAAGTTTTGCAGCCAGCCATAATGAGATGATACTTGTTTTAAAGACCAATGCAACCGCTGCCATATAGCCCATGAGCCACTTATAGGAAGCGTCATGGGTATATTTGAGCACAAGGACCGATAAGATTGGTACAACAATGGCAATGAGGGCTTTATATCTACGTTTCATACTTATTATACCTGTTCTAAACACGCTCTATAGGAGTGACGCAGACACCTACACCCTCATATTCACAATAGAGATCTCCGGAACTATAACAAAACGTTTTTTGGGTTTTACTGCGCCTTAATCCATATCTTCTGTCTCATTATAGACTTTGACACCGTGTTCTTTGTGAAAAGAGGATTACTCTTCCTCTGTCGCATCCGTCGTGTAAACCCCTGTAACTTTTTTCCAGATAATCGAAGCATTGAGACCAAACCAAATGAGTATTCCCATACCTATGGTTGCAGCCCATCCCGCTTGTGTCAGTTCTGTTACATTAATAATCTTGTATTGTTGTAGTCCCCAAATAAATGCAGCAATGATAATAACCGTAATAATGGCTCCGTAGAGTTTTAAACTCTGGAAGATAGATTTAATCGCAAGCAGCCAAAGGGCGAGCATCATTAAAATGGCAAAAGGTGTAAAGCCTGAGAATATATTATCGATATTTGAGATATAGTGGATAAAGTGGTATCCTGTAGGATTCCATGTACCGATTGAAAGAGCCATCGATAAAGCAAGTGTCACCCACCATGACAAATGGACCACTTTTTTACCACTTTTTGTAGTAGACGTTTTGGTTAAAACATTTGGAAGCATTGATAATCCCTTATAGTAATATTGTACTGAATTATATCCAAATATTTTTTAGCTATAATACGCTAATTGCCGTGAGTGCATCACGGTATCTCAAATGAAACGGAATAACACATGGAAAAATCAAAAAGTTTAAGTATCAAGATAGGTGAAATCAATACTTTAGAAGTGATGCGTGATACGGATTATGGGTATTTTCTTGAGTCCAAAGATGAAGATGAAGTACTTCTCCCCAATGTATATGTGATGGAAGATGAGATGCCAATGGGGTCTCTTATTGATGTATTTATCTATACGGACTCTGAAGACAGACCGGTTGCCACAACTAAAATACCTTATGCAAAACTAGGGGAGTACGGCTACTTTACCGTGGTGGACTACAAGCCCTATGGTGCTTTTGTCAACTGGGGACTTCCAAAAGATCTTTTTGTACCCCTTTCCCAACAAAAAGAGCATTTTACCATAGGTAAAAAATATCTTTTACGTGTCTGTTTGGATGCGCAGACAGGCAGACTCTATGCGACGCAAAAAATAGGAAAATATTTTAATCGTGAGATGAAAGGTTTGCATCAAAACAAACTCTTGGATGCCATTGTATTGGCTAAAACCCCTTTAGGTTTTAAAACGGTTGTAGACAATCAGTATGAGGGAATGCTTTTTTTAAATGAAATTTATGAAGATATTCGCATAGGCGATAAAAAAAGCGTCTACATCAAAACGGTAAGAAAAGACGGTAAATTAGATCTTTCATTACAGCCTATAGGTAAAAAAGCAAAGATAGGTGAGGCTGAAGGTACCATTATGCAACTCCTTAAAGAGTCAGACGGTAGATTGCCTTTTACCTATAAAAGTGATGCAGATGCAATCAAAAAAAAATTTGGGATGAGTAAAAAGAATTTTAAGCGTACTCTCACAGAGTTGATAGCGTCTCAAAAGATTCAATTAACAGAGGAGTCGATTATATTATTATAGTTTGGGTTTTATTGGTTCTAGACAGTAGCTCTACACTTTGTAATATTTATGTAACATTTACACAATTTAGAGTTATAAACTGCTATAATAGGTTTAAAACCTCTACTAATAAGGAGAGATTAATGTTCTACATTATCACTATCATCCTTTTTATCGCTATTAGTATCTCTCTTTATAGGTTTATTCTTGGTCCCACCCTGAGTGACAGAGTAGTCGCTTTTGATGTTATCGGCATTATTTGTGTATCATTTTTAGTTATCTTAGCCCTCCATTTTCAACGCATGCTGTATCTTGATATCGCTTTGGTTTTTGGACTGATTGGGTTTTTAGGTACTACCCTGTTTGGTCGTTTTATCGAGAAGGGTATTTAGATGTTTGAGTTTATAGGGTATCTTTTTATTACACTTGGGACACTAGCGTTTATCGTTAGCTCTGTTGGGCTTATTCGAATGCCGGATGTTTATACGCGTATGCATATCGGTACAAAGTCTACAACCATAGGAACCCTGCTCGTCATCATTGGCGCTTGTTTTCTAGAACCTTCTTGGAGTTTTAAACTGCTGCTTTTAGCTATGTTTATTTTACTGACAAATCCTCTCTCCTCTTCTGTTATTGCTCGTGCTACGCATAAAGATGGACTTACCCTAGATAAAGATGAACTAAAGGGTGAAAAATGACAGGTTTACTTATAGCTGCCATCTTTGTTGGAATGATTGTTGTGGCGTTTAGTGCTGTGGTGCAGAAAAAACTTGCTGATTCCATCATACTTTTTATGGGTGTTGGACTTGGAAGTGTTCTGCTCTACACTATCTTTCGTGCTCCAGATGTTGCATTTACCGAAGCGGTCATCGGCTCTGGTGTTGGAACGCTTATATTTTTAATGGCACTGAAACACCTCAAGGCTTCATCATGAGTATCAAACGCAGCCTTCCAACAACTTACATAAGCGGTTTTGCACTCTCAGCTCTTTTTGTTTTAACGCTTCTTAACTTACTTTTAGCGAACCTTCCTTTAAAACTAAAAACTGCGGGTGATGAACTCCTCTTTTTAAACACGCAAGAGGGCGTTTCAAACGCAGTGACAACAGTTGTAGTCTACTTTCGTGGTTTTGATACTCTTGGAGAGATAGCTGTTCTTTTTATCGCATCGCTCGGTATAGGTCTTATGCTGAGTGAAAATTCTCGTTGTGATATAAAAGCGCAGAGTAATTTTATGCTTAAAACCGCTTCCAAACTTCTTTTTCCTATCATTACCCTTTATGGTATTTACATTATGGTTTATGGACACTTGAGTCCTGGTGGTGGTTTTCAAGGTGGTGTTATCATTGCAAGTGGCGTTTTACTGCTGCTTATCTCTCATAGAGATTATGAAGTGCCTCACTCGGTCATAGTCCTACTTGAGACATTTGCCGGTGTCTCTTATGTTCTTATAGGCCTTATTGGACTCTTTACTTTGGACCTATTTTTAGGAAACTTCTTGCCACACGAGATATCGCAGATGGGTATGCTTATCAGTGGTGGTATGATTCCCATTATCTACATCATAGTAGGTATCAAGGTTGGAAGTGAAATGAGCGCAATTGTACAAAACCTCATTAAAAGGGGTGAAGATGTTTGAGTTTTTCAATCAGCCTGAGATTATAAAAACCATAGTGGCATTAGGTTCCCTCACTCTTTTTGCTATTGGTCTTTTTGGACTCTTAACACAAAAACATTTTATCAAGATATTTATTAGTATCGCTCTTATGGAAAATGCTCTTTTCCTATTTTTCATAGGAACGATGTATAGGCTTGACTCCATCGCTCCCATCTTAGACGGGACGCATAAGCAAATATCAGCTATGAATGACCCCGTTCCGCACGCCATGATACTTACAGCCATTGTTATAAGTATGGCGGTTGTGGCACTTGGTGTGAGCATGGCGATAGAGTATTATAAACTCACAAAAAACACAGATATAGACAAGATGAATGAGATGAGGCACTAAAATGAGTAGTATCCTTTTTGTAGCCCTTCCTCTACTTTTTGGATTTTCTACGCCTATTTTTAGTAAACTTGGTAAGAGTGGCGTTGTTTATGCTTCAACCTTTATGCAGGCATTTTTACTCTACTTGGCGTTTACACTTCTTGGTGAAAAGAGTCCATATATAGAGTTAATCTCTATAGCACCACCGCTAGGTATCTCTTTTGTACTCAACACTGTATCACTCCTTTTTGTGACTCTTTTTACATTTTTAACACTTCTGTTTTCGCTCTACTATCTTAGCCATAGAAAAACACACGCTTACAAAAACGAGACAAAGTTTTTTATACTGCTAAACATGCTTTTAGCTTCATCTATAGGACTCGTGCTTAGTTCTGACATCTTTAACATCTATGTATTTTTTGAGATAGCGGGAATCTCTGCTTATATACTTAGCAGTTACCAAAAAACGCCATCAGCTCTTGAGGCTGGTCTGAAGTACCTCATTACAGGGGCGGTAGCTTCCATCTTTTTGATTTTTGCCATAGCACTTATCTACATTAACATCGGTTCACTTAACCTTGGTGTTATAGCGCAGAGCTTTGAGATGCTCCCTTTCAACCTCAAGCTTCTTATCTCGCTACTTCTGCTCATCGGTTTTGGCTTTAAGGTAGAAGTATTTCCTCTAAACTTCTGGGTGAGTGACATCTACCAAGGAAGCTCTACACTTGTGAACGCACTCTTTTCAGCCATAGTGGTCAAGGCTTATCTTTTTGTCTTTTTTCACATCGTGTATCTCTTTTTACCAAGTGGTGAGTTTTCCCTCTTTTTAGTCTACCTTGGAGCTTTAAGTATGCTCGTAGCTGAGCTGGTTGGACTTCGTCAAACTAATCTTAAAAGACTTTTTGCGTACTCAAGTCTTGGGCAAGTAGCGCTTATTTTTACAGCCTTTGCACTACAAAATGAAGCAGGCATTCAAGCTGCACTTTTTATAGTTCTTGCGCACTCTATAGCAAAAATGATACTATTTTTAGCACTCAGCAACATAGAAAAAGAGCATAAGAGCATAAACATAGAGACACTCAAAGAGTTAAACTCACCCTTTTTAAGAGCTATCATGCTCATAGCGATGCTCTCGTTGTTAGGTATTCCTCTTTTTGCAGGTTTTGTTGGAAAATTTCTACTCTTAAAATCCTTAGCTTTGAGTGGTCTTTTTGGTGTCTTAGTAGTTGTCGTACTCTCTTCACTCTTAGAAGCAGTTTACTACTTCAAACTTGCTGGATTTATGTTTAGTAAGCATCAAAAGAGAGAAGCACTTAAAATCGAGTTTACGCAAAAACTTGTCTTTTTCCTTTTAGCATCTCTACTTATCATTGTAGGCTTAACCCCATTTTTACTTTCAATGTACTTTCATGAGGGTGCTACAGTTATGCTTGATATGACAAGCTATGTAACAAATTTAGTAGGAGAGACACAATGACACTCGATCTCTCAACTTTTGGTCTTACGCAACTTGTTCTATCTCTGCAGGTAACGCATCTAGCAAACTTTTTTGCTGTTCTTATACTTTTTTCTTCTCTACTTGTTATATTTATAGCAAGAAACTATAAACTCACAAAAAGTTTCTATGCACTTTTTATGCTTCTTATACTATCTCTTTTGCTCATCGTCTATGCAGCGGATTATTTACTCTTTTTTATTGCTTGGGAAGTAATGAGTATAAGTACTTACTTTCTACTTGCTTTTTCACTCTCAAAAGAGGTACTCCATAAGTACATCATCTTTGCAATGGTTTCAGCACTCTCTATATTTATGGCAATACTTATTCTTTATTCGGGAACTCAGAGTTTTCTTTACAAAGATGCGGTTGAGAGTTTTGCTGCACTTGGGAGTTATGAGGGTTTAGCGTTTATAGGACTGATGCTTTTTGGAATTTTTGTAAAATTAGGAACCATTGGATTTCACTACTGGTTGGTGGATGCTTATGAACAGTCGCATGATTTTTTTACGCCCTATCTCTCAGCAATTCTCTCAAAAATGGGAGTTTATGGACTCATCATCCTTACAACACAAGTTATAGAGCTTGAGTATTCTTTAGCTGTCATCGGTGTTTTTACATCCATCATAGCAACTTTTAAAGCCATACAAGAGGACTCAGTAAAAAGACTTTTGGCATATTCGAGCATTGCGCAACTTGGCTATATCGTCACTATTCTTGGGGTGGCTGATGGAATGGGAGGGGCACTTTACCATTCGCTTATTCATACTCTAGTGAAACTGCTTCTTTTCATAAACATAGCGGGTATCATCTTAGTGACAGGGCGAGATAAGTTTAGTACCTTAGGTGGGCTTATCTATAAAACGCCACAATCATTTGTACTGCTTCTCATCGCTATCATCACGCTCGCTGGTATGCCGCCACTTGGAGGATTTGCTTCTAAGTTTATAATCTATAGCTCTTTGATGGATGCAAAGCAGTTACTCGTTTTAGCAGCGGTAATGTTTTCTAGTGCAAGTGCTTTTCTCTACATCTACAAACTCATCTATGGCGTTTACTTAGGACACCCAACACACAAAAAACTTGAAAGTGTAAAAGAGGTACCGCTTTCGTTTTTACTACCGCAGTACGTTTTAGCTTTCGTGATGATAATTCTAGGAGCTTACCCAGCGTTAGTGGTTCCCTACTTCAACACCGTCTTAAGTGAATTAGGACTTAAAAACCTTTCGTTTATCGACTATGCAACCCTTAGTAGTTCCTTTGCAGCGTATAATGGCTTTGTGGTTATGAGTACTTTTGTTGTTATCTTTGTAGTGGTTCTTGCTATTTTTGTAAACCTTCATTCCAAGAAAAAAGAGGTAAAAAATAGATTTGACATCGCTTACTGCGGGGAAGAGCCAAATGAATCGACTCACTTACATTATGGGTTTAGCATGGGTAGAGAGCTTCGACGTGTAGGCTTTATAAACCTTATTTATAAAAATTCCGTCAAACCTTTTTATGACTTCTTGGCGTTACAAACACTAAACTTCTCTACTGTTTTTAGAAAAATCTACAGCGGTAAACTGGCAAATAATTTTTACTTTGCTATTGTTTTTGCCATAATCTTACTCTGGTGGAGCGTCAAATGATAGTTTTAGATTCACTCTTCATGGTTGTCATCGCTTACTTTACAGGCTTTTTGTACTATGGTCTTTACAGAAATATCACTGCTCGTTTTCAAAAACGTTTTGGTCCTCCTGTTTGGCAATCACTCTTTGACTCCATAAAGTTTTTTACAAAAGAGGACTCCACTTCTCACGGTTGGATGTTCTACCTTGGCCCTGTCATCATGATGAGCGGAGCCATTATGACGCTGATTTTTACTCCTTTTTTTGGTTCGGGTGAGCACTTCAAGGGAGTAAGCGCGTATGGAAACCTTTTTGTGGTTCTCTATCTGTTAGTTTTAGGTCCTTTAGGCAATGCTCTTGGCGTTGGAACAGCGGGGAATCCTTTTGGGGCTATGGGTGTGACGCGTGGACTCTCTCGTCTTTTTGCACTGGAACTCCCTTTTTACATCGCAGTTATCGCTATCATGAGTCTAAGCTCAAGTGCAGACATCACGACTATAGCTTCTTCTCAAACGACTCTAAACGCCATCGCTTATCCACTGCTCTTTATAGCGGCACTTTTCTCTTTCGTAGGGATGATGGGACAGTCTCCTTTTGATGTGGTTGGAGCACCTGTAGAGGTTTACTCTGGTCCAGCCTCTGAGTTTAGTGGAAAGTTTCTTGCACTCCTTATGAGTCAAGGTGCTATCTTTACCTTTGCAAAGCTTGTACTTATAGTACATCTCTTTTTAGGTGGAGCCAATGGGTTTGTTGAACTGCTTGCCAAAACTTTTGGATTATTTCTATTTGTCATCATGTTTGGTTCGATGTACGGGCGTTTTAAAACGCCACAGAGTATAGATTTTTTACTTAAAGTACCAACAGCTATTGCCATTGTTGGACTTATTTTAGCAACTTGGGGGATATAATCATGGAAGAGGGATTTTTACAAGAGCAGAAGAGTTTAGAGAGTGACTTAAATTCTGACACTTCTCACAAAAATAGCGTTGACTTTTTAATGAACTGGTTTCGTAAGCGCAGTATCTTTGTACTTGCGTATGGAACAGGGTGTGGAGCTATAGAGATGCCACCTACCTTTACGTCTCGTTATGATGCAGAGCGTTTAGGTATACGAGGTGCTGCCACTCCTAGACAAGCCGATGTTATCATAGTTTCAGGTTACTGCTCGTATAAAACACTGCGACGTATCATACGAACGTATGAGCAGATGAGTAACCCTAAGTATGTTTTAGCGCTTGGAAGCTGTACTATTAATGGAGGAATGTACTGGGACTCGTACAACACTATCAAAAAACTTGAAGATTATCTCCCTGTAGATATGTATGTAAATGGGTGTATGCCACGACCTGAATCGATACTAGAGGGTTTTATAGAACTTCAAAAAGATATAGGCGCAGGTAAGGCGAGTTCATGGAAAAAGTATGAAGAGAACTACGCGTTTTATCGTAAAAACCAAGAGGCTGTTTTAGGTAAAGAAGTCGCTCCTAGTTACGATGCTGATTGGTATTTGTATGATGGTGGTCTTTAATGCTTCACGCCATTAAAAGTAACTTTGCTACTGACGATGTAATCACGAAACGCAGTGACCTATATAAGGTAAATGTAGTTAAAGAGAGAGTTTTTGAGCTTATACGCTTCATCGGTGAAAACTACGACTACCAAGTATTAAATGCCATCACTTGTACGGACTGGATAGAGGATGGGCATTTTGCTCTTACATACATCATAACAACTACAGATAGAAAAAGCACTTTTATGGTGCAAACAGAGATAAACAGAGAAGAGTCACATATAGACTCATTCTCCAAAGAGTTTCCTCAAGCTGAGATATTTGAGAGAGATTTACATGAGATGTATGGCATAGACTTTATAGGAAATGAGAACCTAAAAGAGTTAAGTTTAGAGAACTGGGTACACACTCCACCACTTCGTCGTGAATTTGACACACTAGAGTTTGTCAACAACAACCTCACTTTTCGTGAAGGAAGAGAGGATAACATGGACGTTAAAAAAGAGGCTAAGCGTATACGGACTGAGAAAAAAGCGGCAAAAGAGGCGGCTAAAAAACTTGAAGAAGAGAAAAAAGCTCAAACCGAGGAAACATCAGATGGAAAATAACAAACATATAACTATCTTCCATGGTCCTCAACACCCCGGTATCACAGGAAATATGTCAGTAGAGCTTGACCTTATCGGTGAGACGATTCAAAAAGCAACTACGCATGTTGGTTATTTGCACCGTGGCTTTGAGAAGCTCATAGAACGCCGAACGGTAATCCAAGCCTTTACTATAGTCTGTCGTATTTGTGTTCCCGAACCAGACCCAAACGAAGCGAACTTTGCTATGGCTGTTGAGGAACTCACAGGACTAGAAGTAAGTAAACGAGCAGAGTACATAAGAGTAATGGTTTTAGAACTTTCACGTTTGGCTGCACAGTTTTTGTGGATGGCTGGACAGAGTGGAAGTGTTGGACTCTATGCAGTTGGTCAGTGGGCGATTGCCGATAGGGATTTAATACTAGACCTCTTTGAAGAGTTAACTGGTGGAAGAGTTTACCATATGTACATCTACCCCGGTGGCGTTCGTCGCGACTTACCAGAGGGCTTTTTAGAAAAAGTCTCAAAACTTTTAGTTTACATGAAAAAACGACTTTTAGATTATGATGATATTTTTATAAACAATGCAAGTTTTAAAAACCGTGCCATTGGCGTTGGCGTTATCAAAAGAGAAGAGGCAATAAAAAATGGCTATGTTGGTCAAGCGCTTCGTGGCTGTGGCATACAAGCAGATGTGAGAAAAGATGCACCTTATCTCATTTACAACGAGTTGGATTTTGAAGTGCCTACACAGGAGGCGGGAGATGTGTATGCGCGTGCATTAGTTCGTCGTGCTGAAATGGATCAAAGCCTTCACATACTGGAACAAGTTGTACAAAAAATGCCAGAGGGTGAAGTAATGCGTAAACTTCCAACACATAGAAAGTTTAAATTACCTCGTGATGACACCTGGGTAAAAGTGGAGTCTTCCCGAGGAGAGTTTGCCTACTATATGGCTGGAGATGGAAGTGAAAATATACGACGCATGCAGGTTCGTGGACCTTCACTCGTTCATGGTTTTACGCTGCTTGAAAAACTTTTAATCGGAGCAGAGCTTAGTGATGTTGCACTTATAATGAATTCACTCGGGATTTGTCCTCCTGAGATTGAGAGATAGGTTAAAGCTGTTTTGAAAAAATTGATGAGGTTTTGGAAGTATCATGAATAACTTGAAAAATACAACAACTCTAACACAAGATATTAAAAACCTAATAAGTATTTCCCAAGAAACAGCAATAAGGGCAGTTGATACTCAGAGAGTTGTTTTATACTGGAATATTGGTAAACGGATTGTAGAAGAGCTACAGGATGGGAAAGATAGAGCTGATTATGGTAAGCAGATTATCAAAACGCTTTCATCTGATTTGGAGCCTATATATGGAAGTGGTTATAGCATACGACAACTTGAACTTATGAGACAATTTTATAGAACTTTTCCAAATACGAACGCAGTGCATTCGCAATTGAATTGGAGCCAATATAAACTTTTAATAAGAATAGATGACAATGATAAAAGAGAGTTTTATATTAATGAAAGTATAAAAAATAGTTGGAATGGTAGAGAACTTGAACGACAAATTAATTCATCACTTTTTGAAAGACTACTGTTAAGTAATGATAAAAAATCTGTTTTAGATGTGGCAAAAGATGAGAAGCTTCCAGTAAGCGTAAAAGAGATTATCAAAGACCCAATGGTTTTGGAATTTTTAGGGTTAGAGAAAAAAGCAAGTTACTATGAAAAAGATTTAGAACAAGCCATCATATCAAATCTACAAGATTTTTTACTAGAGCTTGGTAATGGTTTTTCATTTGTAGCAAGACAAAAAAGAATACATATAGATGGAGATGATTTTTTTGTAGATTTAGTTTTTTATAATAGACTGCTTCAATGTTTTGTGATATTTGAGATAAAAACACATAAACTTACGCACCAAGATGTAGGACAACTGCAAATGTATGTAAATTATTATGATAGAAATGAAAAACAGGAGTTTGAAAATCCAACGATAGGTGTCTTACTTTGTGCTGATAAAAATGATACAGTTGTAAAATATACACTACCAGAAGATAATAAAACTATTTTAGCTAGTAAATATCAACTTTATCTACCAAGTGAAGAAGAACTTGTAGAAGAGTTACATCGTGAACTAGAAGAGATTGAGGGTGTAAAATGAAGTCATGTCAAAAAGTGATACAAAATGCTCAGAGTAGATTTGAAAATAGAGAAGGTAAATGATGAAATGGTCTATTGATGTAAAAGGGACACTCTCGCCGCTTAAAATCCTTAATGCCTTTTGGCAAAAACCTAATACTATTGCTTACCCTGCTGTAAAAAAAGAGACGGTTAGTGGATACCGTGGTTTTCATACAAATGATTTAAGTGACTGTATCGGCTGTGCAAACTGTCAAGATGTCTGTATGAATGATGCTATCGACATGGTAAAAGTAGATAAAGAGTATAACCCTAAAAACGCTTCGCAGTGTATACCTCGTATAGATTATGGGAGATGTTGCTGGTGTGCCTTGTGTACGGATGTTTGTCCGCCTGATAGTCTTAAACTCATAGAAGAGTATATCAATGTCTCTAAAAATGCAGATGACTTCTTGTATATGCCTAAGGATAAATAATGCGTACGCTTTTTTGGACAGTTTTTCTTTTCTTCATATGGATGATACTAAGTGCCAACTTTGAACTCTCAAATCTTTTAATCGGTCTTGGTATTAGTTTTGCAGTCTCTCTACTTTATATAAGAGTGTTTCAAAATGAAAAACTAGAGAGAATCAACCCTTTTTATCTTGGCGTTTATATTTTAGTGCTTATTAAAAACTTGATTATTTCAAATCTTCAAATAGCAAAAAGAACACTCTCTCCCGATATGAAGCTAAACCCGGCCATAGTAGCCGTCAAGACAGAACTTCAAAGTGATTGGAAAAAACTACTTCTTGCCAACTCCATCACACTTACTCCCGGAACGCTTGCGCTTGACGTGAAAGATGACACTCTGTTCATTCATATTATTGAGTGCAAAGAGGTAAGCGATAAAGAGAGTATCACAAAAGAGTTTGAAACCATCATCCAAAAGATTTAATAAAACTTCAGGATATTTTTTGCGCTACTTCTTACTCTTTCTTTTACCTTTACTCCTACTCTCCAAACCTTTTAAAGTGGCCAGTTATAATGTAGAAAATCTTTTTGATGCAGAGTATGTAGGTACGGAGTATGAAGCGTACACGGCTAAATATCACTGGGATCAAGGTATGGTAGAGGTGAAACTGAACCATGTAGCCGAAGTGATTTGTGATCTGGATGCGGATATTATAGGCTTGCAGGAGATTGAAAATGCCGACATTTTGTTGCAACTGCAAAAACGACTCTCCCGTGTAGGATGCAAATACAGATACAGTGCTATTACCTCTAAAAAAAATGCACCCATTCAGGTGGCTTTACTCTCTCGATTTCGCATTAAAGATACAAAAGAGATAGTGGTAAGTCGTTCACCAGGAATCCGTAATGGAACCCGTAATATTCTTGAAGTGAAAGTGGAGATTAAGGGGCAACCCTTATGGATATTTGTGAACCATTGGAAGTCAAGAGCCTATAAAGGCTATGAAAGTAAACGTTTAAAGTATGCCAAGGTGCTTAAAAAGCGTTTGGATACTTTTCCAAAGTCAAAACCTTACATCCTCATGGGGGATTTTAATACAGAGTATGATGCCCATTTGGGTCTTGAAAAAAGGATTAATGATACAAAGGGTAAAACAGGACTTCATGATATTCTGACCGTTGCAAGAGATGGAGTGACGGTAGATGAGGCATCTATGCTCAAAGGAGAGGAGAAAGTACACTATACATTATGGAAAGAGTTGCCGCTAGAGGAGCGCTGGAGTACAAAGTTTTACGGTAAAAAAGGTACAGCAGATCATATACTGTTACCCTCATCTCTGTTTGATAAAAAAGGTATAGAGTATGTGAACAATTCGTTTAAAGTGTTTAAAAAAGGGTATCTTTTTACTAAACAGGGATATATTAACAGGTGGCAGTATAAAAAGGGAAGACATAGAGGGAAAGGTTACTCCGATCATCTACCAATCTATGCCTATTTTGATCTAAAGCCCTATCACTCCTTAAAAGAGGAGAGGTCTATACAAAAAGAGAGGGAAGTAAAAAAGATAGCCTACTTTTATACGCAAAAATCACTCGAACACGATGTCATACTCAAAGATGTAGTTGTGGTGTGGAAAAGAAGAGGGGATGCAGTGATTAAGCAGACAAAAGAGGGGAGAGGCATTTACATTTATGCTTCTGCTTCACAATTAAAAGAGGGCAAGAAATATGATCTCCTTGTACGTGGGATGAAAGAGTATCAAGGGCTTAAAGAGTTAACACATCTCTATGTGATGAAAGAAAAAGGTAGCGTTGATAGTCATGTCTATACTTTAAAGCAGAAAGATTTTACGCATAACCAGGCCTACAGGCAAAATGAAGTGATTGAAAATATCGTGGGCAGATACAAAAACAAACATTTGTATGTAGAGGAGAGAAAAATCCCACTCTATTTTAAAAATAAAAAATCTACGCCACCCAATGGTGCAAAACTAAAGATACACAATGCACTTCTAGGGTATTATAAGAAGTTACAATTGGTGGTACATTCCGCTAAAGATTTTACAATTTTGGAGAAGTAGATGGCATACTACAGTTGGATTTTGGCGTTTCATGTGATGAGTTTTGTATCTTGGATGGCGATGTTGTTTTATTTACCGCGACTCTTTATTTATCATCGTGAAAATGCCGATACAAAAGCATTTACACAGATTGTAGAGATTCAAGAGTACAAACTGTTTAAATATATTGGTGCACCTGCAATGTGGGCCACTATCCTCTCCGGTGGGGTGATGCTTTATTTGAATTCAGGTATTTTTGCGAGTGGCGGATGGATGCATGCTAAACTACTGATTTTAGCATTTCTGATAGCATATCACTTTTCACTGAACGCTATTCGTAAAATTATGATAGAGAACCCACACTATAAAAGCAGTAAATATTTAAGAATTTATAATGAAGTACCGACCTTATTGATGATATTTATTGTTATTATGGTGGTTGTTAAACCCTTTTAATGCATTTGTGCTATAATTATTTATATTTTATGAAGGATTAAGTTATGGAATTACCTGTTATTACGTTGCCAAAAGTCGAATTGCCGTTTGATATCCCTGTTTTATTACACCCTGTTGTAGATCATTTTATCATTGCTCTGCCTGTCGTTATTCTTTTATTGGAACTCATCAATCTTGTGCTAAAGAAAAAGGCGATAGGCGGTATTTCGTTCTTTTTGATCTTTTTAACGATTATTGCTGCCGTTGGAGCATATTTGACAGGATTGGTTGATGGAAAAGAAGCCTATCCTGCATTAGGCGAAGCGGCTAAAACAGCACTTGCAGAGCATAAGAACTTAGGAATATATCTATTGTTAGGCTCCGGAGTGCTGTTTTTTTTCAAGTTTCTCTCTTCGGTAACAGGTAACGGTATTTTAAGGTTTCTCTATCTTATCGTACTTATTGTGTTTGTTGCGGGTATCTTTAAACAAGGTCAAGAAGGTGGAGAGCTTGTCTATAAGTATGGTATGAATGTTGAACAGGTTCAAACACTGGATGATGAATTATTTGACGTGAAAGAGGAACTCGAAGAGGTCAGCTCTATGTTAAAGAAAACCAATGTTACAACGCCACCTGCAGTGATAAAAGTACCAGAGGTAAAAGATGCACCAAAGGCCATTCCGGCTGTAGAGGCACCAAAGCTTAAAAGTGTACCCAAAGAACCTGTTGTCATAGTGATACCTGAGGTTAAGCATATACAAGAGAGTCCAGCTGAGGTAGAGGTTGAGAATACGGAAAAAAAGAGGGAACAAGTAAAAGTTGTCCCTGAAGTGCCAGTAGTAGAGATACCTAAAATACCGGCGGTTCCTGCCGTTATACCTGCAAAGCCTGCGGTTCCTGCAGCCCCTGCAGTAAAAGCAGAAGCGGCGGTAAAGCGTGTTGTAGAAACAGTAAGAACCGATGTAAAAGAGTCAGTTGTACCTGCCATAGAGCAGAGTGTTAAAACACTTGAAGTGGAAGGTATGCCCGAAGAGATGATTCAGCCTGAAATTGAGACACACTAAAAGCTCTTTTTAAGACCCGCCATCTCCTGCGGGTTCATACTCTATTTCATATCTATGCTCTTCAACTTTTGTCTCCATTGTTGAAAGATATTTTGCCATCTGTATCGTTTGGTTTTCATCAAGTGCTTTTGCAAAGGATATCATCACTGTGCCAAATGCAGAACGGGGCTTCCCATTTTGTAAATCCTTGAGTCTTCTAAGCAATACATGCTCGGGTATGCCTTGCAGTCTTGGAGATGCCCCCATCCCTTCCCCATACATACCGTGACAGCTGTTACATGCATTTTTTAAGTAGAGTATTTCCATCGCATTATTTGCAAAAGAGGTGCAAGAGAGAGCGGTAAAGAGTAAAATTTTTTTCAACGGTTATTTCCTGTCTAGTGTAGATAATTTTTTATAAAACTATAAAATACCCAAATATAGATTAAATCAACTCATCATAAAGATCAGTACAACACTCTTGCCAGATAGAGTCCCTCGGGCGGTGCGAGTTTGCTGTAGTGTTTTTTTTCACATTTTAGCTGTTGTTTGAGTTGAGTGAGTGTTATCTCCTCTCTAGCACATGCCATGGCCATTGCGACCATCATTCTAACCTGTGAGCGTAAAAAACCATTGGACTCAAAATAGATAAAATGATACCCTTTACGTTTGATATAGGCTGTTTGATAAATCTCTCTTACGGTGCTGTGGGTAAGAGAACCTGTTTTATGAAAGAGGTTAAAGTCATGTTTTCCTTCAAATAATGCAAGTGCTTCAAGCAGTATACTCGCATTGAATGTGTGATAGTAAGCAATATATTGTTGTTCAAACACAGAAGGTTTTTTCGTTTTAAATACATAACGGTAAACCCTTTTTTTAGCACCAAAACGTGCATGAAAATCCTGCTTAACCTCACAAATATGTTTAAAGGATATATGGCGTAATTTGCGATTTAATGCATGTTTTAATTTTTCTAAGTCAGTCCAAAAGTCAGGTAGATCAAAATGTATAATTTGGGCTGTGGCATGGACACCCGCATCGGTTCTCCCGCTACCTGTAATCGGGTTATTGATTTGTAGAGACTGTAAAGCATGTTCAATGGATGATGTAATGGTTTTCGAGGTAGATGTTTGTTTTTGAAAACCAAGATAATAACTTCCATCATAGGAGATGACAGCTTTTACACGCATTGTATCTCCATTAGAAATATCTTGCTACACGTTTAGAAAATAGCCATCGACCAAGAACCGTAATAAATACCATAATTAAAATAAGATTAAGCGGTGTACCCCATTTTCGTAAAGATGAGGCAATGAGATAGAGGAGGAGGCTCGTGATAAAAATCACGATAAAAGAGTGATTTTTTTGATATCTGGGATTGATCATGGTAAAAGCTGCAATAAGATAGACCGAAAGGAGGGGGATAAAGCTGATAAACGTGTAGAATAACATTTTTTGCCTATATTTAGTATCATTTTTTAGATGACTCCAGTAGGTTTGAATATCTTCAAATTTAAATGACTTTTTTTTAGCACTATCATATACCTTCATTGTTTTATATTGTGCTTGTTGGAGTTTTATTTCCGAATAGGTATATCCGTAACCATCATTCAACTCTAAAGAGCTCACATCGTTATGTTGATTTAATTTTCCCGTTTGAGATGAAAAGAACTGTTCACTTGCTTTATCGGTACGATTGTAAATGACAATATTGTGAAAGACATTCTCTTTTTTTTCTTTTACGTAGATATAGTAATTTCCGAATTTCTGACCTAATTTTCCGGCAACAATGTTGAGTTGGGCATCTATCATTTTTTTCTCTTTAAAAGATTTGTAAAATTGTTTGCTTAGTGGCATGGCCAGCAGAGAGATACTTGCTAAAAGAAGAGAAAAAAGAAATCCTAGTATCAGCAAGCTTCGCAGGATTTTTTTTGCGTTAAGCCCCAAGGCATAGAGTGCTATAAGTTCATTGTCCTGAGAAAGTTTTATGAGTACATTTGCGAGCGCTGAAATAAATGAGAGAGGTACCGTGTAGAACAATATTTCGGGTATTGAGTAACTGTAAAGAAGTAGAAGTTCTGAAAAAGTAATTTGTATTTGTGAAGTGAGTGTTGCAATTCTTACAAGAAACACAAGAGAGATAATGATGAAAAAAGGAAAAAATATCGTAAAGAACGACTTGGAGAAGTTCGAAGAGATATATCCTTTGATATTAACCATAGATGAGGGTTTCCAAAAGTTGCGTTGCTTTTGTATCATAGAGGTAGACGATGAATGTCGCCAAGGCTAAAAAAGGGACAAAAGGGACACCTCTTTCTCTCCAAATAAGTGCAGGTATCATGGCTAAAAGTGCAGAGAGAAAGAGTGCAACAAAGAAGTTTGGAAATCCAAGTAGAGCACCCATCGTTCCGGCTACGATCACATCCGCACCACCCATTGCCTGTTTTCTTGCAAGCACTGAGGAGAGTAGACCTACAAGATAGAGACCCCCCGCAGCGATAAGACCATACATTAATGCCCAAAGAAATTCAGGTTGAACAAGGGCAAAGAGCAATGCTGCAAAATTGATATTGTCGGGAACAGCCATATATTTGAAGTCAATCATCACAAGGGCAAGTAGGGCAGCAAAAGAAGCAGCAATGAAAGGCAGATACCAGACCAGTCCCAATTTAAAATAGAGTGTTACAAAAATAATACCTGTTAAAAGTTCAACGATAGGATACTGCGCAGATATTTCTTCTTTGCAAAAATAACATTTTCCTCTCAGTAAGAGCCAGGAGACAATCGGAATATTATGCCACCATTTCAAGGAATTTTGACAACTCTGGCATTTGGATGAAGGGAAAACTATGCTTTCTCCTTTGGGTATACGGTAGATGACAACATTTAAAAAAGAGCCAATCATTGTTCCAAAGATAAAGATGAGTAGTGTTATTTCTAGCATTAGGTTTTCTGACATTATAGACCTCCAAATCGTCTTGTGCGTTGTTCAAAATCAAGAATGATCTCATCAAGCTCTTTGGCTGTGAAATCGGGCCAAAGTGTCGGTGTAAAGGTGAACTCTGCATAGCTAAGCTGCCATAAAAGAAAATTAGAGAGACGTTGCTCTCCACTGGTTCGTATCATCAGGTCTATATCTGTATAGGGGGTTTGCAGTGCTTTTGATATCTCTTTTTCCGTCACGGATTTTTTTCCTGAAGCGATGAGTTGGTTTACAGCAAAGGTAATTTCGGAACGACCACCGTAATTAAGGGCAAGCACTTGTGTCAAGTTTGAATTTTTTTGTGTGAGTTCTTCTGTTTTTCGAATACGTTTTTGCAAAGATTTTGAAAAGTGATGAATACACCCAATGACTTTAAACCGAACACCATGTTTCTGATAGGTTTCAAGCTCATTTTTAAGGTAGCGCTCAAGTAATTTCATCAGAAATACTACTTCTAATTTGGGACGTTTCCAGTTTTCTGTACTGAAAGCATAAAATGTAGCGGTTTCAATGCTGATATGCGATGCACAATATGTCGTGATTTCACGGATTATTTCGGCACCTGCTTCATGTCCTTTCGTACGGGAGAGACCACGGTTTGTTGCCCATCTTCCATTACCATCCATAATGATTGCCAAGTGTTTCATAGGGGTATTACTCATCTGTTAATGCTTTGGCTTGGGATAGAATTTTGTTTGAGAGGGTGAGTTTGTCTGCACGACCAAGGGGTACTTGAGAGCTTTGTGTAATAAAGGTAATTTCATTTTCATCTCCTCCAAAGCTTTTTGCATCTTGAAGTAAATTGTAACACACAGCATCAACATGTTTTTGTTTCAAGAGATTGATAGCATTATTAAGCCCCTCATGCGTGTCCATTTCAGCTTTGAATGCCACCGTTTTAATATCTGATCTCTCTAGAGTTGAGAGTATATCAGGGTTTTGTGTGAGTTCTATAGCCCATGTTTTTCCCAGTGATGATTTTTTCAGTTTTCCTTTTTTAGGAAATTTAGCTTTAAAGTCTGCGACTGCTGCGACCATAAATAAATAGGGTTTTTTTCTACTCTCTTTTTTTACCATATTGATGGTTTCCTGCGTATATCCTAAAAGCGCATCTGCTTCTTCAAAATTGACTATATGAATATCAGATGGTAATCCATCGCTCCCCATAGAAGTGATGTAATGTACTTTTGCGCCTTTTAGGTAAAGTGAGAGACAAAGGGCCTTTGCCATTTTTCCTGATGAGAAGTTAGAGATGTATCGTACTTCGTCTATCTTCTCTCTTGAGCCGCCACCCGTAACAATGACAGCTCTCTCTTTCCAAAATGGCTCTTCCAAAAGTGCTTTTGCGGTCTCAAAAAAGATTTCAGAAGGTTCTGCCAATGCGCCTTTACCTACATCACGACAGGCAAGCTCTTTCTCTTGCGTCTGGAGAATAGTGTAATGATGGGCACTTAATGTTTCTATACTCTGGGCAGTCAATGGATTTTCAAGCATATGCGTATTTGCAGCAGGGGCTAGCAGTACTTTTTTGTTAAACGCAAGTAGCGTTTGGGTGAGTATATTATCGGCTAAACCCTGGCTGAGTTTGTTGAGGGTATTTGCTGTGGCGGGGGCTATGACACAAAGATCACATTTTTTGCCGATGTCGATGTGATTGAGATCTGAACTCCATGATTCAGAATTCTCAGTGAGGACAGGGTTGCGTGTCAGTGCTTCAAAAGTCAGTGCTGAGACAAAGCGTTCTGCTGAAGGAGTCATCACCACATGAACTGCTGCACCCGCTTTGACAAAAAGACGTGCAAGGTCACAGGCTTTATACGCTGAGATACTGCCTGTGACACCAAGAAGAATTGAGTGCTTGCTTAAATCAATGTGCACCTTATTTTGCTCCAAAAAATTTATAGAAGAAGTTTTTAATGATTTTCATTGGAACCCTTGAAATAGCAAGAGCACCTTTCTCTACATCTTTATTCACAGTGCTTCCTGCAGCGATTAAAACGTCATCTGCTATGGTGACAGGGGCTACAAGTTGTGTATCAGAACCAACAAATACATTTTTACCGATCGTGGTCTGATATTTGTTTTTCCCGTCATAATTACAAGTGATGACACCTGCACCGATATTTGAGCCCTCATCTATACTTGCATCACCAATGTAAGATAAATGACCTGCTTTTACACCAGTCAGTGTAGATTTTTTGATTTCAACAAAGTTTCCTATATGTGTATCGATTAACGTGGAGTTTGGCCTGACCCTTCCCATAGGCCCTACATCAGAATTTTTTATATGTGCATCTTCAATCACACAATGGGATTTAATGTGTGAAGCAATGATATTGGAGTGACCTAGAATAGTAACACCGTTTTCTAACATGCATTCACCCTCAAAAGTGGCATGTGAATCGATGTAGATCGTTTCAGGCAGACGCATAGTCACCCCGGCTTTCATCCATGCTGTTTTGAGACGTCTTTGATGTATCTCTTCTGCATGGGCGAGGTCAAGTTTTGAGTTTACCCCTTTGAACTCTTCTTCTGCTACATAGACAGGATGAACAGACTTACTTTCATCTACGGCCATTTTTACGATATCTGTTAAATAATACTCTGCTTGTGCATTGTGATTATCAAGGGCAGGGATGTACTTTTCTAAAAGGGAAGTATTAACCGCATAGATACCTGCGTTGACTGTTTGCGTTAAAAGCTGTGTCTCATTGCAGTCCTTTTGTTCCACAATCTCTCTCACAGCTTCATTTTCGATGATTACACGCCCGTATCCTGTGGGGTCTTCAAGTTGTATGACAGACATATTGATATCTGCATCACCCTCTGTGAGAGCCAGAAGAGACTCTTTTGTAATGAGGGGCATATCTCCATTTAAGATAAGTGTACGTGAATGTTTTGTATGAACACCTTTCATAGCACCGCCAGTACCGGGATACTGTTCTGCATCCTGCATGTGAAAATGTATCCCTTTATAAGAGGCTTCTATTTGGGCTTGTATATGTGCTGCTTGATGATAGAGCACAACCGTAATGTCATCAGATACCTCTTTGGCTGCATCGATGGCATGGAAGAGCATTGATTTTCCGGAGATCGGGTGAAGTACTTTGGGCAAGGTTGATTTCATTCTTGTACCTTGACCTGCTGCGAGTATGACAACACTTAGAGACATTTTGAACCTTTTGGGTAAAATTACAGATATATTATAATTGTGATTATATCTAATTGAATTTAAAGGTATGAAATTTGAACTGTAAACATTTTGGATCTTGTGGCTCTTGCGGTCTTTATACTATAAGTTATGAAGAGCAGTTAAAACAGAAAGAGAAAATTGTCTCTGCACTTTTAGCCCCTTTTTATACAAAAAAGTTAGAAATATTTGACTCCCCCTCGTCTCACTATAGGGCCAGAGCAGAGTTTCGTATCTGGCACGAGGGTGAGAGATGTGACTATGCGATGGGGAATATTGAAAAAAAGGGTGCTATCAATATAGAAGAGTGTCCCAAGGTGATTGAACCCATTGAAAAACGTATGTGGAAATTACTGGATAAAATCAATGCGTCGCCTAAAGTATTGAAGCAACGACTTTTTGCAGTAGAGTTTCTTGCAACAACCACGGATGAGTGTCTGATAACAATGCTGTACCATAGAAAACTTGATGATGTCTGGAGTAAAGAGGCAAAAGTTCTTGAGTCAAAACTCAATTGTAAAGTGATGGGACGAAGCCGTAAACAAAAAGTGATACTCTCAGATGAATTTGTGACAGAAACATTACTGATAGATGGTAAAAAGGTACAATATGTGCAGTATGAGAGTGGATTTACACAGCCAAATCCACTCGTGAATGTTAAAATGATTGAATGGGCGATTAAACAAGCCAAAAGTGTGGGGTATGGTGATTTTTTAGAGAGTTATTGCGGGCTTGGAAACTTTACACTGCCTTTGTCGCATTATTTTAATAAAGTGTTGGCTACAGAGATCAGTAAACGTTCCATTCATGCAGCACTTGAGAATTGTGCGCTTAATGGTATTGAAAATATTACATTTGCAAGATTGGCATCTGAAGAGATGACAGAAGCGTTAAATGGAGTGAGAACGTTTTCAAGGCTTAAAGAGATAGATTTGGGAAGTTATCATTTCAGTACAGTATTGGTAGACCCACCAAGGGCAGGGTTGGATGAGGGAACGATAGCACTCATCTCGAATATAGAACATATTATCTATATCTCATGTAATCCTGAAACACTTGCAAGAGACTTGGAAACATTAATCCAAACACACGATGTAAAAGAAGCGGCTATTTATGATCAGTTTCCTCATAC
Organism: Campylobacterota bacterium; assembly: GCA_034660455.1. GTDB lineage: Bacteria > Campylobacterota > Campylobacteria > Campylobacterales > Sulfurovaceae > Sulfurovum. The sequence continues at coordinate 15,220 of JAYEJF010000001.1, read as the reverse complement.
TGCACATGTAGAGAGTGGTGTTTTTCTTTGTAAAAAGTAAGTTCAGCCACTCAAGAGGGTTGGCATTATTTCCAACCATTTTTAACAATTGTTGTAGAGAGAGAGTAGGGGTACTTTTTGATAAGCTCTTTGACTGAAAGTTTTTGATCATCCTCTCTCATAAAGTGTGCCAATGTGACGGATGCCCAGTAGTCATGCGCATACTCCGTACCTGCCAGTTGAATGGGTACACCATTTTTGTTCACCGTATGACAGGCAGAACAGGTGACTGGACCACTATATTCACCATCAGGGCTGTACTGAAGTGCTTGTTGGTGTGTGGTTTTATCTACTGTATTTTTATCTCCCTCATATCGCGTAGAGTAGAGACCATGCGTTGACTCATGACATGTTTGACAGGCTAGATTGCCATGTGCTTTGGAGTATCGATAGAGGGAGTATTTGTTAGGCTGATCGATTGGGAAATATTTACCCCCTGTATCTTGTTCTACAAATGGAGCCAAGTGACAATCTGCACAATGGGGCTGACTTGGAGACAACCACCAATCATTACCCGCTGAGGCAGCAGAGTAGGGTATCTTTTCTCCTGTTTTATGGTTCCATGGTTTAAGGTCTAACTTACCATCTTCCCCTACATTTTTGACCAATGTAGCAGATTGATGCTCTTCATAAAAACTGACTACTTCGTTGTAACCATCTGTTCTAGGATCAGCAAGTTCAGCAAACCACTCCTCATCTCCCTCTCCTATGACATCGATAATCTCTTTAAGTGATTTGTTTCTAAGTGTTTTCCCTGTTTGTAGAGAATCGTGTGTCAATTCATCATAGGCATAAAGCTTTTGTGCCACTTTGCTATGACAGTTTGTACAGTAGAGACCCCTCAATTTACCAATATCTTTTCTATGTTCATCTTTGGTCGCGACATTTTCTAGTTGCCATTTACCATATTCATTGAGAAAAAAGGGTGGTTTGGCGTTAGGATTTGAGTGTGCATCACGTCTGACATAGCAGCCACCGCCAGAATTTCGTATGTCTCCTTTTGCAAATCTTGCTTGACCATATATGTCTGTGACACGGAATGGATTTGTATCATCATTCATATTGGGGTTTTGAAAATGCGTGGGATGACACGATTGACAAGCCTGTGATCTTCCCGCAGCGTCAGGCATGGGTACGGTTGTAAGATGAAATCCATGTATGGCTTCAGAGAGTGATTTGGCTCTTTTTGTTTTATACCCTGAAGCTGTTGGTCTTGGTGTTAAAAGGTTTCCAGAAATGTTATCTCCATGACAATCTGTACAGTTGACAAACCCTACTTTACCCAAACGTTGAGAGGGGGCATCATTTTTATAGTCAGAGAGAAATGTTGTTTTATGGTTTGCATCATGAAGGGCAAGAATGTTGATAGAACCTTCAGAGAGTCTTGCCATATATTCAGAGGTATCAGGGTATGTTTTCCAGTAATCATACTCTTCATCCGCCTGGGTAAGACCTAGATCTCTGGCTGCCTGTGCGGCTTTTCCTTTACGTGAGTGACAAGAGTAACAGTTAGGAATATCTACAGGGTTTGTACCAAAGTATGAGACTGCATGTCCATCTGGCTGCTTGATCTGTTTTCCTGTACCTGTATGCAGTTCAACTGTAGAGTACTGGAAGGGTTGGAAGTCTCTCTCTGTAACTGAACGAAGAGAACCTTTTCTAGTACTGTCATTAAACGCAGTTAAGGGAAGTCCAAGTGCATCCCATAAGTGTGATGCAGTTAGAACAAGTTTTACATCTTTTACTGCAGGTACAAGTGTATCAGAGAAGACCATATTACCACCATCTTTAGCCGCGTAAGACATATAGCCTGTCATGGGTGCACCGGTAGGACCATGATCGACTTTTACTTGAATTTGACGCCCAATTCTAAGCCTCTCTTTTTCAGTAACACCCATGGGCAGTGTTCCCTCAAGGTCTTTATAGATAAAGAGGTGTGTCCATACATAGTTTGCAACATTATCTCCTGGGCTGTCTAGATGGCCATCACCATCGGCATCTTTAGATACCATCCAGTATTTCATCTTATTTCCTTCAGAGAAGGAGTTGTCTTTGGTGTAGGCAAAAACTTTTATATTGTCATCTGGAGTCATAAGTTTAGGGAGGCTGTTCCCTTTACCGACTTTGATGGCCTGAGACTGGATAGAGTTGTATGGTGGAATCACACAACAGTAACTCATATCAAAACCGACACAGTGCATACCGAGTTCATAATTTACAAACATGCTATACGCTTCTTTGGGCTGATATGCTGTTTTGCCTTTTACCTTTACTGCTTCTAGTTTATCCAGGGTAAATGGTGGTGTTTTATCATAATTTACAGTAGAAAAAGCAGTAGCAGTGAGTAGTAATACGGCTATGGTACTTTTGATTATGTTTGAAATCATTGTAATCCCTCTTTCAATACAAACTAATCTTAATTCTTACATTAATGTCGTTAAGTTCACTTGAAAAAGGAATTAAATACTTTAGATTATTGCATCAATGCCTTATGTTCAACCATCGCACAATAATTTTGTACCACATTGATGCCTGCATCTTTCACACGTTGTGCAGCGTCATTGTTAATGAGTTCTAGTTGTGTCCAATAGGTCTTTACGTCACCTCTTGCAATGACGGCATCAGCAATAGCGTCAAGTGCCGCAGGTTTTCTAAATACAACGACCATATCTACAGGTTCAGGGATTTCTGCTAGGCTTCTATAGACTTTTTGACCTAAGATCTCATCATGTTTAGGGTAGACAGGTATCATCTTATATCCTACATCTCTTAGGTAGTGAGCTACATGGTTACTGGCTTTCGTGTCATCAGGTGAGGCTCCTAGAACAACAATCGTTTTTGCTTCTTCAAAGTATTTTATCATCTCTTGGGCATTTGAGTTAACACGTGGTAGTTCACATTCCATGGTCTTTTCCTTAATCTTTGATATAATTCGGGCAATATAATATCTAGGATAGAGTAATGTTAGACTTAAAGAGTATATACAAAGCATATGAAAGAATATCAGGTGTGGCGCATCGTACCCCTTTCTCTTATGCACCTATTTTGAGCCAAATAAGCGGTTATGAAATATATCTGAAAAAAGAGAATCTCCAGCGTACGGGAGCATTTAAACTTAGAGGTGCTTTCAATAAAATTGCTGCATTGATTGAAGCAGGCGAGAGTGGCGGTGTTGTTGCTGCATCCGCAGGGAACCATGCACAAGGCGTTGCTTTTTCGGCAAAACATTTTAATATAGAAGCTACCATTGTAATGCCTGAATCAACGCCTTTGACAAAAGTACTCGGTGTTAAAGAGTTTGGGGCGAATGTGATACTCCACGGTAGTAATTATGATGAAGCTTATGCGTATGCCGTGACATTTGGAAAAGAGAATAATTATACATTTGTACACCCTTTTGCAGATGATGAAGTGATGGCAGGACAAGGTACTGTGACACTCGAAATGTTCGAAGAGCAGGATGATCTTGATGCAATCGTAGTGCCCGTCGGAGGAGGAGGACTGATTTCCGGTATGTCCGTAGCGAGCAAAGCATTAAATCCAAAGGCGCAAGTTATCGGTATCTCATCTGCGGGGGCACCGGCTATGAAAAATTCGTATGATGCGAAACAACCTTTGGATACAGTAAGTGTTAGAACCATTGCAGATGGTATTGCAGTACGTGATACTTCCCCTGTAACCCTAGAGAATATTATAAATAATGTAGATGTTTTTGAAACCGTACGTGAAGATGAGATTGCAGCAGCCATTCTATTTTTACTTGAAAAACAAAAAGTACTGGTAGAGGGTGCAGGAGCAGTAGGAGTCGCTGCACTTTTACACGGGAAGATTGATTTACCTACTGGCTCAAAAGTGGGTGTTGTTTTAAGTGGGGGAAATATTGATGTTACGATGCTCTCATTGATTATTGAAAAAGGGTTGATGAAGTCTGCACGCAAGATGAAACTTCTGGTAACACTTATGGATAAACCGGGAGCACTACAGTCATTTACGAAGATTCTTACACAGATCGGTGCAAATATAGTACAGATAGGTTATGACAGAACCTCTATAGATCTGGAGTTCGGAGATGCCCATGTCTCCGTCTCTTTAGAAACCAAAGGTGTGGAGCATCAAGAAGAGATACGCGTGAAGCTAAAAGAGGGTGGTTTTTCTTTTAGAGAAGAGCATTAATGATAGCGATTGATCTAGGTTCAAATACCTTACGGGTATTAGCGTATGACTGTGAAAGTGAAGAAGCACTTTTTGAGTATGAAAAAGTGGTGAAAACGGCTGATGGGTTGGCTGAAAATGGATTTGTGAATGATGAAGCAGTGCAGAGAGTAGTTTTTGCCATACAAGAGGCGAAAGAGCAGATAGATTTCACTGATCATCCTGTTAACGCCGTTACAACAGAAGCTGTAAGAAGGGCTTCAAACTCCGTTGAAGTATTGAGACAGATACAAAAAGAGACAGGGATTGTTTTTAATATTATTAGTGGAGATGAGGAAGCAAGGTTAACACTTCTTGCCGTGAAAAACAGACTTGTAAAACTACAACACTTCGCTTCAGACACTTTTGTGCTTGTAGATATTGGTGGTGGCTCTACAGAGCTTATTTTTCATTATAAAGGTGAGAGTATTAGCAAGAGTTTTCCTGTGGGGATTGTGACGATTGCTCAAACCTATGAAACGTTAGAGAAGATTGAAAAAGCACTTCATGATGAGATGCTAGAGATACAGACGTTTTGTACCGAGATGTTTGATACAAAGAGTAAACCAAATTTGTATGTCGCCACTGCGGGTACACCCACAACAGTAGCGGCTATGAAACTTGGATTAACGTATGAAACCTATGATGCCCAAAAGATTAATGGTATCTCTTTAGAAAAAGAGGAGTTGGACTTTTACCTTCACAAATTACTTTCTATGCCTTTTGAAGCACGTGAGATAGCAGTAGGTACGGGACGATCAGATCTCATCGCTGCTGGTATACTGATCTATAGACACTTATATACGCTATTAAAATTCGATACTTGTGTAGTAATAGATGATGGTTTACGTGAAGGTGTTGCTTTAGATTACTGTCATAACTGAAATCTTTAAACTATAACCTTTTTACGCTATAATCAAAAAAAACTACAATGGAGTGTGTAATGGGACAAATGTCTGGTGCACAAATGGTGTGTGAAGCAATCATTGCCGAAGGTGTTAAAACCGTATTTGGTTACCCCGGCGGTGCGATCATGCACGTTTATGATGAAATATTTAAGCAAGATGGATTTGAACATATTTTGAACCGTCACGAACAAGCATCTGTGCATGCCGCAGATGGATATGCGAGAGCAACAGGTGATGTTGGTGTGGCTATGGTTACATCAGGACCTGGATTTACCAATGCCGTCACCGGGTTGGCAACAGCATATATGGATTCCATCCCCTTGGTGGTCATTTCAGGACAGGTTCCTTCATCCCTGATTGGGACAGATGGTTTTCAGGAAATCGATGCTGTGGGTATCTCTAGACCATGTACAAAGCATAATTTTTTAGTACGTTCACTTGAAGAACTTCCGCGTATTCTTAAAGAAGCATTTTATCTTGCACGTTCTGGTAGACCCGGACCGATACTTGTAGATATCCCTAAAGATATTACTGTAGATATCGGTGAGTTTAGTTATCCTGATTCGGTGAATATACCTACCTATAAACCTACGTATATCGGCAATAAGAGACAGGTGGAAAAAGCGGTTGAAGCGATTAAGTCTGCTAAAAAACCCTTACTCTATATCGGCGGTGGGGTTGTTCTCTCAAATGCAAGTGATCTGGTACGTGAACTAGCAGAGAAAACGCAGATACCTGCGGTTGAAACATTGATGGCAAGAGGTGTACTGGGTGCACAGAACCCATTACTTTTGGGAATGCTTGGTATGCATGGTAACTATGCTTCAAATATGGCAATGTCTGAAACAGATCTTGTTATCTCGCTAGGTGCAAGATTTGATGATAGGGTTACTGGTAAGTTATCTGAATTTGCAAAATACGCAGATATTATACATGTGGATATTGATGCTTCAAATATTGGTAAGCTTGTTGATGTGGATTACCCTATTGTTGGAGATATTACGGAAGTCTTAGATGCGATGATACCACAGCTTGATGGTGTGAATCCAGACAGATATGAAGCATGGAGAAATATTTTGAAGCGTTATGATGCACTTCATCCCCAATCTTATGTAGATTCCGATGAGGTGATAAAGCCACAATGGGCCATTGAACGTATTGGTCAATTAGTAGGTGAAGATGCTATCATCACATCGGATGTTGGACAGCATCAGATGTGGGCAGCTCAACATTATCCTTTTGATAGACCTAGACAATGGATTAATTCCGGTGGTCTAGGGACTATGGGGTTTGGTTTTCCTGCAGCATTGGGTGCAAAAAAAGCATTTCCTGAGAAAACCGTTATTAACGTTACAGGTGATGGGTCGATATTGATGAATATGCAGGAGTTGGTGACTGCAGCTGAATATAAGATACCAGTTATTAACCTTATACTCAATAATCATTTTTTAGGTATGGTAAGACAGTGGCAGACATTTTTTTATGAAAAACGTTACTCAGAGACAGATTTGACATTTCAACCCAATTGGAAAGCATTGGCTGAAGCCTGTGGCGGTATAGGGTATGATGTCACAACCAAAGAGGAGTTTGATGCAGCCGTTAAAGATGCAATAGCACAAAATAGAGTATGTTTTATGAACGTTGCGGTAAATCGTTTTGAAGATGTACTTCCGATGGTTCCATCAGGAGGTGCTCTATTTAATATGATGTTACCTCAAAATGTAGAGACACAAGTGAAGGAGAAATAATGGCAACTTCTATGAATGAAAGACGTGTTATCTCTGTGGTTGTGTTAAATGAAAGTTCAGTTTTAGCTCGTATCACAGCACTTTTTGCCGGACGAGGCTATAACATCGAATCCTTGACTGTTGCACCCATACCGCAGAGTGATATGTCGCATATTACCATTGCCACAAACGGATCGGCAAAAGTGATGGAGCAGATTACAAAGCAGTTACATAAATTGATCCCTGTCTATAAGGTAGTTGAACATGAAGAGATGGTTGAAAAAGAGATGGTTTTAGCCAAATTCCCTATTGCTGAAAACTTGGCAGATATTTCCGTACTTGCTGCGGCATACAATGGGGGTGTCGTCAATGTAGGGAAAGAGATGATTATCGTGATGGTAGCAGATGAACCTAAACGTGTGAAACACTTTATTGAAGCTTCACAGCGTTATAACCCCTTTGAAATTGTTCGTGGCGGTGTTGTGGCAATTGAAAGATAATTTTGCTGCAGTATCTAAGAGATAGAAGGATTTAAATGACGTATAAACTCTCTCAAATTATGCAGAAACTAGAGTTAGATTTCTCTGGTGATGACATAGAGATAGATGGGATACATACGCTAAGTGAAGCAACATCTACCCAACTTAGTTTTTTTACAGAGCGTAAATATGCTTCACAGTTGGCTACAACCAAAGCAGCAGCAGTCTTCATAGATGAAAAATATGCCCATTTACTCCCTTCTACTTCCATTGCGATTATTACGGATGAAGCGTATTTGAAACTTGCACTGGCTTCTAAGTTTTTTGCCCATAAGATTGTCACTCAAGCCCAAAACCCTCAAATGGGTGAAAATTGTGATATAGATAGAGGTGTAAGTTTTGGAAATAATGTGCTTCTTGGAGATAATGTAACCATTATGGCAGGTTGTTACATTGGTGACAATGTTAGGGTAGGATCAGGCACACTATTGTACCCCAATGTTACACTTTATCATCATACCCAAATTGGTGAAGCGTGTATCATCCACAGTGGTACGGTGATCGGGTGTGATGGTTATGGTTTTGCGCATACGAAGCTTGGAGAGCATGTAAAAATTTATCAAAATGGAAATGTAGTGATAGAAGATGCTGTTGAAATAGGTGCAAATTGTGCTATTGACAGAGCAGTCTTTGGAACGACGTATATACGTAAAGGTACAAAATTTGATAACCTCATACAAATAGCCCATAACTGTGATGTCGGAGAGCACGCTTTATGTGCTGCACAAGTCGGACTAGCAGGATCAACTATTTTGGAAAGAAATGTTGTGATGGGTGGACAGAGTGCTACTGCAGGACATTTAAAAGTAGGTGCATTTGCGACGATAGCAGGAAAGGGCGGTGTGACTAAATCGCTTGAGGGGGGTAAAACCTATGCAGGTTTCCCTGCGATTGACCATAAAATGTGGTTACGTTTACAAGCGAAGATTTCAGGGTTGCTAAAAACTAAAAAATAGTGAATTATTTGTGATATAATTATTTTGCACAAACAAATACAAAGGATATGATATGAGTGGAACAGTGACAAAAATCGATGAGATGACATTAAGCGGTACTAAAGATGGGAAAATAACGATTACAACCGTATCGCAGCCGTATGGTCCTAAAAGTGAAAGTGTTGCAAGTATTGGTATTTCGCTACAAGCAGGCGCCGAAGAACCAGATTGGAAAGTGCATATTCCTAAAGCCAATATTGATGATGTGATTACAGCATTACAAGAAGCAAAAAAGAGTCTATAATTAAAAAAGAGTCTATAAGAAAAAAGGGTAGTGGGTTGTAAGGTCATACCATTTTTTGTATGACCCTACTCATCATGCATCATTACTTTATATTGGTCTAATGCTCTTTGCATAAGTCCGGGGTCGGGAATCTTTCTTCCTGCAATATAACCGATGATATTACCATCATCATCCAATTTTGGTTTTATCCATACGACAACAAGATAATATTTACCTTCACTGGTCATATTTTTTACAAATCCCTCCCAGTAATTTCCACCTTTAATCGTCTCCCATAATCCCTTAAATGCTGCTTTTGGCATATCAGGATGTCTATTGATACTGTGTGGTGCACCTATTAGTTCTTCTTTTGTATATCCAGTCAGGTCACGAAATTTACGGTTTGCATAGGTTATAATACCTGCAGTATCCGTCTCAGTAATCATGACTCCACCATCAAAGGGTACTTCTTCATCTATTGGGTCAGGTTTGGTAATTTCTTTACCTGTAATAATGTTTTTGATTGTTTTACCCATTTTTTCTCCATATCTATTGTAATTTTAAAAAGTTTATGAACAGAAAAGTAGAAATACATTCTGCAACCTGGCAATCTACTTGAGACCCATAGCTTTCTGCCTTCACTTCACAGTGAGTTTAGCTTATTTTATATCTATTCAACATAGTATCAATCTATTGCTTATATCGACATAATACTTTAGCTTATATAGGTTATTTAACCCTATTTTTGCCATACTTCGCTACAATTACAACATTATGAAAAAGGGGTATTTTTGTCTAGTTTGGAAACCATAAAGTCACTTTTAGAGCAGAGAATACTTGTTATAGACGGAGCAACAGGTACACAGATCCAAAATTTGGACATTCCTTCTCAAGCTTGGATTGATGCAAAAGGTATAGATCAGGAAGGGTGTAATGAACTACTCAATGACACTGCACCGGAGCTTATGCGAAAAGTACACTATGCTTATGCTAAGGCGGGTGCGGATATTATCAAAACCAATACTTTTGGAACCATGCCATGGGTATTGGATGAATATGAGATGGGTGAACGTTGTTACGAACTCTCTAAAAAAGGTGCGCAGCTTGTTAAAAGCGTTTGTGACGCGTTTTCTACACCTGAAAAACCACGTTTTGTGTTAGGTTCCATTGGTCCGGGAACAAAGCTTCCTTCATTGGGACACATTCACTACGATGAAATGTTTGAAGGATACAAACAAACAGCCCTTGGTCTGATAGACGGTGGATGTGATATCTTTATGTTGGAGACCTGTCAAGACCCTTTGCAGATTAAAGCAGCACTACACGGATGTGAAGCGGCAAATGAAGCCAGAGGGGTTAAATTGCCTATTATGGTCTCTGTGACTATTGAGCTGAGTGGTTCGATGCTCATTGGTACAGATGCTACTACTATTGTGACTATTTTAGAACCATTTGATATTTTATCACTGGGGTTTAACTGTGGAACAGGTCCCGATCAAGTCAAAAAGCATTTGAAAACTTTCTCTGAGTTATGGCATAGACCTATCTCTGTGAGTGCCAATGCAGGATTACCGCAAAATAGAGGAGGGTACACCTATTACCCTATGGGTCCTGATGAATTTACACAAAAACAACTTGAGTTTGTTCATTTTGATGGGGTTGGTTTTTTGGGTGGATGTTGTGGTACCACACCTCAGCATATACATGCCCTTCAAAAAGCGGTAGGAAAAATAAAGCCTAAAAAACCAACAGGTTCTATAGCCCCAAGTATTGCCTCGCTTTTTAATACAACAGAACTTTTTCAAGAGCCGGCTCCACTACTCATTGGTGAGCGTTCTAACTCTACAGGTTCAAAAGCCTTTAGAGAGTTAATTATTGCTTCTGATTATGAAGGTACCTTAACCGTAGGTCAAGCACAGGTACGTGATGGTGCACACTGTTTGGATGTGAATGTTGAGTTTGCAGGACGTGAGGGAGCTAAAGATATGAAAGCGATTATGGAGTTATATAATCAAAAGATTCCATTGCCACTCATGCCTGATGCAACACGTGTACATACGATGGAAGAGGGGTTAAAATGTATTGGTGGCAAGCCGATTATCAACTCTGTGAACCTTGAAGATGGTGAAGAGAAATTTCATGCTATCTGTAAACTGGCAAAAAAGTATGGCTGTGCATTGGTATGTTTGACTATTGATGAAGTAGGTATGGCAAAGACCAAAGAAGATAAAGTATCCCAAGCAGAACGTATGTATGATATGGCAGTGAATGGTCACGGGATTGACCCTAGAAACCTCATATTTGATACACTGACCTTTACCGTGGGTTCAGGAGACTTAGAGTACCGTGATGCAGCAATTCAGACACTCGAAGCGATACGAGAATTGCACATTCGTCACCCTGAAGTGGGTTCTACACTGGGACTTTCCAACATTTCATTTGGACTAGATGTAAATGCCAGACGTTACTTGAACTCCGTCTTTTTGCATCATTGTCTCAAAGCAGGGTTAACGACGGTGATTATTAATGTAAAACACATTATACCATTGGCAAAAATGAGTGATGCCGACCGTGAAATCTGTGAAGAGTTACTCTTTAATCCTGATGAGAACTCACTTTTTAAGTTTATAGAACACTTCTCAGATGTGAATATAGAAGATGAGGGGGATGATGAGGCATACTTGGCGATGTCTAATGAAGAGAAAATTGCAAAACTCCTCATGGATGGAGATAAAGAACGTATGCTTCCTCTCGTTGAAGAGGCACGTCATGAGATCCATCCGGATGTGATTGTCAATGAAATCCTTATCGATGCAATGAAAGTTGTGGGAGAACTCTTTGGTTCGGGACAGATGCAGTTGCCTTTTGTCCTTCAAAGTGCAGAGACAATGAAGACCACGGTGGACTACCTCAATCCTCACCTCACCAAACAGGAAAAAGAGACAGATACCACACTGGTAATTGGTACAGTCAAAGGGGATGTACATGATGTGGGTAAAAACCTTGTGGATATCATCCTCTCAAATAATGGTTTTAAAGTAGTCAATGTAGGAATAAAAACAGACTTGCAAGAGTATTTGGACGTTGTAGGAGAGCAATCCATACAGGCAATAGGGATGTCTGGACTGCTTGTAAAGTCCACGGCTGTCATGAAAGATAACTTGGAGACGATGGCAGAGATGGGCATGACTATTCCCGTACTCTTGGGTGGTGCAGCCTTGACACGCTCTTTTGTAGATGATTTTTGCAGACCTATTTACAAAGGGCCTATCTTTTACTGTCGTGATGCTTTTGATGGGGTGATTGCGATGTCTAGAATTGAAAAATACAATGAAGATTCAAGTGTGGGTCTTGACACACGTTTAGCCGGAGACATGGTAGAACGTGAAGAGAAAGTCAAAAAAGAGATAATCATCCCTCCGTTTGAGCAGATAAAGATGCCTGAACCAGTTTTGGTACCTACACCACCATTTTGGGGTAGACGTGTACTGCAAAAAGACAATCTTGATTTGGAAATGCTCTTTAATTGGGTCAATCAGCGTACTGTGATTAAGTTTCATTGGGGGTATAAATCTAAAGGCATGGATAAAGAGGCGTACCAAAAACTGTTAGATAAAACGGTGTATCCAGCCTATGAACGTCTTAAGCGTGAGTTTATAGAAAAAGACCTTTTTGAACCCACTATCATCTATGGGTATTACCCCTGTAGAAGCGCGGACCAAGAGCTGTACCTCTTTGATGAAACGCAGGGGTGGAATGTGGATGCAAATGCGAACTGTGAACCCTTAGATAAAGTGATAGGAAATGCTATAGGAACCTTCTCCTTCCCAAGACAAGGGCGTAAACCTCACCGAGCACTCTCTGATTTTTTTCATCATGAGAGACATGACGTCATACCACTTACCTGTGTGAGTGCAGGGGCGAAGTTCTCAGCGTATGAGAAAGAACTTTACGATGCAGGAAAGTATCTTGAATATAATATGGTACATGGCTTCTCTGTAGAGCTTGCGGAAGCCTTAGCAGAAGTAGCACATAAACAGATACGTTTAGATTTGAATATTGCTCAGAATGAAGGGTCATCTTTGCGTGATGTACGTATGAACCGTTACCAGGGTGCAAGGTATTCATTCGGGTATCCTGCCTGCCCGGATTTGGAGCAGAGTCGTCTTATCTTTGACCTGCTTAAACCCGAAGAGTTTGGGATAGAACTCTCTGAGACCTTCCAGATACATCCTGAGCAGAGTACGACTGCATTGGTGGTGCACCATAGTAGGGCTAGTTATTATTCGGTGTAGGGAATTGAATCCTCATAATGAATAACATTGATCAATAAGCTAAAATTAATTCATTAACTTTTATAATATATATTGGTAATAAATTATATTAGGAGCGAGTAATGAAAAAAGTTTTATTGGGGTGTTTGTTGGTGAGTAGTTTTGCATTTTCAGAAATGAAAAGTAATCCGGAACATGTACAAACGATGCGTGGACTAGAGTCTGCTATGGGATTGATTGAAAGAGGATTTTTACGTAATAATGCGAACATGGTGAAGCGTGGGACAAATAACCTTAAGCATAAGCTTAGCAATATTGACTCTTTTATTATTGAGTCTAAAGAGAAAGATTTTAATCCTCAGGCATATGCACAGAATGAAGCCACTGCAATACGTAATGCAGCAGATGAAATTGCAAAAAATTTCTCAGAAGGTAAAAATGATGCAGCAAGAGCAGCATTTGATAAAACATTAAGTAGATGTCTTGCGTGTCATAGAATTATCAGACAGTGGTAATTGTTTGTATTCCCTTTAGGGAATACATATATTGTTTACATTAGTCTATTTTAGACGCGTGTAGATTTCATATGATAACAATAAACACTCTTTCTGCTTTTTATACTTTATCATTTTTGCCTCATATTTCATCAACTATTTTTCCAAAATGTTATATTTCTTCGTTATTATTTATAGACTATATTATGAAGGTTTAAATTATGAGAAAGACTAAAATTGTCATTACGTTAGGGCCATCTACCTCTGATCTGGAGATGATAAAAACATTGATACAAAGAGGCGTAAATGTTTTTCGTCTCAACTTCTCTCATGGTGACTATGAGACACATGCAAAGAACATCGCTATCATACGCGAGGCTTCTTTGGAATTAGAGAGAGAAGTAGCCATTTTACAAGATATCTCAGGACCCAAGGTACGTATTGGAAAGATTGATGGGGTACTTGAGTTAAAAAAAGGTGATTTCCTTACTTTGGCTAAGCGAGAAGATGAAAGCGATGAAAAGGTGTTAGCCCTTAGCTATCCGCTTATTATAGATATGGTGAATATCGGTGAAGAGGTATTTTTTGCAGATGGTACGCTTAAGACCGTTGTTGTCGATAAACAAGATGACCGTTTACAGCTCAAACTGCTTAATAACGGTGAGCTCACTTCTAAAAAAGGTGTGAATTTCCCTAAAACAAATTTAGGTATCTCTGCAATCACCCAAAAGGATGAAGCAGATATTGCATTTGGATCGAAGCATGATATTGATATTGTTGCACTCTCTTTTGTTCAGACTAAAAAGGATATTTTAAAAGCCAAGCGCATTATGCAGATGAATGATTTTAATCCTTTTATTGTCTCTAAAATAGAGACTGGTAATGCCATAGAAAACCTTGAAGAGATACTTGAAGTCTCCGATGGTGTGATGGTTGCACGTGGAGATTTGGGTGCAGAGTTCGGTGTGACGAAACTTCCTCGTATTCAAAAACATATCATTGCTGTTGCCAATGAGATGAATAAACCATCGATTACTGCAACACAGATGCTTACATCGATGAAAGATAACCCTTTTCCTACACGTGCAGAGGTTAGCGATATTGCAAATGCGGTATATGATGGTACGGATGCAGTAATGCTAAGTGATGAGACAACCATAGGTAAATTTCCTGTACAAGCGGTTGAAGTACTGCATGACACGATCAAAGATGTGGAACTTGATTACCCTTACAGCAAGGAGTATAAGCCTGAAAATAGTTCTGACGCAGTTTCAAAGTCTGCAGTGGAGTTGGCCAAACATTTGGATGAGGAGTCTTTAGTGACATTTACAAATTCCGGTTATAGTGCACTAACACTCTCTAAATATAGACCAAAGCAGAACATTTATGCAGTGTCTCATTCCCTTAAAACGCATCGCCGTTTAAATGTAGTTTGGGGAGTAAGACCTCTGTTTGTGATGGAGCATAGGAAAAATCCTACACGTCTTTTATATGACTTTGTTAGAAAAGTATTAGATGAGAACCGTATTAGTGTAGATCAGCAGTTTGTAGTGACGATGGGAGCATCTACAGGTGAACGTGCTTCAACGAACCTTATTAGACTCCTTGACGGCGAGGGTATAAAATCTGTTTTGGCATACGACATATAGGTTTGGCGTGGAAAATTCTGATACAATTTATCATGTGTAAGGTTTGATTAATGCATTAAATTGTAGAGTTTAGCTTGAATAATTAAGGTGGTTCAATGAAATCTATTTTGGTGATAAGTATGCTCTTAATAACAAATCTTTATAGTACTGAGTGGTGGAAAGGTATAAGTCTTTATCCATT